>NZ_JAXCLC010000036.1:0-84764 GCF_034043715.1 Kitasatospora purpeofusca | reverse complement strand
GCGGGGGCGACCAACCCCCCCCCCACCACCCCGGCGGCAACAACGGAAACGCCCCACACCGAGCGGGAAGTCGGCCAGGTCGACCTCCCGCGGCGGGCAGGCAAGCGGGGGAAGAGACTCGGCAGGGGCGCGGAGATGGTGCAGGAAGTCGGCGATATCGACTCCCCACACCACACCGGCACCGTCCCGGGTCACACCCAGCGGGGCGGCGGCATCGCTGCACCATCGGCGAGGAACGGGAGTGGGAAGTCGGCCTCACCGACCTCCCATGGGGGCGCACACCTGTGACAACACCGGAAGCACCGCACGCGACGTGGGAAGTCGGCAGCACCAACCGCCCATAGGAGGCAGGCCAGAGGCGGGGGCCGGTGGTGGTGCAGGGAGTCGGCGAGGTCAACTCCCTGTGCCACCAGCCCGGCGGTAGCAACGGGAACGCCGCACACCGGGTGGGAAGTCGGCCGGGTCGACTTCCCGCTCCGGAGCAGTCACCGTGCCGGATCACTCGGGGTGGCGCAGGAAGTCGGCGATGTCGACTCCCCGCACCACACCGGCACCGTCCCGGGTCACACGCAGCGGGGCGGTGACATCGCTGCACCGTCGGCGAGGAACGGGAGTGGGAGATCGGCCTCGCCGACTTCCCACTCGACGGCAGGCCGGGTCCCCTGGGTCGGGGGTGAGGATCGGGGTGCGCAGGAAGTCGGCGGAGTCGACTTCCTGCGGCGGATGGAGAGGAGCGCCGGGTAGGGGGCACAGGAAGTCGGCGGGGGGCGGCTTCCGGCGGTGGGGAGGGCCAGGGGGTGTGGGTGGGGATGGTGAGGAGGAGGGTGTCGGTTGTCGGTGTCTAGGGTGCGGACTTCGAAGTGGTCGATGGTGGCGGGTGGGAGGGCGGTACCGCCGGTGGAGTGGACGGTGGCGGGGACGCTCCAGGTGGTCACCGTCTGCCTGACGCCCGCGTCGGAGACGGCGATCAGGTCGCAGGTGATCGGGCCGGGGACGCCGGAGAGTTCGAGGGTGACCCGGCTGCCCCAGGGCCCCGGTCGCGGGGTCCGTCCCGGTGAACCGGTGGGCGGCGGCCGCGGCGACCACCGCGGGCGGGGAGTCGGCGGTGATGACCGCGGCGGTGACCGCGGGTCCGGCCAGTGCCACGGCGGCCACCGCGACGACCAGTGCCAGCCGCCGGACCCGGGTCCGGCCGCGGCAGGGGGTCGGCCGGGTCGCCGTCGGCCGCGTACTCGGCCAGCAGCGTTCCGACGGGGGTGAGTTCGGCCGGCTGCCGGGTGCACTGCGGGCAGCCCGCGACCAGACGGGCGTCGAAGGCGGCGCGTTCGGCCGGGTCCAGCACACCGAGGACGTAGCTGGGCGACGTCGAGGTGCACGGACCGCTCGGGGCCGATGCCGTTGACGGTGACCGCCGTGCCGTCGGCCGCGGCGGGCGGCCAGAGGGTGGCGCAGTCGCCGGCGCTGGTGGCGGTCGGCGGTGTGGCGCTGTCCTTGTCGAAGCGGTAGAGGGTGAAGCCCGCGCTGTCGGTGACCACGCAGGGTGGCGGCGGACAGCCCGGCGGCGGCGAGCACGGCGAGGCACCCGGGCCCGCGAACGGAACCGGCCGGGCCTTCGGCACGGGTACGGCGGGATGTTGCGCATGGTGGCCGCTCCCCGGTCGGCGGTTGGGCACGTCGGTGCCTGACACCCTCCGGTACGGGCCGGGGCCCGCTTCCGCTCGACGAACCGCGCGGTAGGGTCCGCGGAATAGCGCGGGGACAGCAGCCGTTGTGCGGGGCAGATGGCCTTCACCGCCACCACCGGAAGGGCAGGAATCGCGAGATGAGCAGCACGGTCGAGCTGACCAAGGAGAACTTCGACGAGATCGTCCCCGGTGAGGGCGGCAAGGATTTCGTCCTCATCGACTTCTGGGCGGGCTGGTGCGGCCCGTGCCGGCAGTTCGCGCCGGTCTACGAGAAGGCCGCCGAGCGCCACCAGGACCTCGTGTTCGCCAAGGTCGACACCGAGGCGCAGCAGGAGCTCGCCGCGGCGTTCGGGATCCAGTCGATCCCGACGCTGGCGATCATCCGGGAGGGCGTGCTCGTCTTCTCCCAGGCCGGGGCGCTGCCCGAGCCGGTGTTCGAGGACCTGATCGGCCAGGCCAGGAAGCTGGACATGGAAGAGGTCAAGCGGCAGGTGGCGTCGGAGCAGAACGGCGCTCCGAAGGCCTGACGTCCGGTCGCCCGTGCGGCGGGCTCCGGGGTGGTTCCTCCGCCCCGGAGCCCGCCGCCGCGCTTTGGGGCGGGTTGGCGAACGGGTTGGCGAACACGAGGTCCGGGGGACACTCACTCGTCGGCCGGTCCGTCCTCCGTCCAGGCGGCGAGGCGGGCGGCCAGCGCGCGGACCTCGTCGCGCAGGGCGGCGGGGCGGCGGACGGTGAAGGGCCAGCCGAGACCGGCGAGCAGCACGGCCATGCCGTCGAGGCGCTCGGCCCGGGCGCGGAACAGCACCCTGCCGTCCTCGGTCGCTGTGACCGTGCCGACGGTGGGCGGGATGCGGTGGCGGGCCTCGTCCAGGCCGGTGGTCAGGACGACCTCGATCTCGTGCTGCCACGGCACCGAGGCGAGCGATTCCAGGACCCGCCGCACCGGGTCGACGTCCGCGGGCGGTTCGAAACCGGCCTCACCCGGGTGGACGGAGCGGATCCGGTCCAGCCGGAAGGTCCGCTGCTCGCCGCTGCGGTGGTCCAGTCCCGTGGTGTACCAGCGGCCCGAGTGGACGACCAGCCCGTACGGGTCGAACTCGCGCTCGCTGGGTGTGCCGGCGCGGTCCCGGTAGTCGAGCCGGACCCGGCGGTTCCGGCGCGCGGCCTCGGCGAGCGTGAACAGCGCCGAGGCGGCCGGGCTGGGGCCGGTGGCGGGCGCGGCGGTCAGTCCGAGGGTTTGCTCGACGGCCGCGACCCGGTCGCGCAGCGCCGGCGGCAGCACCCGCTGGATCTTGGCGAGGGCCGACTCCCCGGCCTGCTCCCCCACCGACAGCCCGGACCGGCGGCCGGCCAGCAGACCGAGCACCACCGAGGCGGCCTCGTCCCCGGTGAGCATCAGCGGCGGCAGCCGGTAGCCGGGCAGCAGCCGGTAGCCGCCGTAGCGGCCGCGTTCGGCCCGGACGGGGATGCCGAGTTCGGCGAGCCGGGCCGCGTAGCGGCGCACGGTGCGGACGTCGACCTCCAGCCGCTCGGCGATCTCGGCGCCGGTGAGGCCGGGGCGGGCCTGGAGCAGTTCGAGGAGGGCGAGGATGCGGCTGACCGGGTGCTCCACGGTGTTCCGCTCCTGTTCGCGTTCGGCCGGACGGTCGGCGGGCCGGGTAGACGGCGACGCGGGCGGCGAGGCGGGCAGCGACGCGGGCGGCCGGGTGGTCGAACCGGCGGCAAATCCGGTCGAGTTCTGTCCGGATGCCATTCTAGGGTCGGAGTCACGGCGGGCGGCCCGGGTGACGGTGAGGACCGGGACCGGGGCCACCGCAGGCATTCCAGGAAAGGACCGTCCCATCATGAGCACTTTCGTACTCGTCCCCGGTTTCTGGCTCGGCGGCTGGGCCTGGGAGGCGGTGGCCGAACCCCTGCGCGCCGCGGGCCACACCGTGCACGCGGTGACGCTGCCCGGGCTCGCCGAACGGGCCGGCGAGGCCACGCCGGAGACCGGCGCGGAGGCCCAGATCGCCGACCTCACCGAACTGTTGGTCCGCGAGGACCTCCGCGACGTGGTCCTGGTGGCGCACAGCGGCGGCACCATCGCCGTGTCCGGCGCGGCCGACCGGGTGCCGGACCGGATCCGGCGGGTGGTCTACCTCGACTCCGGCCCGCTCGCCGACGGTGTCGCGATCGCGGACCTCTGGGACCCGGCCTACCGCGCCACGCTGGAGGCCACGCTGGTGGACGGCCGGTGGCTGCCGCTGCCGTCCTGGGAGGTGCTGGCCTCCGACGGCGCCTCCGTGGAGGGGATCGACGAAGCCGGGCTGGCGCGGTTCCGCGAGCGGGCGACGGCCCAGCCGGCCGGGACGCTCTACGAGCCGGTGCGGCTCGCCGGCGGGGCGGACAAGCTGCCGAAGGCCCTGATCTCCTGCTCGATCCCGCTGGCACAGGTCCGGGAGATGATCGCCGCCGGGCACCCGTACTTCGCGGCGCTCGGCGGGGCGGAGTGGGAACTGCGCGAGGTGCTGACCGGGCACTGGCCGATGTTCTCCCGGCCTGCCGAAACGGCGGCGGCGCTCGCCGAGTTGGCGGAGCTCGGGTAGACGGCACCCGGTGGACGCCGCACCGTGCCGCCGCGCGGTGCGGCGGCCAGCGGGATGTGAAGGGGTTGCTGAGGCCGGCGCTTCGCCCGCGTGTTCGGCTGCGCCGGGCGGTCCGGTCGGCGCAGGATGGGCACGGCACGACGCACGACAGCACGACAGCACCGATTCAGAGCAACGAGGAGCACGTATGACCTCCCCCCAGTCCCCCGCCCCCGAGGAGTTCGACGTCATCGTGATCGGCGCGGGCCCCACCGGCGAGAACGTCGCCGACCGGACGGCCGCCGCCGGGCTGCGCACGGTGATCGTGGAGAGCGAACTGGTCGGCGGCGAGTGCTCGTACTGGGCCTGTATGCCGAGCAAGGCGCTGCTGCGCCCGGTCGCCGCGCTGGCCGACGCCCGCGCGGTGGCCGGTTCCCGGGAGGCGGTCGGCGGCGGTGCGCTGGACGCGGCCGCGGTGCTCGCCCGGCGCGACTCGTTCGCCTCGCACTGGCAGGACGACGGCCAGGTGCAGTGGCTCCGTGACACCGGCATCGAACTGGTCCGGGGCCACGGCCGACTGGCCGGCGAACGACAGGTGACGGTCGAGTCGGAGGACGGCGCGGAGCGGCTGCTGGTGGCCCGGCACGCCGTCGCGATCTGCACCGGGAGCCGCCCGGTGCTGCCGCACGACGTGCCCGGACTGGCCGACGCCCGGCCGTGGACCAACCGCGAGGCGACCGGCTCGCCCACCGTCCCCCGGCGGCTGGCCGTCGTGGGCGGCGGGGTGGTGGGCGTGGAACTCGCCACCGCCTGGCGGGCGCTCGGCTCGGAGGTGGTGCTGCTGGTCCGCGGCTCCGCGTTGCTGCCCCGGACGGAGCCGTTCGCCGGCGAGCTGGTCGCGGACGGTCTGCGGGACCTCGGGGTGGACCTCCGGTTCGGGACGGAGGTGACGGCGCTGGAGCGGCGGTCTGTGAGCGGGCCTGACAGGGCTGACAGGGCTGACGGGTCTGACGGTGCCGAGGGGCCTGACGGTGCCGACCCGGCCGAGGACCGTTCCGAGGTCACGCTCACCCTGGGCGACGGCGGGCGGCTGACCGTGGACGAGGTGCTGTACGCCACCGGGCGTGCCCCCCGCACGGCCGACGTCGGCCTGGAGCAGGTCGGTCTGCACCCCGGCGACTGGCTCGGGGTGGACGACAGCTGCACCGTGCTCGGCGTCGACGGCGCGTGGCTGTACGCCGCCGGGGACGTCAACCACCGGGCGCTGCTCACCCATCAGGGCAAGTACCAGGCGCGCATCACCGGCGCGGCGATCGTCGCCCGCGCCCAGGCCCGCCCGCTGGACACCGAACGCTGGGGCGCGCACGCCGCGTCCGCGGACAGCGCCGGCGCGCCCCAGGTCGTCTTCACACAACCGGAGGTCGCCGCCGTCGGCCTGACCCTCGACGCCGCCGAACGGGCCGGGCTGCGGGTCAAGGCGATCGACCACGACCTCGGCGCGGTCGCCGGGGCCTCGCTCTACGGCGACGACTACCGCGGCCGGGCCCGGGTCGTCTTCGACCTGGACCGGGAGGTGCTGGTCGGCGCGACCTTCGTCGGCCCCGGTGTCTCCGAGCTGCTGCACTCGGCGACGATCGCGGTGGTCGGCGAGGTGCCCATCGACCGGCTGTGGCACGCGGTGCCCGCCTACCCGACGATCAGCGAGGTCTGGCTGCGGCTGCTGGAAGGCTGCCGGGGCTGACGACAGCTGGTGGCCGACGGTGCGGCACCCGGGCGCCCCGGGCGCCGCGCCGTCGGGTCGGGGCATTACCCGGCGGCCGTCCGCCTCGGCGCGGCGAGATGTGGCGGGCCCCCGGCGGCGGGACACTGGGCCGGGGAGGGTGTCCGCGGGGGCCGTTTCGCCGACCAGGTGGTGTGTGGCAATGACCGAGGTGCTGTTGGCCGTCGGAACCGAGAAGGGCCTCTTTCTCGGCCGCAGTCGTGACCGGCTGGACTGGGAGTTCAGCGGGCCGCACTTCCCGATGAACGCGATCTACTCCGTCGCCCTGGACCGCCGCGGCGGTCGCACCAGGCTGCTGGTGGGCGCCGACAGCAGCCACTGGGGCCCGTCGGTGTGGCGCTCGGACGACCTCGGCGCGAGCTGGTTCGAGCCGTCCACCCCGGCCATCCGCTTCCCCGAGCACACCGGCGCCTCGCTGACCCGGGTCTGGCAGCTCCAGCCGGCCGGGCCCGAGGCCCCCGACGTGGTCTACGCGGGCACCGAACCCGCCGCGCTGTTCCGCTCCACGGACGGCGGCGAGACCTTCGCCCTGGTCGAGTCGCTGTGGGACCACCCGCAGCGCACCGAGTGGGGCGCCGGCTACGGGGGCCAGGGCCTGCACACCGTCCTGTGCGACCCCCGCGACCCGGAACGGCTGCTGGTCGCCGTGTCCAGCGGCGGCGTCTACCGCAGCAAGGACGGCGGCGGCAGCTGGGAACCCTCCAACACCGGCCTGCGGGCCGAGTTCCTGCCGGAGGAGAACCAGTACCCCGAGTTCGGCCAGTGCGTGCACAAGATCGCCAGGGACGCCGTGAACCCGGACCGGCTCTACCTCCAGAACCACGGCGGCGTCTACCGCAGCGACGACGGCGGCGCGAGCTGGCGGTCGATCGCCGACGGCCTGCCCGCCGACTTCGGCTTCGCGATCGCCGCCCACCCGCACCGTGCCGACACCGCGTACGTGTTCCCGCTCGGCGGCGCCGACGACCGGATTCCGCCCGGCCGCCGCTGCCGGGTCTTCCGCACCGACGACGCCGGCGACAGCTGGCGGGCGCTCACCGAGGGCCTGCCCGGCGAGGACCACTACGGCGTTGTGCTGCGGGACGCGCTGCGCACCGACGACCTCGCACCGGCCGGCATCTACTTCGGCACCCGGACCGGCGAGGTCTACGCCAGCGGCGACGAGGGCGCGCACTGGTCACCGGTGCTCTCCCACCTGCCGGACGTCCTCTGCGTCCGCGCAGCGGTGATCGCGGACTGAGCGGGACGGGGGCCGGCCGGCGGGTTGGGGGCGGGCGGGTTCGGACCAGCGGGTTCGGGGGCGGGCGGGCTCAGGTGTCGTACTCGCCGTCCCAGGGCGCGTGGAAGCCGAGGCCGTCGGGGTAGAGCTCGGCCCAGTCGTCCTCCGTCGCGTCCTCGCCGTGCCGCTCGACGACCAGGCCGAAGCGGCAGCCGTCGACCAGCACCGCGAAGGGCGCGACGGCGATGTCCCCGAACTCCCGCTCCGGCAGCGCGTCCAGCCACTCCCGGAGCAGCTCCTCGGCGGCCTTCCCGGCACCGGTGTCGAACTCCTCCGGCGCTGCCTCGATCCGCGAGCCGAGGTGTCGCCCGCCCGGGTCGAACCGGTGCAGCACCGCGTACCACGCCCCGCCGTCGGGATCGGACGACCCCTCGGGGACGGCGTAGCAGACCGAGGCGAAGAACTGGCCGCCCCGGCAGCGGCCGACGGTGTCGGTGCGGTAGCCGGGCTCGTGGAGGATCGGGACGACCTCGGGGACGCTCATGCCGGGAAGGTTAAGTGCCGCCACCGACAATTCCGGCCACGTCCCGCCCGATCCGCCGTCCCGGCAGGCCGGTTGACCGGGAGTCGGTTGATGCCGGGCGGACCGTTCACCGAGCATGGCGGACGACGGGGCGTACCGAGGGGTGTGCCGACGCGCGAGGATCGGACGAACGGCGTGGCGCAGGCCGGGAGCGACTGGCAGTACGGGTACGGAGCCGACGGGGTCCCCCTGGTGCGGTTCGAACGGGGCGAACGGGAGGGCCGCCGCTGGGCGAACCGGCTGGAGGTGGTCGACCCGCGCGCCGATCCGGCCGCCCTGGCCGCCTTCGTACAAACGGAACTGGCGGGCTGGGTGGTCTCCGGCCCGGTCGGGCTCGGCGAGGAGCTGGTGCGCCGGGGGGCCGCGGTACTGCGCCACGGCCACACGATGCACCGGAAACTCACCGACGCTCCCCCGCCCGGGGGTTGGGCCGGCTGGGCTGCCACCCCGCTCCGGGACGGGTTCCGCGCCGTTCCCTGTGACCGGGGGGCCGAGGCGCTCGCGCCCGCCTCCCGGGCCGCCTTCGGCCCCGGCCATCCCGACCACCGCCCGGACGAGGGCCAGGGCGAGGGCCAGGACGAGCGGGCCTCGGTCCGGAGGATCGCCGAACTGCTCTCCGGGCAGGTGATAGGCCCGCCGCTGCCGGCCAGCACCCTGGTCGTGGATGGCACCGACCGGGTGGTGGCCGGTGCCGTCCTCACCGACTGGGACGGCCTGCCCTGGATCGCCCATGTGTTCCGCCACCCGGCGCACGGCTACCCCGGTCTCGGCCGCGACCTGCTGCGCCGGGTCGTCGCCGCCGTCGCCGACGGCGGCGCCGCCCGGATCGGACTGGCCGTGACGGAGGGCAACCGGGCCCGGCAGCTGTACGAGCGGCTGGGTTTCACGACGACGCACAGCTCGCTGACGGTCGTCGTCCTCTGAATCGCGCGAAGTCGCCCGCGCCGTCCTGGAACCGGCCTCAGGGGCGGGCCAGTTCCAGGACGGCTATCCCGGCCAGGACGGTCGCGCTCGCCGCCATCCGCAGCCGCCCGAGGCGCTCCCGGAAGACCACGGTGGCGATCAGCGCGGCGATCACGATGCTCGTCTCGCGCAGCGCCGCGACGGTGGTGAGGTCGCCCCGGGACTGTGCCCACACCACCAGCCCGTAGGCGGTCAGCGACAGCACCCCGCCGAGCAGCCCGAACGGCACCGCCGGACCGGCCCCGGCCAGCAGCCCCGGCCCGCGCCGCACCCGGGCGATCAGCGCGAGGACCGGCCCCTGGAGCAGGAACAGCCAGGCGACATAGCCGCCGACCGTCCCCGCGTGCCGGACGCCGGCGCCGTCGGACACCGTGTACGCGGCGATCATCACCCCGGTGCCGAGCGCCGCCGCGAGCGCGGGCAGCTGGGCCCGGCCCGGGATCCCCTTGGCGAAGGCCAGCCCGACCAGCCCGCAGGAGACGACGGCCACCCCGAGCAGTTCCCCGACGCCGGGCGACTCGCCGAGGAGCGCCACCGACAGCACCGCCACCAGCAGCGGCGCCGAACCGCGCGCGATCGGGTACATCTGCCCGAAGTCTCCCAGCTGGTAGGCGCGCAGGAGCAGCAGCTGGGACGCCACCTGCATCGCCACGGAGGCCAGCAGGTACGGCCAGGCGGCCGCCGCCGGGAACGGGTTGAGCAGCACCAGGACCACCGCGCACGCGGTGTACGCGAGGTTGATCAGGGCGAAGCCGACCAGCTTGTCCTCGATCCGGTGCGCCAGTCCGTTCCACACCGCGTGCAGGACGGCGGCGGTCAGAACGGCCACGGGAACGGCGGCGGCGGCCATGGCAGGGCTCCCCTCCAAAGGACGGATCGACGGATCGACGGGCCGGCGGAGTGCCGACCCTCGGAACACGATTCCACGTTACACTTGATCCATGGAAGAGCATTCCGAATTTTCTCCGCTGGAGTCCCAGCTGGCCGCGCACATCCGCGCCCGGCTGGGCGAACTGCGCGGCAGCGAGGAGCGGGTCGCCCAGGTGGTCCTCGCCCGGGGCGCCGACCTGGTCGGCCTGAGCGTGAGCGATGTCGCCGAGCTCGCGGGGACGGCGCCGTCCTCGGTGGTCCGCGCCTGCCAGCGGCTCGGCTTCCGGGGCTACCAGGAGCTGAAGATCGCGGCCGTCCGCCAGGCCCCGGCCCTGGTGCCGGACGCCTCCGACACCGGGGACCCGGCCGCCCGCGCCCTCGCCGACACCGTTCGCGCCGCCCGGGAGGCGCTCGACGGGATCGCCACCACGCTCGCCGTCGAGGAGCTGCGGGCGGCGGCCGGGGCGCTGAACGCCGCCGACCACGTCCTCGTCCTCGGCGAGGGGCTCTCCGGCGCGGTGGTCCTGGACGCGGCCTACCGGCTGCGCGCGCTGGGCCTGCGCACCGACGCCCCCGCCGACCCGAGCACCGCGCAGCTGGCCGCCGCCCAGCTGACCTCCGCCTCGGCCTGTCTGGCGGTCAGCCACACCGGGGCGACCCGCACCGTGGTCGACGCCGCCCGGCACGCCCGCGGCAACGGCGCCGCGGTGGTGGCGGTCACCAGCTACGCCCGCTCCCCGCTCGGCGAGGCCGCCACCCACACCCTGGTCGCCGGCGGCCAGGACCTGGTCTTCGGGCTGGAGACCACCGCCAGCCGGATCGCCCACCTGACGGTGGTGGACGCCTTGGCACTCACCCTGCTCGCCCTGCGCGGCGAACCGGCGGAGCAGGCCCTGCGCCGCTCCGCGGACGTCACGGCCGACCAGATGTACTGACGGCCCGACGCGGCATCCGGCCGGTGGAACGACGGCCGGGCCCGTCGGTGCCGGTGTGTAGGCTCGCGGGCATGGCAAGGGTGACGCGGGACGACGTGGCGAGGACGGCGGGGACGTCGACAGCGGTCGTGAGTTATGTGATCAACGACGGGCCTCGGCCGGTGGCGGCCGCGACCCGGGCCCGGGTGCTCGCCGCCGTCGAGGAGCTGGGCTACCGGCCCAACCGCGTCGCACAGGCCATGGCACGGCGGCGGACCGACCTGATCGGCATGGTCGTGCCGGACGCCCGGCAGCCCTTCTTCGCCGAACTCGCGCACACCGTGGAGCGGGCCGCCGCCGAGCGCGGGCGGCTGCTGCTGATCGGCAACTCCGACTACGCCGACGAGCGCGAGGCCCACTACATCCGCGCCTTCCTGGGTATGCAGGTGGACGGCCTGATCCTGGTCACGCAGGACCCGTCCGCCCCCGGCGTCGCCCGGGCGGACGCCACGGACGGGACACCGGTGGTGCTGCTGCACCACCGCGCCGAGACCGAGCACGGGATCGCGGTGGTCGCGGACGACGAGGGCGGGGCGCGGGAGGTCGTCCGCCATCTGCTCGGGCACGGCCACGCCACGGTGCACTGCTTCGGCGGCACCTTCTCGCTCAGCCCGAGCGACCCGGTCACCGTCCGCACCGCCGGCTGGGCCGCCGCGCTCGCCGGGGCCGGGCTCACCACCGAGGGCCGACTGGTCGACGCGCCCTTCGACCGCGTCCGCGCGCACCGGGAGGCGCTCGCGCTGCTGGCGCGCGCCGACCGGCCGACGGCCGTGTTCTGCGCGACCGACGATCAGGCGATCGGCCTGTTGCGGGCCGCCGACGACCTCGGCCTCCGGGTGCCGGAGGACATCGCGGTGGCCGGGTTCGACGACATCGCGGAGGCCGTGATCGCCGGCCCGCCGCTGACCAGCGTGGCCACCGCGCAGGAGGAGATGGCGCGCGCCGCCGTCGACCTGGTGCTCGGTGTGCGCGCCGACGGGGAGCCGGCGCCCGCCGCCGGCGCCCGGATGTTCCCGGCCCGGATGGTGGTCCGGCGGTCCTGCGGCTGCACCGGATCCTGAGCCGGGGCCCGGCCTCGGGCCCCGACCGTGGCTCTACGCGCCGTCCGGAGCGGTGGGCGGACCGGCCATGAGGTGCAGGTTCTCGTGGCCGTCGGGCGCCAGCACCCGGTCGTGGTTGAACGCGGAGATACCGGCCCAGAACGCGCCCCGTTCGAACATCGCCTTCTCGTAGCCCTCGACGGCGGCGTCTAGGGCCGCCGCGGTCGAAGCCTCCCAGCGGGCCGGTGGAGCGAGAACGGGGGCCACCGCGAGCGCGAGTTCGGCGGCGTCCCACATCGCGAGGTTGACGCCCTGCCCCGCGAACGGGGACATCAGGTGCGCCGCGTCCCCGACCAGGGTGACGCCCGGGCGGCGCGACCAGCGCAGGCCGACCGGCAGCATCTCCAGTGGCTGGGCGCGCAGGGTGTCGTCGCAGGCGGCCAGGGCGTCCCGGAACTCCGGTGCCCAGTCGGTGAAGTGCCGGGCGACGGCGGCGCGGGTGCCCGCCGGGTCGTGCGCGGAGAGGTCGGCCACCCGCAGCCAGTCCTCGGGGCTGCGGAAGAAGGCGTAGACGCGGATCCGGCCGTCACTGTTGCGCTGGAGGACCAGGCCCTTGTTGTCGTGGAACGCGAACAGGCTGCCGTTGCCCACGGCGGCGGCGGCCCCGGGGGCGGTCCGGTCCGCGTCGGGGATGCCCAGTTCGACCAGGCTGACGCCGGTGTAGTGCGGCTCCACCGGGGTGAGCAGCGGACGGACCCGGGAGTGCGCGCCCTCGGCGCCGACCAGCAGGTCGCAGAGCTCGACGGCGCCGTTGTCGAAGTGCAGCCGGTGCCGGCCGTCGCCGAGCGGCTCGGCGCGGTCGAGGCGGTGGCCCCAGCGGAGGGCGGTGGGGGCGAGCGAGTCCAGCAGCAGGCCGCGCAGGTCTCCCCGGTCGATCTCCGGGCTCTCCCCCGGATCGGCCCCGCCGGGCGCACCGGATCCGCCGGCGGCGCCAGGAGGGCCCGGCGCGCCGGCGGCGTCCGGAGCGGGCCCGCCGCCGAAGCCGCGGGGGGCGGCGCCGTGCTTGTCGACGACGCGGAACTCCGCGCCCTCGGGCCTGGCCTTCGCCCAGAACTCCTCGGTCAGGCGCGCCTCCTGGACGGCGCGCCGGCCGGTGTCGCCGTGCAGGTCGAGGGTCCCGCCCTGGCCGCGGACGTCCCGGTCGGGCTCGCGCTCGTACACCGTGGCGGCGACGCCGTGGACCTGGAGGATCCGGGCGAGGGTGAGGCCGGCGGGGCCGCCGCCGATGACGGCGACCCTCGCGACCCTCGCGGTCCTATCGGTCGTACCGGTCGTGCCGGTCGTGCCGGTCATCGCGGTAGTGCCGGTCGCACCGGTCGTGCCGGTCCTTGCTGTCGTTCCGGTCATGCTGCGCAGTTCTCCTTCTGGGACGGGGGAGACCGCAATCGGCCGTGACGCCGTCCCAGTCTGCTGGGCCGGGCGCGCGGGCAGAAGACCGTAATCGGACGGCGCCGGACCGTTCAGACCCCGGCGCGGGTGAGCCGACGCAGGACGACGGTCACCACCAGGGCGGTGAGCACCAGCAGCAGACCGGCCTCGACGAGCTGGATCGGCACGAGGTGCGAGACCGGGTGGTACTGGCCCCAGGAGGTCGGCGCCTGATTGCAGACACTCGCCGACGCGACGCACTCGTCGTTCATCATCCGGGTGCCGTCCGCGAGCACCACGCCGTGCTCCACCAGCCAGGCGTCGGCGGGCTGGACGAAGCCGCCCATCGTGGTGTGGTACGGCTGCTCCTCCTCGACCAGCGGCCACAGGAACGGCCGCCAGGCGACCATCACGGCCTGGGCGAGTGCCACCACCACCCCGCTGACCAGCACCGCGGCGACGGTGCGCCGCAGCAGCTGCCCCACCAGCACGCCCAGGGCCAGGCCGAACAGCGACCAGGCGACCGGGACGACGCCCAGCGCCGGGTAGGTGAAGCCCTGGAACGGGGGGTCGAAGGCCGCCGGGCGGTGGAAGATGTCCGACCACCACACCCAACTGGTCAGCGCGGCCAGCACGGCGGTCGCCACCAGGACGGTCGCGCCGGGGACGGCGAGCCGGGTCAGCAGCCAGCGGCGCGGGCTGACGGACTGCGTCAGGACCAGCCGGACGGTGCCGCGTTCGTACTCCTGGGCGAGCAGCGGCCCGCCGAGGAACATGCCGATCAGCACCGGGACGGCGGTGGCGGCGGGCTGGACGATGTCGGTGAACATCCGGTCCAGCATCTCGACCCGGCCGAGCTGGATCCGGCACTCGATCCGCTCCCAGGACGCCGGGGTGTAGCAGGAGGTCTGCTGCATCAACTCGAGCCGGTCCTGGAGCAGGACGTGCATGGCGACCAGCGCGGCCGATACGACGACGAGCAGGATCGCCACCGACCGGATCGCGGGCCGGTTCTGGTGCAGGACCAGCCACAGCGCGCCGCTCGGCCCGCGCCTGCGGCGGGCCGGGGCGGAGCCGCCGTTCGCGGCCGGCGGGGCGGCCGGGCCGGACGGGGTCGCCGGACCGGACAGGGTGCTGGTGCTCATGCGGCGGCCTCGCGATCGGGGGCGGTGGCGGGCGGGGGCAGCGGGGTGCGGAGGTAGGCCAGCAGCAGCTCCTCCAGACTCGGCCGGACCGACTCCCACGGCCCGTCGACCGGTTCGCCGGTGTGCAGCAGCGCGGTGACCTGACGGCCCCGGACCCTCCGCTCCACGGCGGCCCCGGCGGGGAGTTCCGCCCCTTCGGCGATACCGGTGAGCAGCTGGTGGCTGTCGAGGATCTCCTCCGGGTCGCCGGACAGCCGGATCCGGCCCGACTGCACCAGCAGCAAGTGGTCCATGACTCCGTCGAGTTCGGGCAGGATGTGCGAGGAGACCAGGATCGTGGTGCCGCGCTCGGCGGCCTCGGCCATCAGGACGCCCATCAGTTCGTGGCGGGCGAGCGGGTCGAGGTCGGCCATCGGCTCGTCGAGCAGGAGCAGGTCGGCGCGCTTGCCGAGGGCGAGCGCGAGCGCGACCCGGGTGCGCTGGCCCCCGGAGAGCGAGCCGACGCGGGCGTCGAGCCTCAACTCCCCCATGTCGATCACCCGCTGGGCCGCCTCCTCGTCCCAGCCCGGGTTGAGTTCCCGCCCCAGGCGCAGGGTCCCCGCCACCGTGAAGGAGGGGTAGAGCGGCTTCTCCTGGGTGACGCAGGCGACCCTGGCCCGGGTCTCCGGGGTGCTCGACGCCTCGCCGAACACCCGCAACTCGCCCTCGGTGGGCTCGATCAGGCGCGCGGCCAGGGTGAGCAGGGTGCTCTTGCCGGCCCCGTTGGCGCCGACCACACCGCAGATCCGGCCGGCCGGGACGGTGAACCCGCAGTCGCGCAGCGCCCACCGGTCGCCCCGGTAGCGCTTGCCGAGTCCCACGGCCTCGATGGCCGGCGTCCCGTCGGGCGGCGTACCGTCCGCGGACGCCCCGCCCGTCGACACGCCGCCCAGCGGCCCGGATATCGCGTGCGTCGCCGCTGTCGCGTCTGTCATGCGGCCCCCACCCTCTCTGTTCTACGTGGCCGGATCCACGTCCTACGCGGCCGGATCCGTCGGCCCGGCGCTCTCGGCGGTACCGGTACTCCCGGTGGTCCCAGCAGTACCGGTACTCCCGGTGACGCCGGTCCGGAAGCGCTGCTCCAGCACGGAGGTCATCAGCGCGGAGACGTCCTCGCGGTCGAGTCCGGCCGTGCGGGCCTCGTCGACCCACTGCACCAGCCCCGCTCGCAGCGGTCCGTCGGCGGCCGCCTCGGGACGGGCGAGCGAACGCCGGACGAAGGTGCCGAGGCCGGGCCTGGGCTCGACCAGGCCCTCGCGTTCGAGTTCGCGATAGGCCTTCAGCACGGTGTTCGGGTTGATCGCGGTCTGTTCGACCACCTCCCGCGCGGTCGGCAGCTTGTCCCCGGGCTGGAGCACACCGAGTCGCAGCGCCTGCTTGGTCTGCTGCACGATCTGCTGGTAGGTGGAGACTCCGCTGCGCCGCTCGATGCGGTACTCGATCACACCCGCATCACCCTTTCACTAGTTCATTGGTGGAATGGTGGCGGACCGCTGCGCCTCGGTCAAGTCCGACCCCACCCCGGGGAACGTCCGGGAAGGCCCTACGGGCGGCCGAGCAGCCGCAGGTCACCGTCGTCCACGACCCGGCGGTAGCCGAGCCGCTCGTAGCGGTCGAGCATCCGGACGGTGTCGGCGATCGCGCAGGGCGCCTGCACGCTCGGGTCGGCCAGGTCGACGACCACCCACTCCGGGCCACCCCGCACCGCTCCGGCCGACGGGGTCCCGGTAGAAGGCGTCCCGGCAGAAGGCGTCCCGGCAGAAGGCATCCCGATAGAAGACGTCCCGGCCGACGGCATCCCGGCCGAAGGCGCCTCGGCCGACATCGGTACGGCCAACGGCGGCGACGGCTCACGGCACACCAGGCCGACCGTGGTCCGCCCGGCCAGTTGCGCGGCGAGACGGTTGGAAGCGGCGACGGTGGCGCCGTCGGGTATCCGGGCGAGCATCGCCCGGGCCCGCTCCAGCCGGGGCGAGGTCCCCCAGGCCCCGGGGGCGACGAGTTCGTGCAGCGGGTAGACCGGCAGCGTCACCAGGGCGACCAGGCCCGCCACCGCCAGTGCGCGGCGGGCCCGGCGGACGGCCGGCCGGTCCGGTCCGGCCTCCCGGCCCCGCGCGAGCACCCGGTCCGGTCCCGAGTAGGCCCCGGTCCGCCGCACGGCGTCCACCAGGGCTGCCAGCAGCAGCGGCATCAGCACCGCACTGTAGTGGTAACTCACGCCCCAATAATGCGAGTTGTCGGCAACCAGCCGCCAGCCGAGGGTGGGCAGGCAGAGCAGGACCAGCGGCGACCGCATCCCCAGGAAGCCGGCCGTCGCGGCGGCCACCCCGAGCAGCAGCCACTTCAGCGGCGGCCAGACCAGTCGGCCCGCGACCTCCCACGGGGCGCCCGCCGCCTCCCGGGTACCCATCTGGCCCCAGTAGTCGAAGCCCCCGTCCGGATTGAACGAGGGCAGCACCACCAGGACGGTCAGCGCGGTCGCGGCGAGCCCGAAGAGCGCCACCCCGAAGCCCAGCGCCCTGGTCCCGCTGCCCTTCCCCGCCCGGGCGAAGACCAGCGCGCCGAACACGGCCACGGTGAGCCCGAGGTCCTCCTTGACCAGGACCAGCGGCAGGGCCCAGAGCACTGCGGCGACCGGCCGGCCCCGGCCGAGCGCGGTGGCGGCGAAGGCCAGCAGCGGCACCGCGAACGCGATCTCGTGGAAGTCGTCGGCCACCGCCTCGACGATCCCCCAGGAGGCCCCGGTCAGGCAGCCGACCAGCACGGCAAGCCTCGGGCCGCCCACTTCGAAGGCCCACCGGGCGAGCGGCACCACGGCCAGAGCCATCAGCACCGCCTGCGCCAGCAGCAGCGTGACGGCGCTCGGGAACAGTCGGTACAGCGGGGCGAGGGTGGCGAGCAGCGGGTGGAAGTGATCGCCGAGCAGTTGGTAACCGGGGCCCTTGAGCAGCACCACCGGCGCCTCCCCGTGGGCGTAGGCACGCACGGCCTGCTCGAAGATGCCCAGGTCGTAGGCCTGGGTCAGCATCCGCCGGTGCCGGTTGACGGCGACGCAGGCGTAGAGCGCGGCGAACAGCCCGGCCAGCCCCCAGGACAGCGGCCGGGGCCGCCGGAGGGCATGGAGCATCCACATGAGTAAACCACCCTTTCACTACTCAATTAGTGAAAGGGTGGTGGAATCCCGGGGCGGCCGTCAACCCCGGCCGCCGCCGGGCGGGGGCTTTCCCGCCCCCGAGGCGGGGGCCAACCCCCCTACCGAAAAGGGGGTTCGTCCGGTTCTCCAACCCCCGGGCCGACCGTCAGACTTCCCGTCATGAGCCCAGAGCGCACAACGCTTGCCCCGCCCGCAATACCCGCAACACGCGCACCACGCGCCACACCCGCACCGGCCGCACCGGCCGGGCGGGAGCGGGAGGGCAGCGACTTCGCCCAGTTGGCCCGCCGGATCACCGAGGAGGGGCTGCTCGACCGGCGCCCCGGCTACTACACCGCGCGCATCGGCCTCACCCTCGCGGCGTTCGCCGGCGGCTGGTACGCCCTGTTCGCCCTGGGTGACACCTGGCTGCAACTCGCCCTGGCCGCCGGCATGTCCGTCGTCTTCACGCAACTCGGGCTACTCGCACACGATCTGGCGCACCGCCAGGTGTTCCGGGGACGGCGGGCCGGTGAGATCGGCGGGCGGATCGTCGCCAACCTGCTGATGGGCATGAGCTACGGCTGGTGGATGAACAAGCACACCCGGCACCACGCCAACCCCAACCACGAGGGCCGGGACCCGGACGTCTCCCCCGACATCGTGGTGTGGTCCCAGCAGCAGGCCCGGGAGGCCCACGGGGCCGCCCGGTTCATCGGCCGCCGACTGGCCTACCTCTTCGTCCCGTTGCTGTGCCTGGAGGGCCTCAACCTCAGCTGGAACAGCTTCCGCGCGCTGCGCCGCCCCGGCATGAAGCGCGCCCGACTGGAGGGCTCCCTGCTGGTCCTCCACTTCGCGGCCTACTTCGGGGTGGTCTTCGCCGCCCTCCCGGCCGGGAAGGCGATCGCCTTCCTCGCCGTCCACCAGGCGCTGCTGGGCGTCCTCCTGGGCTGCGTCTTCGCGCCCAACCACAAGGGCATGCTGATGGTGACCCCCGAGATGCGGCTGGACTTCCTCCGCCGCCAGGTGCTGACCTCGCGCAACGTCCGCGGCAACCCGGTGCTCGACACCCTGATGGGCGGCCTCAACTACCAGATCGAGCACCACCTCTTCCCCAGCATGCCGACCCCCGCACTCCCCCGGGCCGCCCGGATCACCCGCCGGTTCTGCGCGGAGAAGGGCATCCCGTACCACGAGACCGGGCTGCTCCGCTCCTACCGGGAGATCTTCACCCACCTCCACCGCACCGGCGAGCCGCTGCGCGTGGACCACTGACCCCGCCCGAGCACCGACGCTGCCCGAGCACCGACCCCGCCGGACCACCGACCCCGCCCGGGCACACCGGCGGGGCGCACCGGCGGGGCACTCCAGCGGGGGAACTCCGCTGCGGATCAGACGAGTTCGGCGGCCAGCAGGTCCATCAGCAGGTTGTCGTGCCAGGTGCCGTCGGAGCCGCGCTCGTACTGGCGCATCACCCCCACGGGGCGGAAGCCGACCTTCTCGTAGCAGCGGATCGCCGCCGTGTTGTCCGCCGCCGGGTCGATGATCAGCCGGTGGTAGTGGTGTTCGTCGACGAGGTGGCGGGCCAGCGTGCGGACGGCGTCGGTGCCGTGGCCGCGCCCGTGGTGGGCCGGGTCGAGGTAGATGTCCATCCCGGCGTGGCGGTACTCGTCGTCGTTCTCGGCATACCACTGGACCGCGCCGACGACCCGGCCCCCGACCTCGATCACGAAGGTCTCGGTGCCGGGCTCGGCGAGGTCGGTGGTGACGGCGTCGGCGAGGTCGTCACCACCGCGCCAGCGGGCGTAGACCTCGGGGGTGCGCCGGATGGCGACCAGGGCCGGGATGTCCTCGGCCGAGACCGGACGGAGTGTGACGTGCGCGCCGTGCAGATTCGTCCCCATAACAGCGGATGCTTCCATGGAACGCCGCATTCGGCGAGCGGTTATCGCTCTGCACGCACGCCGTCCCACCAGCCATGATTCGCCGCCGCGGGACGTCCGCCGCTCTTCGTCCTCGCCGTGCTCGCCCACCTCGCGTACCGCTCCGCCGGCGGCGCGGCCGTCCGCAGTGACCCGGAGCAGAACGCGGACGTGCGGTACGGCCGCGCGTCGCCCCCGTCGCCCCGCCTCACCCCGCCCGGTGGCGCGCACCCGGGTAACGGGCGGCGGGCCGCCGCCGGTCCGGGGGCCCGCCACCGAATCCCGTCGGGGGGTTACCCCCAGCAAGGACGGTGGTCCTCCCCAGCGCGCCGCAGGACCCGCCGCAGCGAAGATCAATTCAGCGAACGCCGAGGTCATCGGCGTTCCGTCGGGTCGAGGAGTGATCACAACGATGGCAGGCAACAAGCGGATCGGGCGGCGCGGACTGCTGGCGGCGACGGCGGCACTGGCCGCCGCCGCGGTGCTGGCCCCGGTGGCGGCGGTCGCCGCGCCGGTGCCCCCCGCGGCAGCCGCCGCGAGCGCGGACCCGACGCGGGCGCAGCGCTCGGCCGTGGTGCGCGCACTGGAGAGCGTCGCCCAGCCGCTGCGGACGACCGAACCGGGCGGCCGCACCGCGGACCTGCGGGCGTTGGGCGCGATGATCGGCGACGCCCGGGTGGTCGGCCTCGGCGAGGCCACCCACGGTTCGCACGAGTTCTTCGCGATGAAGCAGCGGCTGTTCCGCTACCTCGTCGAGGAGAAGGGCTTCACCACCTTCGCCCTGGAGACCAGCTGGAGCAGCGGCCTGCAGGTCGAGGAGTACATCCAGGGCGGCCCGGGCGACGCGCGGCAGGTGGTCAAGGACGCCCTGGGCGGCAGCCCGTGGGACCGCGAGGAGTTCGCCGACCTGATCGCCTGGATGCGCTCCCACAACCGGAGCCACCCGCGGAACCCGGTCCACTTCCTGGGCGACGACATCGGCGCCCCGCGGCTCGGCGACCGGATGTTCGAACGGGTCGCCTCCTACCTGCGCGAGGCCCGGCCGGACGCGCTCCCGCAGCTCGACGGGCTCTACGCCGGGCTGCGGCCGTTCGACGACGTCATGGCCTATCTGCGGAAGCCGGTCGCCGAGCGCCGGGAGAACGCCGCCAAGGCGCGGCAGGCCCTCGACCTGGTCACCGCGAGCGGTGCCGACGGGGACGCCCACGCGTGGGCCGTGCAGCACGCCCGGAACATCGCCGACACCTTCGACTTCGCCGCCCTGGACCTCGCCGACCCGGCCTCCGTCTCCGCCGCGGAGCAGCTGCGCGACCGGGCGATGGCGGACAACACCGCCTGGTGGGAGCGCCGCACCGGCGGCAAGGTGCTGCTGTCGGCGCACAACGGGCACGCCGGCTACCTGGCCACCGACACCTTCCTGTACCCCGAGCCACAGGGGTCGCACCTGCGCGACGCCTACGGCCGCGACTACGTGGCCGTCGGCTTCACCTTCGCCGGCGGCTCCTTCCTCACCAACGACGGGGTCCTGACCGACGACTGGAAGGCGGTAACCGTCCCGCCGGCCACGGCGGAGATGAACGAGCACACCCTCGACCGGGTCCGTTACCGGGACTACTACGTCGATCTGCGCACCGCCCCCCGGGCGGCCCGCGACTGGCTGAACGTCTCCCGCCCCACCTACGAGGCCGGGTCGGTCTACCGCACCGACCCCCGGCCGCAGCTGGCGATCGGCCGGGCGTACGACGTCCTGGTCCACCTGAACGAGGTCACCCAGGCCCGGATGTTCTGACCGCCCCGTTGTCACGCCCCCGGCGTCCCGGTCGCCCGCGTCGGGCCCGTCAGGCCACCGCCTCCGCCGCCGCCCGGCCCGCCGCGCGGCCGGAGAACAGGCAGCCGCCGAGGAAGGTGCCCTCCAGGGCGTTGTAGCCATGGACGCCCCCGCCGCCGAACCCGGCGACCTCCCCCGCCGCGTACAGGCCGTCGACGGGCCGCCCGTCGAGTCCGAGGGCGCGGGAGTCGAGGTCGGTCTGGATGCCGCCGAGGGTCTTCCGGGTCAGGACGTGCAGCTTGACGCCGATCAGCGGGCCGGCCGCCGGGTCGAGGACGCGGTGCGGGGCGGAGGTGCGGCTGAGCCGGTCGCCCAGGTAGCGGCGGGAGTTGCGGATGCCCTGGATCTGGGCGTCCTTGCTGAACGGGTTGGCGATCTGGAGGTCCCGGGCCTCGATCTGGGCCCGCAGCACGGCCGGGTCGAGCAGCGGTTCGTCGGTCAGGCCGTTCATCTTCGCCACCAGTTCCTCCAGGGTGGCGGCGACGACGAAGTCCGCGCCGTTCCGCTTGAACGCCTCCACCGGCCGGGGTGCCCCGCTGCCGAGGAGGCGCTCGCGCAGGACGGCCTTGCGGTCACCGCTGGTGAGGTCGGGGTTCTGCTCCGAGCCCGACAGCGCGAACTCCTTCTCGATCATCCGCTGGGTGAGGACGAACCAGGAGTGGTCGTACCGCGCGATGTCCTCGGCGGTGCGGAGGTGCCTGAGCGTGCCCAGGGTGTCGTAACCGGGGAGGCAGGGCTCCGGCAGGCGCCGTCCGAGGGCGTCGAACCACAGCGGCGACGGGCCCGGGAGGATGCGGATCGCGTGTCCGGGCCAGAGCGGGTCCCAGTTCCGGATGCCCTCGGTGTAGTGCCACATTCGGTCCCGGTTGACCAGCCGCACCCCCGCGGCGGCGCTGATGTCGAGCATCCGCCCGTCCACGTACGCCGGGACGCCCGTGATCATGTTCTTCGGGGGCGTGCCCATACGCGCCGGCCAGTGGCGGCGCACGAGTTCGTGGTCGCCGCCGATGCCGCCGGTGGTGACGATCACGGCCTGGGCGGTGAGTTCGAACTCCCCGACCGGGTCCCGGTTGGAGGCGGCGCCGCGCGGTGCGGGGTCCGCCGCCAGCAGGGTGCCCCGCACGCCCGTCACCGCCCCGTCCCGGACCACCAACTCGTCGACCCGGTGGCGGTGGTGGAAGGTGAGCAGGCCGGTGGCGGCGGCCTGCCGGGCGTCCTGCACGAACGGGCCCACCACCCCGGTGCCGGTGCCCCAGGGGACGTGGAAGCGCGGCACGGAGTTGCCGTGGCCGTCCGCGCGCAGGTCACCGCGCTCGGCCCAGCCCACCAGCGGCGTCAGTTTGATCCCGCGCTCCGTGATCCAGGCGCGCTTCTCCCCGGCGGCGAAGTCCACGTAGGCGCGGGCCCAGCGCACCGCCCAGGAGTCCTCGTCGTCGAGGCGGTCGAAGCGGGCGCTGCCGCTCCAGTCGTTCCACGCCAGCTCGACGGAGTCCTTCACGCCGAGGCGCCGCTGTTCGGGGGAGTCGACCAGAAAGAGCCCGCCGAAGGACCAGTGGGCCTGACCGCCCAGATTGGCGGCGCCCTCCTGGTCCAGCAGCGCGACCCGCCGGCCCCGCGCGGTGAGCTCGCGCGCCGCGACGAGCCCGGCGAGTCCGGCTCCGACCACGATGACATCGGCGTCCATGACAGCACTCCATCCTTCGGACGACCGGCCGGTCCGGCCGGGGACACAGGGAAGACCAGGGAAGAGCAGGGAAGACCAGGAAGACAGGGACGAAGACGGGGAGGAAGGCGGGGAAGGCCGGGGACGCCCGTCAGCGGGGTGCGTCGGCGGACAGCAGGGCCAGCAGCAGCTGCCGGAGCCAGGTCCGGGCCCGTTCGACGTCGCGGTCCAGCAGGAGCTGGGTGGTGACACCGTCGTAGGCGGCGATCACCGCGTGGGCCGCGCTCTCGGCGCTCCCCAGCACCTCGGGCAGCGGGCGCTCGGCGGCCACCTCGGCCAGCCGTTCGGCGATCAGTTCCCGCAGCCGGCGGCGGTGCTCCAGCAGTGTCCGCGCCGTCCGGGGGTCCCGGGCGGCGGCGACGAGGAAGTCCGTCTTGATCAGCAGCCAGTCGCGTTCCAGCAGCAGCACCCCGGTCACCCGCTCGACCAGCGAGGCCACGTCGGTGTCCCCGGCCCTCGCCGCGAGCGCCCCGGTGACCTGGGCGGCGATCAGCTCGGCCCGCTCCTCGTACAGGACGAAGAACAGCTCCTCCAGGGTGTCGAAGTTCGAGTAGAAGGCGCCCCGGCTGTACCCCGCGGCCTCGCAGACCTCCTCGATCGACACCCGGCCGAACCCCTTGGCCGCGAACACGCCGAACGCGGCCTCCAGGAGTCGGGCCCTCGTCCGCGCCCTGCGCGCGGTCACCCGGACGCCGCCCGGCCCGGGTGCCGCCTCCGTCGCCGCCACAGCCCACCTCGATACATCAGCGCATCGGATACATCGGTGTATCCGTCGCCACCGTAGCGGAGACCCCGCCTGGTCCGATACACCTGTGCGGCGCGGTATCCGCACAGCCGAGCAGCACCGGGACGCCCGCACGCCGACACACCCGCGCGCCGGGTCCTCCGGTGGCCGGGGCGCGGATCCGTCGAAAGAATTTCCCGACCGGCTGTCGAAACGGACTCCCTCCGTTCGACGCAGGGGTGAGCGGCGGGGAGAAGCCCCGCCCGCACCGACGAGGAGTGAGCACCATGCCGCGCTTTATGAGCCTGATCCGCATCGACGAGCAGCAGTCCCAGAACTTCGAGACGGACCCCGCGTTCGAGGAGCGGATGGGGGCGCTGTTCGCGGAGATCACCAAGGCCGGGGTGATGCTGGACACCGCCGGACTGCTGCCCACCAAGGAGGGCACCCGGCTGCTCTGGGACGGCGGCAAGGTGAGCTGCACCGACGGACCGTTCACCGAGACCAAGGAGGTCGTGGGCGGCTACGCGATCCTCCAGTGCAAGGACATGGCCGAGGCCGTCGAGTGGACCCGGCGCTTCCTGGGGGTCCACCCGGAGAGCTGGACGGTCGGCGCCGAGCTGCGGCAGATCGACGAGGCCGCCACGCCGCCGGAGGCGTGACGGGCGGACGCGTGACGGGCAGGCGCGTGCCGAGCGGAGGCGTGCCGGGCGGACGGTTTGCCCGCGCGGGCGGCGGCTGCTCTGATGGGTGATCGTGACGGAGCGCGACGCGGGTGCGACGGAGACCCCCGGGGCGGACACGGCCGGGGTGGCCACGGCCGGAACGGACACGGCCAGGACGGACCCGGCCAGGACGGTCGAGGCCGTGTTCAGGATCGAGTCCGCCCGGATCATCGCGGGGGTCACCCGGATCGTGCGCGATGTCGGCATCGCCGAGGAGCTGGCGCAGGACGCGCTGGTCGCCGCCCTGGAGCAGTGGCCCGGGTCGGGCGTCCCGGACCGTCCTGGCGCCTGGCTCATGGCCACCGCCAAGCACCGCGCGGTCGATCTGGTCCGCCGCCGGGAGACGTACGCCCGCAAGCTCGCCGAGGTCGGGCGGGCCCTGGAGGACGTCCCGCCGCCGGAACCGGCCGGTCCGGACGACATCGACGACGACCTCCTGCGGCTGATCTTCACCGTCTGCCACCCGGTGCTGTCCGCCGAAGCCCGGATCGCGCTGACGCTGCGGCTGCTCGGCGGGCTCACCACGGCGGAGATCGCCCGGGCCGTGCTCTCCTCGGAGCCGACGGTCGCCCAGCGGATCGTCCGCGCCAAGCGGACGCTGGCGCAGGCCCGGACACCCTTCGAGGTCCCGTACGGGGCGGAGCGGGCGGCCCGGCTCTCCTCCGTCCTGGAGGTCATCTATCTGATCTTCAACGAGGGGTACTCGGCCACCGCCGGGGACGACCTGCTGCGGCCGGCGCTCTGCGAGGACGCGCTGCGCCTGGCCCGGGTACTGGCCGCGCTGATGCCCGGGGAACCCGAGGCGCACGGGCTGGCGGCGCTGCTGGAGCTCCAGGCTTCCCGGACGGCTGCCCGGACCAGCCCCGACGGCCGGCCCGTGCTGCTCGCCGACCAGAACCGGGCGCGCTGGGACCGGCTGCTGATCCGGCGCGGGCTCGCCGCCCTGCTGCGGGCGGGCACCGGCCCGTACTCGGTCCAGGCGGCGATCGCCGCCTGCCACGCGCGGGCCGTGCGCTACGAGGACACCGACTGGCACACCATCGCCACCCTCTACGGGCGGCTGATGGCGCTGACGCCGTCCCCGGTGGTCGAGCTCAACCGGGCCGTGGCGCTGTCGATGGCCGAGGGTCCGGCGGTCGCGCTGGAGGTGGTGGACGCGCTGGCCGAGGAACCGGCGCTGCGCGGGTACCACCTGCTGCCCAGCGTCCGGGGAGACCTGCTGGCCCGGCTGGGGCGGGGCGCGGAGGCGCGGGCGGAGTTCGAGCGGGCGGCCGGGCTGACCCGCAACGAGCGGGAGCGGGAGCTGCTGCTCACGCGCGCGGCGGAGGCGGGACGGGGCGGGACAGGCGGGCCGAAGGGTCAGGGATGAGGGATGAAGCCGGGTACCGAGGACGACGGGGGTGTCCTCGGTACCCGGCGGCTCAGAGGGCGTCGTCGAGACGGAGGCGGGCGCTGACCTGGCCGAGGCCGTCGGCGAGGACGGCGAGCTGCTCCCTGCTGAGCACGTCGATCAGCAGTTCGCGGACCAGCGCGACATGGCCGGGGGCGGCCTCGCGCAGCATCTCCTGCCCCTGGTCGGTGAGTTCGGCGAAGACACCGCGCACATCGCTCGGGCAGGAGCGCCGGCCGACCAGCCCCGCCTTCTCCAACTGGGTGATCTGGTAGGTCAGGCCGCTCTTGGAGGTGACGAGCTTGTCCGCCAGTTCGGTCATACGCAGCGAGCCGGCCGGGGCGGCGGAGAGGTGGACGAGGATCTCGTACTGGGTGTGGGAGAGACCGGAGTCCTCCTTGAGCTGGCGTTCCAGGCGGCGGTTGAGGAGGTTGCTCGCGGTGACGAAGCTCCGCCAGGCAGCCATCTCCTCCTCGTCGAGCCAGCGGGGCTCGTACGGGGAGGCGGCGGAGGGGGGCGCCGAAGGTGCGGACGAGGTGGAGGGCATGGAGTGATCGTACTCCTATTGTTCAAATTCGAACGAAGGTGTACGGTCGAACCCGTGCAGAGTTCAAATTTGAACTACTTGCCCGGACCGCCTTCCACGCAGCACGCCGAGCAACCGAGCACGCCGAGCACGCCGAGCAACCGAACACCCCGAGGGCCGGAGGAGAAGAACCGCCATGAGTACCGCCGCAACCGGCCGCATGCCCGCCCTCTACCTGTCGCACGGCGCGCCGCCGCTCGCCGACGACCCCGTCTGGCCCGGCCAGCTGGCCGCCTGGTCCGCCGACCTGCCCCGGCCCAGGGCGATCCTGATGGTCTCCGCGCACTGGGAGGAGGCCCCGCTCGCACTCGGCGCCGTCACCACCGTGCCACTCGTGTACGACTTCTGGGGCTTCCCCGAGCACTACTACCGCGTCCGCTACGCCGCCCCCGGCGCACCGGAGCTCGCCGAGCGGGTGCGGAAGCTGCTGCGCGCCCCCGGCACGCCTGTCCAGGACATTCCCGACCGGGGCCTCGACCACGGCGCCTACGTCCCGCTGGTGGAGATGTTCCCGGAGGCGGACATCCCCGTCCTCCAGGTCTCCATGCCGACCCTCGACCCGCAGCGGCTGTTGGAGATCGGCCGCCGGCTCGCCCCGCTGCGCGACGAGGGCGTGCTGATCGTCGGCAGCGGCTTCTTCACCCACAACCTGCGGGCGCTCAGCAGCGACGGCCGGATCACCTCGGTGATGGCCGAGTTCGACGACTGGGGCCGGCGGGCGCTGGCGGCCCAGGACCTCGACGCGCTGCTCGACTTCGAGGAGAAGGCGCCGGCCGGCCGGCTCGCCCACCCCCGGACCGAGCACTTCGCCCCGCTGTTCGTCACCCTCGGTGCCGCCGAAGGTGAACTGGACCGCCAGCGCACCGTGATCGACGGCTTCTGGATGGGCCTGGCGAAGCGCTCGATCCAGGTCGGCTGACCCGGCCTGACCCGGCCTGACGCGGGCCGGCGCGGACCGGCCCCGTGGACACGCGGGCGCGTGGGGCGGTGGACGGCGAGGCCCGTGTGACGGTGTGGCCCGTCTGGCGGTGGGCACGTGAGACGGTGGGGCGATGACCGACCATCAGATGAACGGCGCCGCCGTCCGGGCCGCGCTCGGCGAGGCGACGGCCGTGCTGGGGCCCGCCGCCGAAGCGGGCGGCCCGGACTGGGACGCGCCCGCCGGACCGCTGGAGTGGAGCTGCCGGGACACCGCCGCCCACATCGCCCACGACCTGCTCGCCTATGCCGGACAGCTCGCCGCCCGGCCCGCCGACCGCTATCTGCCGCTGGACCTCACGGTGCGGCCGGACGCCGGACCTGCCGAGGTGCTCACCGTGGTCACGGCCGCCGCGCAGCTGCTGGCCACCGCCCTGGACGCGGCGCCGCCCGGGCTGCGGGCCTGGCACTACGGGCCGTGCGACCCGGCCGGCTTCGCCGCGATGGGTGTCACCGAGACCCTGCTGCACACCCACGACATCACCCTCGGGCTGGGCCTGGACTGGCGGCCCCCGGAGCGGCTCGCGGCGGCGGCGCTCGCCCGGCTCTTCCCCGAAGCGCCCGCCGGGGAGCCGGTGGACGTGCTGCTCTGGTGCACCGGCCGGGGCGAACTCGACGGCCGCCCGCGCCGGACCTCGTGGACCTGGCGGGCGGCCGTCGAATAGCCGACCGGGGCGGCGTGCGGCCGCTCAGGCGGTGACGGCCCGCTCGGCGGCGCCGCGCTCCACGCAGAACTCGTTGCCCTCGATGTCGGTGAGGGTCACCCAGCCCGTGCCGTCGGGTCGGCGGTGGTCCTCGAACGGCTTCGCGCCCAGGGCGACGAGGCGCTCCACCTCCTCGTCCCGGGTGCGGTCCTTCGGCGCGAGGTCGAGGTGGACCCGGTTCTTGACCTCCTTGCCCTCCTCGACCCGGATGAAGAGCAGGGAGACGCTCTCCGAGTTGACCTCGATCTCCGAGTCACCGGGGGCGTCGCCCTCGCCCAGGGCGCCGTCCACCACCTCCGCCCAGAAGACGGCGAGGGCGTGGGGGTCGGCGCAGTCGAACGTCACATGTCGCACAAGAGAAGCCATGCGCCCACTGTGGCTCGTCGGGCCCCTCTCGTCCAACCGGGTTTCGCGGCCGCCGGCGGTGGCCCGGCGGCCGCTCCGGAGCGCCTACTTGAGGCCCTCCCAGCCCCAGCGCGGGGTGGGGCCCGGGTCACCGAGGTCGGTGCCGGCCGGCGAGGCCGAGACGTCCCTGGCGATCCGGGTCCCCCAGTCGAAGTACTCCAGGACACGCCGGCGCAGCAGTTCACCCTCGGGGAGTTCCTTGTGCACGGCCTCGGCCATCAGCTCCATCCAGCGGGTGCGCTGCTCCTCGGTGATGGCGAGGCCGAGGTGGGCGCGGAGCAGGGACTGGTGGCCTCCGAGGTCGGTGGTGAACCGGTCCGGCCCGCCGAAGATCTCGGCCAGCCAGACGGCCACGTGCTCGATGTGGGTGGGCGTGAAGTCGGCGAAGACCGGCGCGAGCAGGGGGTCGGCGAGCACGCCCTGGTAGAAGGTGTCGCTCAGTCTCCGGAGGGCGTCGAGGCCCCCGATCGCGTCGTAGAGGCCGTCGGAACGGTGGTCGGTCATCGGTGTTTCTCCCCGTGCGGATGTCCTTGCGGTCCTGCCGCCCTTCCTAGCAGCGGAACGGAGGCCGCGCCTCCCCCACGGCCCCTGTTCGCCGCCGGCTCAGCAAGAGGAAGTCCCGGCTCCGGCTCGCGCCCACTGCCAGGACCCGTCCTGGACCCCGTCGTTCACGGAACGGCGCTTGACCTTGCCACCGGCGTCAGGGTCGCAGGCTTGCGGGCATGAACGGAACGACGGGAACGGACGAGGCTGTGGCAGGGCGAGGACGGGGGGTGGTGGTCACCGGCGCGGGGACCGGGATCGGGCGGGCGACGGCGTGGGCCTTCGCCGAGCAGGACCCGCGGGCGCGGGTGGTGGCGGTCGGCCGACGGGCCGAACCGCTGGCGGGGACGGCGGAGCGGGCGCCGGGGCGGATCGTGCCGCTGGTCGCCGACGTCACGGCGTCGGACGGCCCGGCGGCGGTCGTCCGGGCCGCGCTGGAACGGTTCGGCCGACTGGACGTCCTGGTCAACAACGCGGGCATCGCCCCGCACGCGACGCTCGGCGGTTACACCCCGGAGGGCATCGGCACGCTGCTGGCGACCAATCTGACGGCGCCCGTCCTGCTGACCCAGGCCGCGCTGCCCGCGCTCACCGCCGGCCGGGGTGTGGTCGTCAACGTCAGCACGGCCGTCGGCCTGCGCGGCTGGCCCGGCAACTCCGTCTACGCCGCGAGCAAGGCCGCCGTCGACACCCTGACCCGCAGCTGGGCGGTGGAACTGGCCCCGCGCGGCATCCGGGTGGTGGCCGTGGCGCCCGGCGCGATCGAGACACCGATCGCCGACCACGCCGGGATCGGCCCCGAGCAGCGGGCCGCGCTGCGCGCCTGGCAGCTCGCGCACACCCCGCTGGGCCGGATCGGCGAGGCCGCCGAGGTGGCCTGGGCCGTCACACAACTCGCCGCGCCCCAGGCCTCCTTCGTCACCGGCGTAGTCTTGCCGGTGGACGGGGGCGCCGTGGTCGGATGAGCGCCGGGGAAGGACGGGGGCCGCGCAGGTGCGGATCGGCGAGCTGGCGCGGGCGACGGGGACCACCGCCCGGGCACTGCGGCACTACGAACAGGCCGGACTGATCGGCTCCGGGCGGGCCGCCAACGGCTACCGAGTGTACGAGGAGTCGGCGGTGACCCGGGTGCGCAACATCCGCTCGCTGCTGGAGGCCGGGTTCACCCTGGAGGACGTCCGGCCGTTCCTCGGATGCCTGGACCAGGAGGCGTTCGGGCCGCCGTCGGCCGGCGCGCTGCGGATCGCCCGGGACCGCCTGGCGGTGCTGGAACGCCGGATCGCCGCCCAGGCCGAGACCCGGGACAGGCTCGCCGCGGCGATCGCCGGCGCCGAGGCCGCCGCGGCCGCTACCGGGGCGGCCCCGGCTCCTTACGGGTGACACCCCCGATCGGGGGTGTGCAGGGGGCGGTGGGCGGAGGACAGTGGGCGCATGCAGATTCCACTCTCCGTGATGGACTTCCTCGACCGGGCCGAGCTGGTCTACGGCGACCGGGTCGGCATCGTCGACGAATCGGCGCAACCGGCCGAGTACTGGGGCGATCTGACGTACCGACGGGTGGCCGAACTGGCCCGGGCGCAGGCGGCCGGGCTGGACCGGCTCGGGGTCGGCCCCGGCGAGCGGGTGGCGGTCGTGTCGCACAACTCGGCGCGGCTGCTCACCTCGATGTTCGGGGTCAGCGGGCACGGCCGGGTGCTGGTGCCGGTGAACTTCCGCCTCAAGGCGGAGGAGGTGTCGTACATCGTCGAACAGAGCGGCGCCTCGGTACTGCTGGTCGACCCGGAGCTGGCCGAACCGCTGGCCGGGGTGGTCGCCAAGCACAAGTTCGTGATCGGCGCGGACAGCGACCGGCTGCTGTACGACTTCGAGCACGCGCCCCGCCGGTACCCGGTCGACGAGAACGACACCGCCACCGTCAACTACACCAGCGGAACCACCGCGCGCCCCAAGGGCGTCCAGCTCACCCACCGCAACATCTGGCTGAACGCGAACCTGATGGCCCTGCACTTCGGGGCGAGCGACCGGGACGTCTACCTGCACACCCTGCCGATGTTCCACGCCAACGGCTGGGGCCTGCCGTTCTCGCTCACCGGACTCGGCGCCCGGCACGTGGTGCTGCGGAAGGTCGACGGCGCGGAGATCCTGCGCCGGGTCGAGCGGCACGGCGTGACCTTCCTGTGCGGCGCGCCGGCCGTGGTGCAGATGGTGCTGGACGCGGCGGCCGAGTGGGAGGGGCCGGTCCCCGGCCGGGACCGGGTCCGGATGGTGGTGGCCGGAGCGCCGCCGCCCACCTCGGTGGTGCAGCGGATGGAGTCCGAACTCGGCTGGGAGTTCATGCAGATCTACGGTCTGACCGAGACCTCGCCGGTGGTGACGGTCAACCGCACCCGGGCCGAATGGGACGAACTGCCCGCCGAGCGGCGGGCCGAGAAGCTGGTGCAGGCCGGCGCCCCGGCGCTCGGCAACCAGGTCCGGGTGGACGAGCAGGGCGAGGTGCTGGTCCGCTCCAACGTCGTCCTGGAGGGCTACTGGCAGCAGCCGGAGGCCACCGCCGAGGCAGTCCGGGACGGCTGGTTCCACACCGGCGACGGCGGCACCCTGACCGACGGCTACCTGACCATCTCGGACCGGAAGAAGGACGTCATCATCAGCGGCGGGGAGAACGTCTCCTCGATCGAGGTGGAGGACTGCCTCTACGACCACCCGGCGGTGGCCGAGGCCGCGGTGATCGGCGTACCGGACGCCAAGTGGGGCGAGACGGTCAAGGCCCTGGTGGTACTGAAGCCGGGCACCGAGGTCGGCGAGGCGGACCTCATCGCGCACTGCAAGCAGCGGCTGGCCGGCTACAAGTCGCCCACCTCGGTGGAGTTCCGGGAGTCCCTGCCGCGCACGACCACCGGGAAGCTGCAGAAGTTCCGGCTCCGCGAGCCCTACTGGGCGGGCCGCGAGCGCCGCGTCAACTGACCGCTCCGGGAGTGGCGTTCAGTGCCGCGTTCAGCACGGCGTTCAGTCCAGCAGCCCGGACAGCCGGGCGGCGAGCGCGAGTTCGGTGCGGTTGCGGACGCCGAGCTTGTGCATCGCGCTCTTCAGGTAGCCCGTCACCGTGTTGCGGGTGAGGCCGAGCTGGGCGGCGATCTCCGGGTTGGTCCGGCCGGTCGCCGCCCAGCGGAGCACCTCGTGCTCGCGCCGGGTGAGCGGCGGGGCGGGGTTCGGGGCGCGCCCCGGGGCGGGCGGGGCCGGCCGGGCGGGCGGTCCCGGTCTTCGCGGCGCGGGATCGGCGGCCGGCGCTCCGCACCAGGCGGCGGCCCCGGCCAGGGCGCGGGTGGCGGCCTCGGCGAGCCTGGCCACCGCGCCGATCCGGACGTCCCCGAACGACACCACCGCGCGCAGCGAGGCGTACACCACGCCGTGCACCGCGCCGTGGTGGAGCAGCGGCACGGTGAGCATCGCGTAGAGGTCCTCGGCGGTGACGGCGGCGTCGTAGTGGTGCGAGATGGTGGTGGCCGCGCGGTAGTCGGGCACCCAGTTGGGCGCCCGCTCGGCCAGCGCCAGGCCGCCGAGGCCGGTCCCGGCCGGCACGGCGAGGCCGTGCAGCAGTTCCGCCCGGGTGCCGTACCAGTGCCGCAGCACCATCCCCTCGGTGCCCGGCCCGGCCCCTCCCCGGTCCGGTACGCCGACCAGGCCGACGTCGGCGCCGCAGTCGGCGACCACCCGGCGGGCGAGGTCGCCGAGCACGGCGGCCCGGACCAACTCGGCGGCCCGGGCGGCGAGGTCGTCCGGCGCGGCGAGGTCGTCCGGCGCGGCGGGGCCGTCCGGCGCGGGCACGCCGTTCCTCGGTGCACCGTTCTTCGGTGCACTGCTCGTCGGCGGGCCGCTCGTCGGCGGACCACTCGTCGGCGGACCACTCGTCGGCGGGCCCGGGGCGGTCGGGGCGGTCGTCACCGCGCGATTGTCACACGGGCTCCCGCCCGTGGGGAGGGGTGCGGAGCGCTGGTCCGGTGGAGTACCGGGCACGGGCGCGCCGGGCGGCGTAGGGTGCGGGCCCGAGGTTACCGGCGGGTCACCAGGGGTGGCGCGCCGCAGTGTGTTCCAGGTTTCCGAACTCGCGAGAGGGAGATCCATGACGGACCCGAACGTTCCCGGGAAGTCGTCCGTGCTGACCGGACTGCTGGCCGACCTGCGCGCCGAGAGCGAGGTGCTGGACGGGCTCGTCGCCGCTCTGGCGCCGGACGGCTGGGCGCTGGACACGCCCGCGGCGGGCTGGACGGTGGCCCATCAGATCGCCCACCTGGCCTGGACGGACGACTGGTCCGAGCTGGCCGCGCGCGACCCCGGGGCCTTCGTCGCGGACTCCCGCCGGATCTTCGGCGAACTGCTGGCGGCCGGCACGGACCCGGTCGAGGACGGTGCGGCGCACGGGGCCGCCGAGCAGCCGGCCGCACTGCTGACCCGCTGGCGGACCGGCCGGGAGCGGCTCGCGACGGCTCTCGCGGCGGTGCCGCCGGGGACCAGCCTGCCGTGGCTGGGCCCGCCGATGAAGGCCGCGTCGATGGCCACCGCCCGGCTGATGGAGACCTGGGCGCACGGGCAGGACGTCGCGGACGCGCTCGGCGCCGTCCGGGAGCCGAGTGCCCGGCTGCGGCACGTCGCGCACCTGGGCGTGCGGACCCTGGGGTTCGCGTTCACGGTGCACGGACTGCCCGCTCCGCAGGCCCCCGTGCGGGTCGAACTGACGGCACCGGACGGCGGGTTGTGGACCTGGGGCCCGGAGGGGGCGACGGACCGGGTGGGCGGTCCGGCGCTGGACTTCTGCCTGCTGGTCACCCAGCGCCGGCACCGGGACGACCTCGCACTGACCGCCGTCGGCGAGGTGGCGACGGCCTGGCTGCCGATCGCCCAGGCCTTCGCGGGCCCGCCCGGGAAGGGACGGCGGAGCGGATTCTCCCTTTAGCAGATCAATCGTCAAATACCCTCGCCAGAACGGTAAACCACACGTTCCAGCGATATACAGAGTTCGTCGGCGAATGATGGAATCCGGCTATGAAGCGAATGAACCCGAGGCGCACCGCCCTGGCCGGCTCCGTCGCCCTGCTCGCCGTCGGCGGTCTCCTGGCCGCCTCCGCCCAGGCCGCGTTCGCGCTGCCCCCGGGACCGGCCGCGGCGGTCGCGGCGGCCCAGGTCCGGGCGGGGACGCCGGCCGCGCATCAGGTGGTCACCTTCTTCGAGGAGTACCGGCGGGCGGTCCTGGGTACCAGCGGCGAGCAGCCGTCCGAGGTACGCAAGCGTTTCCTCCTCCCGGCCCTCGACCACCGGCTGGACGTCTGGGCGCAGGAGCACGACGCCGATCCGGTGTTCCGCGCCCAGAACGTCCCGGTGGACTGGTCCGTCCAGCAAGTGAAGGAGGAGTACGGGTACGCCTCCGTCCGGCTCACCGAGTTCTGGGGCGGGGGCGGCAGCCAGGAGGTCTGGTTCACCGTGCGGGTGCGTGATCTGAGGATCGTCGAGCTCAACGACCAGCCCGCCTTCTGAGCAGGCCGCCTTCTGATCAGGCCATCTTCTGATCAGGCCATCTTCTGAGCAGGCCATCCAGTGACCAGGCCGCTTTCTGACCGGCTCGCCTTCTGACCGGTCGGATCCGGTCACCGGTCCCCCATGAACTCCGGCGCGGCGCAGGCACCCCCACGACTGCGCCGCGCCGGTCATCCGCGCGCGGTCATCTGGACCAGGGGGCGACGCCGAGCCGGCCGGTGGTGCCGAGGTCGAGATCGGCCGGGACGGTCAGCCGGGGGCGGCCCGGCAGCGGGGCCACGTCGAGGTAGCGGCCGTTGCCGGGAGCCTGGTTGCCCGCCGCCACGGTGTTGCGCCAGACCAGCTGGAACTCGGCGTACTCGAGGGGCTGCAGGGTCAGCGGCTTCGGGGCCGCGTCGAAGTTCGCCAGGGTGGCGATGCCCGCCGAACCGCGCTTGACGGTGACGGCGAGCGGGGCGCGTTCGGCGTCCAGGACCCGGACGGCGGGGTGGCCGTTGAGGCTGTAGGGGCGGGTGCCGCAGTTGGTCAGCCGGACCGGCATCACCCGCAGGCCCGACGCGGCATCGGCCTCGCCGACGGTCAGGGCGACGCCTTCGGGCGAACAGGTACCCACCGGGGCGGCGGTCGGCGCGGTGCCCGCGCCCGGCCTGGGAACCGGCGCGACGGGCCCGGGGTCGATCCCGGCGACCGTGGGTGGAACGGGGGTGGGTACCACCGGGAGGGGCGCGTCGCCGATGCTGCGCGCGGGGACCGGCGCTCCCCCGCCCGCCCCGGTCGCCGGGGTGCTGCCGCATCCGGCCGTCACGAGCACACCCGCCACGAGCAGCAGCCCCACCCGGACGGAGGTCCGGGTGGCGACGGTGCGCGGGGGTGGGGTCGGCGACGGCGTCGATTCCATGGGGACGATCATGGCACGAGCCGATCCGGCGCCGTCACAGCCCGATCCGCAGCGGGGCGAGCCGGGTGGCGACCAGATTGGTGGCGCCCCGGTCCCGTTCGATGTGCCCGTGGACCAGCAGTCCGGCCCGGTCGAGGGCGGTGCGGCGCTGGGACTCCCAGACCGGCCGGCTGCAGATCACGTTGATCAGCCCGGTCTCGTCCTCCAGGCTGAGGAAGAGCACTCCGCCCGCCGTCGGCGGCCGCTGCCGGTGGGTGACCAGGCCGCCGACCACCACCGCCGCCCCGTCCGGCAGGTCCGGGAGCCGCTCCGCCGGGAGCGCGCCGCCGCGGTCCAGATGGGCGCGCAGGTGCTGGAGCGGGTGGCTGGTCGCGGACGTCCCGGTGGCCCAGAGGTCGGCGATGGTCTCCTCGATCGGGGTCATCGCGGGCAGGTCCGGCGCCTCGGTGCCGGGCGTCGTGCCCGGGATGAGGTCCGCCGAGACGCCCGCGAACGCGCCCGCCGCCCAGAGCGCCTGCCGCCGTCCGAGCCCGAAGCAGCCGAACGCGCCCGCCGCGGCCAGCGCCTCCAGGCCCGGCGCCGGCAGGCCGGTCCGGCGGGCGAAGTCCTCCAGGTCCGCGTACGGGCGCCCGGCCGCGATCGCCTCGGCCTGCGCGCTGCCGATGCCGCGCACGGTGTCCAGGCCGAGCCGGATCGCGGGCTGCGGCAGGCCCGCGGTCAGCGGCGGCGCGGGCGTAGGCCCCCGGTACGGCTCCAGGGTGGGCGCGGGGCCACTGGCGTTGACGTCCACCCCGCGCACCCGCACGCCGTGCCGCCGGGCGTCCGAGATCAGGCTGAGCGGCGAGTAGAAGCCCATCGGCTGGTTGGCCAGCAGGGCGCAGGTGAAGGCCGCCGGATAGTAGTACTTGAGCCAGGCGCTGGCGTACACCAGGTAGGCGAAGCTGATCGCGTGGCTCTCCGGGAAGCCGTAGTTGGAGAAGGCCTCGATCTTCAGATAGACGTCCTCCGCCACCTCCTGCGGGATGCCCCGCTCGGCCATGCCGCCCAGCAGCCGTTCCCGCAGCCGGGCGACCCGTTCGTGGGAGCGCTTGGCGCCCATCGCCTGGCGCAGCCGGTCCGCCTCGGCGGGGGTGAACCCGGCGCAGTCGATGGCGAGTTGCATCATCTGCTCCTGGAACAGCGGCACCCCCAGAGTCTTGCCGAGCGCGTTCTCCATCAGCGGGTGCGGGCAGCCGGCCGGCTCCACCCCGGCCCGGCGGCGCAGGTAGGGGTGGACGGAGCCGCCCTGGATCGGGCCGGGTCGGATCAGCGCGACCTCCACCACCAGGTCGTAGAAGTGGTCCGGCTTGAGGCGGGGCAGGGTGGCCATCTGGGCACGCGACTCGACCTGGAAGACCCCGACCGTGTCGGCCCGCCGCAGCATCGCGTACACGCCCGCGTCGTCGTCCGGGATGGTCGCCAGGTCGTAGTGCCGACCGTGGTGGCGCGCGACCAGGTCGCAGGTGTCGTGCAGCGCGGCGAGCATGCCGAGGCCGAGCAGGTCGATCTTGACGAGTCCGGCGCCGGCCACCGACTCCTTGTCCCACTGCAGCACGGACCGCCCCGGCATCCGGGCCCACTCGGTCGGGCAGATCTCGGCGATCGGCTCCCGGGTGAGCACCATGCCGCCCGAGTGGATGCCCAGGTGGCGCGGCAGTCCGTGGAGTTGTCCGGCGAGGGAGAGCACGTCGGCAGGGATGACGGCGTCCTCGCCGGGCGGCGAGCGGAAGTCCGCCTGCCGGCTGAACGCGTCGACCTGCCCCTGCGGGTAGCCGAGCACCCGGGCGGCGTCGCGCAGCGCCAGCCGGGGCCGGTAGGTGATCACATTGGCCACCTGGGCGGCGTGCTCGCGCCCGTACCGGCGGTAGACGTACTGGATGACCTCCTCGCGGCGGCGGTTCTCGATGTCCAGGTCGATGTCCGGCGGCCCGTCCCGGGCGGTGGAGAGAAAGCGTTCGAAGAGCAGCTTGTAGTGCACCGGGTCGACGGCGGTGATCCCGAGCGCGAAGCAGACCGCCGAGTTCGCCGCCGAGCCGCGCCCCTGGCACCAGATGTCCTCGCGGCGGCAGAAGTCGACGATGTCGTGGACGATCAGGAAGTAGCCGGCCAGGTCGAGGTCCTCGATGACGTCCAGCTCGCGGGCGAGTTGGCGGCGGGCCGGACCGTTCGCCGGTCCGAACCGGGCCGGGCCGCCCTCGGCGACCAGCGCGCGGAGATGGCCGATCTCGGTGCGGCCGGGCGGGACGGGGTAGCCGGGCAGCTCCGGGTCCAGGGTCGCGAAGTCGAAGGCGCAGGCGCGGGCGAGGTCCACAGTCGCCTCCCGGACGCCGGGGAAGCGGGCCAGCCGGGCCGCCATCTCCCGGCCGGAGCGCAGGTGGGCGGTACCGGCGGCCCGCGTCCAGCCCGCCGCCCCGGCGAGGGTGCGGCGGTCGTGCAGGGCGGCCAGGCCCTGGGCGAGGCGGCCCTGGGCGGGGCTCGCGTGGTGGGCGTTGGTGGAGGCGACGGCGGTCAGCCGCAGCCGGGCGGCGAGCGCGGCCAGGGCGTCGTTGCGCAGGTCGTCGCCGGGGAGCCACTGGTCGATCAGCTCGACGTGGACGTTGTCGCGGCCGAACGCCTCGGCGAGGGCGCCGAGTTGGCGCTCGGGGTCGAGGCCGGGGGCGGCGGGAGCGCCGTCGTGGTCGACCGCGGTGGCGGCGGCCAGGGCGGCCGGGACGCGGCCGAGGCGGCATCCGGTGAGCACCGCCCAGTGGCCGCCGTGCGCGTCGGCCAGCGCGGCGAAGTCGTAGACCGGACTCCCCTTGGCCCCGCCCGCGAGTTGGGCCGCACCGATGACGGCGGAGAGGCGGCGGTAGCCCTCGGGGTCGCGGGCCAGCACGAGCAGGTGCTCGACACCGCCACCCGTCTCCTGGCGGAGCGTCAGTTCCGCGCCGAAGACAGTCGCCACGCCCGTGCCCCGAGCCGCCTCGGCGAACCTGACCACTCCGTAGAGGCCGTCGTGGTCGGTGAGCGCGAGTGCCTCGACCTCCAGTCGGGCGGCCTCGGCGACCAGCGCCTCGGGGTCGCTGGCGCCGTCCAGGAAGCTGAAGGCGGAGTGGACGTGCAGCTCGGCCCAGGCGGGCCCGGCGGAGGCGGCCGGCTCGGCGGGACGGTCGGGGGCGGCGGGACGGCCGGAATCGGCGGGACGCGCGGGGTCGGCAGGAGGCGTGGGGTCGGCGGCCTCGGCGGTCGGGCCCGGGCGCAGCGGCACGACCTCGCCGCCGGCACCGGCGGCCATGCGCCGGTGCAGCTCGCTCCAGGGGACGGAGGGATGACTGGTGAATCCCATCGGGGTGGTGCCTTCGATCTCTCGTTCGTTCTCCAGTCCCCCCGCTCGGACGGCCGTGTCGTCCGCGCCGCCCCCGCCCGGGTCGTCCGGGCCCTCAGTCGTACCCAGCCTCGACGAACCAGGTGCCCCCCTCCACCGTGAGCAGCAGCGCCCGCCCGCCCGCCACCGTCACCTGGAAGCGGGCCCGGCGGCGGGCCCGGGCCTGGTCCCACCAGTACTCGACCGCCGGCCAGGGCCCGGTCCAGCCCTCCACCGGCAGCTCCCGCCCGCGCACCGCCACGGTGGACGGCCGGGCCGACACCCCCGCCCGGCCGTCCACCGTCACCGGCCGCCCGTCCGCGTCCAGGACCGTCGCCGGCACCGGGACCCGGTGCACGACGGACGGCCAGACGTCCCGCAGCCCGCCGACCCGGCCCGGCCACGGCGCGTCGGCGGGCACCGCCGGGTCGTACGGCTCGCCCCACGGCACCCGGACCGCCTGGTCGTCCGGTCCCCGTCCGCCGGCCGGTTCGATCCGGCGCAGTCCGGCATGCCCGAGCACCGCCTGCACCCGGGCCACCGCACGCTCCACCCGGTCGTCGGCCACCGCCTGGCCCCAGAGGGCGAGTTGGCGGCCCTGGTCGGGGGTGAGGTCGTCGGGGACGAGGCGCAGCGCGGTGAAGCCGCCCGGCTCGGGGCCCGCGCCGGGGTGGTCCGCACCGGAGTGGTCCGCACCGGGGTGGCCCTCCCCGGGGCGACTCTTCCCGGGGCGGTCGAACGTGCCGGTGCTCTGCCAGGCCTGGAGCTGCCAGCGGACCCGTTCGGCGAGCGCCGTCGCCGAGAGCCGGCCCTCGTGCCGCCACAGCCGGGCGACCGTCCGGCCGTCCGCGCACACCACCTCGACGGCGACCCGCTGGCAGGTCAGCCCCGCCCCGGCGAGCCGCTGATGCAGCCGCTCGGCCAGGGTCCGGGCGACGAACACCAGTGGTTCGGCGAGCGGCTCCGGCGGATCGAAGCGCTGCTCGACGGAGAGGTCCGGGCCCTCGGTACGCGGCACCAGCGGGCGCGGTTGCAGCCCCCGGGCCAGCCGGTGCGCCGTCGCACCGGCCGGGCCGAAGCGGTCGGCCACCGACTCGGCGGGCAGCGCGGCGAACGCCCCGACCGTGGGCAGGCCCAGCCGGTCCAGCAGTTCGGCCAGCCCGGCGTCACCGAGCGCGGCCACCGGGTAGGGCGCGAGGAACTCCGCCGTCCGCCCGGCGGGGACCAGCACCCCGGCCCGGGCGGCGAGCACGGCGGCGAACAGGCCGTCGGCCACCCCGACCAGGCCGAGGGGCGGCACGACCGCAGGAGCCGCAGGCGCTCCGGGTACTCCAGGCGCTCCAGGTACTCCGGGTACTCCGGGTACTCCGGGCGCCGGTCCGGAGGGAGGCGCCGACGGATAGACGGGCGGGCGCGCGAAACCGCCCCGGGCGCCGTCCCGGGCGGGCGGCGCGGCGGAGAACAGCTCCTCCGCGCCGGCCGTCCGCCGCCGGGCCCCGGCCCGCTCGGCATCGGCGGGGTGCGCGGGGGCGGTGGGACGCAGGGGAACGACCTCGGCCAGGCCGTCCCCGTCACCGCCACGGTCCCTCGCCGCACCCGCGACAGCCGCCGCCTCCGCGTCCGCCGGCTGCTCCTGGGGCCCGACGACCGCCGCCGTCACGTCCTCCGCGACCGCCGCCGCCGACACCGCCGACACCGCCAGGGCAGCCGTGACCGCCGCCCGGACCTTCGCCGCCAGGGCCTCCTCCCCGCCGAAGTAGCGGGCCGGCCCCTTCACCGGGATCGCGCACAGCCCCGGGCGCAGCACCTCCACCCGAGGGGTGAACGACTCCACCGCGGCGGCCACCGGTTCGAACCGCCGGGCTTCCGCCTCCGGGTCCCGGTCCCGCAGTTCCAGCGCCGGGCAGAGCCGCTGGGCCAGCTTGAGCCGCTGCCCCTGCCGCACCCCGGCCGCCCGGGCCGCCGCCGAACAGGCCAGCACCCGGCCGCCCTCGACCACCGCCACCGGGACGTCCCGGTCCTCCCCCGGACGTTCCACGGCCGCCACCGGCCAGTCCGGACACCACACCACCAGCACCCGGGGGGTGACCGCGCCACTCGCCGCGCCACTCGTCCCGGGGGAGCCGGCGACCTCTCCGCCGGTCAACTCGCACCACTCATCTCGGACCACTCATCTCAGACCACCGCCATACGGTCGAGACCCGTCCCGGGCCCCGCCACCGCGTCCTCCCCCACCACGTCCGCCCCCACCACGTCCACCGTCCCGGCGCCGACCGTCTCCTCCACGGTCCGCACCGCACCGTGCGCGTCCGGCAGCCAGAGCCTGGCCGCCCGCCCGCGCACCGCCGAGCCGCGCCCCTCGGCCACCACCTCCACCTGCCGTCCGGTGAGCTGCCCGTGCCCGTTCCCCAGCCCGAACCAGCGTCCGGCCCGCACCCCCAGCCGCAGTCCGGCCCCCGGCCACGGCCCGGCCACCAGCAGCACACAGCCGCTGCGCCGCAGTACGGCGGCCAGGCGGGCGGCCAGGTTCGGCGGGACCGGGCCGTCCGGGCGCAGCATGACCAGTTCGACGGCGCCCGCCAGCACCGACACCACCTCGGCCCAGTGCGGGCCGGGATCGTCGGCCACCAGCAGCCGTCGCAGGTCCAGCCCGTACCCGGCGGCGGCGGCCAGTCCGAGGTCGGGCAGCCCGACCGCCGCCGCCCATCCGCCGTCGGTCTCCCGCACCCCGGCGGCCAGCGCCAGCAGCAGCCCCGCGTCCCCGTCGGCCACCGACACCGCCGTCCCCCGCCTCAGCCCGCCCTCCGGCAGCACCCCGCGCAGGGCGGGGACCACCGGCAGCAGCCCCCGGCCGGGGGCGGCCGGCGACGCCACCGGTCGGAGCGCGGGCTGACGCTCGACGGTGGATTCGAAAACAGATTCGATAACGGGCACACCCCCAGGATCGAACATCTGTTCGTAAAGATTCAAGTCCGAATCCTCGCCCCACCCGTCACCCTCCGTGTGCCCGGCTCGGGACGGCTGCCACTGGAACAGGCCGGCCGCCCCCGTCCGCGCCGCCGAACTCCCGTCGCCCCACGCCGAGAACAAGCTCACCGAGGACGCGGCCGAGGCGCGGAGCGCCGAGTGTGCAACGTCCGGTTTCCTACTGCGGGCGAGGGCACGCGTCGGCGCTCACACCTCGACGACGGCGGGACACCCGGGGCCGCACCGAGAAGATGCCGGGTTCGGTGGGGTCCGGCCGGCCGCAACGCCCGGGCCCGTAACCGGATGGGTCGAACATATTCGGATTCGCAGGCGCCGAACGTGGTCGCGCTGCTACTTTCCGCTCATGGCAGACTTCAACGGCATCGCTCAGGCCTTCGTGAGCCACTACTTCGGATCCTTCGACGACTACGCCGCGCGGGACCACCTCGCGAGCCTCTACCGGCCGGAGTCGATGCTCACCTGGGAGGGCAGCCAGTCCCAGGGCGCGAACGGCATCCTCGACCAGCTCAAGAAGCCCGAGCTGAAGGTCGTCAAGCACCGGGTCACCTCGGTGGACTCGCAGCCCGGCGCGAACAACAGCGTCGTGGTCCTCGTCACCGGCAGCCTCGTCCTCGACAACGCCTTCGACAGGCCGCTGCAGTTCACCCAGGCTTTCACCCTGGCCCCGATCCCGGGCCAGTCCGGCGGCTACTTCATCTACAACCAGATCTTCCGCCTCCTCCTCGGCTAGCCGACCAGGCCCCGGGTGCCCGCTGCCGCGACCGGCAGCGGGCACCTGCGTCCCCCCACGCCCGGACCGGGCCGGGCCGGATCACGACAAGGACGCGACATGCTGACACTGCGCGAGCTGACCGGTCACGACACCGACGCCGTCCGCCGCGTCTACACCGGCCGAGCGGTCGCCGACCTGTGGTTCGGACAGATGACCTCCGCCCAGGCCCGCGACTACGTGCGCGAAGCCGCCGACAGCAGCCGGAGACACCCCCGCACCCTGCACGTGCTCGGCATCGACCTGGACGGTGACCTGCTCGGCATCGTCCGGCTCCGGAGCACCGGCAGCACCGGCCACCTCGCCTACATCCTGCGCGAGGACGCCTGGGGCCACGGCTACGCCACCGCCGCCGTGCGTCTCCTGCTGACCGGCACCACGGTCCGGCGGATCACCGCCGAGCACCGCGTCGGAAATCCCGCCTCGGGCCGCGTGCTCACCAAGGCCGGCTTCGTCCGGACGAGCACGACCGCCGAGCTCGTGCGCTACGAGATCATCCCCTCGGAGCCGGCCGCCACAAAGTGGAACGGGTCCGTGAGGGCCTCGGTGGCAGTCGTCGGAGGTCACTGAGACGGCTCGAACCTCGGCGGAACGGGACATCCCTCATCGCGGCCGCTACGACGCGGCCGGCCCGGCCTCCGTCCGGCGGCCTGCGTTCAGTGGGCGGCCGCGAAGTGGGCGAGGGTCTCCGCGAGTTGGGAGTGCCGGGGCTCGGGCAGGTCGTCCGGGGCGAACCAGTCGAGGGCGTCGAACTTGTGCGGCTCCCCGATGACGACCCGCGCGGGGTCCACCTCGACGGCGAACAGGACCGCGACCCAGTGCGAGACCGGGTCGCCGCGCAGGATGTTGCGCACACCCAGGGTCTCGATCGCCAGGGCCTCGGTGCCGTACTCCTCCAGGACCTCGCGCCGCACGGCCGACTCGAAGGACTCGCCGTGCTCCAGCGCCCCCGCCCCGGTGTCCCAGGTACCCGGCTCGTCCCGGGCGCCGGCGCTGCGCCGGGCCAGCAGGACGCGGCCGTTGCCGTCGTGGCAGACGAAGACGCAGGACACCGTGGGGGCGGTGAGCGCCCGTTCGGCGGGGCGTCCGGTCGGGGCGGGGTTCATACGGTGGTTCCTCCGGTGTCGGACTCGGGCGGAAGCAGTTGAGAGCGGCCGAGAGCGGCCGAGAACAGTCGAAAGCAGCTCTGCCTGCTCAGAAGTGGTCGAGCAGCTCGCGGAAGGCACGCAGGTGCAGCACCGCCTCGTCGGCCGGGTCCAGCTCGCTGTGCTCGAGCACCCAGGTGTGGTCGTTGGGGATGAAGACGGCGTTCATGCCCGCGGCCCGCGCCGGCAGGATGTCCGACTTCGGCGAGTTGCCGATCATCCAGCTGCCGGCGGGGGTGAGACCGTGCGCCGCCACGAAGCCCCGGTAGGTCGCGGTGTCCTTCTCCTCGACGATCTCGATCGCCCGGAAGTGGTGCGCCAGCCGGGAGGCGTCGATCTTGCGCCGCTGCTCCTCCGGGTTGCCCTTGGTCAGCATCAGCAGGGTGTGCCGGCCGCCGAGGACGGCGAGGGTCTCGGCGACGTCCGGGATGAGCTCCACCCGGTGGTCGGCCAGGACGGCGGCCAGCTCCTCGATCTCGGCGAGCTCCTGGCCGGTGGCGGGCCTGCCGCGCAGCTTCTCGACGCAGTCGCCGAGGCTGCGCAGCAGCATCCGGCTGCCGTAGCCGTGGGTGACGGCGTTGGCCCGCTGGACGTCGTCGAGCACGGCCCGCAGCCCGGCCCGGTCGAGCGTGGGGTGCCGGAGCCAGTCCAGGTAGTCGTGGATGACGCGCTCGAACAGCACGTTGTTCTCCCACAGCGTGTCGTCCGCGTCGAAGACGAGTACCTGCCCGTTGCGCTGCATCGAAGCCCCCGAGGATCACCTGACCGGTCGTCCGCGACCCTAATCGGAACCGCGGCCGCCCGCCTCGGATTTTTCCGGTCCACCGGAAGCCCGCCGGAGGCGCCCGGATGTCCCCGGAGGCCGCCCGTGCCCGCCCGGGGCCTCGCCCTGGTGACATGTCGACAGTACCCCGCGCATAGAGTGGCCACCGTCCGTCCACGGAGGGGTTGACGGACCGTCGGGGTATCCGGAAGGGAGCTTTCGGTGCCCACGCCAAGTCGGTGTTTAGTCCCGACTGGCAGGGTCGGTCGGCGCGACCGAGGCCCGACCCGGGGCCACCTGGCGGCGGACGCGACGACAGAACGAGGTCGAGGAGAATCATGCGTGGCACCACACTCGGTGACCGCTACCGGCTGGGCGAATGGCTCGGCGGTGGCTCGATGGGCGATGTCTGGCTCGCCGAGGACCAGGTGCTCGACCGCCGGGTGGCTGTCAAGGTCCTGAAGCCCGCACTGCTGGACGAACCCGGCTTCGCGGAGCGGTTCCACGACGAGGCCCGGGTGATGGCCCGGTTGCGGCACCCCGGCATCGTCGGCGTGCACGACTTCGGCCCCGGCCGGACGGCCGACGACGTGCCGTCCTGGGGCGCGCCGACGGCTCCCTCCACCCGCCCGGTCGCCTACCTGGTCATGGAACTGATCACCGGCGAGCCGCTCAGCACGGTACTGGAGCGGCGCGGCCCGCTGACCGTCCTGGAGACCCTGGGCCTGGCGCTGGAGGTACTGGCCGCGCTGCAGGCGGCGCACGAGGCCGGCATCGTCCACCGGGACATCAAGCCGGCCAACCTGATGGTCCGGGACGGCCATGTGGTCATCACCGACTTCGGCATCGCCCGGCCCGGCTGCGACGCCCGGCTCACCGTGCCCGGGATGGTGCTCGGCACCGCCGCCTACCAGGCCCCGGAACAGGCCTCCACCGGCACGGTCACCGCCTCCGCGGACCTGTACGCGCTCGGGGTCGTCCTCTACGAGTGCCTGACCGGGCGGCTGCCGTTCGAGGGCGAGACCGCCCTCGAACTGATCCTCAAGCACCTGACCGACCCGGTGCCGCCGCTGCCGGCGGACGTCCCGGCCCCGGTCCGGGCCGTGGTCGAGGGGGCCATGGCGAAGGACCCCGCCCTGCGCTGGCCGAACGCCGACGCGATGGCCTCCGCCGTCCGGGCGGCACTGGCCGGGGAGCCGGTCGCGGGTCCGCCGCCCACCGGAACCCTGGGCGGCGCGGCGGCCGGAGCACTGGCCGGAGCGGCGGCGGTACTCCGAGCCACGGGAACGGGAACAGGAACGGGTGCCCGGGCGGGAACCGGTAGGGGGACCGGCAGGGGAACCGGAACGACGACGCTCGGCCGGGTGGTGCTCGACCCCGCCGGGTCGATCGGCACCGGGTCGCTCCTGGCCGGGACGGGGTCCCATCCGCTCGGGACCGCGGCGCGCGAACTGCTCCTGGTCGAGACCGTCGCCCCGCCGGGGCGCGCGGCCGGATGGCGGGCCGCGCTCTTCGGCAGCCGCCGCCGGACCCTGCTCGTGGTGGGCGCGGCCGTACTGTGCTGCGCCGTCACCGCCGGCACGGCCGTCGTGCTGCACCCGGACGGGAAGCGGGCCGGCGTCGTCGCGGGGGCCGCCGCCGGATCGGCCGGCGACCCCGCCCGGGCGGACCTGCCGCCGGCGGCCTCGGCCGGGCCGGGGACCGACCCGGGCACGGCCTCGCCGTCCCCGTCCGCCTCGCCCGCCGCCTCCCTCCCGCCCGGGACGCCGGGCGCCCCGCTCGCCGAGACCGGGGCCGGGGCCGGGGCGGGAGCTGTCGGCGGGACGGGTGTCGGAGCTGTCGGCGGCGCCGGGGGCCCGGCGACCGGGTCGACGGGCGGTTCCACGGGCGGTTCCGCGGGCCTGGACCCCGCGCCGAACGCCTCCGGCGCGACGGCCCCCCGAGCGTCCGGCAGCCCCGCCGCCCCCCAGGCCCCGGGCTCCGCGGGCGGACCGGGCGCACCCGGTGCCGCCACCACGAACCCGCCCGAGCGGCCGTCGACACCGTCCGACCCCGTCTACACGGCCGCCCCGCCGCCGGGCGACCCGGCGTACACCGCCGCACCGCGCCGGACCGTCCCCCCGGTGTACGCGACCTCCTCGTTGCCGCCCGCCCCGGTGTACACGCCGCCGGCGCCGTACACACCGCCGCCGTACACCGCGGGCCCGCCCTCGCCGCCGCCGCCCGGGACCATCCCGACCGATCCGCCGATCAAGCCGCCGACCCAGCCGGGCGGCCCGCTGCCCGCGCGCGCCCGGGTGTCCAACGCCGGGTCCGTGCTCTACGACCAGGGGTCCCTCGACCGGGACGGCAACCCGGTGGTGGTGGCTCCGGACGACGGCGGCCCCGGCGGCGTGTGGCAGTTGATCACGCGGGCCGGAGGCGGGTACTCCCTTTCCAACGCCGCCAGCCAGTACAGCAGGGTCCTGGACCTGGAGGAGAGCCGTTCCCAGACCAGGCTGTGGCAGTCGGTGCCCGACCGGACGAACCAGGCCTGGACGTTCCTCCCGGTGTCCGGCGGCTATCTGCTGGGTGTCCGGGGGGACGCGCTGCGCTGCCTGTCCGCCGCCGGTCCGAACACGCCCGCCACGCTCCGTTCCTGTGTGGCCTCCGCCGACCAGATCTGGACGGTCACCGCGGCCTGACAGCCTCTGGCGGCGCCGGTCCTTCTGACTTCGCGCTCCTGGCTTCCCGCTCCTGGCTTCCCGCTCCTGGCTTCCCGCTCCTGGCCCGACGGCTCAGGCCGGGAGCCAGGAGGGCCAGCGCCGTCGGGGCAGCCCGGTCGGGTGGTCCTGGCCGAGCAGGGGCACCAGGCGTTCGGCCTCGGGCGAGCCGATCGGGGCCAGGATGTCGTGCGCCTCGGCCCAGCAGGCCCGGGCCCGCGCCCGGACGTCGGCCGACCCCGGATCGTCGGCCGACATCCGCTTGCCGGCCGACACCCGATCCCCGGCCGCGGCCGGGGAGCCGGCCGCTCCTGGGGAGTCGGTGGCCGCCGGACCGCCGGCCAGCGCGTCGCCGAGAGCGGCCAGGGCCAGGCCGCGGCCCCGGTGGTCGCCGTCGAGGGTCAGCGCCTCGAGCGCGCGTTCAGCCGCCTCGACCGCCTCCGGGGCACGCCCGGCCGCGCGCAGCGACTCGACCAGCCGCAGCAGGATCCGGCCGGTGCGCCGGTGGTCGGCCGGGTCGGTCAGGGCGAGCGCGGCCCGCCGGTGGGAGACCGCCCCGTCGTGCCGGCCCAGGTCGTGGGCGATCGATCCCAGCGCCTCCCGGGCCCGGGCCTCCAACGCGTGGTCGGCCAGTTCGTGACTGACCAGCAATGACTGGTCGATCACCCGGCCCGCCGCGTCGTAGCGCCCCTGCCGGGCGAACGCCCCGGCCAGGTCGAGCAGTTCGGCGGCCAGCGCCCGCCGGTCCCCGGACCGCTCCCGGACGGCGACCGCCGCCGAGAAGCCGGCCACCGCCTCCTCCGCGCGGCCGAGCTGGACGAAGCAGGCCGCGAGCGAGCCGTGCGCGAGAGCGAGCAACGGCTCCGGCAGCCCGTGCGCGGTGCACAGGTCGCGGGCCCGGAGCAGCTCGGAGAGCGCCGAGGACGCGGAGCCGACCTCGGTCAGCAACCGGCCGAGCACCAGCCTGGCCCGGGCCTCGGCGGTGCGGTCACCCTGCTCCAGGGCCGAGCACAGGAGGGCGTTGGCGGCGTGTCCGAGCGGCCGGGTGGCGCGGCCGGATTCCGCCGACAGGCAGACGCCCAGGAGGAGTTCGGCGAGGCGGTCGAGCGCGGGCGCCGCCCCGGCGACCGGGCGCGGCAGCTTCGCGCACTGGCTCACCAGCGCGCCGACGGCCACGTAGTCCCCGCCGACGGCCGCGCGGCCCCCGGCGCGGGCCGGAGGAGCGTCGGGGGCGGCCGTCACCCTCGCGTGGTGGTGGTCCACCAGCCGGGTCAGCACGCCCACCCGCTCCGCCTCCGCCTCCGCAGCGGTCCCCTCCGTCTGTGCCTGCGCCTGCGCCCCCGCGCCGTCACCGCCGCTCCGCCCGTCCCCGGACACCGGGCCGCCCCCGTGACCGAGCCGCTGGGCGAACGCCCGCAGCAGATCGTGGTAGCGGTAGCGGTCCGGGTTCGCCGTGACCTCCAGCATCGAACAGTCCACCAGGGACTCGGCGAGCTCCTCGGCGACGGCCGTCGGCCGGTCCAGCACCGCGGCCACCTCCCCGGCCGACAGGTCCGGCACCTCCGGCACCGCCAACAGCCGGAAGGCGCGCGCCTGTTCGGCGTCCAGCTGGTCGAAGCCGAACCGGAACGAGGACTCCACGGCGAGATCCCCGGCGCGCAGCGCGTCCAAGCGGTAGCGGTCGCCGCCGAGTTGCTCCACCAGTCGGGCGATGCTCCAGCCCGGCCGGCAGGCCAGGCGGGCCGCGAGGATCCGCACCGCGAGCGGCAACTGCCCGCAGAGCCGGACGAGTTCGCAGGCCGACTCGGGTTCGGCCGCGACCCGCTCGCCGCCCACCGTCCGGGTCAGCAGGGTGACGGCCTCGTCGGCGGACAGGACCGCCAGTTCGGTGAAGCGGGCGTTGGGCAGCGCCCCGATCCGGGTCCGGCCGGTGACCAGGACGGCGCAGCCCGGGCTGCCGGGCAGCAGCGGACGGACCTGTTCCGCGTCGCGCGCGTTGTCGAGCAGCACCAGGACCCGCCGCCCGGAAAGCAACGAGCGGTAGCGGGCGGCGCGTTCGGCCAGGCTCGTCGGGATCGCCCCGCCGACCACGCCGAACGAGCGCAGGAAGACCGCCAACGCCTCCTCGGGCCGGGTCGGGCGGCCGTCGGTGCCGTGCAGGTCGAGGTGGAGCCGGCCGTCCGGGAACTCCCCGGCGAGGTCGTGCGCCACCTGCACGGCGAGCGCGGTCTTGCCGACCCCGCCCATGCCCGCGACCGCCGCCACGGGCACGCAGCCCGGCTCCCGAAGGGCGGCCCGCAGCGCTTCGGACTCCGCTTCCCGCCCGGTGAAATCGGCCACCGCCGCCGGGAGTTGGTCGGGGACGAGCAGAGCGGCCGGGTCCGCCTCGGCCGGCCCGGTGGCCGGGCCCGGGGGCGTCGGCGCGACCGGCCGGGCGGCGGGTACCGTGAGCGTCCGGTCCGCCGCGAGGATCCGCCCGTGCAGCTCGCGCAGACCCGGGCCGGGCGCGACGCCCAGCTCGGTGCGCAGCCGGCGGTCCGCCGCGCGGTACGCCTCCAGCGCGTCCGCCTGCCGGCCGGAGCGGTACAGCGCGAGCATCAGCAGTTCGGAGAGGCGCTCGCGCAGCGGGTGCTCCTCGACCAGGGCCGTCAGTTCGGCCACCGACCCGGTCCAGCGGCCGCCCACGGTCCCACGCCCGGCCCCGGCCTCCGCCTCGGCCTCCAGGCGTGCTTCCAGGACGGCGAGCCGCCGTTCCTCCCACTCCCGGCGCCGGCGCCGCACATAGGCCCCGGGCACCCCCGACATCGGTTCGCCCCGCCAGAGCGCCAGCGCCGCCCGCAGGGCGGTGGCGGCCTCGGCGGGCCGCCCGTCGGCGCGCAGCATCCGCGCCCGGGACACCAGGGTCTCGCACCGGGCGGTGTCGAGGCCGTCGTGGTCGGCGACGAGCAGGTAGCCGCCGCCGAGCGAGGTCAGCACGTCCGGCCCGAGGACCCGGCGCAGCCGGTGCACATATGTCCGGATGACGCCGTGGGCGCTGGCCGGCGGCTCGTCGCCCCACAGGTCGTCGATCAACTGGCCGCCCGACACCTGCCGGCCCGACCGGAACAGCAGGGACAGCAGCAGACCCTGCTGCTGTGGCGAACCGAGCGGCAGTTCCTCCCCGTCCCGCAGCGCGCGCACCGGCCCGAGCACCTCGAACCTCAGCCCGCCGGACCATCCGTCCTGGCCCACCGACCGACTCCCCCCGCACCGGAACGACTCCCCCGTCCGCATGATAACCGTCCGCATTCGTCCTGATCGGATCCGCGGAAGCCGCCGGCCCGCCGCGGTGGCGGAGATGGTTGACCTTGAGTGCACTCCAAGTCGTACGGTCGGCAGCACCGCGCACCGAGGACCACCAGGGAACGGAGACCCCCATGAGCACCGACAGCACCGACAGCACGAACGGCAACAGCGCCGACAGCAGCACCGGGACCGGCGGCACCAGGGAGGAGCGGTTCGAGCGGGGACTGGCCGTCCTCACCGCCGTCGACGGCGAGGCCGGGCAACGGGTGGTCGACGCGCTCGCCGACGTGCACCCCGAACTCGCCCACCAGATCGTCGCCTGGGGCTTCGGCGAGATCTACAGCCGCCCCGGGCTGAAGCCCCGCGACCGGCAGTTGGTGACCCTGGGCATGCTCACCGCGCTCGGCGGTTGCGAGCCGCAGTTGGAGGTCCACCTCAACGCCGCCCTCAATGTCGGCCTCACACCCGCCGAGATCACCGAGGTACTGCTGCACTCCGCCGCCTACTGCGGCTTCCCGAAGGCCCTGAACGCCACGTTCGTCGCCAAGAAGGTCTTCGGCGAGCGCGGCCTGCTGCCCGTCGCGGCGCAGTGAGGGCGGCCCGGTCCCACAGCCGGAAAATCCGGTGAACGGACCGGGCGGCGACGGAAGACTGGCCGCCATGACCGAGACCATGACCGAGAGCGCGACCGAGAACGCCGCCGGAACCGACACCAGCACCGGAACTGACACCGACACCGACACCGACCGTCCCGGGACGTCCTCCGGACCGGCGGCGTTCAAGAAGGATCTGCGGACCTATCTGCAGGACGCCAGGGACGCCCTGCTGTGGAAGCTCGAAGGGCTGTCCGAGTACGACGTCCGCCGCCCGCTGACACCGACCGGGACCAATCTGCTGGGGCTGGTCAAGCACGCGACGGCGGCGGAGGCCCTCTACTTCGGAGAGACCTTCGGTCGGCCCTTCGAGGCCCCCCGGCCGTGGATCACCGGGGACGCCGAACCGAACGCGGACTTCTGGGCGACCCCGGAGGAGAGCCGGGAGCTGATCGTCGGACAGTACCGCGCGGCCTGCGCGCACGCGGACGAGACCATCGCCGCGCTGCCGCTGGACGCCGTCGGCCGGGTGCCGTGGGGCGACCGCAGTGCGGTGACGCTGCACCACGGCCTCGTCCACATGACCGCCGAGACCCAGCGGCACGCCGGGCACGCCGACATCGTGCGGGAGCTGGTCGACGGCGCGACCGGGCAGCGCCGGGGCGGCGAGAACACGGCCCCGGGCGACGAAACCTGGTGGGCCGCCCACCGGGCCCGGGTCGAGCGGGCCGCCCGGACGGCGGCGGACGGGGTTGCGGCGGACGGAGCGGCGTCGGACGGGATTGCGGCGGACGGGATTGCGGGGCGCCCCTGACGCCCGGGCCACGCGGTCCGGCCGGGCCCGCCACTCCCGTGAGCGGGCCCGGCCGGGCTGTGTTCACGCCTCGGCGCTCACACCTCGACGGGCGGCTCCGACATGATCCGGCGCACCTCGACCGGCATGCCGAGCGGCTTCCCCTCCGGCCCGGGGGCGGCCGAGACCTTGGCCGCGACCTCGATCGCCCGCTGCTGAGTACCGCAGTCCACGATCCACCAGCCGGCCACCCACTCCTTGCTCTCCGCGAACGGCCCGTCGGTCACCACCGGCACGCCGCCGCCCTGGGCGCGGACGATCCTGGCGGTCTCCGGCATGTCCAGGCCCTGGGCGTCGACGAGTTCGCCGGTACCGGCCAGTTCCGCGTTCAGGTCCCGCATGTACTGGACGTGGACCCGGACATCCTCCAGCGGCCAGTCCTCGACCTTCGGGAAGTCGACGTCGTTCTTGCTGAACTGCATCAGCAGCATGTACTTCATGGTCGCGCTCCTCGTTCGTGATGGGCCCGCACCGAGTACCTGGCGGGCCTGCACCGAGGGGTCGGAGCCGGCCGCACGGTCTCGACATCGCCGACCGGAATTCCGGGAAAATTCTTTCGCGGCCCCCGACGACCCCGGCGGGACCGACACGACCGCACGACCGGCACGACCGACACGACCGGCGGGGGCGCCGTTGACCCGGCCCTGACCAGGACCCTAGGGTCGGGGCCCGTGCAGCGATACGACTGGCTGAAGAAGATTCAGCAGATGGACCCGGAGACCGAGTTCACCGAGATCTACCGGATCAGCAGCTGGTACGAGTTCCCGTGGGACTACACCCAATCGCTCAGCTTCGCGCTCTACCGCACCTACGCGGTGCCCAGCATCGGCCGGCTGCTGGCCGGGACCGGCGAGTTCACCCGGCGCACGCAGAAGCGCTACGACGACACGGTGCTGATCCTGGAGGCGGTGATCGAGCACGGTTTCGACTCCTCGGAGGGCCGCGAGGCGATCCGCCGGATGAACGGGATGCACCGCCGGTACGACATATCCGACGCCGACTACCGCTACGTGCTGTCCACTTTCGTGGTAACGCCCAAGCGCTGGATGGACGACTACGGCTGGCGGCGGCTCTCCCCGCACGAGATCCGGGCGAGCGTCAACTACTACCGCGAGCTGGGTCGGCACATGGGGCTGGCCGACCTCCCGGAGACCTACGAGGAGTTCGAGCGGCTGCTCGACGACTACGAGCGCGAGCACTTCGCCTTCGACGAGGGCGGCCGGGCGGTCTCCGACTCGACGCTCGGCCTGATGGCCTCCTGGTACCCGGCGCCGCTGCGGCCCTCCATGCGGCTGTCCTCGCTCTGCCTGCTCGACGACCCGCTGCGCGCGGCCTTCGGCTACCCGGCCCCGTCGGCGCCGCTGCGGCGCGCCGTGCGGGCGGGGATGCGGCTGCGGGGCCGCTTCGTCCGCCTGCTCCCGCCGCGCCGCCGACCGCACCTGGGCCGGGACAGCCGGCAGGTCCGCAGCTACCCCGGGTACCCGTACGGCTATCGGATCAGCGAACTGGGCACCTTCGCGGACCAGCCGCCCTCCAGCGGCTGCCCCTTCCCGCACGCACCGGCGGACGGAAAGGGACCCCGGCCGGACACGCCCTGACACGTCCGCCGGGCCGGGCCGGTCAGACCTCGGTGAGGTGGCGCAGCAGGCGGCCCGGGTCGGTGGTGCCGCAGGCGGTACGGACGGCCGCGTCGTGGGCGGCGGCGAGGGCGTCGAGGCGTTCCAGGCGGACCAGGCCGCGCCGGGAGAGGTGGGCGGTGATCCGGCGGCGGTCCTGCTCGTCCTGCCGGCGGTAGGCGAGGCCGGCCTCGGTGAGGGCGTCGACGATGCGGCTGAGGCTGGCCTGCGGGATGAGCAGCGCCTGGGCGAGGTCGCCCATCGAGCGGCCGGCGTCGTCGGTGAGGCAGCGCATGACCCGCCACTGGTCCAGCGTGCAGCCCTCGGCCTCCAGGCGGGCGGCCAGGTCGCGGGCCAGTCGGCGCTGGGCGAGGGTGAGGAGTTCGATCAGCAGCGGCTCGCCGACGGCGGCGGCGCCCCCGCTCGGGACGGTGCCCGGGGTCGGGGCGGCACCTCCGGTCGGGACGGTGCCCGGGATCGGGGTGCCGGGGGTTGCCGGTGGTGTCATGGCCGTCTCGCTCTCCCCGTCGTCCGCCCCGTGGCCGGTCCCCTCGGACCTCCCCGGGAGCCGCCCGCCCGCGCCCGCTTGGCCGGACCGGCTGCCATGACGATACTCGCAAGCCATGGGCGCCGACGTGAAGCTGCTGGAGCCACTCGACGCGCTGTACCTCCCCCGCGAGGCACCGGCGCTGAGGGTGGGCCTGGTCGTGCCGCAGTCCGGCCCGCTCGGCCTGACCGGGCCCTCGGCCCTGGACGGCGCGCTGCTGGCCGCGCACGAGGTGAACGCCGGCGGCGGCGTGCGCGGGCGGCCGCTGGAACTGGTGCTGGTCGACGGCGGCGGCCCGCCGGACGCGGTGGCCCGGGAGGTGGCGCTGCTGCTGGACGCCGGGGCGGTGGACACGGTGGCGGGCTGCCATTCCAGTGATGTGCACCGGGCCGTGGAGGCGGTGACCACCGGGCGGGCGGCGTACGTGTTCACCCCGCCGCACGAGGGCGGGACGCGGCTGCCGGGCGTCGTCTGCACCGGGGCGGAGCCGGCCCGCCAACTGGCCGGGGTGGTCGAACGGCTCACCGGGCAGCACCGGCTGCGCCGGTGGGCGCTGGTCGGCAACGACTACATCTGGCCCCGCGCCGTGCACCGGGCGGCCGGGGCGGCGGTGGCCCGGTCCGGGGCGCGGGTGGTGCTGGAGCGGCACCTGCCGTTCGGGACCACCGAACGGGCGCTGGAGCCGCTGGTGGACGCGCTGCGGACGCTGCGGGCGGACGCGCTGCTGCTGAGCCTGATCGGCGCCGACCTGGTGCGGTTCAACCGGGCACTGCGCCGCACCGGCCTGGACCGGCGGCTGGTGCGGCTGTCCGGCGCGCTGGAGGAGAACAGCCTGCTCGCCTACGGCGGGGACACCACCGGCACCCTGTACGCCGCGATGCCGTCGTTCGCGAGCCTCGGGGAGGAGCGGCGGGTGCGGCTGGCCGAGCGGCACCGGGCGGTGTTCGGCCCGTACGCGCCGGTGCTGGACGCCTACGCGGTGGGCCTCTACGACGGGCTGCACCTGGTGGCGGCACTGGCGGCGCGCGGGGAGCTGGTCGCGGACGGGGGGCTCGCGCGGGCGGCTGCGCGCCTGCTGCGCGGGGAGGGCCCGGCGATGCGGCGGGCGTGGGCGCGGGCTCCGCTGGGACCGCCCCGGGAAGGGGTGCACCTGGCGCGGGCGGAGGGGCTGGGGTTCACGGTCCTGCCGTGAACGGCGGAGTCCCCCGGCGGAGCCGCCCGGCGGCCTCCCCGGCGGCCTCCCGCAAAACCCTTCCATTTGGAAATAACTGCCTCTAGTGTCTCCCACCACCACCCCGGGTCGTCACGGAAGCGAGCCCCCCATGTCCGAAGCACCCGCCCCGCCCGCCGGCCCGCCCTCCGGCCCGTCCGACCGACCCGGCCCCGCCGGCATCGAGAGCTACGGCTACCGGCAGGAGCTGCGCCGCTCCCTGCGCTTCACCGACCTGCTGGTCTACGGCCTGGTCTTCATGGTGCCGATCGCCCCCTTCGGCATCTTCGGCAGCGTCTTCCAGGGCTCGGGCGGCATGGTCGCCCTGGCCTACGGGCTCGGGATGGTGGCGATGATGTTCACCGCCCTCTCCTACGCCCAGATGTCGCGGGCCTTCCCGATGGCCGGCTCGGTGTACACCTACGCCGGGCGCGGCATCGCGGCGCCGGTCGGCTTCCTGGCCGGCTGGATGATCCTGCTGGACTACGTCCTCGTCCCCGGCCTGCTGTACCTGATCGCCGGTGTGGCGATGAACTCCCTGGCGCCGGCCGTCCCGGTCTGGCTGTGGCTGGTCGGCTTCGTGCTGCTCAACACCGCCGTCAACTACCTGGGCGTCGAGATGACCTCGAAGGTCAACAAGGTCATGCTGGTGGGCGAGCTGCTGGTGCTACTGGTCTTCATCGGCTTCGGCCTGGCGGCGCTGGCCGCCGGCAAGGGCCGGGGCTTCGACTTCACCCCCGTCTACAACTCGCAGACCTTCTCCTGGAGTCTGGTGTTCGGGGCGGTCTCGGTCGCGGTGCTGAGCTTCCTCGGCTTCGACGGGATCTCCACCCTCTCCGAGGAGAACCGGGACTCCACCCGGGCCATCGGCCGCTCGATGATCGCCGCCCTGCTGCTCGCCGGTTCGCTGTTCATCGCCCAGACCTGGATCGCCTCCCTGCTCGTCCCGGACCCGAACGCGCTGATCGCCGACGGCGATCCGGACGGCACCGCCTTCTACGACGCCGCCCGCGTCGCCGCCGGCGGCTGGCTCGCCACCGTGACGGCCGCCGCCACCGCCGTCGCCTGGGGCTTCGCCAACTCCCTGGTCGCCCAGGCCGCCACCTCCCGGCTGCTGTACGCGATGGCCCGGGACCGGCAGCTGCCCGCCTTCCTCGCCAAGATCCACCCGAGCCGCCGCGTCCCGGTGAACGCCACCCTGCTGACGGCGGGCGTCTCGCTCGTCCTCGGCCTCTGGACGGCCTCGCGTGAGGACGGCATCACCCTGCTGTCCACGCTGGTGAACTTCGGCGCGCTGACCACCTTCCTGGTCCTGCACGTGTCCGTGGTGGTGCACTACCTGGTACGGCGGCGCAGCCGGGACTGGTGGCGCCATCTCCTCGCCCCGGCCGCCGGATTCGCCATCCTGGCGTACGTGGTCGTGAACGCGGACATCGCCGCCCAGCGGCTCGGCTTCGTCTGGCTGGCGATCGGCGGGCTGGTCCTGGCCGGACTGATGCTCTCCGGCCGCCGGCCGAACCTGACGGCGGTCGCCACCGACCAGCCGTCGGCCGACTCGCCCTCCCCCGACTCGCCCTCCGCCGACTCCCCTTCCCTCGACTCGCCCTCCGCCGCCTCGCCCCTCAGCAAGGAGAACCAGTGAGCCTGCCCGACGTCGTCACGCTCTCCCCGACCCCCGACGAGTACGCCTACACCTTCGGCGGACGCGCCCCGCTGGTGACCGTCCGCCCGGGCACGATCGTCGAGTTGACCACCGAGGACTGCTTCGGCGGCCGGGTCCGCGGCATCGGCGACCTGCCGAGCGAGGTCTGCGAGTTCCCCTACCTCAACCCGGTCACCGGACCGATCGCCGTCGCCGGTGCCGAGCCCGGCGACACCCTCGCGGTGCACTTCGTGGAGATCACCCCGGCCCGGGACTGGGGGATCTCCAGCACCTTCCCGCACTTCGGCGCGCTCACCGCGACCCACAGCACCGCGATGCTGCACGCCCCGCTGGAGGAGCGGGTCTGGGTGTACGAGCTGGACCGGGCGGCCGGGATCTGCCGGTTCCGGGCCCGGGTCGGCGACTTCACCGCGGACCTGCCGCTCGACCCGATGCACGGCACGGTCGGGGTCGCCCCGGCCGGCGGCGAGACCCTGATGTCGATCACGCCCGGCGCGCACGGCGGCAACCTCGACACCCCCGAGATGCGGGCCGGCGCCACCGCCTACTTCCGGGTCAACGTGCCCGGCGGCCTGCTCGCCGTCGGCGACGGCCACGCCCGCCAGGGCGAGGGCGAGGTGTGCGGAACGGCGGTCGAGACGGCGATGCGCACCACGGTGGTGGTCGACCTCGTCAAGGGCGGCGGGCCCGCCTGGCCCCGGCTGGAGGACGACCGCTATCTGATCTCCACCGGTTCGGCCCGGCCGCTGGAGGACGCCTTCCGGATCAGCCAGCACGATCTCGTCGGCTGGACCGGGGAGTTGCTCGGCCTGGACACCCTGGACGCCTACCAGCTGGTCAGCCAGGCCGGCCTGGCCCCGGCGGCCAATGTGTGCGACACCAACTACACCATGGCCGCCAAGCTGCCCAAGTCACTGCTGGGCCGCACCCGGGCGTACGACGGACTGCACGACCGGCTCCGCGCTACCGCGGCCTCCTACCTCCGCCACCGGTAGCCTCGCTACCCTGCGGCCACCAGGGTGTTCTGATTGGCCGTCAGCAGCCAGCGGCCGTCCTCCTTGGCCATCACGTACAGCGGGCTGCCCTCGTCGCCGACCTGCTCGCCGGCGGCGTCGAGGTACCGCTGGCGGACCTTGACGGCGGCGACGTCGGGGCGGACGAAGAACACGTGCGCCACCTCGTAGCTCGCGGTCCGGCCGGTGCCGGCGAAGGCCCCGGGGAGCACCTCGCGGGTGAACTCGGCGATCGCGTCCCGGCCGAGGAGGACCTTGCCGTGCCCGGTGGTCCAGATCGCGTCGGCCCGGAAGAGGTCGATGAACACCTCCGGGAGTTCGTTGACCTGAGCGTGCTGGACGGTGGCGACAACCTGCTGGATGGCGGCGATCTCGGCCTCGACGGAACCGGCGTTCATGAGTGCGTTGGTCATGCGGACAATCATGGAACTTCAAGCTCGCTTGAGGTCAAGCCCCACCGGGACAGGAGGAAAGGGTCCGGCGGCGGGATTCCCGGCACCCGACCCCTTGCCGGGGCGGCACGGCGGGAGGACCATCTCGGCATGCCCATGCCATGAAAGCCTCCCCCAGCGCCACCACCCGAACGGTTGATCTAGGCTGGTGACGTGCCCATACTCGTTCGCCGTCGCCACGTGGACCTGCTCCGCGTGACCAGCATGTCCTGTCGACGCTCCAGCTGAACCTCGCACCCCACCCTCAGCGCGGCCCCACCGGCCGCGTCCCCCCTCCCGGCCCCGGGGCACATCCGCCGCACCAGGCGCGCCCCCGGCATTCCCGGTCACCACCGGAGCCGGCCGGGACGAGACCCAGCGGATGTCATCCATGTCGCAGCAGCACTCCACCACCACCACCACCACCTCGGCCAGCTCTCCGGTCACCTCTTCGGCCGCCTCCCCGGCTGCCTCCTCGGCCGCCTCCTCGGCCACCGGCGACGCCCTCCCGGTGATCGACCTCTCGCTCGCCCATGGCAGCCCGGCGGACCGCACCCGGCTGCACGACGCGCTCCGGGCCGCCGCCACCGGTGTCGGCTTCTTCCAGCTCGTCGGCCACGGGGTCACCCCGGCCGAGACGGACGCCCTCACCGACGCCATGCGGGCCTTCTTCACCCTCCCCGAGACCGACCGGCTCGCCGTCGCCAACCTCAACTCGCCGCACTACCGCGGTTACACCCGCACCGGCGACGAGCGCACCGGCGGCAGCCAGGACTGGCGCGACCAGCTCGACATCGGCGCCGAGCTGCCCCCGCACGTCCCCGGCCCGGGTGAGCCCGCCTACTGGTGGCTGGAGGGCCCCAACCAGTGGCCGACGGCCCTGCCGGAACTGCGCGAGGCCGCCCTGAACTGGATCGACCGGCTCGGCGCCGTCGCCCGCACGCTGCTGCACGAACTCCTCAGCGCGATCGGCGCCCGGCCGGAGTTCTACGACTACGCCTTCGCCGGCCACCCGCACCTGCGGCTCAAGCTGGTCCGCTACCCGGGCACCGCCCCGGACGGCGCCGGCCAGGGCGTCGGCGCCCACAAGGACTACGGCTTCATCACCCTGCTCCTCCAGGACACCGTGGGCGGCCTCCAGGTGCAGCGCGCCGACGGCTCCTTCCTGGACGTCCCGCCGATGCCGGGCGCCTTCGTGGTCAACCTCGGCGAACTGCTGGAAGTCGCCACCGACGGCTATCTGAAGGCCACCAGCCACCGCGTGGTCAGCCCGCCCGGCGCCCGCGAGCGCTATTCCGTCCCGTTCTTCTACAACCCGCGCCTGGACGCCCACATCGAGCCGCTGGACTTCCCGCTCGCCCACCACGCCCCCGGCGCCACCCAGGACCCGGCCAACCCGCTCTACGCCGACTTCGGCTTCAACGAGTGGAAGGGCTACACCCGCGCCCACCCCGAGGTCACCCGCCGCCACCACCCCGACCTCGCCGCCTGATCCCGGGCCCCTTCCGACCTCGGTCCGTCCTCGGTCCACCCTGTTCGACCCCGGCGCGCGCCCACCCCCACGGGCGCGCGCCGAAGCATATTCAAATACCATGCAATAAATAATCTCGGGCCATTTTTTGAATTCATAAATCGCTGGCTTTTCGATCCCGGGGCTCCCTAGACTCCGTCCCGAAGCAGCGCCCGAAGGATTTCGGCGCGACAGGGGGGGATGTCATGACGGGGAACGATCCGGGCTACGACTACTGGTTCCGCCTGGAGATCGAGGTGAGCGGATCACCGGGCGGCCGAAGCCGGCTGAAGGACCTCCTCGCCGCGCGCGGCTGGATCGTTTCCGCCCCGTCCGGGCCGGACACCGGGAACGCGCCCGAGACCTGGATCGTCGAGGCCGGGGTCGGCGGCTCCCGCTGGGGCGCGGCCCAAGTCGTCAAGACCGTGCTGGAGCGCACCCGCCGCCAGACCCCGGTGTCGGTGGACCTCATGGTCCTGGAGCCGGTCGTCGCCTCCGATCCGCCCCGCACCCGGTGGCTCGCCCACCTTCCGCTCTCCCCGACCGTGCGGCCGGACTGGCTCCGCCGCTCGCTGCTGCAGAGCGGCCTCCTCGACACCGGCCGGGAGGTCTTCCTGCCCGCCGGACCGGGCGTCCGCCGGGCGGCCGAGCTGGCGACCGTCCGCTCCCTGACGGAGACCGACGCTCCCCCGCACAACGCCCTCCCGCGGCTGCTCGCCCCGACCTTCCGGGCCGAGCAGCCGAGCCGACGCCGGCAGCACGTCGTACCGGAGCGGATCGGCCTGCCGATCGCCCTCACGGCGGCCGTCGTCCTGCTGATCCTCGGGACCTGCCTCAACGCGGCCCAACTCCGTCCCCTCGCCACAGGGATCGCCGCCCTCCTCCTCGCCCTGCTGCTCGGCGCCCCGGCGGGCCTGCTCATGGCCCAGTACGGCACCCGTCCCGAACGCACCCGGCCGTTGCCGGCCGCGGCCGTCGGCTGGGCGGCCGGCCTGGCCACGACCGGGGCCGGACTGGTCCTGCCCTTCGCGGCGCCTTCGCGACAGGGCGCGGCGGTACTCACGGTCGCCCTGTGCGCCGCGCTCCTGGCCGGGAACGGCCTGCGCCTGCTGTTCCGCAATCTGTCGCGGAAGGCGACGGTCGCCTGGCTCGTCCCGGCGCTCCTCCCGCTCGCGCTCCCCGTCCTGCCGGTCCCGGGATTCTCCCTGCACACCTACTACCTCGACTATTTCGACGCCAGCCGCGAGGAGGTGTTCATCCCCGTCAGCTGGCAGCTCATCGCCGACACCAAGGGGATGGTGATCGTCGTGGGCCCGCTCGTCGCGCTCGCGCTCCTGGGCTACGCCCGGCACTTCCACGCCATCCGCGGCGCCGAGGGAATCCCGCTCTGGGGCGGCCTGCTCTGCGTCGCCCTCATGGCCACCGTCGCGGTGTTCTGGGTGCAGGTCCTCACCCCGGCGACCGAGGCCGCCGCCGCCGCGGCCAACCGGGCCGAGGCCGGCGGCCAACCCGGCCAGTACTTCGGCATCGCACCGCAGCGCGTCTGTGTGCGCCCGGCCGCGGGCTCCACCGCGCCACCGTTCCAGGGCAGCGCCGTCAGCCCCGATCACCCGTACCTCGCGTTCCCGTCCTCGGCGGACTGGATCAGGCTCTGGGACTTGGCCGATCACAGCTCGGTCGTCGTGAAGCGGGAGCACTGGCAGATCGTCAAGTCCAGCGATCCGAGCTGTCCGGTGGGCTGAGCGGACGTGGACCGGGTGGGACAGTGGTGTCACACTCGTGGTGTCACAGTGGTGGTGGCGTGGGAGTCGAGGAACGGGAGGCGGGGGTGGAGGTGCGGCTGACGGTGGACGAGTTGGCGGCGCGGGCGGGGGTGACGGTACGGACGGTGCGGTTCTACGGGACGAAGGGGCTGCTGCCGCCGCCGGTGCTCGGGGCCCGGCGGGTGGGGTGGTACGGGGCCGAGCACCTGGACCGGCTGGGGCTGATCGAGGAGTTGCAGCGGCAGGGGCTGACGCTGGCCGCGATCGAGCGGTACCTGGCGCGGCTGCCGCAGGACTCCACCCCGCTGGACCTGGCGATCCACCGGGCGCTGGTGGCCTCGTGGACGCCGGAGGCACCGGAGGAGGCCGAGCGGGGGCAGCTGGAGCGGCGGGCCGGGCGGCGGCTGTCGGAGGAGCAGTTGGACCGGCTCGCGGCGATGGGGGCGCTGGAGCGCACGGCGGACCCGGAGGTGTTCCGGGTGGACCCGGGGCTGCTGCCGCTGGGAGTGCGCATCCTGGACGTGCCGATCCCGCTGGAGACGCTGCTGGCGGCGCGCGCCGTGGTGGTGGAGCACAGCCGGGCCACGGCGCGGGAGTTGCAGCGGCTGTTCCGGGAGACGGTGTGGCGGCCGTTCCGGGAGAGCGAGCCGGAGCCGGACGACGTGGAGCGGATGAAGGCGCTCACCGACCACATCCAGCCGATGGTGGCGCAGGCGCTGGTGACCGCGTTCCAGAAGTCCCTGCGCGAGGAACTGGGCGAGGAGGCGGAAGGGGACCCGGACGAGGACGCGGGCGAGGGCCCGGGCGGGGCAGCGCCGTAGCCGCCCCGCCCGGGCGGCGGTCAGTCGGTGAAGGTGCGCCCCTCGGCGGCGATCCGCTCCAGCAGCGCGGGCGGTGCGAACCGCTCCCCGTACGCGGCGGCGAGCTCGCGGGCACGCTCCGCGAAGCCGGCCGGGCCGCCCGGGTAGCCGTTGACGTACTGGAGCACGCCGCCGGTCCAGGCCGGGAAGCCGATACCCAGGATCGAGCCGACGTTGGCGTCCGCGACGGAGGTGAGCACGCCCTCCTCCAGGCAGCGGACGGAGTCCAGTGCCTCGCTGAAGAGCATCCGCTCCTTGAGGTCCTCGAACGGGATGTCCACGGCCGCGCGGGTGAAGTGCTCACGCAGGCCCGGCCAGAGCCGGCCCCTGGCGCCGTTCTCGTCGTAGTCGTAGAAGCCTGCGCCCCCGCTGCGGCCGGGCCGGCCGAACTCGTCCACCATCCGGTCCACCACCGCGTCCGCCGGGTGGGCGGTCCACTCGCCACCGGCCGCCTCCACGGCGCGCCGGTACTCGTCGCGGATCCGGCGCGGCAGGGTGAGGGTCAGCTCGTCGAGCAGCGAGAGCACCTTCGCCGGGTAGCCGGCCTGGGCGGCGGCCTGCTCGACACTGGCCGGCTCGACGCCCTCGCCGATCATGGCGACGCCCTCGTTGATGAACTGGCCGATCACCCGCGAAGTGAAGAAGCCGCGCGAGTCGTTGACCACGATCGGGGTCCGGCCGATCTGCCGGACCAGGTCGAAGGCGCGGGCCAGCGCCTCGTCCCCGGTCTGCGGCCCGCGGATGATCTCCACCAGCCGCATCCTGTCGACCGGCGAGAAGAAGTGCAGCCCGATGAAGTCGGCGGTGCGCTGCACGCCCTCGGCGAGCAGGCCGATCGGCAGGGTGGAGGTGTTGGAGCAGAGCAGCGCGTCGGGGGCGACGATCCCCTCGATCTCCTGGAACACCTTGTGCTTGAGCTCCGGGTTCTCGAAGACCGCCTCGATCACCGCGTCGCAGCCGGCCAGGTCGGCGGCGTCGGCGGTGGGGGTGATCCGGGCGAGCACCTCGTCGCGCTGCTCCTCGGTGCGCCTGCCCCGGGCCACCGCCTTCGCCAGCAGGCCCTCGGAGTACGCCTTCCCCTGCTCGGCGGCCTCCACGGTGACGTCCTTGAGCAGCACCTCGATACCGGCCTCGGCACAGGTGTGGGCGATGCCGGCGCCCATCATCCCGGCGCCGAGCACGGCGACCCTGCGGACCGTCCGCTTCGCCACCGACGCGGGCCGCCCGGCACCGGAGTTGACCGCCTGGAGGTCGAAGAAGAGGGCCTGGATCATGTTCTTGCTGGTCTGCCCGCAGGCCAGCTCGGTGAAGTAGCGGGCCTCGATCGCCATCGCCGTGTCGACGTCCACCTGGGCGCTCTCCACCGCCGCGGCGAGCACATTGCGCGGCGCCGGGTAGGGGGCGCCGGCCAGCTGCTTGCGCAGGTTGGCGGGGAAGGCGGGCAGGTTGGCGGCGAAGGCCGGAGTGCTCGGGGTGCCACCGGGGATCTTGTAGCCCTTGACGTCCCAGGGCTGGACGGGGGCCGGGTTCGCCGCGATCCAGGCCCGCGCCCGGTCGGCCAACTCCTCCGGCGCGGCGACCAGTTCGTGGACCAGGCCGTGCTGGAGGGCCTGCGCCGGGCGGTACTGGCGGCCCTCCAGCAGGAACTTGAGCAGGGCGTCGGTGATGCCGAACAGCCGCACCGTGCGGACGATCCCGCCGCCGCCGGGGAGCAGACCGAGGGTGACCTCGGGCAGGCCGATCCGACAGGCCGGGGTGTCCAGGGCGATCCGGTGGTGGCAGGCGAGGGCCAGCTCCAGGCCGCCGCCGAGCGCGCTGCCGTTGATCGCGGCGACGACCGGCAGTCCGAGCGTCTCCAGGGTGCGCAGGGCGCGCTTGATCCGCATCGACTTCTCGAAGACGGCGGCGGCGTCCTCCGGGCGGGCGGCGGAGAGCATTTTCAGGTCGCCGCCGGCGAAGAAGGTCTTCTTGGCGGAGGTGATCACCACACCGCGCAGCCCGCCGGCGGCGCCGAGGCCGGCCAGCCGGGCGACGACGGTCTCGAAGTCGGCGGTGAACGCCTCGTTCATGGTGTTGACGGACTGGGTGGGGTCGTCGAGGACGAGGGTGACCACGCCGTCCTCGGCCTGCTCCCAGCGAATGGTGGTGGTGTCGCCGGTGTCGCTCATGGGGTTCTGGTCTCCTGAAGGGGCCGGAAGGGGAGGAGGTCTCTGGGGCGCGGGTCAGACGCGCTCGATGACGGTGGCGATGCCCATGCCGCCGCCCACGCAGAGGGTGGCCAGGCCGTAGCGGAGGTCGCGCCGCTCCAGTTCGTCGATCAGGGTGCCGATGAGCATCGCGCCGGTGGCGCCCAGCGGGTGGCCGAGGGCGATCGCGCCGCCGTTGACGTTCACCTGCTCGGCGGAGAAGCCCATCTCCCGGACGAAGCGCAGCGCGACGGCGGCGAAGGCCTCGTTGATCTCGACCAGGTCGATGTCGGCGGCGGTCAGTCCGGCCTTGGCGAGCGCCTTGCGGGTGGCGGGGGCGGGGCCGGTGAGCATGATGGTCGGCTCCGAACCGGAGACGGCGGCGGAGACGATCCGGGCGCGCGGCCGCAGCCCGTAGCGCTCGCCGATCTCGCGGCTGCCGATCGCGACCAGGGCAGCGCCGTCCACGATGCCGGAGGAGTTGCCGGCGTGGTGGACGTGGTCGATGGCCTCCACCCAGTGGTACTTCTGGAGGGCGACGGCGTCGAACCCGCCGGCCTCGCCGATCGCGGCGAACGAGGGCTTGAGCGCGGACAGGGTCTCGACGGTGGTGCCGGGGCGGATGAACTCGTCCCGGTCCAGGACGACCAGGCCGTTGCGGTCGCGGACCGGGACCACCGACCGGTCGAACAGGCCGTCGGCCTGGGCCTTGGCGGCGCGGGCCTGGGACTCGGCGGCGAAGGCGTCGACGTCGGTACGGGAGAAGCCCTCGATGGTGGCGATCAGATCGGCGCCGATGCCCTGCGGGGCGAAGTTGGTCTCGTAGGCCGTCATCGGGTCGGCGAACCAGGCGCCGCCGTCCGAGGCCATCTTCACCCGGGACATCGACTCGACGCCGCCGGCCAGGACGAGGTCCTCCCAGCCGGAACGGACCTTGGCGGCGGCCATGTTGACGGCCTCCAGGCCGGAGGCGCAGAAGCGGTTCTCCTGGACGCCGGCCACCGTGTCGGGCAGGCCGGCCGCGACGGCGGCGATCCGGGCGATGTCGGAGCCCTGGTCGCCGACGGGGCTGACCACGCCGAGCACGATGTCGTCGATCGCCGCCGGGTCCAGCCCGGGGAAGCGGCGGCGGATCTCGTGGATCAGGCCGACGACGAGGTCGATCGGCTTGGTGCCGTGCAGCGAGCCGGTGGCCTTGCCCCGGCCGCGCGGGGTGCGGATCGCGTCGTAGACGTACGCTTCGGTGGTCACGGTGGGCTGCCTTTCGGGGCGGGGTGCAGGGTGCTGTGAGCTGGGGGGCAGGGGGCAGGGGGCAGGGGGCCGGACGGGCCGGGGTTCAGCCGAGGATGGAGCGGCCCACGATCTCCTTCATGATCTCGGTGGTGCCGCCGTAGATGGTCTGGATGCGACCGTCGGTGAACGCCCTGGCCACCGGGTACTCGGTCATGTAACCGTAGCCGCCGTGGAGTTGGAGGCAGCGGTCGGCGGTCCGCTTCTGCAGTTCGGTGGCCCACCACTTGGCCATCGAGGCGTCGGCCGGAGTGAGCGCGTAGCGGTTGTGCTCGGTGATGCAGCGGTCCACGAAGGCGCGGGTGACGGCGCACTCGGTGGCCAGTTCGGCGATCTCGAAGCGGACGTGCTGGAGCTTCGCCAGCGGCCGGCCGAACGCCTCGCGCCCCTTGACGTACTCGGTGGTGATCTCGACCAGGTACTCCGCGCCGGCGATCGCGGCGGCGGCGATGGTGAGCCGCTCCTGGGCGAGGTTGCGCATCAGGTACAGGAAGCCCTGGTCGGGCTCGCCGAGCAGGTTCTCCTTCGGGACGCGGACGTCCTCGAAGAACAACTCGGCGGTGTCCTGGGCCTTCTGGCCGATCTTGTCGAGGTTGCGGCCGCGCTCGAAGCCGGGCATGCCCCGTTCGACGACCAGCAGGCCGAGCCCGTGGGCGCCGCCCTCGGCGGTGGTGCGGGCGGCCACGATCACCAGGTCCGCGAGGATGCCGTTGGAGATGAAGGTCTTGGCACCGTTGAGGAGGAAGTGGTCCCCCCGGTCCTCGGCCCTGGTGCGGATGCCCTGGAGGTCGGAGCCGGTCCCGGGCTCGGTCATCGCGATGGCCGTGACGAGTTCGCCGGAGCAGAATCCGGGCAGCCAGCGGCGCCGCTGCTCCTCGGTGGCGAGCGAGGTGAGGTACGGGCCGATGATGTCGTTGTGCAGCCCGATCGCCAGTCCGGACGCCCCGGCCCGGGCGAACTCCTCGGCCAGCACCGCGGCGTAGCGGAAGTCGGTGTTCCCCCCGCCGCCGTACTCCTCGGCGACGGCGAGGCCGAGCAGCCCCTGCCGGCCGGCCGCCAGCCAGGCATCGCGGTCCACGATGCCTGCCTTCTCCCAGCGGTCGTAGTGCGGCAGCACCTCCTTGGCGAGGAACGCTCGGACGGTGCCGCGGAAGTCCTCGTGCTCGTCGGTGAAGAGGTCGCGTTGCACGGCAAACTCCTTGGGAGGGTGGCTGGTTCAGGCGGTCGGCGATGCGGGGGCGGGCGCGGGGCCGGCTGGCCCGGACGGAACGGTCGGCTCGGTCGGTTCGGCCGACTCGGCCGACTCGGAAGCGAGCGAGGGCACGCCCCAGTCGCGGGCGACCTCGGCGGCGTCGGCGCCCGGCCGGGCCGGCGGGCGGCGCAGCGCGCCGGGGGTGGCGGAGAACCTCGGCGCCGGGGCCGGCTGGGTGACGCCGTCCACCTCGACATAGGTCCCCCGGCTCGCCAGGTGCTCGTGCGCGTGCGCCTGCCGCATGGTCAGCACCGGTTCCACGCAGGCGTCCGACCCGGCGAAGACGGCCTCCCAGGCGGCCCGGGTACGGGTGGCGAAGCGCGCGGCGATCCAGGCCCGCAGCTCGGGCCAGCGGGCGGTGTCCCACTGTCCGGGCGCGTCCGGGCCGAGCCCGAGCAGCCGGGCGAACTCGGCGTAGAACTGCGGCTCCAGCGCGCCGACCGCGAGGTGGCCGCCGTCGGCGGCCGGGTAGACGGCGTAGAACGGCGCGCCGCCGTCGAGCAGGTTGACGCCGCGCCGGTCCTGCCACCGGCCGCCGGCCAGCAGGCCCTGGAGGACGGCGGTGAGGTGGGCGGCGCCGTCGACGATGGCCGCGTCCACCACCTGGCCGGCACCGGTGGCGCGGGAGTGGTGGAGCGCCGCGAGCAGGCCGACGACCAGGTAGAGCGAGCCGCCTGCGTAGTCGCCGAGCAGGTTGGCGGGGAGGGCGGGCGGCCCGTCGGGGCCACTCGGGGCGGCGGCCGGGGAGACGGCTGGGGCGGCAGCGGCCGGGGAGACGGCGGCTGGAACGGCGGCGGCCGTCGGGGCGACGAGGCCGAGGACGCCGGCCACCGCCGTGTACCCGATGTCGTGCCCGGCCCGGGCGGCCAGCGGCCCGTGCTGCCCCCAGCCGGTCATCCGCCCGTAGACCAGCGCCGGATTGCGGGCCAGGCAGGCTTCCGGCCCGACCCCGAGCCGCTCGGCGACCCCCGGCCGGTACCCCTCGATCAGCAGGTCGGCGCGGGCGACCAGGTCGAGCACCCGGCCCGGCCCGTCGGGGGCCTTGAGGTCGACGACCACCGAACGCTTGTTGCGGTTGGCGATGTCGTACGTCGGCTCGATGCCGAGCGGGGAGGACTCGGGGCGGTCCACCCGGACCACGTCGGCGCCGAGGTCGCCCAGCAGCATCGCGGCGAACGGTCCGGGCCCGATCCCGGCGAGTTCGACCACCCGGACCCCGGCCAGCGGCCCGCCCGCGCCACCGCCGCGCACACCGCTGTCACCCACGGGCGCCACGGCCCCTCCGAGGATCGACGAAGTCTGACAGTAAAGCTGTAACACTCGCGATGATAGGTAAGCGACTCGCCGGTAACAAGACCTTCGGCCCTCCTCCGCCGGAACGGCCACGGCCGTTCCGGGTCCCCCCGGCGGGGGAGGCGGATCCGGTCCCCGGAGGACGCGCGGGCCGCCCGGCCCGCGGGACCGTGGGGCCCATGACCTCGATGCTCCCGCCCCGCGCACCGGCCCCGGCCCCGACGACCGCCGGGGCGCCCGCTCCGGCCCCGAACGGCGTACCGGACCCCGCGCCTCGCCCCGCCGCACCGGTCGGCCGGGCCCGGACCGTGGCGGCCGCGACGGCCGTCGCGGCGACCGTGCCCTACCTCGGTCTCAAGCTGCTCTGGCTCACCGGCCACCCGGTCGGGGCCGGCGACGCCGACGCCATGGACGACCTGTGGCTCGTCAACCTGCTGACCTTCGGCATGGATGCCGTCGCCGTCCTGCTCGCCCTCTCCTTCGTCCGACCGTGGGGCCGCCGGGCGCCGGCCGGCCTGGTGGCCTTCCCCATGTGGGTCGCGACCGGACTGCTCGGGACCATCCTGGTCGCCCTGCCGCTGTTCCTGCTCTCCACCGTGCTGCTCGGCCCGGACCAGGCGCCGCCCGGCACCGACGACGGGCCGAGCGGCTGGGTGTTCCCGGTGGTGTACGGCGGGTTCGCCGTCCAGGGAATCGCGCTGATCACCGGCTTCCTGCTGTACGCGCGGGAACGCTGGGCCGGGCTGCTGCGCCACGACCGGATCCGCGACCTGCCCCGCTCCCCCACCCTCACCACCCAGCGGGCCTTCGCGTGCGTCGCCGCTCCGCTCGCCGCCGGGGTCGCGGCGGCCCGGGGGTACTGGGCCTGCGGGGGGACGACCGGGCTGCCGCTGGAGTGGCAGGAGTACCACGGCCGGGGCGTGGCGGTGATGGACGGGGTGACGGCCCTGATGGCGGTGGCCGCCGGCGCGACGCTGCTGCTGCTGGTGTTCCGGGGCCGTCCGGGATGGCGGCTGCGCGGACCGCTGGCCCTGGTATGGACGGCGGCCGGGTCGCTGTTCGGCTGGGGGTCCTGGCAGTTGGTGGCGTTCGGGACGTTCACGGCGGCCCCCGACGCCCGGCGGGCGGTACCGGGCCTGATGACCCTGGTGGAGGCCGCGCAGGTGGTGACCGGGCTGCTGGTGCTGGCGGTGGGCGCGATCGCCCTGGCCGAGCGGTCCGCGGCCCGCGCCGTCCCGGACACCGCGTGGGCCCCGGCGGTCCCGCGGTCCGGCCGGGCCGCTGACGTAGAGTCTGCGCAATGATCACGGGGGCGGGGGCCGACCGGCACACGGACGCGGGCACGGGCACAGGCGCGGACACAGGCGCGGGCACGGGCACAGGCGCGGGCACGGACACAGGCGCGGGCGCGGGCGCGGGCGCGGGCGCGGGCGCGGAGAAGGGTCTGGACACGGGCCCCGTCCGCCGCGCGGTGGCCGCCCTGTTCGGGCGGCAGGCCCGGCTGCGGTGGGTGCACCTGGTGCTCGGCGGCGCGCTGCTGATGCCGTACTGGCTGCTGTCGACGGTCCTGCTGGGCTCGCTCGACCCGCAGAAGGGGCCCCTGCTCCAGGTCCTGCTCTACTTCGCCGCGCTCGCCACCTCGCTCCCGATGGCCGCCGCCACCGCGCTGGTACCGACCGTACGGGCCCTGGAGGGGGCGGCCGCCCTGGCGCTCTGCGCGCCCGCCCGGGCGGGCGAGGTGGTCACCGGACCGGCCCGGTCCTGGGCGGCCCGGCGGCGCACGGCCGGCTGGTTCGTCCTGCACCTGGCGTTCGGCGGGATCGTCAGCGGGATGACGCTGACCGGCACGCCGTTCGCGGTGATGCTGATCCTCCGGCCTACCGTCTTCGAGGAGTTGGCGCGGTTCTGGGCGGACCGCGGCCTGCTGGGCCTGCTCCCCGGCCCGGTGCTGGGCCTCGCCCTGCTCGCGCTGATCGTCGGCACCAGCGCCGGTCTCGGCGGCCTGCTGGCCCGCTGGGCACCCGTCCTGCTCGGCCCGACCCCGGACGAGCGCCTGGCCGCCGCCGAACGGCGCGCCACCGTACTGGCCCAGCGCAACCGGCTGGCCCGCGAACTGCACGACTCGGTCGGCCACGCGCTGAGCGCCGTCGGCATCCAGGCCTCGGCCGCCGCCCGGGTACTGCGCACCGACCCGGAGTTCGCGGCGGAGGCGCTGGCCGCCATCGAGGAGACCGCGCGGGGCGCCGTCGCCGAACTGGACGCGGTGCTGGGCCTGCTCCGCGAGGAGGAGCGCGGCGATGCCGCGACGGCCGGGCCGACCCTCGCCGGACTGGGCGACCTGCTGCGGCAACTCACCAGGACCGGGGTGACGGTGGACGCCGAACTGGCGCCGGGCCTGGACCGGCTGCCGCCCGGGTTCTCCCGCGAGGCGTACCGGATCGTGCAGGAGGGGCTCACCAATGTATTGCGGCACGCCGGGCCCGCACCCGCCCGGCTGCGGGTCTCCCTGGCCGAGGAGTGGGTACGGATCGAGCTGACCAATCCGCTCGACCGGCTCCGGCCCGGCCGCCCCGGCGGCGGACGCGGACTGCGCGGGATCGGCGAACGGGCGGCGGCGCTGCACGGCCGCTGCGAGGCCGGGCCGACGGAGGACGGAACGATGTGGCGGCTGGCCGTCCGGCTGCCGGTGGGAACGGGAGGAGAGCAGTGGTGAACGGTTCGAGGGACGCGGCAGGGGTCGAGCGGGCGGCGACGGGCGGCACCGGCCCGGTGCGGGTGGTGATCGCCGACGACGAGCGGCTGGTGCGGACGGGCCTGCGGGTGGTCATCGACGCCGAACCGGACCTCACCGTGGTCGGCGAGGCGGCCGACGGCGCCGAGGTGGTGCCGCTGGTGCGCGAACTGCGTCCGGACGTGGTGCTGATGGACGTCCGGATGCCCGGGATCGACGGCATCCGGGCCACCGAGCAGCTGATCGGCGGGATGGCCGAGCCGCCCCGGATCCTGGTGGTCACCACCTTCGAGCACGACGACCACGTGTACGACGCGCTGCGGGCGGGGGCGGCCGGCTTCCTGCTGAAGCGGGCGCGGGCGGAGGAGATGGTGCAGGCGGTGCGGCTGATCGCGCGCGGCGACTCGCTGCTGTTCCCGGCGGCCGTCCGCGAGCTGGCCCTCCGGTACGGGGCGGCGTCCGCCCGGGACGCCCGTCCGGCGCCCGGTCGGGGTTCGGCCGCGGGCCGGAGCCGTACGCCGATCGAGCGGCTGACCGAGCGTGAGGGCCAGGTGCTGCGACTGGTGGCGGCGGGGCTGAGCAACGGGGAGATCGCCGCGAAGCTCGCACTCAGCCAGGAGACGATCAAGACGCATGTAGGCAGCGTGCTCGCCAAACTGGGCGCGCGGGACCGCACCCAGGCGGTCATCGCGGCCTACGAGTCGGGCTTCGTCCTGCCGGGCTGAGTCCGGCGCCCGCGGCCACCCGTCGAGGTGTCGGCCGAATGTCTCAGGGGCATCCACAGGGAATCCGGCAGGTGGAGGAAACGTTTTTCCCTGATCTCCCGACCCCCCGGTAGAGTGCGATCTTCCCCTTCGACGTCCGATACCTCCGGTATCGCCCGAAAAGAACTGGTGGCCGCATGTCAGTCCGGACCAGCCCGGCGCTCTGGTGGCGCGCCGGCATCGTGCTCTCGACGGGCCTCGGCCTGAGCCTCCAGACCGCGCCGCTGGTGTACTTCACCATCCAGAGCAATGTGATCGTGCTCGGCTACTTCATCGGCGCCGTCCACTGGATGCTGAAGCGCGGGACCACCGACGCCCCCGCGCCCCGGCTGCGCGGCGCCGCCACCCTGTACATCCTGATCACCGGGCTGGTCTCGCACATCCTGCTGGAGCACGGCGCCAACCCGCTGCCCGGCCTGTTCGACGGGCCGGACAAGCTCCAGCACTGGTCGTCGTTCTTCGTGCACTACGTCACCCCGGTGCTGGTGATCGTCGACTGGCTGGTGTTCCGGCCCCGCAACGCCTCCTCCTGGCGGGACATCCCGCTCTGGCTGGCCTTCCCGCTCGGCTACGCGGCGCTCGTACTGGTCCGCAACGCGCTGTTCTCCAACTACCCGCTGCCGTACCCGTACTTCTTCTTCGACCCGACCACGAAGGGGTACGGCTACGTCTGGGGCCAGATCGCCCTGCTGACGGTCGAGTTCGTCGCCCTGGCCGCCGTCGTGGTCGGCCTCGACCGGCTGGGCACCCTGGTCCGCGCCCGGCTGGGGCGCGACGGCACGGCCCCGGCCGACACCACCCCGGCCGGGGTCTGACGGCCGGTCCGGCGTCGGATCCGGGCCGGTCCCGGATCCGCCAGCCAGGAACCGGTCGGCCGCCGCGAACACGACCGCCCGCCGCTCCCGTGACGGCGCCGCTCAGGCGGCGGGCGCGTCCTCCGGGAACGCCCGGTCGAACTCCTCGCGGTGCTCGTTCCAGAACGCCACCGCGTGGGAGACGAACACCCGGCGCTGCTGCTCCCGCACACTCAGATCGTGCACATACGCCTTGACACTCTTTCCGTCGGCCGCGGCGGCCTCGCGGATGGCGGCGAGTTCGTGCTCCGTGTACTCGATGCTGAGTGCTGGCATGGCGCCGATGGTACTGGAGCCCACAGGAGTTGGGCACTGGGCCGACAACCCTGAGAGCACTCCGGGGAGCGTCTGGTCCGCAGGTCGGAGCCGGGTGGTCCGGAGCGTACCTCCGGGGTCCAGGTGGGGACCGGTCGGCAGGCTGACGTGCCGGAACCGGTCGGGCCCGTACCGTCGGCCCTGGGGCGGCGGAGAGGTTCCGTGGGGGAAGCCCGGGACCGGGAACGGCAGGGGACGACATGGGGATCGGGCGACGGAGGCCGACGGCCGGAGCGGCGGGGACGGCGGCGGCTGCAGGGGCTCCGAGGGCCGTGGGGGCGGCCAGGGCGAGCGGCGCGGCCAGGGCGGCCGGGGTCGCGGCGCTCGCGCTCGCGGTCACGGCGGGGACCATCGGCACGGCGGGCGCCGTCGGCGCCGCGCCGGACGGGGACGGCGACGCACGGCGGCCGGGCGTCAACCGGCTGGAGGGCGTCTGGCGGACGGACGGGTACGGCACCGTCGTCGAGATCCACGGGACGGCCTTCACCACCTACGACGTGACCCGGATCAGCTGCACCCCGGGCTTCTACTCCGGCGCGCAGGTCGGTGCGCCCGGACGCGACGGCACCGTCCGGTACGGCCAGTCCGGCAAGGCGTACGCCTCGTTCTCGCTCACGCCCCGGGGACACGACCGGGCCGTGTACAAGGAGGACGGCGCCGCCTCCGCCAGGGACCTCACCCGGCTGCCCGGCGGCCTCCCGGCCCAGTGCCGGCAGCCCGCCCCGCAGGACGCGCTCGCGGCCTTCGACCGGTTCTGGGCGACCTTCGACGAGAACTACCCCTTCTTCGCCGCCAAGGGCGTCGACTGGCGTGCGAAGGGCGCGCAGGCGCGAGCCGGCATCACCCCGCGGACCAGCCCCGACGACCTGCAGAAGATCCTCGTGGGCCTGCTGGAACCGCTCGGCGACGGGCACACCGCGCTGGGCCGCAAGCGCCCCGGCGGCGGGTACGACGGCGTCTTCGCCGGGCTGCGCCCGGGCACCGCGGAGCCCACCGACGAAGTCCGGGAGCAGGCGGCCCGGGCGGTCGCCGCCCAGCTCCTCGGCCCCGAGCAGCTCTTCGGCCGGGGCCTGCTCGGGGTCGGCGAACTCCCGGGCGGCATCGGCTACCTGCGGGTCAGCGCCTTCGACGGCTATGTCGAGGACGGCCCCTACCAGGAGCACGCCGCCGAGCTGGACAAGGCACTGGACCTCCTGCTGGCACACCCCGAGCGGCTGAACGGCGTGGTGGTCGACCTGCGGCTGAACGGTGGCGGTTCGGACGAGTTGGGGCTGCGGATCGCCTCCCGGCTCACCGACCGGCCCTTCCTCGCCTACCGCAAGGTGGCCCGCAACGACCCGGCCGACCCGGCCCGGTTCACCCGGCCCCAGCCGAGCGTGGTCCGCCCCGCCGCCGGCACGACCCGGTACACCGGACCGGTCGCCCTGCTGACCGCGGGCTCGACCGTCAGCGCGGGCGAGACCTTCACCCAGGCGATGGCGGAGCGGCGGCCGGCGCCCGTCCGGATCGGCGAGAACACCCAGGGCGTGTTCTCCGACACCATGTTCAAGCCCGTCTCGGCCGACTTCGTGGCCGTCCTGCCGAACGAGAAGTTCCTCACCCGCTCCGGCAGCACCTACGACGGCCCGGGCATCCCGCCGAACGTCCGCACCCCGGTGTTCACCCCGGAGGAGCTGGCCCAGGGCCGCGACTCCGCCCTGACCGAGGCCCGCGGACTCCTCGCCGCCGGGAGCACCGGAGCCACGGACGCGACCGATGCGGCCGACGCGGCCGACGCGACCGGAGTTACCGCCGCGACCGAAGCTACCGACGCCGCCGAAGCCACCCGCACCGCCGTCAGCACCGCCGCCGCCGGGGCCGGCGCCCGCTGACCGTCACATCGGATCCACCGTCCTCAACTCGCCGTCCAGCTCCAGCCAGCGGGTGATCCCGAGGCCCCGCAGGAACGGCAGGTCGTGGCTGGCGACGATCAGCGCGCCCTGGTAGGCGGCGAGCGCCTGGGTGAGCTGGCGCACGCTGGCCAGGTCGAGGTTGTTGGTCGGCTCGTCGAGCAGCAGCAGCTGCGGCGGCGGGTCGGCCAGCAGCAGCGCGGCCAGGGTGGCCCGGAACCGCTCGCCGCCGGAGAGCGTGCCGGCCGGCTGGTCCGCCCGTCCGCCGCGGAACAGGAACCGGGCCAGCCGGGCCCGGATCGCGTTGTCCCCCGCGTTCGGCGCGAACAGCTTGACGTTGCCCGCGACGGTCAGCTTGTCGTCCAGCAGGTCCAGCCGCTGCGGCAGGTGCCGCAGCGACACCGGGGCGGTGATGGTGCCGGAGAGCGGGGCGAGCTCACCGGTGATGGTGCGCAGCAGGGTGGTCTTGCCCGCGCCGTTGCGGCCGACCAGGGCGATCCGCTCGGGTCCGCGCAGGTCGAGGTCCGCGGTGATGCCGTTCGGCAGTCGCACCCGCTCCAGGGTGAGCACGGTGCGCCCGGCCGGGACGGCGGTGCGGGGCAGGTCGATCCGGATCTCGGCGTCGTCCCGCACGGCCTCCTCCGCCGCGGTGAGCTTGCGCCTGGCCTCCTCCAGTCGCTCGGTGTGCATGCCCTGGAGGCGGCCGGCGGTCTCCTGGCCCTGGCGTTTGAGCTTGCCGGCGACGATGTGCGGATCGTTGCGGGTGACCGAGCGCTTCTTCCCGTAGCTGGCGCTGCGCTCCAGCCTGGTCCTGGCGTCGACCAAGTCCCGTTTCTGGCGCTGGACATCGGCCTCGGCGTGGCGCAGCAGCCGCTCGGCGGTCTCCTGCTGGGCGGCGACGGTGCGCTCGTAGTCGGCGAAGTTGCCCCCGTACCAGGTGACCTGGCCGTCCCTCAGTTCGGCGATCTGGTCGACGTGCTGGAGCAGCTCGCGGTCGTGGCTGACGATCACCATCACCCCGCCCCAGCCGGCCACCGTCTCGTAGAGCCGCTCGCGGGCGGCCCGGTCGAGGTTGTTGGTCGGCTCGTCGAGCAGCAGGACGTCGGGGCGGCGCAGCAGCAGGGCGGCCAGCCGCAGTAGGACGGCCTCGCCGCCGGAGAGTTCGCCGGTGGTGCGGTCGAGGCCGAGCCGGCGCAGGCCGAGCCGGTCGAGCAGGGCGCGGGCGCGCTCCTCGACGTCCCAGTCGTCGCCGATCGCGTCGAAGTGTCGCTGGTCGGTGGATCCGGCCTCGACGGCGTGCAGGGCCTCGCGCGCGGCCCGGACGCCGAGCGCCTCGTCGACCCGCAGGCCGGTGTCCAGGGTGAGTCCCTGCGGGAGGTGGCCGAGCTCGCCGGCCACCTTCACGGTGCCGGAGGTGGGCGTGAGTTCCCCCGCGAGCAGGCGGAGCAGGGTGGACTTGCCCGCCCCGTTGAGCCCGATCAGCCCGGTGCGGCCGGGGCCGACGGCGAGGTGGAAGCCGTCGAGGACGGGCCTGCCGTCCGGCCAGTCGAAGGAGAGGTCGGTGCAGAGGAGCGAGGTGGTGGGTTGTGCCATGGAGGCCTCCCGAGGGTCTGCCGGACGCGGCCGGTCACCGGACGTGGTCGTGGGACGGCACGGGGAGACACCGCGGGTGCGGGCGGGACCGGGAAGGGGGCCGGGACGGGGCTCGGGTCGTCAGAGCGACGGGGGACGCCGGGCCGGCTCACCACTGAGGTCGGGCACTCGCACACTCACGGACCGCGCGGGCAGCACTGGGGCTGCGGCAGGGCAGCGAAAGGGCTGCGGCGCGGCGGGGGCGGTGTCTCGGGACCTCAGTAGAGCAACGGCCTTCTCCTGTTCTGGCGGGTGGCACGGATCACGCTACGGAGGCCCCCGGTGGTGTGCAACCGGTTTTTTCGGTGCCGATCGCGTGCCGATCCGGTGACAGCCCCGCCCCGGAACGGCCGACGGCCGGAAGCCGTCCGCCGCACATGGCAGACTCCTCCCCTGCCACTCCCGCCACACCTGCGGCCAGTCGCCGCACGGTCCGTGGCGGGTACTCACATCCGTGGCGTGCATTCACAGGGGGAACCGAACATCATGTCATCGATATCCCGGGCGACGCGTGCCGCGCTGGGCGCCTCCGTCGTCGCTCTGACGATGGTCGTCGCGACCGCGTGCGGCCCGGACAACGACCCGGCCGCCGACCCGGCCGCCGCCCCGACCGGCGGAACGACCGCCGCGGCCACCGCGGGCGCCACCGACAAGCCGGGCGGTCTGCCGCCGATCAAGCTGCCGACGGCCGACGAGCTGAAGAAGTGGAGCTTCGACGACTGGGACAAGTGGGCCCAGCAGAACGTCGTCTCCCCGGCCGTCAAGGGCTTCTGGGACCTGCAGAAGATCCTCAAGGCCAAGCCCTACAAGCCGGGCCCGGGCAACCAGCCGACCGCGCAGCCGACCAGTGCCGCGCCGGCCCAGCCCACCGCCCAGCCGACCACCCAGCCGCCGGCGCAGCCCACCGCGCAGCCGACGGCGGCCCAGCCCACCAGCGCCGCCCCCACCCAGCCGGGCGGCACCGGTGGCGGCACCGGTGGCAACGGCGGCGGCAGCCAGAACGACCCGCAGCCGAAGCTGGTCGAGATGAAGCCCCTCCCGCACCCGTTCGCCAAGCCGGCCCACGTCAACGGCAAGCTGTTCTTCCAGGACGGCAAGCAGGACTACGTCTGCTCCGGCACGGTCGTCTCCGACCCCGCCAACCCGGGGAAGAGCAACCTCGTCTGGACCGCCAGCCACTGCCTGCACGGCGGCAAGGGCGGCAAGTACCACACCAACATCACCTTCGCCCCGGCCTTCAACAGCGGCGGCGCGGTGAGCGCCGGCAAGCAGGGCACGCTCGCCGACGCCGAGCCGTACGGCGAGTGGGGCGCCGTCGCGGGCATGGTCTCCCCGCAGTGGACGGCCGAGGCCGACCCGGAGAACGGCGGCCCGTGGAGCCAGTACGACTTCGGCATCCTCAAGGTCGCCAACCCGGACGGCAGCGCGAAGTCCCTGGAGGAGGTCGTCGGCGGCTCGGTGCCGGTCTGGTTCAACGCCCCGCGTGAGCAGATCGCCTCGGTCAGCACCTACGGCTACCCGGCCGCCAAGCCGTTCGACGGCATGGAGCTGGAGCACTGCGAGGCCGGCAAGCCGGCCCGCCGCTCGATGGACCCGTCCCGCCCGACCATGCTGATGACCGGCTGCAACGGCAGCGGCGGCGACAGCGGCGGCGGCTGGTTCACCACCAAGGACGGCAAGCAGGTGCTGGTGTCGGACACCTCCATCGGCGGCGCCGACAACACCTGGGAGGCCGGACCGTACCTGGACGACGTCGCCCAGCACGCGCTGGAGTACTTCTCCAAGAAGAGCAAGTGACCCCGGTCACCCGCTGAACTCCCCCGCCGGGGGCGGTGGCACCCCGCGTGCCGCCGCCCCCGGCGGCTTCTCCGGCGGCGTCTCCGGCGGCGTCTCGGCAGCATCTCCGGTCCGCGCACCCGGCCCGCGCCCCCGCCCGCTCCCCGGCCCGCCTAGAATCGACGACATCATGAGCGCCACACTCGTCGTCAAGGACCTCGCCGCCGGCCACGGCGAGCGCACCCTCTTCTCCGGCCTGGACCTGGTCGTCGCCCCCGGCGACGTGATCGGCCTGGTCGGCGTGAACGGGGCCGGCAAGTCGACCCTGCTGCGCCTGCTGGCCGGCCTGGACACCCCGGAGGGCGGTTCGCGGCGGCTCAGCCCCGCCTCCGCCAACGTCGGCCACCTACCGCAGGAGCCGGAGCGCCGCGCCGACGAGTCGGTCCGCGACTTCCTGGCCCGCCGCACCGGCGTGTCCGCCGCGCAGGCGGCGCTGGACGAGGCCACCCAGGGCCTGGTGGACGGCGTTCCCGGTGCCGACGACGCCTACGCGGAGAACCTGGACCGCTGGCTGGAGCTGGGCGGCGCCGACCTGGAGGACCGCGCCGAGGAGGTCGCCGACTCGCTCGGCCTCAAGATCTCCCTGGACCTGCCGATGACCGCGCTCTCGGGCGGCCAGGCCGCCCGGGCCGGCCTCGCCTCGCTACTGCTCTCCCGCTACGACGTCTTCCTCCTCGACGAGCCCACCAACGACCTCGACCTGGACGGCCTGGAGCGGCTGGAGTCCTTCGTCAAGGGCCTGCGCGCCGGCACCGTGGTGATCAGCCACGACCGCGAGTTCCTGGCCCGCACCGTCACCAAGGTGCTGGAGCTGGACCTGCACCAGCAGCAGGTCAACCTGTACGGCGGCGGCTACGACGCGTACCTGGAGGAGCGCGAGACGTCCCGCCGGCACGCCCGCGAGGACTACGAGGAGTACGCCGACACCAAGGCGGGCCTGGAGGCCCGGGCCCGGATGCAGCGCGGCTGGATGGAGAACGGCGTCCGCAACGCCCGCCGCAAGTCCAGCGACAACGACAAGATCGGGCGCGCGATGCGCACCGAGTCCACCGAGAAGCAGGCTTCCAAGGCCCGGCAGACCCAGCGGATGATCGAGCGGCTGGACGTGGTCGACGAGCCCCGCAAGGAGTGGGAGCTGCGGATGGAGATCGCCGCCGCGCCGCGCTCCGGCTCGGTGGTCGCCACCCTGCGCGGCGCCACCGTCCGGCGCGGCGACTTCGTGCTCGGCCCGGTGGACCTGCAGATCGACTGGGCGGACCGGGTCGCCATCACCGGCGCCAACGGCACGGGCAAGTCCACGCTGCTGGCCGCCCTGCTGGGCCGGCTCGAACTCGACTCCGGCAGCTCGGTGCTGGGCTCCGGCGTGGTCGTCGGCGAGGTGGACCAGGCGCGCGGGCTGTTCCTCGGCGGGGAACCCCTGCTGGAGGCGTTCGCCGCCGCCGTCCCGGAGCTCGCGCCGGACGAGGTCCGCACCCTGCTGGCGAAGTTCGGGCTGAAGGCGGTGCACGTACTGCGCCCCGCGGGCACCCTCTCCCCCGGCGAGCGGACCAGGGCGGCGCTCGCGCTGCTCCAGGCGCGCGGGGTGAACCTGCTGGTGCTGGACGAGCCCACCAACCACCTGGACCTGGTGGCCATCGAGCAGTTGGAGTCGGCGCTGGCCTCGTACACCGGCACCCTGCTGCTGGTCACCCACGACCGGAGGATGCTGGACACGGTGGCGGTGAACCGGCGGATCGAGGTCGGCGGCGGGCGGGTCGGCGAGCTGTAGCCCGGAGTCCGTGCGTACCGCGGGCCGGGGAGAAGGTCCAGACCTCTTCCCCGGCCCGCCGTCATGTGCTGTGCTGTCGCCCATGGTTGACAGCACAGCGCTCGAAAGCGCGGTGGCGGGGACGCCCTACCCGAGTGTCCCGCTCACCCCCATGACCGTGCCCGCCCACGAGGCGGAGGCACGCAGCAGGTCCTTCCACGACGTGATGGCGCAGCGCCGGACCGTCCGCGACTACTCGACCCGGCCACTTCCGGACGGCGTGGTGGAGTGGGCGATCCGCACCGCCAACACCGCGCCGAGCGGCGCGCACGTGCAGCCCTGGCGGTTCGTGGTGATCACCGATCCGGACCGCAAGCGCCGGCTGCGGGAGGCCGCCGAGGCCGAGGAGCGCGAGTTCTACGCGCACCGGGCCTCCGAGGAGTGGCTGGCCGCGCTGGCGCCGATCGGCACCGACTGGGAGAAGCCCTTCCTGGAGGACGCCCCGGCCGTGATCGTGGTCTTCGAGGTGCACAAGGGCCCGCACTCGCCGCGCCCGTACTACACCAAGGAGTCGGTGGGCATCGCGGTCGGCCTGCTGCTGGCCACGCTGCACCAGGCGGGGCTGGCCACGCTCACCCACACGCCGAGCCCGATGAAGTTCCTCAACGAGGTGTGCGAACGGCCGCAGGAGGAACGGGCCGCGTACGTCATCCCGGTCGGGTATCCGGCGGACGGTGCGCGCGTACCGGACCTGCGGCGCAAGGAACTCGACGAGGTGCTGATCCGCCTCTGACGCACCCCCGGACAGCCCGGTAAGCGGCGACGGGCGGTGGTGACGAGTACAGGACGTCGACATAATCGCTGTCATGAACCTCGTCATGCCACCGCCGTGCGGGGACGTACCCACCCCCGGCCTCACCCCCGGCGCTGTCCCTGCTGTCCCCGCCACCCCCGGCCGGCCGCCCGAACTGCTGCGCCCGGCCGGGGCCTCGGGGATCACCCTGCGGCGCCGCTCCCCGGTCCAGAGCCTCGCCCTCAACGCCGCCGTCCGGGCCGACCTGGACCACCTCCGCCCCTGGCTGGAGTGGGCCGCCGTGGCGCCCACCCCGGCCCGCACCGCCGAGCTGACCGAGGCCGGCGTGGCCGCCTGGGAGGCCGGCACCGACTTCATCTACCTGGTCGGACTGGACGCCGAACCCGGCCGGGTGATCGGCTCGTTCGGGCTGCACCGCCGGATCGGCCCCGGCGCGCTGGAGATCGGCTACTGGATCGCCACCGACCACCTCGGCCGAGGCATCGCCACCACCGCCGCCCGGGCCCTCACCGAGGCGGCGTTCGCCCTGCCCGGCGTCCACCGGGTCGAGATCCACTGCGACCCGGCGAACACCGCGAGCGCCGCGGTCGCCCGACGGCTCGGCTTCCGGCTCCACCTCGAGGTCGACGCGCCGGTGCGGGCCCCGGGCGAGACGGGGCGCAAGCAGGTATGGGTCCTGGAGCGCCACCCCATGCCGTAGCGCCCCGCTCAGTGGCGGCCCCTCAGTACCGCTCGCCCGACGGCGCCGGCAGCGCGTCCAGTTCCGCGAGGTCCGCCGGCGACAGCACCAGATCGGCCGCCGCCGCGTTCTCCGCCAGGTACTTGGGCGTCTTCGTGCCCGGGATCGGCAGCACGTACCGCCCCTGCGCGACCACCCAGGCGAGCGCCACCTGCGCGGGCGTCGCGCCGACCCGGGCCGCGACCTCCTTCACCCGCTCCACCAGCGCCAGGTTCGCCTTCAGCGCGTCCTGCTGGAAGCGCGGCAGCTGGCGGCGGAAGTCGTCGGCCGGCAGTTCGTCGAAGGAGGCGATGCCGCCGGTCAGGAAGCCCCGGCCGAGCGGCGAGAACGGCAGGAACGCGATCCCGTGCTCCTCGGTGTACGGCAGCACCTCGGCCAGCGAGTCCCTGGTCCACAGCGACAGTTCGTTCTGCACCGAGGCCACCGGGTGGACGGCCCGGGCCCGCTCGATCTCCTCGACACCCACCTCGGACAGCCCGATCCGGCGCGCCTTCCCGGCCGCCACCACCTCGGCGAGCGCGCCCCAGGACTCCTCGATCGGCACCTCCGGGTCGACCCGGTGCAGCTGGTACAGGTCGACGTGGTCGGTGCCGAGCCGGTGCAGACTGTCGTCGATCGCCCGCCGGATGTGCTCGGGCCGGCCGTTGCGCAGCACCCGCTCCTCACCGTTGCCCGGCACCAGACCGACCTTGGTGGCGAGCACCGCGCGCTCCCGGTGGGGACCGGCCAGGGCGGCGCCGACCACCTCCTCGTTGCTGTACGGGCCGTAGATGTCGGAGGTGTCGATCAACGTGACCCCGAGGTCGAGCGCCTGCCGGATCACCCGGACCGAGGTCTCGTCGTCCCGGTTGTGGACGTCGTAGGCCCAGGTCATCCCCATGCAGCCGAGGCCGACGACCCCGACCTCGGGACCCTCGGCGCCGAGCGTGGCGTTGCGCATGACGGTACTCCTCACTGGTGTCGGCCCCCGTGGCGCCGACATGCGGTCGGATCAACGGGCACCAGCCTGCCCCTTCGAGTGCACTCCAGGTCAAGCGGCACCACCGAGCCCGACCCACCGCAGCCGGCCGGCAGCGGATCGATGCGGCGCTCATGGGCGTCCCGCCGTGCTCGACGTAGTGCCGCAGCAGCACCGCGAGCGGGAACGGGTCTCGCCGGAACCTTAACGTCCGCGTAAGGCGTACCGACAGGCCGTTCTGATGCCCCGAAGGTTCTTGACGTGCCCAGGTGGTCTAGTCCAGCTTGGTCCTCAGCACCGCGCACCTCCCCCACCCGGACCACCCTCCGCCGTCACCCGCCCCCGCGCCCCTCCCCACCGCGCGAGGCCGGTGGCAGGCCTCGTTCCCGAGAGGCACCCCCATGCCACGCGCGCCCCACGACGCCCCTGTCCGGCACCGCCGCCGCCCGGCGGTCCGCACCAAGCTGCTCGGCCTCACCGCCGCCGTCGTCCTCGCCGGCGGCGGCCTGGCCACGGTCGCCGGGAACGCCGGCGCCGCCGACGGCAACCTGCTCGGCAACCCCGGGTTCGAGAGCGGCTCGCTCGGGCCGTGGAGCTGTTCCGGCGCGACCGGGAGTGTGGTCAACTCCGGCGCGCACGGCGGCTCCTACGCGCTGAGCGGCGCCGTCGGCAGTTCCGACACCGCGCAGTGCGGCCAGAGCGTCGCCGTGAGGCCCAACACCACCTACACGCTGAGCGCCTGGGTCAAGGGCCAGTACGTGTACCTCGGCGCGACCGGCAGCGGCGTCACCGATCCGGCCGTCTGGACGCCCGGCGGCGGCGGCTGGCAGCAGCTGACCGCCACCTTCACCACCGGCGCGGCCACCACCAGCGTCAACGTCTACCTGCACGGCTGGTACGGCCAGGGCGCCTACCTCGCCGACGACGTGACCCTGTCCGGCCCCGGCGGCAACCCGAGCACCCCGCCACCCACCACCACCCCGCCGACCACGACGCCCCCGACCACCGCCCCGCCCACGACCACGCCGCCCACCACCCCCGCGCCCAACGTGGCGCTCCCGGTGGCCCCGTACATCGACATGGGAGCCTGGCCCACCCCCTCGCTGCCCGCGATGGCCGAGTCCGGCAACCTCAAGGCCTTCACCATGGGCTTCGTCACCGCCGTCGGCTGCAAGGCCAGCTGGTTCAACGCCTACGACCCGCGCACCGGCTGGGCCAAGGACCAGATCGACGCGCTGCGCGCGGCCGGCGGCGACGTCAAGCTCTCCTTCGGCGGCGCCAGCGGCACCGAACTCGCCGCCGCCTGCACCACCGTCGACTCGCTGTTCGCCGAGTACGACGCGGTCGTGAAGGCCTACAGCCTGCGCTACGTGGACTTCGACATCGAGGGCGCCGCGATCGCCGACACCGCCGCCAACGAGCGCCGCTCCGCCGCACTCGCCAAACTGCAGAAGGCCAACCCGGGACTGAAGGTCTCCTTCACCCTGCCCGTGCTCCCCGAGGGCCTCACCAGCGAGGGCGTCGCCATCGTCCGCTCGGCCCGCGACGCGGGCGTGGACGTCGACCTCGTCAACGTCATGGCGATGGACTACTACCGCTCCGGCGCGGACTACGGCGACGCCGCCGTCCAGGCCGCGCAGTCCCTCTACGGCCAGCTCAAGGCCCTGTACCCGGCCAGGAGCGACGCCCAGCTGTGGTCGGCGGTCGGCGTCACCCCGATGATCGGCGAGAACGACGACCACCAGGTCTACAACCAGGCCGACGCGCAGCAGCTGGTCGCCTTCGCCCGTCAGCACCACCTCGGTGAGCTGGCCTTCTGGGACGCCACCCGGGACGCCAACGCCTGCACCGGCGGCCTCTTCAAGTGCACCAACATCCCGCAGCAGCCCTACGAGTTCGCCAGGATCTTCGCCCAGTACACCGGCTGAGCGGCCCCCACCCGCACCCGCGCCGACGGCCCGAACCCCCCCGGCCGGCCGCGCGGGGGTAT
>NZ_JAXCLC010000035.1:0-88768 GCF_034043715.1 Kitasatospora purpeofusca | reverse complement strand
GGGGGGGGGGGGGGGGCGGGGCCCCCCCCCCCCCCCCCCGGCCGTACTGTGCCGTCGTGCGGGTCGTGCGGGTCGTGCGTGCGGTGGTGCCGCGGTGCTCTGCCGCCGTACCGCCGGGGCGGCTCAGGAGGCGGGCACGCCCGGGGCGGCGCCGCGATCCTTGAGCATGTCGGTGATCAGTCCGATCTCCGAGGTCTGGCCGATCACCATCGACTGCGCGAGCCGCTTCTCCGACTCGTTGTGCGCCAGGTCGACATAGCCCTGGGCCATCTCCACCCCGCCCTTGTGGTGCTCCAGCATCAGCTGCAGGTAGAACACCTCGGCCTCCCGTCCGCTCAGCGAACGGAGCTTGGCGAGCTGGGCGGTGGTGGCCATGCCGGGCATCAGTGAACCGTCGTGCGCCTGGTAGTCGGCGCCGTGTCCGTGGCCGCCCATCGCCATCCAGGCCATCGGCTTGGCCGGGGAGTGCTGGGTGAGCCCCCACTGGTCGAGCCAGCCCATCATCATGCCGCGCTGGTTGGCCTGGGTGTTGATGATGTCGAAGGCCAGCGTGCGGGTGGGCTCGTCCGCGGTCCGGTCCCGGACGATGAACGACAGGTCCACCGCCTGCTGGTGGTGGGTCGCCATGTCGCGGGCGAACCCGGCCTCCGGGGAGTCGTCCGCCGGCACGCTGAGCGAGGAGGAGGTGCCGGAGGCCGAGGTCCCGCCGGCCACCAGCGCCGGCACCCCGAGCGCGAGGGCGAGCGCGGCGGCCAGCGCGGCCGGCCACCAGATCCGCCGCCGCGAGGCAGCCGGAGCGGCCTCCGGCCCGGCGTCCTCGTGGCCGTCCGCCCCGTGCTCGCCCGCCATGCGGTCGTCCGCCCCGTGGCCGCCTGTCTCGGCGGCGGTCACATCTGCCCCATCGAGCAGGAGGCGCCCGGCTCCTGGGTCTGCTTGCCCTGGACGTACTTGGTGAAGAACTGGCTCACCCGGGGGTCACTGGCGCTGTCCACGACGAGCTGGGTCGACCAGGCGTTCAGGGTGATGGTGCCCTTCTCGTCCGGGTACGGGCTCATCAGCGAGTACGGGGTGGCCTTCACCTTGTCGGAGAGGGCCTTGATGTCCTCGGGGGCGGCCTTGCTGTTGTAGGTCACCCAGACCGCGCCGTGCTCCAACGAGTGGACGGCTCGCTCGTTCTCGACCGGCTGGTCGTAGACGGTGCCCATGCAGTCCAGCCAGACCGCGTTGTGGTCACCGCCGACCGGCGGGGTCTGCGGGTAGGTGACCTTCTCCTTGACGTGGTTGCGGCTCAGGTCGCCGAAGGTCTGGACGCCGTCGATCGGGGCGGCGGCAGCGGCGGCCTTGTCCTTCTTGTCCTTGTTGGCGTCGACCACGATCCAGGTGCCGGTGGCTATCGCGGCGATCACCAGGACACCGGCGATCGAACTCGCGAGGATCTTGTTGCGGCGGTCGCGGCGCTGCTCGACGGCGCGCAGCTCGGCGATCCGGGCGCGGCGGTCGTTGCTCGCCTGCTTGGCGCCCGGCTTGTTGCCCGGAGCCTTGTTCGACTGCTTGGAGGCGGAACCCATGAGGTGTCCTTGTCCCCACCGCGCATCGGGCGCGGCGGACTGAAGAGGTGGCGGGAGGGGGCGGATCCGTCGGTCCCGCCCACCCGCGCGCGTTGGGCGGCGGGGGAGGGCCGGGGCCGGCGGCGGGTTCCGCTCAGGACCGGTTTACTTGGAGTTCGTGCAGGTCGGGCGCGGGGTGCGGCCCGACCGGCAGTCCGGCGGGCACCACCCGGGGCGGTACCTCGGCGGTCTCCGGCCGGGGTGCCGCGGCGGGTTGCTGGTGCGGCGGCGGGTTGGGGAGCTGGGCGTCCTGGGCGCAGTACGGGTGGCTGGAGCAGCCGTTGTTGCGGTGCGGCGGGTTGCCGTCGACCGAGCACCAGGTCCAGTGCCGGTGGCTCTCCGCGCGGAGGCGGTCGTCGAGGGTCCGCGGCGTGGTGGCCGGACCGGTGGCGGCGGTGCCGGGGAGGTGCGGGGGTGCGTCGGCCAGCGGAACGGCGAGGAGTCCGGTCGGCGGGCCCACCGGGGGGTCGGCCGGGACGGTCACCGGGAAGCCGGATCGTTCGGCCGTGGCCGCCCTGGCGTGCGCCGCGCACGGGAGCGCCGTCAGCAGCCCGACCAGCAGCAGGATCCACAGCGCGCCCACCGGGCGGACCGCGGGAGCGGCCCTCCCCGGCCGGGGTGTGCTGGGGGCCGACGCGGTCATGCGCACATTTAATCAGCCGAACGAGTGAAGCGAGCCCCCTCCCCGGTTCTCATTTTCGGGCGCGGAGTTGCCTGAATACCCCGGAAACACCCTGGTCCGGGCGGTTCGGTCGACTGTGGGAGGAACGGAAGCGAAACGGGCGCCGGACCCGGTGATCGGTATCGGCCGATGTGTGCGTGGTTGTCGCCGAAACCCGGACAGCGTCGTCGCACTTGGGGACAATGACGTCCGGGGCCGCCGGGCCCGCCCGGGGGCGGCGCGTGGGAGTAACTAGCAACGAGCAGCAGCGATCAGGAGCCGCCAGATGACCGAACAGGGTGCACCCGCGCAGCAGCGGCTCCGGCCGGACGACGGCTGGTGGGACACGGTCTACGCGGGCCCGGCCGGCACCCTCCCCGACACCCCGGACGCCGGACCGGGGGAGGGCAGTGTCGACGACTGGTTCGCGACGGCGGCCGGACTCATCGGGCAGCAGCGGGCCACGGACGGCGAGGCCGGCGAGTCCGGGGAATCCGGGGAGGCCGAGAAGTCCGGGGAGGCGGAGGAGGCCGAGGCGGTGCAGGGCGACCGGGAGGTGCTGGAGCGGGACAGCATCGACGACTGGTTCGACACCGCCGTCGGTGTGATCGCTCCGCAGCGCCCGGCGGACGAGGCTCCGGGCGCCGACGACACCCGCCGCTTCCCCGCCCCCGCCTGGGCGGAGGCGGGGCCCGCCGCCCCGGCCGAGCCGCCGGAGGCGGCGGACACGGCTGCCGAACCGGCTCCCCGGGTGCCCGAGCCCCGGACCGGGCCCGATCCCGTGGCCGCCCCGGCCCCGGCTCCGGCTCCGGCGTCCGCTGCTGTGTCGCAGGCCGAGGCGGCTGCTGAGCCCGAGCCCGAACCTGCTTCCGAAGCCCCCGCACCGGAATCCGCTCCCGAACCCGAGCCGGAAGCCTCCGCTCCCGTACCCGTACCCGTACCCGTACCCGAACCCGTGGCCGCGCCGCCCGCCCCGCGGCCGGACCCCCGCCCCGGACGGGCCGGGTCCGCGCCCGCCGTCCCGCACGTCGGCGAACGCCCGCCCACGTACGGCCCCGAGCCCACCGCCGTCCCCGAGGCCGACCCCGGCGCGCTGGGCGGCATCGTCGCCGACACCGTGCTGGAGGGCGCCCAGTACGCCGCCACCACCCTGCGGGCGGTCTCCGTGCGCGGCGACTCCGCCCGCTACCGGGGCGAGCCCCGGCGGGACTCGCTGCTGGTCACCCGGTTCGGCGAGGGCGCGGACGGGCTGCTGCTCGCGGTGCTCGGCGGCTTCGACCACTCCGGCCCGGCCGCCGGACCGGTCGCCACCGCGAGCGCCGAGGCCTGTCGTCAGCTCGCGGGCGCGGTCGGCCGCAGCCGCGAGGGCCTCGCCGCGGACCTGCGCGACGGCGCCCGCGACCGCCTCCGCTACGGCCTCCAGCGGCTCGTGCTCGGCGCCGTCGCCCCGCTCCGCGCACTGGCCCCGGTCGTCGCGTCGGACCGGACGGCGGACGGGGCGGCGGAGGCGGACGGGGACGAAGAGCCGTCCCCCGCCTCCCTGCACTGCCTGCTGGTCTCGCTGGACCCGGAGGCCGGGTACCGGGCGGCGTTCGGGGTCGGCCCGGGCGGGCTGTACCTGCTGCGCTCCGGCCACTGGATCGACGCGTACGCGGCCCGGCTGCTGCACCACCCCGACGGCCAGCCGCCGCTGCCCGAGTCCCCGGTGCCCGGGCCGCGCCCGTTCCGCTTCCGGATGGTCCCGGCGACCCCGGGGGACATTCTGCTGCTCTGCACCCCGGGACTGGCCCGCCCGGTCGCGGACGAGCCCGCCGTCGCGCACTTCCTGGCCTCGCACTGGGCGCATCCGCACCCGCCGGGCACGGTGGACTTCCTCCGCCAGGTCCAGGTCCGCGCCAAGGGGTACACCGACGACCGGACCGCCGCCGCGATCTGGACCGAGTAGCCGGGCCCGGTCGCGGGGGCGGTCCCGTGCCCGCTCAGGCGGGTGCGGCGGCCAGCAGGGTGCCGCAGGCGGACTCGGCGAGATGGAGCGCACGGGTGCGGCGGGCGCCGCTGAGACCGAGGGCGAGGGGGACGGCGAGGCCGTCGAGCAGGGCGCGGATCTGGCTGGCGCGTTCGGTGGCGTCGCCGGGGCCGAAGCGGCCGACGGCGGTACCGTCCTCGATCAGGGCGACCAGGTCGGCCTGCCAGGGGGCCTCGATCTCCAGCTGCCCCTGCCGCAGCTCCTCGCTGGCGGGGGAGCGGCCCCACACCTCGACCCAGAGGATCCAGCGCGGGTCACCGGGGCCCTCGGGCAGGTAGAGCCCGGCGTAACCGGCGAGCCGCTGCCAAACGTCCAGGGTGGTGTCGGTGAGCAGGTCATGGCGGCGGGCGCCGAGCTGTTCCTCGCTCCAGCGGAGGGTCTCCAACAGCAGCTGGTCCTTGCTGCCGAAGTAGTAGAGCAGGTGGCCGGCACTCATCTGGAGCTTCTTGCCGAGGCCGGCCATGGTGAGCCCGGCCAGCCCGTGCTCGGCGATCGCGGTACGCGCGGTGGCGAAGACCTCCTCGCGCGGGCGGGCCGGTCGGCGCGGGCGGGCGTCGGCCATCGGTGCTGCTCCTCCGGGGTTCGGTACGGGTCCACGATACTGACCGTGCCCGGCGGGCCACGGAGTGGGAGGTCGGCCGGTTCGACCTCCCACTCCTGCGGGTACGTACCGATCGGGGCGTCCCCGATCCGAGGAGGTGGCCCGATGGTCGCACTGGTCCTTCTGTTCGCCGGCTTCGCCGCCCTGGTGGCCGGTCTGGCGGTGTTCCTGCACCGGCGCCGCGGCGGCCCGACCGAGAACCTCGACGGGCTGCTGGCCGAGCGGGAGCGGCTGGCCCGGCTACGGGCCGCCCGCTCCTCCTACAGCTCGATCGCGATGCACAGCACCCACGGACTCACCACCGACGACCTGGCGAGGTACCGCCGGTAGGCCCCGGACGGACCGGGCGGATCACGCCCTCGGCTGCTGCTGGGTGATGCAGTGGATGCCGCCGCCGTTGGCGAAGATCTCGCGGGCGTCGACCAGTTCGACGGTGCGGCCGGGGTACGCCTCGGCGAGGATCGCGGCGGCCTCCTGGTCGCGCGGGTCGTCGAAGGCGCACAGCACCACGGCGCCGTTGGCGACGTAGTGGTTGATGTAGGAGTAGTCGACCGGCTCGCCGTCCTCGTCGAGCAGGACGGTCGGGGCGGGGAGTTCGACGACCTCCAGCGGGCGCCCCTGGGCGTCGGTGGAGGTCCGCAGGATCGCCACCAGCTCCTGGCACACCGCGTGGTCGGGGTGCGCCGGGTCCGGCTGGACGTGGGCGACGACGACGCCGGGCCGGACGAAGGAGGCGACGATGTCGATGTGGCCGCGGGTGCCGAACTCGTCGTAGTCGCGGGTGAGTCCGCGCGGCAGCCAGATCGCCTTGGTGGTGCCGAGGAAGGCGTGCAGCTCGGCCTCGACCTCCTCCCGGGTCCAGTCGGAGTTCCGGCCCTCACCGAGCTGGACGGTGTCGGTGACGAGCACGGTGCCCTCGCCGTCGACGTGGATGCCGCCGCCCTCGTTGATCAGCCGGGAGGCGAAGCGGCGGACGCCGGTCAGCTCGGTGATGTGCTCGGCGATGTGCTGGTCCTTGTCCCAGCGGGCCCAGCCCTGGGCGCCCCAGCCGTTGAAGATCCAGTCGGTGGCGGCCAGGCCGCCCTCGCCGTCGATCAGGAAGGACGGGCCGATGTCGCGCATCCAGGCGTCGTCCAGCGGGCGCTCGACGATCTCGACCTGCTCGGAGACGTACTTGCGGGCCTCCTCGGTCTCACCGGTGTTGACCACCAGGGTGACCGGTTCGTAGCGGACGATCGTGTTGGCGACCGAGGCCCAGGCCTCGCGGCCGGTGTGCAGGTTCTCCGGGGTGTCGAAGGTCGGGTTGGTGGTGGGGAAGGCCATCCAGGTCCGGTCGTGCGGGTGCCACTCGGCGGGCATCCGGTAGCCGAGCGAGGCGGGGGCGGGGGTGGTCATCGCGAGGTCCTTCGGTGGAACGGGTGGGTGATGGCGTGGGAAGTGCGGGTCAGAGGAAGTAGAGGCGGCTGAGCGAGACGCTGTCGGCCGGTTCGGAGCGCAGCGGGTCGCCGTCGAGCGAGACCAGGCCGGTCCCGGTGACCTCGACCCGCCCGGTGCGGGCGTTGCGCACCAGGTCGCGCGGGCCGATGCCGCGGGTGCCGCGGACGCCGACGCGGCGGCGCCGGGTGGGCAGGCCGTCGGCGGCGCGGTCGAGGTGGCCGCCGTCGGCGGCCGCCCGGGCCACGAAGGCGACCGAGAGGTCGGCGGCGGTGGCGCCGTGGGCGCCGAACTGCGGTCCCAGGACGAGGGGTTCGCAGCGGTCGGTGGAGGCGTTGGGGTCGCCGGTGACGCCGTAGGCGGGGAAGCCGGCCTTGAGGACCAGCTGCGGCTTGGCGCCGAAGTGGTCGGGGCGCCAGAGCACGATGTCGGCGAGTTTGCCGGTCTCGATCGAGCCGACCTCGTGCGCGAGGCCGTGGGCGACGGCCGGGTTGATGGTCAGCTTGGCGATGTAGCGCAGCACCCGCTCGTTGTCGTCCTCGGGCCCGTCGCCCTCCATCGGGCCGAGTTCGGCCTTCATCTTCCCGGCCAGGGCGAAGGTGCGGCGCACGGTCTCGCCGGCCCGACCCATGCCCTGGGCGTCGGAGGAGGTGATGCCGATGACGCCCAGGTCGTGCAGCACGTCCTCGGCGCCCATGGTGCCGGCGCGGATCCGGTCGCGGGCCATCGCGGCGTCGCCGGGCAGGTCGGTCTTGAGGTCGTGGGCGGAGACGATCATGCCGAAGTGCTCGCCCAGGGCGTCCCGGCCGAAGGGCAGGGTGGGGTTGGTGGAGGAGCCGATGACGTTGGGCACGCCCGCCAGCTTCAGCACATCGGGCACATGGCCGCCGCCGCAGCCCTCGATGTGGAAGGCGTGGACGGTCCGGCCGTCGAGCACCCTGAGGGTGTCCTCGACGGACAGGCACTCGTTGAGGCCGTCGGTGTGCAGGGCGACCTGGACGTCGTACTCCTCGGCCACCCGCAGCGCGGTGTCCAGGGCGCGGGTGTGCGCGCCCATGTCCTCGTGCACCTTGAAGCCGCAGGCGCCGCCCTCGGCGAGGGCCTCGATCAGCGGGGCCTCGTCGGAGGAGGAGCCGCGGCCGAGGAAGCCGATGTTGACCGGCCAGGCGTCGAAGGCGTTGAAGGCGTGCCGCAGCGCCCAGGGCGAGTTGACGCCGACGCCCCAGACCGGGCCGAACTCCTGGCCGATGATCGTGGTGACGCCGGAGGCGAGCGAGGCCTCCATGATCCGCGGCGAGAGCAGGTGGACGTGGGTGTCGACGGCGCCGGCGGTGGCGATCAGGCCCTCGCCGGAGACGATCGTGGTGCCGGTGCCGACCACGACGTCCACGCCGTCCAGGGTGTCGGGGTTGCCGGCCCGGCCGATCGAGGCGATCCGGCCGCCGACCAGGCCGATCGAGGTCTTGCGGACGCCCTGGACGGCGTCGATCACCAGCACGTTGCTGATCACCACGTCACAGGTGTCGCGGACGGCGGCGGGCTTGAGGTGCAGGCCGTCGCGGGCGGTCTTGCCGAATCCGGCCAGGAACTCGTCGCCGGGCCGCTGGGAGTCCGACTCGACCCGGACCACCAGCCCGGAGTCGCCGAGCCGGACCCGGTCCCCGGCGCGCGGGCCGTGCACGGAGATGTAGTCGTGCGGGCTGATGGACGTCATGACTCCACCTCCGCGTCGTCGAAGCCGGTCAGGTAGCCGGTGGCGCGGGCCTTGGCGAGCGCGGACTCCTTGGCACCGGGGGCGTCGAGCGGGCCGTCGACCAGGCCGGCGAAGCCGATCGCGACCCGCGCGCCGCCGATCGGGACGAGGCCGACCTCGACGGTGCTGCCCGGGTCGAAGCGCACCGAGGAGCCGGCCGGGACCGCGAGGTGGGTGCCGTAGGCGGCGGCGCGGTCGAAGGCCAGCCGGGGGTTGGCCTCGAAGAAGTGGAAGTGCGAGGTGACGGAGATCGGGACGCCGGAGGTGTTGTGGACGGGGAGGACGACGGTCTCCTCGACCGGGTCGTAGCCGGCGCCGTCGCCGGGCAGGGCGCCGCCGGGGGCGTCCTCGCCGAGCGAGCCGGCGCCGCGGAACGGGTCGTCGACCACGGCCAGGCGGGTGCCGTCGTCGAAGACCGCCTCGACCTGGACCACGGTGACCACGTCCGGCACGCCGGGCAGCACGTCGGCGGCGGTGAGCACGGAGCGGCCGGCCTCGACGGCCTCGGCGAGGCGCCGGCCGTCGCGGGCGGCCTCGCAGACGGCGTCGGCGATGAGCGCGGTGGCCTCGGGGATGTTGAGCCGCACGCCCCGGGCGCGGCGGGCGCGGGCCAGCTCGGCTGCCGTGAAGATCAGCAGCCGGTCCCGCTCGGTGGGAGTCAGTCGCACGGTTCCTCGCTCGCGGTCGACGGGAGGGGGTGAGGGCTTTTAGAACGGCGTTCAAACACCTCCGGCCATTGAACCCGGAGCCGTCCGCCCTGTCCAGCCTTGCCGCTCGCGCGTCTTTCGGCACACGGGACTCGTCCGGGCGCCCCCGCGGCGGGGGCTCGCGCCGGGGTCCGGAAGCGGCCCGGGGTCCGGAAACGGTCCGGGGTCCGGAAGCCGCACGGGGTCCGAAAGCAGCCCGTGGTCCGGAAGCCGCACGGGGCCCGGAATCCGCCCGAAGCTCTGGAACGCGCCCGCACGCCTCGCAAACCCGTCCGGCGGGAGCGGCTGGATCACGCGAACCGCCTCGTGCCCCTTTCACCCCAGGTGATCGCCCCCGCACTGTTCCAAATGCCGAAAGGTGGGCATGACGATGATTGGTCAGTACCAAAGGGGTCGACCGACCGGCGGGGGCGCGGATCGGCGGCCCGGAGCGAGGGCGGGGGCAGGGGTGATGGACGGTCAGTCGCGATTCCCGCGGCAGCGGACGAGTTCGGGGGGTGCCTTCCGGATCACCGGAACCGGCCAGGGCGCCGCGGCGGGCACAGCGGGCACCATGGGCGCGGCGGGCGTCGCCCGGCCGGGCGTACCGGCACCGGGCTGCGCGCTGAACCGCCGGCTCCACCTGGCACTGGAGGCCGCCGACCTGGTCGCCGTCGGCGCGGTCCGCCACCGGCTGCGCGCCGCGCTCGGCCACTGGGGCGTGCCGCAGCTGGCCGACACGGCCGAGCTGCTCACCTCCGAGCTGGTCACCAACGCGCTGCGGCACACCGGCCGGGGAGCGGTCTTCGACGCGGTGCTCACCGGTGACCAGCGGCTGCGGATCGAGGTCCAGGACGGCGAGGCAGCCCTCCCCGGCCGCCGCCGCGAGCCGGACGGGGAGTACGCCACCTCAGGCCGGGGGCTGATGCTGGTCGAGGCGCTCGCCGATTCCTGGGGCGTGCAACTGCGCGGCGACGGCAAGGTCACCTGGTTCGAACTGGCCACCGCCGAACTCTGACTCCCCGGCCCACCGTTTGTCGCACGAGCACTGTTCGCGACCGAACGATGCCCGTAAGTGAAGGCGAGCGGCAAGATTTCCGGCCCGTTGCCATTGCCGCTCGGCCGAACATTGGCCAGGATGGTGGGAATGTGTGCCCACGAGCGAGAAGCGGCGGGAAACTCCCACCGTCTCGACCGATGACCGCCCGTCGGCGCGCGACCGTCGAGCACCACCCATCACACCGCCACGCGGCCCGTCCGGACGGTCGGCGCGGTCCGTCACGGCAGCGGTAGGAGCAGCATGCCCACAGAGCCCGAGTCATCGGGGCCGGCCCTCCCGTCCGGTCCGCCCACGACGGGCTCCGGCCGGGCCAGGCCCCCCGCACAGGCGGCCCGGCGGAACGCGCTGCGCACCGCCCCCGGCCTCGCCGCCGGCCGGCTCGCGCCGATGCTCTCCGGCGGCGTGCCGGTCTCCCCGGGCGACTCCACGCCGGACTGGCTGGAGCCGGCGATGGCGGCCAACGGCATCGGCTCCTTCGACTGGGACATCCGCCGCGACATCCTGGAGGGTGACCAGCGGGCCTGCACCATCGTCGGCCTGGACTCCGCCGAGAAGGGGCGCTTCGACCGCACCTCGGCCTCCTTCCTGGCCCTGCTCCACCCCGAGGACGCCCCGGTGGTGCGCCGCCGGGTCGAACGCGCCGTCGCCGAGCTCGGCCAGTGCGGCGCCTACTACCGGACGGTCGGCCCGCACGGCACCACGCATGCCGTCCGCTTCCGCGGCCGGGTCCTCGCCGACGCCTTCGGCCGGGCCTCCCGGATGGTCGGCTTCGTCTGGGACGCCACCGTCGAGCTGCACAAACGCGACCGCGCCGACCGGCTCGCCCTGCTGCGCGAGGAGCGCTCCCGCTTCATCAAGGAGGCCGCCCGGGCGCTCTCGGAGGCGGTCACCGTGCGCGACGTGGCCCGGGTCTTCACCGAGCTGCCGCTGCCCGGCCTGCCGCCGGACGGCCTCGTCCTCGCCTCCTTCGAGGCCGGCCGGGTGCAGATCATCGGCGCCTCCGGCTACCGGCCCGAGGAACTGGCCGGCTACGACCGCTCGGTGCTGCCGCCGAGCCACCCCGCGGCCGAGGCGCTGCGGGGCCGCGCCCCGGTGTTCTGCGCCAGCCGCGAGGAGTACCGCGAGCGCTACCCGGACGTCTGGGAGCAGGCCCGCCGCACCAGCCGCAGCTCCTGGGCGTTCCTGCCGCTGGTCGCCAGCGGCCGGGCGATCGGCGTCTGCGTGGTCAGCTTCGACGACGACCGCCAGCTGGACGCCGACGAGCGCACCCTGCTCTCCACCCTGGGCGGCCTGGTCGCCCAGTCCCTGGCCAGGGCCCGGCTGCACGACGCCGAGCACGAGCTGGCGGCCGGTCTGCAACGGGTCATGCTGCCGCGCACGGTGCCTTCCGTGCCCGGGGTCACCACCGCCGTCCGCTACCTCGCGGCCGGCTCCGGACTCCAGATCGGCGGCGACTGGTACGACGTGGTGCCGCTGCCCGGCGGACACGTCGGCCTGGTGATCGGCGACGTCCAGGGCCACGACGTGCACGCCGCCGGGATCATGGGCCAGCTGCGGATCGCCCTGCGGGCCTACGCCGCCGAGGGCCACCCGCCCGCCGCCGTGATGGCCCGGGCCTCCCGCTTCCTCGCCGACCTGGACACCGACCACTTCGCCACCTGCACCTACGCCGAGGTCAACGTCGACTACGGCGTCGTGTACGCGGTGCGGGCCGGCCACCTCGACCCGGTGGTGCGGCGCGCCGACGGCACCGCGAGCACCGTCCCGGTGGCCGGCGGGCTCCCGCTCGGCATCGCCCCCGACGAGGAGTACCGGGTCACCCGGTTCAGCCTCGACCCGGGCGAGACGGTGCTGCTCTGCACCGACGGCCTGGTCGAGTCGCGCGGTATGGACCTGGACGAGGGCATCGCGCGGCTGACGGCGGAGTTCGCCGAGCCGCTCGCGGACGCCACCCGGATCGGCCGCGACCCGCTGGAGGAGCTGGCCGACCGGATCGCCTCGCAGGCCGCCGACTCCAGCGAGCGCGAGGACGACATAGCGCTGCTGGTGCTGCGCTGGGACGGCCCCGAGGGCGGCCTGGCCGCCCAGCAGTTGCGCCGCCGGATCGGGCAGGCCGACCTGGCCCGGATCGCCGAGGTCCGGGCGGAGCTGCGGGACGCGCTGCGCCGCTGGGGCGTCGCCGAGCTGATCGACACCGCCGAGCTGCTCTCCTCCGAGCTGGTCACCAACGCGATCCGGCACACCGACCGGGACGCGATGTTCACCGCCCGGCTCTACCGGGAGCCGGACGCGGACGGCGGCCGGGCCCGGCTGCGGGTCGAGGTGGAGGACGAGTCGGACCTCTGGCCGACCCGCCGCACGCCGGGGGAGCAGGCTTCCTCCGGGCGCGGGCTGATGCTGGTCGAGGCGCTGGCCGACGGGTGGGGCGTGGAGCCCAGGGGGTCGGGCAAGCGGATGTGGTTCGAGCTGACGGTGACGCCGGCGGAGTGACGCCGCCAGGGGTGTGGCGCGGCGGGGTGTGGCGCGGCGGGGTGTGGCACGGCCCCCGGGAGTGATGCCCGGGGGCCCTGCGGCGGCTCGGTGTCAGCCTCGGCCTCGCTTCCTGCCTCAGCCGAACTGCTGCTCGAGGTCCTTCAACTTGCGCTCCAGCGAGTCCAGCCGGGGCAGTGCCACGGTGTCGTCGTCGAGCGTGAGGTCGATGGTGCGCAGCTCGGGACGGGCCGGCAGGCCCGCCTGCGCGATCGCTCCCTCCACGGCCTCGGCCCGTCCCGGCGGCTCGACCACGGGCCGGTCGGGGCTGCCGGGGCCGCCGGGGCCGCCCGCTATGGCGGACTCCGGGCCGGGCTCCAACTGCCGGGAGGACGACCCGGAGCCGCCGCCGCGCGGGCGCCAGACGCTGTGGGTGCGGTTGATGGCCCTGATCTCGGCCCGCTCGCGGCGCCCGGCGAGCTTGCGGCGCTCCTTCTCCCTGGCGTTCTCGCGCTTGTCCTCGCGGACCTCGTCGACCGCCTCCTCCAGGCTCCGCACGCCCTCCAGCAGCATCAGCGACCAGGCCGCGTAGGTCTCGCGCGGGGCGCGCAGCCAGCGGACGATCCGGATCTGCGGCAGCGGCCGGGGGACCAGGCCCTGTTCGCGCAGTGCGGCCCGGCGGGTCTGCTTGAGGGCCCGGTCGAACAGCACGGCGGCCGAGAGCGACATCCCCGCGAAGAACTGCGGCGCGCCGGCGTGGCCGAGACCGCGCGGGGCGTGCACCCAGTTGAACCAGGCCGAGGCGCCGGCGAACAGCCAGACCAGCAGTCGGGAGCCGAGCGCGGCGTCGCCGTGGCTGGCCTCGCGCACGGCGAGCACGGAGCAGAACATGGCCGCCCCGTCCAGGCCGAACGGCACCAGGTACTCCCAGCCGCCGGACAGGTTGAGGTTCTGCACCCCGAAGCCGACCAGCCCGTGGAAGGAGAGTGCGGCGGCGACGGCCGCGCAGCAGAACAGCAGGGTGTACGAGGCCCCGCCGTACAGGGACTCCTTGCGGCGGCGCCGTTCCTCGGATCGCTCCCAGGAATCCGCGGCGGTGCCGCCGGCGGATCCCCGGCTCCGGGCCAGGGCCACCAGGAGCGCGCTGACCAGCAGCGCGACAACGCCGGTGACGGCCCAACCGAGCGGTATGTCGGACAATTTCATCGCCTGGACCAGCCTCGCTTTCCTGCGTCGCAATTCCTGCGTCGTGATGGCGGGGACCATCATGACGGATGCTCGGCCGGAGAATGGCTGATTCGCTGTCAATGCGCTGAGGAGAGGGATTTCTGGCGAGGGATAAGTCGCATTGTCATATTGATATCGATGGGGAATTCCCGTATTTCCGGGGGTCGCGGCCCGGCCGGGCCGCGCACCGCCGTTCACCACCGTCAACCTCGCGTGACGCGGGGGCGGCCGGCGCACATCGCCTCGGACCGGGCGGTGTAAACGAGGCGGCAGCCGGCCCGGCGCCGGTCGGAGCGTTCGGTGGTGCGGACGCGGGGGCGGTGAAGCCGGCGCCCGGCGTGAAGGGCGCGCACTCCGGCGCCGGGCTGGCGGCTCGCGGCCGTCGCGCCGTATGTCCGGACCCGGCCGGCCGGGGCTCGGCGGAGCCCGGGCACGGCAGGGCGAACCCGGCCGGGGCACTGCTCGCCCCGGCCAGGTTAGGGTCACCTTAGCTGATCGGGCCCCCGGCCTGCCTCCCGATGCGTCCGTCCGGAGGAGTGCCCGGCGCGCGCGCCGCGCTCAGCTGGCGTGCGAGCCAGACCGGCACGCCTCCGAGCGCCTGCACCAGGGTGGTCGCCTCCGCCCGCAGCCGGGCGGCCTCCTCCGGCTCGGACACCTCGGCCAGCGCCGCCAGCGCCGGGGCCACCCCGACCGTGAAGCCCATTTGCTCGCGCAGCCGCAACGAGGCGTCGAAGCCCTCCCGGGCCCGCTCGTGGTCCCCGGCGGCCAGTGCCAGCGCGGCCAGGTGCCGCCAGGTCGAGGAGCGCAGCAGGTCGTCGCCGAGCTCGCCCGCGCCCTCGTGGGCCCGGCGGTAGGCGATCCAGGCCGCGGTCGGGTCGCGGAGCAGGTTCTCCGCCACCAGCCCCCGGCGGAAGTCCAGCAGCGGCCGGCCCGGTGCGTCCGGCGGCAGCAGTGCCGAGGTGCGGCCGAGTGCGGCCTGCGCCTCGTCGAGACGGTCGCGGGCGCCCAGCACACTGGCCACGTACGCCAGGAAGCCCCGGGCGCAGGCCGCCGCCGCGCGCTGCTCGGTGGTGGCCGAGGTGGCCTCGGCCAGCCGCAGGGCCTGCTCCGCCTGGTTCCAGTGGGTGGCGGTGAACAAGCACTGCTCGATCAGGAGTTCGGCCCTGATCAGAGCCACCGCCGGGTCGCGTTCGGCGGCCGGCCGCAGCAGGTCGGCGGCCTCCCGCCAGCACGCCCGGGACCGCAGCCGCCACACGGTGTCCCCCGGCTCCGAAGGCGCCGTCCGCCCCGGTGCGTCCTGACCGTTCGGGCCCCATCCGTGCTCCGACAACGCCACCTCCTTGTGTGCGCCATCCAGCAGGACGCGGGCCCTCCCCGTCCGTGGCAAGACACGCCACAGGCCCACGTTGTGGCGGCAATTCAACACGGGGGCGAGCTTGTGCACCAGATCACGAGCGGAGGTTGTTGCGCGCGGCCCGGTTTTCGTCTAAATGATCAGCGGCCGGCCGGTCGGGGCCCGAGCGGGGCCTCAGGACGTCCAGCCGGTCTCCATCAGGGCCTCGGCGGCGCCGTTCGCGGGCTGCGGCACACCCGCCAGATCCAGGCTGAACAGGGCCACCAGCAGCTGTTCCCCCCGCACCGTGGCCTGGTGCGAATAGCCCGCAAGAGTGAACATCGCGGCGGCCATCTCCTCCGCGTGCAGGGTCTGCAGCCACAGGCACTCGACCGACTTCACGTCCGCAGGCTCGGTCCAGGTGTCCACCTGGGCGACCATCCGGCTGCCCAACAAGGTCACCCCGTCGCGCTCCTGGGCCTCCGTCAGCTCCAGGTCCTCGAAGCCCAGCCACTCCAGGTAGCGGGCGGCGGTGAACACCGCGTCCTGCGAGGTCCGCACCGGGTGCGGGCGGAACGGCGCGCGGCGCCGCCACTGCGCGGCCTGGCCGCCGGACCCGGTGGACGGCGGCGCCGCGGCGGGCGGAGCGTCCAGGGAGTGCGCGGGGCGGGCCGGGTGCGGGTGGGAGGCCCGCGGCCCGGCGGCGGCACCCAGCGGGCCGGCCGCCGCCCCGCCGCCCAGCCGGGTCGTCCGGTCCACCGGGAGCCGCACGGTGGCCCCGCAGTTGCAGGTGAACTCGGGTTGCGGCCACTGGTCGGAACGGCCGCAGTGCGGACAGCGCATGCTCAGCCAGGAGTCCTCCCACGACCGGAACCGCACCTGCACCGGCACCCCGCCGCGCAGCAGCGGCACCTTGAGCGAGGCGCCGCAAGGGCACGGCAGCGACGGCGGTTCGTAGAGGTGCTCCCGCCGGCAGGCGGGGCAGCGGATCGCCCGGGCGCCACCCGCCGCCCCCGGGCCGCGCCCGGCCGGGTCGTGTCCGGTGAAGTCGTCGGGCAGTCCGGCCATCGCGGGGTACCGTCCGTTCGAATCGGGGGCGGAGTGACGAGTCCCATGCTCCCCGAAACCCGGCAGGTGCGGCGCGGAATGCGGCAATCCTCAGGGACGAATCAGGGGTGCGCGTCCGAATCCTCGCCGGTGAGGAGGAGGGCGGTCCCCCTGGGGCGGGAGCCCCGCCCCGGCGGGGGCCGTCGGCCGGGGTCGTCGGTGCGGGCCGGCGGGTGTCACCCCGCGCCCCAGCGGGCGAGGTCGGCGGGCGTGTCCAGGTCGTCCGGGGAGGCGACGTCGGCGCACTCGACCGGGACCAGCTCGTCGGCGTGCGCCGCCAGCAGGGCCCGGGCCCCCGCGTCCCCCCGCGCGCCCGCCGCCGCCTCTGCCAGGTACCCGGCCCCGATCAGCACCGGGTGCCCGCGCCGGCCCCCGTACGTCGCCGCGGCCAGAGCGGCCCCGGCCCGGTGCGCGGCCAGCAGCCGGGCTACCGCGGCCGGGCCCACCCCCGGCGTGTCCACCAGCATCACCAGCACCGCCGGGCAGCCCGGGGCCAGCGCGGCCAGACCGGCCCGCAGCGAGGAGCCCATGCCGCTCGCCCAGTCCGGATTGGCCACCAGCCGGCAGCCCGGCAGATGGGCCGTGGAACGCACCCGCTCCCGGTCCGCGCCCAGCACCACCGTCACCTCCCGGCAGCCGCCCGCCCTGGCCGCCGCCGCGGCGTGCTCCACCAGCGGCCGCCCCCGGTACGGCAGCAGTGCCTTCGGCCGTCCGCCCAGCCGCCGCCCGCCCCCGGCGGCCAGCACCAGCGCGGTGACCGCGTCCCTCTGTTCCATGGGCCCAGCCTGCCCGGCCCGGCGGCCGGTGCGAAGTCCCGCCGCCGGGTGTTGGACGATCGCACGAGCGGGGGCGGCGGCGGGTGGGCGCGCCCCGGCGGTTCGGCCGCTGGTGCTCCCGCCGCGGGGACCCTGTACTGGGCGGATGAGCAGCGCGTCGAGGAACAGTGCGTCGGGGGACAGGGCGTTGGGGAACAGGGCGTCGAGCACCACCGGGCCGGGGGCGGACCCGGGGGCGGCCGCCGTCGCGCCGGACCGCGCCGTCACGGATCGCATCGTCACGGACCGCGCCGCACCGGACCGCGCCGGGGCGGTGCACCCGCTGGTGGACCGGTACGGGCGGGTGCACACCGATCTGCGGGTGTCGCTGACCGACCGGTGCAATCTGCGCTGCACCTACTGCATGCCCGCCGAGGGGCTGGACTGGCTGCCCCGGGCGGAGGTGCTGAGCGACGACGAGGTGGTCCGCCTGGTGCGGATCGCCGTCCGCCGGCTCGGCATCACGGCCGTGCGCCTCACCGGGGGCGAGCCGCTGCTGCGGCGCGGACTGCCCGCCCTGGTCGGGCGGATCGCCGCGCTCGGGGCGGAGGTGTCGCTGACCACCAACGGCATCGGCCTGGCCAGGACCGCCGAGGCGCTGCGCGCGGCCGGGCTGCACCGGGTCAACGTCAGCCTGGACACCCTGCGCCCCGGGCGCTACGCCGAACTCACCCGCCGGGACCGGCTCGCCGACGTGCTGGCCGGGCTGGCCGCCGCCCACGCGGCCGGGCTCGCGCCGGTGAAGGTGAACGCGGTGCCGGTGCGCGGGGTCAACGACGACGAACTGGCCGAGCTGCTCGGGTTCGCCGTCCGGCACGGCTACCGGATGCGCTTCATCGAGTCGATGCCGCTGGACGCGCAGGGCGCCTGGGACCGCGAGCGGATGGTCACCGCGGACGAGATCCTGGCGCGCCTCGGCGAGCGCTTCGACCTCCACCCGGTCGGCCGCTCCGGCAACGCCCCGGCCGAGGAGTGGCGGATCGCCGGGACGGACGCGGTGGTGGGCGTGATCGCCTCCGTCACCCGCCCGTTCTGCGGCGGGTGCGACCGGGTGCGGCTCACCGCCGACGGCCAGCTGCGCAACTGCCTGTTCGCCACCGAGGAGTCCGACCTGCGGGCGCTGCTGCGCGGCGGCGCCGACGACGACCGGGTGGAGGCCGCCTGGCGGGCCACCATCGCCCGCAAGGGCCCCGGCCACGCCATCGGTGCCGCGGACTTCGTCCGGCCCGCCCGTCCGATGTCGGCCATCGGCGGCTGACCGATCGTCAGGAATGCTTGCTGGCTGCCGGGTCGGGGCGTGGCGGGGCCGGTCGGGCGAAGTGCGCGCGGTAGGCGCGCGGGGTCATGCCGATCCGCTGCAGGAGGTGGCGGCGCAGCGAGTCGGCGGTGACGAAGCCGGTCCTGGCGGCGACCCGGTCCACCGCGAGCTCGGTGGACTCCAGCAACTCGCGGGCCTGTTCAAGTCGTTGGGTGAGCAGCCAGTGGAGCGGCGTGGTGCCCGTCTCGGCCCGGAAGCGGCGGTTGAGGGTGCGGACGCTCACCCCCGCGTGCGCGGCCAGGCCGGCCAGGGTGAGCGGTTCGGTCAGCCGGGCCAGCGCCCAGGCCCGGGTGGCGGCGAGCGAACTGCCGTCCGCGGCGGCGACCGGTGTCGGCAGGACCTGCGCCCGGCCGCCCTCGCGGACTTCCGAGAGTGCCGCCAGCCGGGCCACCGCGTTGGCCACCGCGGCGCCGTGGTCGGTCCGCACCATGTGCAGGCAGAGGTCGATGCCGGCGGTCAGCCCGGCCGAGGTGAGTACCGGGCCGTCGTCGACGAACAGCGCCTGCGGGAGTACCCGCACCTTGGGGAACCGGTGCTCCAGGGCGCCGGCCTGCACCCAGTAGGTGGTGGCGCAGTGGCCGTCCAGCAGCCCGGCCTGGGCCAGCACGAAGGCGCCGGTGCAGAGCGAGGCCATCCGCGCGCCCCGGTCCGCCGCCGCGCGCAGGGCGGCGAGGATCCGTTCGTCGGCGTCGGCGCGGGAGGCGGATCCGGTGACGAGGACGGTGTCGGCCTCGGCGATCGCCTCCAGGCCGTGCGGGACGACCATCTGGAGGCTGCCGGTGGTGGCCACCGGGCCCGGTTCGGCGGTGCAGATCCGCACCTGGTACGCCGGGTCGCCGTCCAGTTCGGCGGAGCCGAAGACGAGGTCGGGAATGGTGAGGTCGAAGCCGGTCACCGGGGGCACCGCGACCACCGCGATCCGGTGGACGCCGACGGGCCGGGGCGCGGCCGGCCGGGCGGCTGCGGTCCGGGAGGCGGCAGTCGGACCGGTCGGGGCCGGGCGGGTGGTGCGGGGCATGGCCAGAACCTCCGGAACCTTGGCAGCCCGGGCCCTGCCGCGCGGCAGGGCCCCGAAGGAGAGTTGATCACGGCGCCGACACTCCGGTGCCGCCCACCCCGACGCCTCGCCCAGGAGCCCCCATGTCCTTCCACGTCGTCACCGGCGCCGGCCCGACCGGCACCGCGACCGCCCTGCTCCTCGCCGGCTCCGGCGAACGGGTCCGGCTGGTCACCCGGCGCGGCACCGGCCCCGAGCACCCGGGCATCGAGCGGATCGCCGCCGACGCGGGTGACGCCGACGCCCTCACCGCGCTCGCCGAGGGCGCGCTGTCGCTGGTCAACTGCGCCGCCCCGCCCTACCACCGCTGGCTCACCGAGTTCCCGCCGCTGGCCGCCGGGCTGCTGACGGCCGCCGAACGGACCGGCGCGGGTTACGTCATGCTCGGCAACGTGTACGGCTACGGGCCGGTCGACGGCCCGCTCACCGAGGACCTGCCCGCCGCCCCGACCAGCCGCAAGGGCACGCTGCGGGCGGCCCTGTGGGCGGAGGCGCTGGCCGCGCACCGGGCGGGCCGGGCACGCGTGACGGAGGTCAGGGCCAGCGACTTCCTCGGCCGGGGCGCCACCTCGCTGTTCGGGTTCACGGTGGTACCCGCCGTGCTGGCCGGCGAGCCGGTCGGCTACCCCGGCGACCTGGACGCGCCGCACAGCTGGAGCCGTCTCGGCGATGTGGCCGCCACCCTGGTCGCCGCCGCCCGCAGCGAGGCTTCCTGGGGTCGGGCGTGGCACGTGCCCAGTACCAGTGAGGCGTCCGCGCGGGAGGTGGCCCGGCGGCTGGCGGCGGCGGCCGGGGCGCCGGAGCCCGCGCTCACCGCCGTCGCGCCGGCCGAACTGGCCCGGTCGGGCGACGAAGTCCTCGCCGAGGTCGAGGAGATGGCCTATCTGTTCGACCGGCTGCTGCGGCTGGACTCGACGCGTACGGAGGAGGTGCTCGGGGTGGCGGCGACGCCGTTCGAGGAGGTGCTCGAGGAGATCGTCCGCGGCGCGCGGTCGTAGTGCGGTCGTGGCGGGGTCGTGGCGGGGGCGGGGCGGCGCCCGGTGTGAGTTTCGACATGATCGAAATGCTCGGTGTTGTGGTGGCTTGACCGGGTGCGGGCGGGCTGGTCTGCTGGTGCGCCGTCAGCCGCCCACCATCCGGGGAGTCCACCGTGCCCGCCCGTCGTGCCACCCTGTCGGCCGCCGCCGTGTTCCTGATATCCACCCTGGTGCTGGGCGGCTGCTCCGGCGCCACCGGGACGCGCGGCGAGGACGCCGCGCCCGCCGGTGCCGGCGCCGCCGGTCCGGGCACCAGTCCGCTGGACAACCCGGACGGCACCAAGCCCGGTCTGGCGCCGCTGACTTCTCCCGAGGAGCAGAAGGCGGGCCGGGAGCTGATCGCCCAGGTCGCCACCGCCGCGACCGGCCCCAAGGACGGCTACGACCGCAACGAGTTCGGCCCCGCCTGGACCGACAGCGTGGACGGTGTGCCCGGCGGCCGCAACAACTGCGACACCCGCAACGACCTGCTGGCCCGCGACGGTTCGGCGGTCGAGCACAAGGACGGCTCGAAGTGCGTGGTCACCGCGATGACCATCCTCGACCCGTACACCGGCAGGACGGTGCGCTGGAGCAAGCAGCAGGCGTCGAAGATCCAGATAGACCATGTGATGCCGCTGTCCTACGACTGGCAGATGGGCGCGAGTGGCTGGGACAAGGCCAAGCGCGTCCGGATCGCCAACGACCCGCTGAACCTCATCCCCGCCGACGGCTCGCAGAACGCCTCCAAGGGCGACTCAGGACCGTCCGCCTGGCTGCCCGCCGATCCGCGGATACGGTGCGCGTACGCGGTCCGCTTCGCGCAGGTGTCGCTGAAGTACCGACTGCCGGTCGCGGAGGCCGACAAGAAGGCGATGCTGCAGCAGTGCGGCGGCTGACAGCCCGTCGAGCGGTGGGGGCGCCGTCGGCGGTGTGATGGTCGGGTGATAGTCGTGTGCAGTGCATTCGACGATCACCCGACTCTCGCGACGCGCCCTTCCCGCCGTCGCCGCGGCCGCCCTGCTGGCGGCCTGCGCCGGCACCGGCGGCTCCACCGGCGCGGCCTCCACCGCCCCGACGGCCGCCCCGGCTTCGGCTTCGGCCGCGGCTTCCGCCGACCCGGCCGCACCCGCCTCCGCCCCGACACCGACCCCTACGCCGACGCCGACCCCGACCGTGAAGCCGACCGGCCAGGCTGACCCGGCGCTCCAGCCCTTCTACGGCCAGAAGCTCGCCTGGGCGGCCTGCAAGGACGACCCGGCGACCGCGAAGACCGACGAGTCGGCGGTCCAGTGCGCGACCCTCAAGGTCCCGCTGGACTACGCCGACCCGTCCTCCGGGGAGACCCTGGACGTCGCGGTCGCCCGGATTCCGGCGGCCCGGCCCGAGCAGCGGACCGGCTCGCTGCTGGTCAACCCCGGCGGCCCCGGCGGTACCGGCGTCGGCATGGTCCAGCGCGGTCAGAAGGACTACGACGGCCCGCTGCACGACCACTTCGACATCGTCGGCTTCGACCCGCGCGGTGTCGGCGGCACCGTTCCGGTCAAGTGCCTGGACGACAAGGCCCGTGACGCCTGGCTCGCCACCGACACCCCCGGCCCGGACCACGGCAAGCTCCTCGCCGACGCCTGCCAGGCCAAGTACGCCAAGCTGCTGCCCTTCGTCGGCACCCGGAACACCGCCCGCGACATGGACGTGCTGCGGGGCGCGCTCGGCGACCCCGGGCTCAACTACCTGCGCCTGTCCTACGGGACCTACCTCGGCAGCGTCTACGCCGAGGAGTTCCCGGACCGCGCCGGCCGCCTGGTCCTGGACGGGGCCAGCGACAGGTCGACCAGCCTGGTCCAGCACAACATCGAGCAGTTCACCGGCTTCGAGCGGTCGTTCAGGCTGTTCGCGGCCGGGTGCGTCACCAAGACGCCCTGCCCGCTGGGCAAGGACCCGGACGCGGCACCCAAGAAGCTCGCCGACTTCCTCGACGGCCTCAAGGACAAGCCGCTCACCACCACCGACGGCCGCAAGGTGACCGCCACCGCCGCCTGGAACGGCGTGATCGACAGCCTCAACGACGAGCAGGGCTACGCCGACCTGCGGACCGTCCTCACGATGGCCATGAACCAGGGCAAGGGCGACTATCTGATGGCCCTCGCCGACGGTGCGGTCGGCCGCGACACGAAGGGCGGGTACAAGGTCTCGGCCGACGCCTACACCGCCGTGCACTGCGCGGACACCGTGATGGCCCCGACCGAGGCCGAGCTCCAGGCGCAGCTCGCCGAACTCGCCGCCAAGGCACCGCTGGTGACCGCCCACAACCCGGCGGCGGCGCTGTTCGACCCGGACTGCCGGAGCTGGCCGTTCCGGTCGGCCGAGAAGCCGCACCCGATCAAGGCCGAGGGCAGTGCGCCGATCGTGGTCGTAGGCTCCACCGGCGACGCCGCCACCCCGTACGCCTGGTCCGAGCGACTGGCCGGATCGCTCGCCCGGGGCGTGCTGCTCACCCGCGAGGGCGAGGGCCACACCGCGTACGGCCGCAGCGCGTGCATCCGGGAGGCCGTGCACTCCTACCTCGTCGACGGCACCGTGCCGGCCGCCGGGACGCGCTGCGCGACCGATCCCGCACGCTGAGCCGGGGCGGCGGAGGGCGGGGCGCCGTCGGCGGGGTGATCGTCGGGTGATATTCGTGTGCAGTGGACTCGATGACGACCCGGCTCTCGCGACGTGCCCTGCCCGCCGTCGCCGCGGCGGTGCTGCTGGCGGCCTGTACCGGCGGGGGCGGCTCCACCGGTGCGGGCTCCGCCGGTCCGGGGAGCGTCGCCGGTGCGGCGGGCGTCACGGCGGCCGAGGCCGAGCAGTCGGCCCCGGACCCGGCGCTGCGGCCGTTCTACGGCCAGAAGCTCTCCTGGGCGGCCTGCGAGGACGCTCCCAGGACCGAGGGGGTCGACCCGGCGTCGGTGCGGTGCGCGACCCTCAAGGTGCCGCTGGACTACGCCGACCCGTCCGGCGCCACCCTCGACGTGGCGGTGGCCCGGGTCGGCGCCGCCAAGCCCGCGCAGCGGGCCGGTTCGCTCCTGGTCAATCCGGGCGGGCCGGGCAACAGCGGTGTCGACGCCGTCCTCGGCAGCCAGCGCGGCTACGACGGTCCGCTGCGCGACCACTACGACATCGTGGGCTTCGACCCCCGGGCCACCGGCCGCACCGCCCCCGTCAACTGCCTGGACGACCGGACCCGGGACAACTGGCTCACCACCGACAACCCCGGGCCGGAGCACGGCAAGCTGCTCGCGGACGCCTGCCGGGCCAAGTACGGCAAGCTGCTGGAACACCTCGGCACCCGCGACACCGCGCGCGACATGGACGTGCTGCGCGCCGCGCTCGGCGACCGGAAGCTCAGCTACCTCGGCCTGTCCTACGGCACCTACCTGGGCAGCCTCTACGCCGAGGAGTTCCCGGACCGGGTCGGCCGGCTCGTGCTGGACGGCGCGATCGACCCGGCCAAACCGATCGCCGAGACCAACATCGAGCAGTACGCGGGCTTCGACCGCTCGCTGCGGGCCTTCGCCGCCCACTGCGCCCGGCAGCCGCAGTGCCCGTTCGGCACGGACCAGGACAAGGCGGCCGGGCGGGCCGCCGACTTCCTCGACGGGCTCGAGCGGAAGCCGCTCACCACCACCGGCGGCCGGGTCCTCACCTCCGCCGCCGCCTGGTCGGGCGTGATGGACGCCCTCTACGGCGACGAGGGCGGCTGGGACGGCCTGGCCGCCGCCATCGGCCGGGCCGTGGACCGGGGCGACGGCGACTATCTGCTCGCCTACACCGACTCCTACAACAAGCGTGGCGGGGACGGCCGTTACGGCGCCGCCGCCGACGCCTACACGGCGATCTACTGCGCCGACGGGGCCACCGACGTCCCGACCGGGGACGCGCTGCGGGACGCCTACGCCCGGATGGCCGCCAGGGCCCCGCTGATCAGCCGGCACGAGCCGGCGGCGGCGCTGTTCGACCCGGACTGCCGGAACTGGCCGTTCCGTTCGCCGGAGAAGGCGCACCCGATCGTTTCGAAGGCCGCGACGCCGATCGTGGTGGTCGGCTCCACCGGCGACGCGGCGACCTCGTACGCCAACGCCCAGCAGCTGGTCGCCCAGCTGGGCAACGCGGTGCTGCTCACCCGCGAGGGCGAGGGCCACACCGGCTACGGGCACAGCGCCTGTGTCCGGGCGGCGGTGGGCGCCTACCTGGTCGACGGCACGGTGCCGGCCGCCGGGACGCGCTGCGCGAGCGACCGGGGGTAGCGGGCCGACCCGGCGGCGGGGCACCGGGTCGGCCGGTCAGGAGGTCCGCCGGTCAGGAGGTGGGCGGCCGGGTCAGGTCGTAGAACGTCGACCCGCCGACGGTGCGGGCGGGGTAGTGCGCCTCCACCCACTCCTCGATCTTGGCGGTGTCCGACTGCGAGGACTCGCCGCCGGGGCCGTTCGCGCCGTTCACCACGTTCACCCCGGCCGTCTCTCCGCCGACGCCGCGGCGGGAGCCGCCGCCGATGAACCAGTGCACCTTGCCCTCCCGCACGTACTGCCGGAAGGCGTCCAGGCTGAGCGACGGGTCGCTGCTGTTGAAGCCACCGAGAGCCATCACCGGGACCCCGGAGGCGAGTTGGTAGCTCGCGGCGTTCTGCGAACCGGAGGTCGCGGCGGCCCAGCGGTAGCGGTCGGCGTCCTGCGCCAGCAAGGCTGCCGCCTCCTCGCTCACCTGGGCCCCGTTCAGCAGCCCGTTCATCCCGCCGGGGCCGCCGATGACGAGGTACGGCCCCGGGCCCTGGGTGCTGCCGTTGCCATTGCCGTTCGGGACCCGGCCGGTGCCCCGGCCGCCGTCCTGCTGCGGGGAGCCGGGGACGGCCTGGCCACCGCCCGGGCCGCCGTTCTGGCCGCCGCCCTGCTGGGGTGTCACCGTTCGGCCGTCGAGCCACAGCGCCGGCCCGTCGCCGCCCGCACCGCGCCCCCGCATGCCGCCGGGGCCGAAGCCGCCCGCCACCGAGGGCCCGGCCAGCACGATCGAGCCCTGGTGCGGGGTGCCGACCGTCTCCAGCGCGTACGCCGCCGGACCGCCCAGCGCCGCCGCCGCGCCCACCAGGCCCGCCACGGCGGTCACCCGGCCGGCGATCCGCCGCGCCCCGGCACGCCCGTCGGCCGGGGTACCGGTGCCGGCGTCCGTCGGGGCACCGGCCCCAGCACCGTTCGCCGGAGCACCGGCCCCGGCGCCGTTCGTCGGGGCACCGGCCGCGAGCCGTGCCCCCAGCGGGCCGGCCACCAGCAGCGCCACCGCCGCGAGCAGCCCGCCGGCCAGTACCGCCGGACGCAGCCACGGCTGGAAGTCGGCGCTCCGCCCGAGCAGCACGTACGCCCACCCCGCCGTCACGGCGAGCGTGGCCGCCAGCACCGCCGCGTACGGCAGCCGGTGCCGGGCCCGCCACAGCCCGTCCACGCCCATGCCGACCAGTGCGGCGACCGCCGGGGCCAGCGCCACCGTGTAGTACTGGTGGAAGATCCCGGACATGAAGCTGAAGGTCAGCGCGGTGCAGAGGAGCCAGCCGCCCCAGACCAGGAAGGCCGCGCGCGCGGTGTCCGTCCGGGCGTGCCGCCGGGTCGCCCACAGGCCGAGCAGCAGCAGGATCAGCGCGGCGGGCAGCAGCCAGGCGATCTGCCCGCCGATGTCGCCGTCGAACAGCCGGGTGATGCCGGTCTCGCCCCAGCCGCCACCGCCGCGCATCCCTGCGGGCATCCCACCGGGCGGCGCTCCGGCGGGCGCGCCGCCCGGGCCGTTGCCGAAGACCGTCTCGACGCCGGCCGGGAGGCGGCCCCGGCCGCCGCCGCCGACGCTGCCGGTCTCGTCGCCGTTGAGCCGCCCCAGGCCGTTGTAGCCGAAGGTGAGGGAGAGGAAGCTGTTGTCCTGCGAGCCGCCGATGTACGGGCGCGCCGACGCCGGCACCAGTTCGACGACCGCGACCCACCAGCCGCCCGCGACCGCCATCGCCAGGCCGCCGGCCAGTAGTTGCCGCACCCGCCGCCCCAGCCCGGTCGGCGCTACCACCAGGTAGACCAGCACGAAGGCGGGCAGTACCAGGAACGCCTGGAGGGTCTTGGTGAGGAAGGCCAGACCGAGCATCACCCCGGTGAACACCAGCCACCGGGTGCCCGCCGCCTCGATCGCCCGCACCAGCCCGTAGGCGGCCAGGGTGAGCAGCAGGACCAGCAGCGCGTCCGGGTTGTTGAAGCGGAACATCAGCGCCGCCACCGGCGTCAGCGCGAAGGCGAGGCCGGCCAGCAGTCCGGCGAGCGGCGAGAAGCGCCGGCGCACCGTCGCGTACAGGGTGGCGACCGTGCCGACGGCCATCAGCGCCTGCGGGGCCAGCACCGACCAGGAGGACAGCCCGAAGACCCGGGCCGAGAGCGCCATCGGCCACAGGGCCAGCGGGGGCTTGTCGACGGTGATGAAGTTCCCGGCGTCCGAGGAGCCGTAGAAGAAGGCCTTCCAGCTCTGGCTGCCCGCCTGGGCGGCCGCGGAGTAGAAGGAGTTGGCCCAGCCGGAGGCGGACAGTCCCCAGAGGTAGAGGACGGCGGTGGCGGCCAGCAGGGCGAGCAGCGAGGGCCGGATCCGGGGCGGGTCCTCCGGGCGTCCCCGCCAGGCCCGGGCCGGGAGGGTGCGCAGCCGTCCGGCCCAGGAGGCCGGGCCCTTGGGGCCGGTGGGCGGCAGCGGGAACTCCGGGAACAGCGGCGGGTGGGCGGTCCGCCCGGGTGCCGCCCCCTCCGGCGCGGGGGCGGGCGGCAGCAGCGGGGGCGGGAAGTCCCCGGCCTCCGGCCAGGGCTCGCCGGCCGGCGGGGTGAGGCTGGTCGTGGTCATGGGCGCTACGCTCGGGCGCCCGGCTGAGAGAACGGTGAGACGCGGGTTTGAGCCGTCTGTGATCCTCGGCGCGCGTGGTCGGCGGGCCGGTGCGGATGCGCCGACCGGGGTGCTCTGCGCCCGACCGGGGTGCCGTTGCGCCGACCGGGGTGCTCCGTACGCCGGCCGGGGTGCCGTTACGCCGGCCGGGGTGCCGTTACGCCGGCTGGGGCACCGTCAGGTGCTTGCCGAGCCACTCCAGCGCGGGCGGGATCTCCCTGGTCCAGGTGTGGAAGTTGTGGCCGCCGGTGTCGAGGGTGATGGTGGACAGCTTGGTCGGCGCCTTGAACGCGCCGACCATGGCCTGGGTGCCCTCGTAGTTGTTCTCGTCGTAGCTGGTGGCGAGCAGCAGCGCGACCGGCTCGGCGGGCTTGTTCCGCAGCCGCCAGACCAGGTCGTTCTCCTGCTTCAGCCGGTCGTTGCCCGCGAACAGGTCGCCGGTGGTCTCGTCGACCGGCGCGGTGTAGTAGCCGGAGAGCGAGATCGCGGACCGGTACGCGTCCGGCTTGCGCAGCGCGAACTTGAGGGCGCAGTAGCCGCCGGTGGAGTTGCCGATCACGGCGCGGTTGGCCGGGTCCGTGCCGATCCGGTAGCCGGAGGACAGCGCCTTGGGCAGGTCGCTGGTGAAGAAGGTCTCGACCTGCGGCCCGCCGGGGACGTCCATGCACTCGGTGTCGCGGTTGCCGACCAGGGTCGGGCGCATCAGCACCAGGACGGTCGGCGGCAGCTTCTTCTCCTCGATGGCGGTGAGGGCGGAGGCCGGGTACTGCATCAGCGTGACGAGCTTCTCCGCCGAGCCCGGGTACCCGGCCAGCACCAGGGCCATCGGGAACTTGCTCTGCGCGTACTCGGGCTGGAAGTACTGCGGCGGGAGGTAGACGAAGGCGTCGCTGCTCAGACCGCTCCGCGCCCCGCGGACCGAGACCTCCTGGATCAGCCCGGAGCGGTCGCGGGCCGAGCCCTGTGCCGAGTACATGTTCTTCTCCCCGGTGACGGAGAGGGTGGCGGCCGCGTTCGGCTGGTGGTCGACGACCGTGCCGGGCTTGCCGTTGGTGCCGAGCAGGTCGCTCCAGGAGCTGTAGAAGCCGAAGTAGCCGTTGGCGATCAGCCCCATCGCGACGAGCACCGCGAGCTGGGTGGCGAGGAAGGCGCCGATCCGCCCCGTCCAGGCCTTCCAGCCGTGTCCGCCGAACCTCGGCCAGAGCCACATCGTGGCGGCGAAGACGCCGACCGCGAGCACGGCGGCGATGATCTGGAGGGGGAGTCCCGTGAGGCTGAGCACCTGTCGATCGTAGTTGACCCGGTCCGCCCCTCCGCGCGCCCCCTTACGCGCCCCATATATGCTTCGGGGCGCTGCAAGTGCGCCCTGTTGACCGCCTATTGTCGGGTCGGGATCATGTCGGCGGGGACGAGCCGACTGCACGGAGTGTGCATGAGAGAGCACCGAGAGAACATCCGGGGGAACGCCATGAGGTCCTTCATCAAGGTCGGCGCGGCGGCCGGCGCCGCGCTGCTGCTGGCTGCCTGCTCCGGGGGCAGCGGCGGCGGATCGGGCAGCGGCGGCGGTTCGGCGGCGTCGAGCCCGTCGGACGGCTTCAGCGCGCTGCCCGCGCCGACCTACACGCCGACACCCACGCCGACCCCGACGCCGACGCCGTACGGGCCGGTCCTGGCCGGCTACGTCGACCCGGTCAGCACCGCGCTCGGCAAGATCAACCCCGCCTCCGACCTGACCGGCTTCATGGCCGGCCTCCAGGAGGCGGCCGGCGCCGCCAACTCCGCGAGCAGCGGCCTCGGACTGAGCACCACCCCGGTCGGTGTCGGCACCACCAAGCGCCAACTGGTGACGGCGCTCTCGCAGCTCGCCACCGACCTGAGCAAGATCCGTACCGACATCAAGGCGAAGACCTACTGCACCACCGGCTCCGCCTTCGCCCAGGTCGGCCTCTCGGAGGGCCTCAAGGCCATCCCCGGCGCCCTCGCCGAGATGACCGCCGCGGGCTACACCACCAACTTCACCGTCCCGCAGACCCCGCAGCCGCAGACCCGGGCGCTCGACAACGGCGCCTTCGTCACCAAGGGCAAGCTGCGCGGCGAGGGCGAGCTGAACATCGACAACACCGAGGGCAGCACCGACTCCGTCGTCTCGCTCTCCAAGACCGGCAAGGCCGTCCACTCGCTGTACGTCGGCAAGGGCAAGAAGGCCTCGATCAAGGGCATCGAGGACGGCACGTACGACGTGTTCTTCTCCGACGGCATCGACTGGGACCCGTCGCTCAAGATGTTCACCCAGGACTGCAGCTACACGAAGTTCGACGAGACGATGGTCTTCGAGACCGGCAAGACCTACTCGATCTGGTCGATCACGCTGACCGCGAAGGTCGGCGGCAACGCGAAGACCAGCGACGTGGACGAGCAGAGCTTCCCGCAGCCGTAGCGCCCGGCCGCCCAGGACCCGCGCGCCGGGTCCTGGGCGGGCCCGGTGCTCGACGTGCTGCGGGTCCTGGGCGCCGGAGGGCGTCGGGAGCGGTGGGGCGTCGGGAGCCGTGGGGCATCGGGAGCCGTCGGGCGTCGGGAGCCGTCGGGCGTGCGGTGCCCGGGGTGCCGTCCACTCCCGGTCGATTGTCAGTGGCCCGTGCCAGACTCCCGTCATGGCCCCCGAACCGCTCGCCGCCCTCACCTTCGCCGCCTGGCGCCGGCTCGACCTCGCCGCCGCCACCCGCATCGCCGCCCAGGCCGCCGACGGCGCGGGCGGGCGGATCGAGCGGGTCGATACGGTAGAGCACCTGGGGGCCCCGCTGCACCGGGTGCTGGTCGAGCGGGGCGGGCGGATGTTCGCGCTGATACCGGGCGGGCGGGTCACCGTCGGCTTCGACGCGGCGGCCTGGCGGCCGTCCGCCGAACTCCTCGCCGGCTACCGGGAGGAGAGCGTCGACCAGGGCTTCGGCGACGAGGACCCGCACGCCCACCTCGCCCGGGTGCTCAGCCCGCGCCGGACGGCCACCGTGCCGACGCTGCTCATGGCCGTCGAGGACGAGCCGATCGAGGAGGCACCCGCCGACATGCCGGCCGTCCTGGCCCGCGAGGGCCTCCGGCTGCCGACGTCCGACGAGTGGGAGCACGCCTGCGGCGCCGGCGCCGACACCCTGTTCCGCTGGGGCGACGACTGCCCGCTCGACCGCCTCCCGTACGGCGACGACACCGGCCCGCAGGCCGGGCCGAACGCCTTCGGCCTGCTCATCGCGCACGACACCTACCGCTCCGAGATCACCGCCGAGCCCGGCCTGATCCACGGCGGCGACGGCGGCGAGTCCGTCTGCGGCGGCTACGGCACCTTCCTGTCCTGGCTCCCGCTCGCCACGGCCAACCGCCACCCCGACCTCGCGGCCCTCGTCTACGGCGAGGAGGGCGAGGACCTCGTCGACTGCCTCTCCGCCCGCCCGGTCCTCGACCTGCACTGACGGCCGCCCCGGCTGCGCCGATCGGGCCGTGGCCGGGGGCATCCCCGGCACCGTCAGAACTCGGTTGTGTCCAGCACGACGTTTAGCGGCTCCGGAAGCCGCACCTCCACCCCGAACGGGTGCGGCCCCTCGACGAGCGTGTAGCCGAGCTGTCCCGGCTGGGAGAACAGCGTGCACGTCCGTTCCTGACGGTCCACCAGCAGGTGGACCGGCGCTCCGTACTGCGAGTAACGGCGCCGCTTGGCCGTCCGGTCCGTCTCCGCGTTGGACGGGGACGTCACCTCGACCACCAGGAGGGTCTGGTCCGGCACCAGCGCCCCTTCGGTCTTGGCCAACCCCGCGGGCACCACGGCGAGGTCGGGGACGTAGAAGTCCTCCGTTCCGGGGAGGTCCAGGTTTCCCGACCCGGCCCGGAGCCCCAGCTCCCGCAGGCGGGGGCCGAGCTGCTCCCGGACAAGGTCGACGGCACTCTCGCGGGCCCAGGACGGCGACACCGGTGTGATGACCCCTTCGACGATCTCGACCCGCTCACCCGCGATGTGTCGGACGGCGTACTTCAGGGCGTGCTCGGGGTTGGGTACCTGGCTGTAGTCGCCGGGCCTCGCCTGCGCGGCACTCACGCTGCGCTCCACTTCTCCGCCTTCCCGGCGCGGCTGTCCGTCGGGCCGTTCGTCGGGCCGTTCCTCAGGCCGTTCCTCAGGCCGTTCGTCGCGCTGCCCGTCGGGCTGTCCGTCGGGCCGGCCGCGATCGTGGCCGGCCTAGGGGGAAGCCGGCCCGGGGCCGGAGCATCCTGCCGCCCGGCGGACATTCACCCGGTCGCGTCAGCCGACCGGTTGATGGTGACTCGGGTGGATTCGCGGGTGTGACTTCTGCCCGATCGGTTGACCGATTGAGGTGACCATGGCACTTTCGTGCGGCGCGGGCGTCCGCAACCGGTCGTACGCCCCGCATCCCCCACAAGGAGAGCCATGCTCAAGAGACTTGCCGCCGCGTCCGCCGCGAGCGCTGTCATCGCCGGAGTCCTCACCTCCGTGGCAGTCGCCCCCGCGCAGGCGGCACAGGCCGGTGACCTTGCGTCCACCATCGCGCTGAGCAACTGCTCGGCCTCGCTGGTGCGTTACCCCTCGTCGGTCGACGCCGACCGGGCCCTGATGCTCACCAACGGCCACTGCCTGCCGACCATGCCGCCGGCCGGCCAGGTCATCCAGAACCAGACCGCCAGCCGCAGCGGCACCCTGCTCAACGCCTCCGGCGGCTCGCTCGGCACCGTGCAGGCCGACAAGGTGCTGTACGCGACGATGACCGGCACGGACGTCGCGCTGTACCAGCTCACCGACACCTTCGGGTCGATCACCTCGAAGTTCGGTGCCACTGCGCTGACCATCAACGACACCCACCCGGTCGACGGTTCGGCGATGTACATACCGTCGTCCTACTGGAAGCAGACCTGGAACTGCTCCGTCAACGGCTTCACCGACCTGCGCGAGGACGCCTGGAGCTGGCGCGACTCGATCCGCTACAGCTCCGGCTGCAACACCACCCACGGCACCTCCGGTTCGCCGATCGTCGACGCCGCCACGCGCAAGGTCGTCGGCATCAACAACACCGGCAACGACGACGGCCAGATGTGCACCCTCAACAACCCGTGCGAGGTCGCCGCCGACGGCACCACCACGGTGCACCAGGGCCAGAGTTACGGCCAGGAGACCTACTGGTTCACCACCTGCCTGGGCAACGGCCGGGTCATCGACCTCAACGTCAGCGGCTGCCTGCTGACGAAGCCCGCGGGCAGCGGCTCCGTCTCGGTCGCCAACCCGGGCGACCAGTCGACGGCGGTGGGCGGTTCGGCGAACGTCCGGATCACGGCGAGCGGCGGTTCGACCCCGTACACCTACTCGGCGACGGGCCTGCCGGCCGGTCTGTCGATCAACGCCTCCACCGGTGTCATCAGCGGCACCGCGAGCACGGCGGGCACCTACAACGTCACCGTGACGGCGAAGGACGCGGCGGCCAAGACCGGTAGCACCAGCTTCACCTGGGTGGTCTCCGGCGGCGGTGGCGGCACCTGCACCCCGGCGCAGCTGCTCGGCAACGCGGGCTTCGAGACGGGCACGGCCGCGCCGTGGACCGCCTCCAGCGGCGTCGTCGACAACTCGTCCTCGCAGGCCGCGCACGGCGGCAGCTGGAAGTCGTGGCTGAACGGCTACGGCTCCACCCACACCGACAGCCTCTCGCAGACGGTCACCGTCCCGACCGGCTGCAAGGCGACCCTGAGCTTCTACCTGCACATCGACACCGCCGAGTCCGGCACCACGGCGTACGACAAGCTGACGGTCCAGGCCAACGGCACCACGCTGAAGACCTACTCCAACGCCGACGCGGCGGCGGGCTACCAGCTGCGCACCTTCGACCTGTCGGCCTACGCGGGCCAGACGGTGACGGTCAAGTTCACCGGCACCGAGGACTCCTCGCTGCAGACCAGCTTCGTGATCGACGACACGTCCGTCGCCACCAGCTGACGTCCGCTCGGGACCCACACGACGGCGCGGCCCCTCGGAGCGCACTCCGAGGGGCCGCGCCACCCCTCCTTACGTCCGGGGCGGGCAGAGGGCGGTGTCGAGAGCGGCGAGGACGGCGTCGGCGGCAGCGTCGGTGGTCGGGGATTCGTTGATGGCGATCGTTGCCCGCCTGCCGTCGGGGGCCATCGCCGTGACGGTGTGGTGGCCGGCCCTGGTCGAGCCGGTGTGGCCGGTCCAGATGCCGCCGCAGGAGAGGGGTTCGGTGATCAGGCCGAGCCCGTACCGGCCCTCACTGCCGAGCCGCTCGGGATCGCCGGGCACGGTACTGCGCATCTCGGCGAGCTGCTCGGCGGGCAGCAGCCGGCCACCGAGGAGCGCGGCGAGGAAGCGGTTGACGTCGGAGGGCGTCGAGATCAGCGCACCACCCGCGCCTCCGGCCGAGGTGTTCCAGCGGGTGCCGTCGACCCGGACCGGCACGCCGTCGCGCTCGGCGGTGAAGTACTCGGTGGTGAAGTAGCTGTGCGAGTGGCGCCCGCGGATGTCCTCCGCCATGCCCGGCCAGTAGGTGTCGCGCAGGCGCAGCGGGTCGATGATGCGCCGGGTGACCTCGTCCTCGACCGATCGCCCGGTTACGTGTTCGACGACGAGGCCCGCGAGGACGTAGTTGGTGGTCGAGTAGTGCCAGCCGGGCCCGGGGCGCGGCAGGCGAAGCGCGGCGTCGACGAGGTCCCGCGGCGCGAACCGGTGGTGGCGCAGCCAGTCGACGTCCGCGTCGGCGAGCGCGTCGGCGTGGTCCGGCAGCCCGCTCGTCTGTTGCAGGAGTTGGCGGACGGTGATGGCACGGCCGTCGTAGCCGCCGCTCCGGACCAGGCCCGGCAGGTGGTCCTCCACGGTGGAGTCGAGCGACAGCTCGCCCTCGGCGGCGAGTTGGAGGACGACGGTGGCCGTGAAGGTCTTGGTGACACTGCCGATGCGGACCCGGTCCCGGACGCTCGCCGGCCGCCCGGTCCGCACATCGGCCACACCGCTCCCACCGGCCCACGTGCCGCAGCGGGGATCGACGACCTCGACGACGGCGCCGGCCAGCCGGTGTTCGCCGGTCAGTCCGTCCAACGCATGTTGCAGCGCCTGGTGATTGCCGCAGGCGGGCCGCGCCGAAGCGGCGGCCGACCCGGCCGGGAGCGTGGCGCCGACGAGGGTGGCGAGGGCGGCGAGTAAGGCGTGTTTCCTCATGCGGCCCAAGCTACGTGCGTGTACGCCTGTTCGGCGGTCGGGCCATCCCCCGTGTCCGTCCGGGGGACAACCCCCTTGTGGTGAAGAGTGGTTGGGGGAGTGGCGCCTGCGCGGGAAGTCGGTGGCGTCGACTTCCTGGGGTGCGGGATCGCGCGGGCAGCGTCGAGTGGCGTGGTGGCGCCGGACGATCGGGAGCGTGGTCGGTGTCGGTACGCTGCTGGGGTGACGCGTTTGTGCTCCGCATTCGAGAGTCCCAAATGACCGAATCCGAAGAAGTTGCAGGATCCGGCCCCGACGCTGCATAGACCCGCAGGTCAGGAACTCTGCTCCCCGCGCACGCGGGGATGGCCCCCACGTAATCGGGCCTCGGCATCCAGCGGCGCGTCATGTGCTGCGCGGGTGGTTGGGGCTGGGGGTGCTGGTGGTGGGGGGTGTCGGTATGATCCGTCGCATGCTGGTGGTGGGGGGCATGTCAACGTGGAGGGTCTAGGGCCGTACGGTCCCGCTCAGGTCGGGCCGTTCAGGGTGCTGGCGGTGCTCGGGCAGGGTGGGATGGGCCGGGTGCTGCTGGGGGTCGGGGCGGACGGGCGGGCGGCGGCGGTGAAGCAGGTGCACGCCGAGTTCGCCGGGGACGACGGGTTCCGGGTGCGCTTCCGGCGTGAGGTGGAGGCTTCGCGGCGGGTGTCGGGTGCGTACACGGCGGCTGTGATCGCCGCCGATCCGGAGGCCGAGACGCCCTGGTTGGCCTCGCAGTTCGTGCTGGGGCCGGCGTTGAACGAGGCGTTGCGGGTGGTCGGGGCGTTGCCGGAGGAGTCGGCGCGCCGGTTGGCGGCCGGGCTGGTGCAGGCGCTGATCGACGTGCACGGCGCCGGGCTGATCCACCGTGACCTCAAGCCCTCCAACGTGCTGCTCGCCGAGGACGGCGTGCGGGTGATCGACTTCGGGATCGCCCGGGCGGCCGAGGGACAGGACACCAAACTGACCCGCACCGGCGCGATGATCGGCTCACCCGGCTACATGTCGCCCGAGCAGGTGGAGGGTCGTGAACTGACGCCCGCCAGTGACGTGTTCTCGCTCGGTGCGACGCTCGCGGTGGCCTGTGCCGGTCGTCCCGCGTTCGTCGGGGAGTCGTTGCCGCGGATCCTGTTCGCCGTTCTGCATGCCGAACCCGAGCTGAGCGGGGTGCCGGTGGGCCTGCGGCCGTTGGTCGCGGCGTGCCTGGCGAAGGATCCGGCGGCCCGGCCGACCCCGCAGGCGGTGCTCGCCGCGCTGGGAAGGATCGCGCCTGCGGCCCGCCCGTGGCCCGAGGCGGTGCACGGCTTGCTTGCGGCGCAGCGGGCGGAGGTCGCCCGGTTGATGGGGAGTGTTGCGCAGCCCGTGTCGACACCGACTGCGTCCACACGGACCGCGTCCGGAGAGACAGCGTCCGCGCCGCCACCGACCGCCCCGCAGCCCGCGCCCGTGCCCGCGCCGCCGCGTCGGCGCGGCAGGCGGATCGCGCTGGCGGTGGGCGCGACGGTGCTGGCGCTCGCCGGGGTGGCGGGCGGGCTGGTCGCCACCGGGGTGGTGGATCTGGAGTCCGTGTTCCCGGAGGCGGTGCCCACGCCCGGGAACGTGCCGCTCGCGCAGGTCAAGGACAAGTACGCGCCGGCGGTGCCGACCTGCGTGGACGCCCGCAGGGTGGCGGCACCCTCGGAGTTCTCGTCACCGTGGGGCAATCCCGGGACGTGGGAGGCCCAGGACAGCTACGGGAAGTACCCGGAGAAGTCCTGTCAGTGGAACAGCCGCAGCGGTGACGAGATCAGCATCGTCTGGGACGTCCACCCGAGCGTGCCCGGCGGGGTGAGCGGTGCCGCGCGGGCGAAGGAGCACTTCGAGGGCCTCTACGTCGGCGGTCACACGCGCGTGGCCGACCCCGGCTTCGCGGAGGAGGCGTTCTGGCTTCCGGCGAAGTACCTGGACGACGGCGACAGCAACTGCGTGTTCTACGTCCGGGACGTCAACCTGTACGTGTTCCTCGCGGTGAAGGGCGCCGCCTACCCGAAGGGGCAGTGCGAGGAGGCGACCAAAGCGCTCGCCGCGTCGGCGGTGCAGTTGGCGCAGTACGTGACGGTGAACGGCGCCTCCCCGGACATGTCCGCCACGACTCCGGCGTTCAAGTGACAGGCCCCTCGGGCTTCTCGGGCGCCTCGATGCGGCCGCGCCGGGAGTCGGACCCGGCCGAGGTCGGCCCGTACCGGGTCCTGGCCGAGCTCGGCCGGGGCGGGATGGGCCGGGTGCTGCTGGGTGCGGGCCCGGACGGGCGGCTGGTGGCGGTCAAGCAGGTGCATGAGCGGTTCGCCGCCGATGCCGCGTTCCGCGCCAGGTTTCGGCGCGAGGTCGCCGCTTCCCGCCGGGTGTCCGGCGCCTACACGGCGGCCGTGATGGACGCCGACGTGGAGGCGGTGACGCCCTGGCTGGCCTCGGTGTTCGTGGTCGGCCCGTCGCTGGCGGACGCGGTGGACTCCGGCGGGCCGCTGCCCTCGGACGCCGTGCACGGGCTGGCGGTCGGCCTGGCGACGGCCCTCGCGGAGATCCACCGGGCGGGGCTCATCCACCGCGACCTCAAGCCGGGGAACGTGCTGCTCGCCGAGGACGGCGTGCGGGTGATCGACTTCGGGATCGCCCGGGCGGTCGAGGAGGACGCCGAACTCACCCACACCGGCGGGGTGATCGGTTCGCCCGCGTTCATGTCCCCCGAGCAGGCGGAGGGGCGGGCCCTGACCCCGGCGAGCGACGTGTTCTCGCTCGCCTCCCTCCTGGCGCTGGCGCTGAGCGGACGCAGCCCGTTCGAGGGGGCGTCCGCCCTGCGGACCCTGTACAACGTCGTGCACAGCGAGCCGGACCTGGGCGGCGTCGCGCCGGCCACGCGGCCGTTCCTGGAAGCCTGCCTGGTCAAGGACCCGGCCGCCCGGCCGACTCCGGCCCGGCTGCTCGAACTCCTCGGCCCGGTCGCTCCGGCCGCCCGGCGGTGGCCGGCCTCGGTGCACGCGATGATCACCGCGCAGCAGGCGGAGGTCGACCGGCTGCTGGCCGATCCGGGCCGCACCCTGGTACTGGGTGCGGGAGCGCCCGCGGCCGCGGTTGTCCAGCCCGAACCGACCGCGCTGCGCACCGCGTTGGACGCCGTACCGAATGCGGCGCCGGGCAGTGGTTCGGACACCGGGGGTTCCGGCGGCGCCGTCGACGCCACGTCGGCACCGGAGCCGACGCCGGGACCGGTACCCGCACCCGCACCCGCCCCGCCCCGTCGGCGTCCCCGTCGGACCGCCGTCCGGGTGGCCGCCGTGTTCGCGCTGGCCGGTGTCAGTGTCGGCGGATACCTGCTGCTGCGCGACCTGGGCGGCAAGGGGGCGGGTACCGGTCCGGCCGTCGCGGACAAGTACCTCAAGGCGCCGATCTGTTCGGAGGCGGCCCCACAACTGCCGCTGCCCACCGAGCAGCGCCGGACGGAGGACGACCGCTACTTCGAACAGACCACCTACGCCGAGACCCGGTGCGACTGGTACGGCTCGTACCTCGCGGCCGACGGCGCCCGCTACCAGGACGACACCGCAGCCGCCACCGTGACCTGGAAGATCCGGCGCAGCTCCGGCAGCGACAACGGCACCCGGGTGCAGCGGAAGGACTTCTCCGACTTCGCCGAGGGCAAGCGGAACGCCCCCGGCATCGGCGTGGGCGACGACGCGTTCTGGGACGCGCCCGGCCGGGGTGAGAGCTGCGTCCTCGCCGTCCGGGACGGCAACGTCTGGCTCTGGGTGGGCCTGGGCGGGACGGAGCACCCGGCGGAACGCTGCGAGGCGCAGGCGGCCGAGGTCGCGCGCGCGGCGCTGGCGGCGATGCCGCACTGAGTGCCCGCGTCCGTGTCCGGGTCCGTGTCCGTGCGCGGGTCCGGGTGGCTCAGGCGTCCTGGCGTTGGCGGGCGGGCGGGACCGTGGAGTCCGTGAAGTCCGGGGAGTCCGGGGAGTCCGTGGCCCAGGTGGTGAGGAGGTGCAGGGCGGCCTCGGTCGGGCCGTTCGGGACCGGGGTGAGGGTCACCAGGCGCTGGCGTTCCGGGCCGGAGAGGTCGAGGGTCTCGTAGCTGAACGTGAGCGTCCCCACGGCCGGGTGGCGGAAGCTCTTGGTGCCGTGGGTGCGGACCTCGACGTCCGCGCGGGACCAGAGCCGGCGGAAGGTGTCGCTCTGCGCGCGGAACCGGTCGATCAGCAGGGCGAGTCGACGGTCGTCGGGGTGGCGGCCGGCAGTGGCGCGGAGCTGGCCCACCGTGTCGGCGGCGAGCCGGTCCCACTCGACGTAGAACTCCCGGGCCTCCGGGGCGAGGAAGAGGAACACGGCCAGGTTCCAGCTGCCCGGTGCGGCGGACGCGCCGTGGACGAACAGCCGCTTGGCGACCGGGTTCAGGGCGAGGACGTCCAGGCGGTCGCTCAGCACCATCGCCGGGACCCGCACGTGCTCCAGCAGCCGCACCAGCTCCGGGCGGGCCGCCACCGCCCGGTCCGGTTCGGGCCCGCTGGTGGGGCGGTCCTTCCGGCCGGGACGGGCGAGGCGGTGCAGGTGCTCGCGTTCCACCCGGTCCAGGCGGAGGACCTCGGCGAGGGCGTCGAGGACCTCGTCGGACGGGTGCTTGGCCCGGCCCTGCTCCAACCGCTGGTAGTACTCGACGCTGATCCCCGCCAACTGCGCCAACTCCTCGCGCCGCAGCCCCGGCACCCGCCGCCGTCCGCCGCCGCGCAGCCCGGCACTCTGCGGGGTGATCAGCGCCCGGCGGGCCTGGAGGAAGTCCCCGAAACCATGGTGATCGTCCATGCGGGCCAGTATGACCGGTGCCGAATGACCGGTGCCCTGGGTGGCCCTGGCAGTACCCGTAACAGCAGGGCCTGGGCCGGCGGGCGCGGCCCCGACAGGCTGGGACGTGTTCGGGGGAGCCGCCGGCTCCCGCACCGCCCCACATTCCTAGGGACAACCCCATGTGCCACCCCACCGACAGCCGCCCGCCCGCCGCCCCCGTCGTCACCGGAACGGTCGCGGAGGAGGGCCGGTCGGAGATCACCGCGGCCGACGGCAACCGGTTCAGCGCCTTCCGCGCGGCCCCGTCGGTCCCCAACGGCCGCAGCATCCTGCTGCTGCCGGACCGGCGCGGCCTGCACCCCTTCTACGAGGACCTCGCCCGCCGCTTCGCCGAGGCCGGGTTCCACGTGATGGCCTTCGACTTCTACGGCCGCTCGGCGGGCCTGAGCCCCCGGGACGCCGACTTCGACTGGGCGGTGCACATGCCGCTGCTGGAACCCGCCCACGTCGAGGCCGACGCGGCGGCGGCGCTGACCGAGCTGCGCGAGTGGAGCGACGACCCGGTGTTCGGCGTCGGCTTCTGCCTCGGTGGCTCGTACTCCTGGCGCCTGGCCGCCGCCGACCTCGGCCTGGCCGGCGCGGCGGGCTTCTACGGGGTGCCGCGCTTCTTCGGAGACCGGACGGAGCAGCTGACGGCGCCGCTGCTGATGCTGCTGGCGGGAGAGGACGTGGTGACGACGCGGGAGGAGTTCGCGGAGTTCACCGGGGGTCTCGAACGGGCGGGCAAGGAGTACGAGATGAAGGTCTACGAGGGCGCCCCGCATTCGTTCTTCGACGACAGCGCGGAGGACTGGAGCGACGCGTGCACGGACGCCTGGCACCGCCTGCTGGCCTTCACCGGCGTGCGGGCGCTCACCTCGACGGCGTGAGGGAGGAGGGTTGGCGAGGCCCGGCCCGCCGAGGCGAACTCGGCGGGCCGGGCGGGGTAGTTCGACCTGGCCGCAAGGTGCGGTCCTGAGTTGGGGGCGTAGGCTTCGGTTGCTCCTGAGGGTTTCGCAGGTCGTGAAGGTGGGGTGGGTATGCGCCAGATGTCCGAATCTCAAGAAGTTGCGAAATCCGGCTTCCTCGTCGTCTGAACGCGCAGGTCACGAACTCTGCTCCCCGCGCATGCGGGGATGGTCCCGCGATCATGGTTCGGAGCCTTTTTCGATCTTGCTGCTCCCCGCGCATGCGGGGATGGTCCCCAGGCCGCCTGCGCGGCCGCGCTGCCCGTCGCCTGCTCCCCGCGCATGCGGGGATGCTCCCTACTGCACGGACTACCGCCAACAGACGACGCTGGCCTGCTGGAATCGCTAGCTCTTCCAGCGGCAAGGGCACATCACGGACTGCCGGTGGACATTGCTCTCGCCCGCGGCCATTGCTGAGCCCTTCTCAGGCCGGTGCACGCAGGCTTGGTCATCAGCACTCCGGCCGGCTCTGGGGCTGCAACTCCCTGCGGGCGCTCGTCGCGAGAACCGGGCATGACCCAGCCCGGCTGACGCGCAGGTCAGCCGGGCTGGGAGGAGAGCTGTCCAGGACCGCCCACCGCCGATCGAACGCCGACAGCTCTCGGCCCGCAGAGTTGCGGCGGCGCCGGCGTGCCCAAGTGGACCTCCATAGCAGCCACTTGTGCACGATCGCAGGTCACGTTCGACCACTTGAGGCGCGATGTTGATCGCTCGTTGATTGTGCCGATCTCCCGATCGGAGCGTGTGCTACGTTCCGTAGTCCAACCGAAAACAGGCGACCCCGGCGGTGCGCTAACACCCCGGGGTCCGGCACCAGGAGCGACAACTCCCGATGCGTGTTCATCGTAGCGCCCACGTGCGCAACTTCACCGTGCTGCCCAACGCGATGCTGCAGTACCGGCAGCTGTCCTACACCGCCCGCGGCCTGCTCGCGGATCTCCTCTCCCGACCCGACGGCTGGCGCGAGGACGGCCGGCACATGGCCGACACCAGCCCCCAGGGGCGCGGAGCGGTCCGCAAGGCGCTCAAGGAGCTGACCGGCGCCGGGTTCTACCGGGTCGAGAAGATCCGGATGCCGGACGGCACGATCCGCACCGAGACGCACGTCTACGACACCCCGCAGCTCGCGGTGCCGCCGGGTGCCACCCGCTCGGGCTCCGGTGAAGCGACCGCCGGTCGTGCTGACACGCTTCTTGAAAGTAACCGGTACCAAGAACCCTCCCTCCCCGCCGAGCCCGGGAACGGCCGGGAGGCCGGCCGGGAGGACGACGGCCAAGACGCCGGGGAAGCTCCGGCCGTGCCGGACGAATCGGTCCGTGAGGCTGTCGGGATGCTGTTCCGGGTGATCCGGCCCGAGCCGTGCCTCTACCTGAGCGAAGCCGAGGCGCGCACGCTCGCGCCCCTGGTCGTCCAGTGGCTGGAGCGCGGCGCCACTCACGCCGACCTGGCTGCCGCCGTCCTGCCCGGTCTGCCCACGCCGCTGCACTCCGCGACAGCGGTGCTCCGCAATCGGCTGGAGCGCAAGATGCCATCCGCTCCGGACCCGCTGCGCCCGGCAGCGGTCCGCTACACCGAGTGCGCCAAGTGCCACGACCCGGTGCCCCGGCCCGGCATCTGCCGCCCCTGCGCGGGCCTCGGAACCCGCACGCCCACCGCCGGAGCCGACGAAGCCGCGACTCGCTGCGGCGCCACCCGGGCCCGCGCGGCGCTACGCGCCGCGAAGAGCGTCGGCGCCAACCTCGCCGGACTGACCGCCGTCGGGCACCGGCCACCGGGCACCGCGCCTTCCAGCAGACCCCCAGGTCGACCACTGCTGGGTAACCGTCCGCACTGACCCGGCCGCGTCAGCCGGCCGCTGCGGCGAGCGCGCTCTGCTTGAGGTGGAGGTAGGCGGGTTCGTCGCCGAAGAGGTCGGGCTCGGGAGTCAGCTGGATTCCCGTGGTCTCCTTCACGGCCTCGGCGACCGCCCGGGCCGCCTCGGCGAACTCGCGGGCGGTGGCGTGGCCTTCTGCGACGAGCGTGAAGTGCTTGGTCGACATCCGGATGCCCGGGGCGATGGCCTGGCCGAGGGTGAACCCGGCGGCCTTGACCAGCCAGCTGGCGCTGACTCTGGTCAGGCTGTCGGGGAAGGTGTTCACGGGCGCCTGCTCGGCCCGGAGGTTCTCGGCCTCCTTCTCGTCGACGACAGGGCTGAGGAAGACGCTGCCGACGTTGCGGTTGTCACTGTCGCCGGGGTCGAGGACCATGCCCTTGCTGCGGCGCACCGTCAGCACGGCGGCAGCCGCTTCGGCGAGGAGAACCGGCGTGCCCTTGGGGACGTCGAGGACCCTGGCGACCATCCCGTACGTGATCGGGGTACTCAGCTCGGACGGCCGCAGCCGGAACGTCACCGTGAGGAGCGTCCAGCGGGTGGAGTGCTTGAAGATGCTGGTGCGGTGGCCCAGGCGGCAGTTCTCGGCCGAGAGAGTGACCTCGCGGCCGGTGGCCCAGTCCCAGGCGGTGACGCGCACGAGGACGTCGGCGACTTCCTGCCCGTAGGCACCGACGTTCTGGACCGGGGTGGCGCCGACGGTGCCGGGGATGCCGATCAGCGTCTCCAGGCCGGTCAGGCCGTTGGAGATGGTCTCCTCGACGAGGTCCTGCAGCGACTGGCCGGCCTGGACGGTGACGGTGACCGCCTCGCCGTCGTCGTCGCGCTCGAACACCGCGCCCTGAGTGGCCATCCGTACGACGGGCACGCCGCATCCGGCGTCGGCGACGAGGATGTTGCTGCCGCCGCCGAGGACCAGAGGCCGAGCGCCCTCCCGACGTGCCAGGTTGACGACGTCGGGGAAGTCGGCGGGGTCGGTCAGCTCGGCGAGAACTGCGGCGTTGCCGCCGATACCGAGCGTCGTGAGCGGAGCCAGCGGGACCTGGGTGCGGACGTGCATTCGGTTCCTCGGGTGCGTGCGGAAGGCCAGACTACTCGGCCAGGACGGCGCCGATCTCGTCCGTGACGTCGCGCGCCAGAGAGCTGTCGGAGCACTCGAACTTGTCACGTAGGCCGGCCATCCGCTGCCTGGCGCGGCCGGAGTCGAGGTACGAACGGAGGTCGAGGGCCCAGCGGGTGGCCGAGTGCCGCAGGCACTGGTAACTCCACTGAGGGACAAGCCGGTTGAAAGCTTCGGCGCCACCGTAATGGACGCCGTGGATCGAGGGCGGTCCCCCTGCGGGTGGACCCAGCGGCTTTCGGTACCAGCGGGGTTGGACGTCATGGCAGGCTGGCCCGGACGCGCCCCGGCGGGTCGATTGCGGGTAGTCCGATCCGATGCGGTCCGGGCCGGTCACCACCTTCCTCGGAGGCGGCCACGCCGTCCGCATGAGCGTCATCGACCAGGTCGGCCTGTTCCCCGCGCCCTTCTTCTACGCCCACGAGGAGACCGACTTCGCCCGGCGCGCCCTCGACGCCGGCTGGAGCATCGACTACCGGGCCGACATCGTCCTCCAACACCCCCGCACCGATCCCGCCCGCCACGCCGCCTACTACCGCATGACCGCCCGCAACCGAGTCTGGCTCGCGAAACGGCACCTGCCCGCACCGCTGCTGCCGGTCTACCTCGCCTCCTGGATCGCCTACACCCTGCTGCGCCGCCCGCCGATGGACGGGCTGGAGGCGTGGTGGGGCGGGTGCCGTGCCCGCCGCAGCGGCCGATGCGGTGGAGCACGGTGCGCCGCATGGCGCGGTTGGGCTGACCGCCGATCTTCTGACAATCGGCCGGGCGCACGGTCAGCTGCTGTGCCGGCCCGAAGACCTTAAGTAATGCAGGTGCGAGGTCCACCGGCCCGGGTGTCCCCGTCCGGGGAATAAGAAGACTTTCAGCGTTCCGCCAGTACGCGGGTGCCCGCTGCGGGATCGTTGTCCACGAAGTGCGGCGAACCGGCCGTGCTGACCAGGCCGACGATGGAGGGCCGTCGATGGCTGAACGGGAAACCTGGACCACGGACGAGTTCGGGTCCTCGCACGAAGGCTCTATCGGCGTACTGCTGCCCGACGGCACAGTCCCGCAGCCTGCCTTCTTCTCCCTGTCGTCCGGAGCGGGAGGGCAGACCACCTCGCAGTGGAGCGTCTACGACGGCCACCTCGGCCTCACCCCCAAGGCGCACGCCCTGCGCGCCGTGTGCTCGTGCGGCTGGACCGGAACCGAATATCCGCTCGACTGGGAGCAGATCGGCGACCAGGACCTTCGGGTAGCTGCTGGAGACCTCGCGGAGGAATGCGAGACGGAATGGTGGGACGGGCACACCAGCGCGGTGGAGAAGTCGGCTGTTGCCGTCCCGGAGGACATCACCGACCTGCTGAGCCTTGTCGCGGAGAAGATCGAGAAGCTGGCGCAACAATCGCCTCTGGCGGCGGTGAGAGCCGCCCGACTGCTGGAGGTGACCGCCGTCCGGGCCGGGTACTGGCCGGCCCACGACGTGCGGGCGAAGGCGAGCCCCGAAGAGGCCGCCGCCGCACTCGGCCTGAACGAGGACGACACCCTGCACCTCCTCGCCCGGTTCGGCGACTGGAACCCGTACGGCTGAGGTCCCGGCCCTGCCAGGATCGATTCTCCGGCAGGCACCGTGTGGTGCCCAACGGCTTCGCGGACGGGTGCATTGGGGGCTTTGGATGCCTGCGCAGGAAGTCGGATGCGCCGACTTCCTGCGCAGGGCACTCCAGCCCCTGCCGAGTTGCTCTGCTCTGGCAAGGCGGGCGACAGGCGGTAGGCGCATGGGTGGAGTGCACAGGAAGTCGGGGGCTCCGACTTTCAGGTGTGGCGCTTGGACAGGGGCGGAGGTCGGGAGCGATGTGAACCCCGGGTGGGTGGGGCTTCGCACGGGAGTGGCGTCCAGGGGGCGCTACCGCAGTGGTCTAAAGTGTCGGGATTTCATGAAGTGATGAGATTCGGCCCTCGTTTCGGCTGGGGCTGCAGGTGAGGAAGTCTGCTCCCGCACGCGTGCGGATGGTCCCCGAAAGCGCTGCTCTTACAAAGCAGATGTCGGCTGCTCCCCGCATCCGTGGGGATGGTCCCAAGGCCCGACAGATCACCGAGACCATCAAGAACTGCTCCCCGCACACGAGGGGTCAGTTGAGGCCCGTCGGCCCGGGGTGGGAAGCCGGTGTCAGCGGCGGCGGGTGAGGAAGAGGTCGTGGATGCGTTCGACCGGGACACCATTGCCATGGGTGTTGAGGACGGTGGCGGTGTCGGTGAGGGCCTGGGTGCGGTGGTCGGTGGGGAGGGTGGCGTACATCGAGAGGGAGGAGAGGTAGGCGATGTAGTCGGCCGCCTCGTAGTGGGCCTCCTCGCGGAAGCGGAGGGAGCGGAGGTCGGTGAAGCGGTCGTCCTTCGCGCAGTCGACGGCCGGCCAGTGGCCGAGCATGTCGGGCCAGTGGCCCGGGGTGTCGCCGAAGGCGGAGGCGAGGACGGCGTGGGGCGTGTGGGTGAGTCCGTGGTGGTGGTCGACCTCGGCGAGGGCGGCGTGGAGGTCCAGGTCGCGGATGCCCAGGGGGTTCCAGAAGAGGGCGAGGGTTCCACCCGGGGCGAGGACGTTGTGGGCGAGGTCCCAGCGGCGGGCCGGGTCGATCCAGTGCCAGGAGGTCGCGGCGAAGAGGAGCCCGAAGCGGGTGCCGCCGGGCTGCCAGTCCTCGAAGTTGCTCACTTCGATGCGGACATGGGGGTGGGCCGCGGTGTTGCGGCGCAGGGCCTCGGCCATGCGGGCGTCGGGTTCTATGCAGGTGAGCGGGGTCGTGAGGGCGGCGGCGAAGGGGACGGTGGCCTTGCCCGTGCCGGCTCCGGCTTCGAGGGCCGGGCGGTCGCCGAGGGCGGCGTAGTCCAGGACGGCGGAGACGAGGACGTCGGGGTAGCCGGGGCGGGCCGCATCGTATATCTCGGCGATGCTGCCGAAGACCTGGCGGCGGGTCATGTCGAGGGGGTCGGGGGAGGACATCATGGTGTCCCTCGCGGGTGGGGGCGGCGCGGTCAGAAGAGACCGAAGTCGAACTCGCCATTGGCGACCGCGGTGATGAACGCGGCGTGGGCGGCGGCGGTGAGTGTCAGGGCCGGGCCGGAGGGGTCCTTCGAGTCACGAACGTAGGAGACCATGCCGTCGGAGGATGCGAACTCGACGCAGTTGGTTGATTCGTTGCTCCTGGACGACTTGCGCCAAGTCACATTGAGCGCTGCCGCGTTCGGAATGAACGTCATGTGATGTTGTCTCTCTGTTCGGTGATGATGGCGAGCGAGTCGTCCAAGCCCAGGGCATCGGCCCGGATGGCATCGAACTTCGCCGCGTACTGCTCCACATCGGCGGCATCCTCGACCCAGAAGTTGCTCAGTGTGCCCTCGACGAGTGCTACATCGAGGTCCTGCCTTTGTGGAAAACCGAGGATGGTGAAGGCCCCGCCCATGCCGTGATGGGCGGGAGCGCCGATCGGCATCACCTGAATAGTGATATTGGGCTGGCTCGCACGGTCCACCAGCCGTGCGAGCTGCTCGGCCATGACCTTCGATCCTCCGACGCCGGAGCGGATGGCCGCCTCGTGGATCACGGCCCAGAGAGTGAGCGGTTCTGCTCTGGTCAGGGCACTCTGGCGAGCCATGCGCACATCGACCAGTGCTTCGATGTTGACGTCCGGGCGCATGCTGAGCTTCTTGATGATCTCGCGCGCGTAGGCAGGCGTCTGGAGGAGACCTGGGATGAAAGCGCCCTCGTAGGTGCGGACGGACGCCGCCCCGGCCTCGAGGGAGATCAGGTCACCGAGGGCCTGGCCGATGTGTGCGCCGTAGCTCTGCCACCACATGCCGCGATGCGCGCCGTTCTTGGCCAGATCGACGAGGGCCGAAACCAGGTCCGTGTCCTCGCACTTGTAGAGCGCCAGGAGCTTCTTGACATCGTCGACCTTGGTGGCGCCGCGGCCATTCTCGATCCGGGAGAGCTTCGGCTGGCTCATGCCGGTCAACGCTTCGGCGACCTCGTCGTGCGAGAGGCCGGCCTCCTCGCGTCGGCGGCGCAGTTCGGCACCGAGCTGCCTCCGTCGAACTGTTGGACCTGCTGCTGCTGCGGCCATCCCCGCCCTCTCTGAGCCTCGCTGGACCAGTGTGCCCCGGTGGCGGTCACCTCCGCCACCGGGTAACTGCCACTGTAGGAGCGCTGATTGGTGTTCGATTTGGATATATCCAAGATTCTTGGATGAGTTGCGCAGTTGGCCATCGAGGCCCCATGCTGATTGTGACGAGCCGCACACTGTCGGCAATCGCCGATCGTCGCTGTGCGCGCCGCTGTGATGGCTGCACGGTGATCAGAGCGAGTTGATTGATCATCGGGTGCTCGATGGAATCCACTCCACCCCTACGGAGGTCTCCGTATGTCCACGCTCCCCCTGCCCCCCGACTGGTCCGTCGCCCGCGAGGAGTTGCGCGCGGTGCTGGTGCGCGCCGGGTGGCCCGGTGGTACGGCCGACGACGCCGAGCTGGCGTTGTGCGAACTGTTCGTCAATGCCTGGAAGCACGGGGGTTCGCCGGCTCCGCTCGTCGTCGTCGTCCTCCTGGACGGGGTGCTCCGGGTGTCGGTCGCGGACGGGTGTCCGAAGCTGCCCGAGCAGAGAGCGGCGGACGACCCCTACGCGCTCTCCGGGCGCGGTCTGCACCTCGTGCGCTCGCTCACCGACCGCTTCGGGGCGGACCCGCGCAGGTCCGGGAAGTCCATCTGGTTCGAGCTGGACGCCGCCGCGTGAACGCGGCCAACGGGCCGATCGAGCCCCATGACCCGCGTATCCGCACCTACTCCGAGGGCGAGGTGGAAGCTCTCCTGCTCGAACTCCACGAGCGCGGAAAGGCCCTCGGCATCGTCTGGCCCTCGGCCTCCACCGAAGGCGTGGTCGACGGCCGGGTGCTGGTCCGGTTCGGCAACGCCCCGACCGCCACTCTCCTCAACCTCCTCGCCCTGTTGAAGGCCCGGCCGTGAGCGCGACCCGGCTGCTGGTCGGGATCGCGCTCTCCTTCCTCGGCCTCCTCGCCCTGGCGACCGTCGTTCTCGGCGTCGCCCTCGTCCGGCGGATGCCCGGGCGGCCGGAGGAGGACGGGCCCTCCGACTGACCCCGCAGCACCCACCAGAGGCCGTCCGGGAGCAGGCGTCGGACGGCCTCGGCCCGCCACGGCCCGTGTGCGAGGATCGGTCGCCGGAAACCCGGTGCCACAAGACCGCCGTGTGATCGCGTTAGTAGGGCATGGAGCAAATACAGGGGGCGCCGCCCGACTTTCCGGCCTTCGTGGCGTCGCGGGGGCGTCATCTGCTGCGGACGGCGTTCCTCCTCACCGGCGGTGACGCGCATCTCGCCGAGGACCTCGTCCAGGAAGCGCTCGGCCGGGTCTTCGTGAAGTGGCGCCGGATCTCACGGATGGACAATCCCAGCGGCTACGTGCAGGCCGTCCTGGTCAACACCTTCCTCTCGCACCGCCGTCGGCGCAGCAGCACCGAGCGGGTCACCGACGTGCTGCCGGACGTCGCGGTCGCCGACCCCGACCCGGCCCTGCGGCTCACCCTCCTCCGGGCGCTCGGCGAACTGCCGCCCCAGGACCGGGCGGTGCTGGTCCTGCGCTACTGGGAGGACCGCAGTGTGGAGGAGACGGCGGCGGCGATGCGGCTGAGCAGCGTGGCCGTCCGCTCTCGCAGCAGCCGGGCGCTGGCCCGGATGCGGGACAAGCTGGGGGCGGCGTTCATGGACAAGGAGGTTCTGCGTCATGCCGGTTGAGGACGGGTTCGAGGACGACTTCGAGGACGGGTTCGCCCAGGCGTTGCACGGGGCTGCGGCCTTCGCGCCGGAGGCGGCGCTGTTCGCCCTGGCCGCCGGGGCCGAGCGGCGCGGGCGGCGCCGGCGCAACCGGCGGCGGGCCGCAATGGCCGGTGGTGCGGCGCTCGCCGTGCTGGTGGTCGGCGGATTGGGGGCGTTCACCGGGGGGCCGGGCCCCGGAGCGCTCGGGCCCGTCGCGGAGCCGCCGGTGACCGGTGACGAGGTGGTACGACTGGTGGCCGGTCTGCTGCCGCCGGGTGCCGTGGCGGATGCCCGTGGGACGACACCGGGCGACACGGTGGGGTCGAACGGCCCGCAGCTGGCCATGGGGCTGTTCACCTACGACGACGGCAAGGGGGTGAGCCTGATCCACTACTTCGTCGAACGCGGAGCGCGGACGCCCGAGCAGGCCGCTGTCTGCAAGCCGCCGGTGGCGCCCGAGGATTCCTGTGACCGCTCCGTTCGGCCGGACGGTTCGGTGCTGCTGATCGACAAGTCCGGGGACGCCAGGTTCGCGGGCCAGCGGGCGTGGCGGGGTGTCTACGCGACGCCGGGCGGCACGGTGATCAGCCTGGTCGAGTTCAACGGGAGCCAGGAGAGCCCGACCAGGGAACAGCCGCCGCTGGACGCGGCACAGCTCGCCGCCGTGGTGACCGCGCCGGAGTGGGGGCGGGTGGTCGCGGCGATACCGGCGAACCCGAACGCGCCCAAGGCGTCCGGATCGGAGCGCCCGCCGTCAACGGCCACCGCACCCACCGCCCCGCCGTCGACGCCCGCCGCTTCCCCCGCCCCGCCGTCCCCCGTGACCGCCTCCCCCGCGCCCGGGGAGTCGCTGCCGGAGCTGGCCGCAGTGCTGGCCGGGCTGCTGCCCACCGGTGCGAAAGAGGTGGGGATGGACACGGAGAACGGCGCCGTGACGGTCGAGTACGAGGGCCGGACCAGCAGGCTGACCATCCGCGCGGAGCCGGCCGAGCCGCGCGGAATCGAGTTCAAGATCGCCTGACTGGCGCAGGTGACGCCTCCTCCGGCCCCTCCTCTATGCTGTCCTGCCGCTCCGCACGGGGGAGCGGCAGGACAAGGGGGATCGGCGATGGACCTGGCCGGGGTGGCGCGGGAGGCGTTCGGTGGCGGGCGACTGCTGGCCGGGGTGGAGCGGTTGCGCGGGGGCAGCAAGAAGGGCGTCCACCGGCTGCTGTTCGAGGACGGCGGGACGGCGGTCGCGTACGTGTGGAGCGCGGCCGAGAACCACTGGCCGGGCGCGGACGAACCGGCCGACGACGCCGACCCGTTGGCGCACGCCTCCGGGCTCGGGCTCTTCGCGGCGGCGCACCGGCGGCTGACCGCGCTCGGGGTCCGGACGCCGCGCGTGCACCTGCTGGACGGGAGCCGCACCCGGCACCCGGCGGACGTCGCCGTGGTCGAGGACGTGACCGGGCCGGGCGGGGAGAACCTGGAGGCGCTGCTGGAGCGGGATCCGCGGGCCGCGGCGCCCGTGCTGGCGCGGCTCGCCGACACCCTGCGGGTGCTGGGCGAGCACCGCGCGCCCAGCTGGGGGAAGCTCGCACTGCTGGACAACGGCGGTGTGTCGAAGGGGAGTTCACCCGCTCAGCTGGTGCTGGAACGGGCGCTCGCCGACCTCGCGGAGGCGGCCGAGCGGGACGACCGGATCGCGAGCGCCCAGGAGCGCCTGGCGGACGCCCTGCACGCCCGCGCGGCGGCCGTCGCCCCCCGGGACGGCGGTTACGGACTGGTGCACGGCGAACTCGGCCCGGACCACGTCCTGGTGGACGCCGCCGGCGAGCCGGTGCTGATCGACATCGAGGGGCTGATGCACTTCGACGTCGAGTGGGAGCACGTCTTCCTGCGGATCCGCTTCGGCGACCAGTACCCGCACCTGGGCGGCACCGAAGGGCTGGACCGGCACCGACTGGACCTCTACGAGCCGGCGATCCGGCTGTCCCTGGTCGCCGGACCGCTGCGCCTGCTCGACGGCGACTTCCCGCACCGCGCCGCGATGCGCGCGATCGCCGAGTACAACCTGACGGCGGCGCTGGCCCTGGTGGAGTGAGGGTGCCGGCCAGGCGTCAGTCCGCCTCCTGGGTCACTGCGGCTCCTGGGTCAGTGCGGCTCCTGGGTCAGTCCGCCTCCTGGGTCAGGGCTGCGTACAGGGCGGGGTCGGCGTGGACCTCGGCGGTGTGGCGCCACTGTGTCAGCAGCACGGCGATCGGGGCGAGGTCGTCGGGCGGGACCGCGTCGCGGGCGGCGTCCAGCAGTTCACCGATGAGCAGGTCGACGTCCTCCGGGGGGAGGAACGTCACCCAGGGCAGGGCGTCGGGCAGGGCGGCCCGGAGTGCGGCGGTGTCGCCGGTCCGGACCGGTCCGCCGAGCAGGTGGGAGGTGAAGTCGGTGACGGTGGTGTCCTGTTCCGGCTGGTCGACCCGTATCGGCGCGAGGCCGTCGGCGTCGCGGCGGCGGGGCTGTCCACAGTAGCTCGGACGTCCGCCCGGCGGGGGCGGATCAGGTGTTGTCGCGGGGGATGCGGTGGTGCCACTCCTTCGTGAAGACCACGTTGCCGGCCTCTTCCGCCCGGAGCTGGGTGTGGGCGAGGAGGTGGGTGGCGTCGCAGCGGAGTTCGGTGCGGGTGTGGAGGGTGATGTCCCAGCCGAGGGCGGGGCGTTCGAGGCGGAGGGTGTGGTCGGTGCGGGCCTGGGCGCTGAGGGGGGTGGCGGTGAGGACGCGGTAGGCGGTGACGGTGTGCTCGTCGCGGACCAGGCCGTCGGGGTGGGTGCGGGTGCCGTCGGTGGCGGGGGAGAGTTCGGTGCGCCATTCGCGGCGGCCGATGTCGTGGACGGTGACCCGTTCGGGGCGGGCGATGAGCGGTTCGGTGAGGTGCAGCGGGGGCGGCAGGGGGAGGGTGGGGGAGCGGAAGGGGGCCGCGTCGGTGCTGGTGGCCGGGTCGTGGACGGGGAGGGTGAGGGCGGAGTGGGAGGGGTCGACGGCGAAGCCGTCGGGGTCGGCGCAGGGCCACAGCCAGGGCCAGTAGCTGGAGGAGAGGGTGAGCCGCAGCCGGTGGCCGGGCGGGACGGTGGCGCCGACCGGGGCGAGCGCGAGGACCGGGTAGGGGTCGCCGGGGCCGTCGGGGTCGGCCGGGAGGGTGAGGAAGCCCCGGGTGAGCAGGGTCGAGGTGCCGTCCGGGGCGACGGCGCAGAGACGGGCGGCGACCAGGGTGCCGCCGCTTCCCGAGGACGGAGACGGAGACGGGGGCGGGGCCGGGGCCGGGTGCAGAGTCAGGGCCGGGGAGCCGTGGAGCTCCAGCGGTTCGGGCAGCGGCCGGGAGTCGAAGCAGACCGAGCGGCCGTCCTCCTCGCGCTGGTCCGGCGGCCGGTCGGCGGGGCGGCCGTGCGCGACGTACGCGCCGGCGTTGAGGCCGGTGTGCTGGGGGGAGCGGACGCGCACCCAGCGGTCCTCGGAGGCGGTGCCGGCGGCGCGCAGCGGGCCGTCGAGGCCGTAGTGGACCTCGCGGACGCCGGGGGACGGCCAGGGGTCGTCGGCGGACCAGCGGGTGCCGAGCCAGCTGCGCAGGGCGGGGGTGTCGAGGGCGCCGTTGTCGAGGTCGCGCAGCCAGTGGTCGTACCAGCGCAGGGCCTCGGGGAGGAGTTCGTCGGGGAGTCCGTGCGGCCAGGGGCCGAGGACGGCGCGGACGGGGGTGGCGGCGGTGGACCGTTCGGCGAGTGCGAGCACCGTCGCGGCGGCCGGGTCGGACCAGCCGGCGATGGCGAGGGTGGGCACGGCGGCGGCCGGCGCGGGGGCCGCCGGGGCGGTGAGCCAGTCGGCGAGCGGGGGTTCGAGGGCGGCGAGGCGGGCCAGCCACAGGGCCCGCCAGTCGTCGCCGACGTAGAGCGGGTCGGGTGGCCGGGCGGCGTCGGCGAGGTGGGCGGTGGCGCGGGTGTGGCCGTCGGCGGCCAGGACGGCGCCGCCGAGGCGGTGCGGGCCGTCGGGGCAGGCGGTGACGACGGCGCGCACGGCGTCCGGGGCGCGGTCGGCGATCCGCAGGGCGAGGGCCCCGGCCGCGCCGGTGCCGAGCAGGCCGATCCGTCCGTTGCACCAGGGCCGGTCGGCGAGGCGGCGGACCAGTTCGGCCCCGTCCTCGACGAGTGCGTCGGCCGAGGCGGCGGTGGGCGGCAGTCCGCCGGAGTTGCCGTGGCCCCGGGCGTCGACCCGGACGGCGGCGTGGCCGTGGCCGGCGAACCAGGGGTGGCGGCGGGCGTCCTCGGTGGCGGTCCAGTCGGTGAGCCGGCCGGTGGAGTACTCCAGGACGACGGGGACGGGCGCGTCGGTCGCGGGGCGCCAGAGGCGGGCGTACAGCTCGGTGCCGTCGGGGAGGGGGACGCGCAGGTCCTCGCGGGTGGTGCGGTGCGGGTACGAGGGCATGGCCGCTCCCATCGGGTCCCGTCGGTGCGGATCATTCCGACACTAGGGGAGGAAGCGGCCGTGCGCCTGCTGGGGGCGGCCAGGCCCGTGGGAACGGTCGCGTCCGGTGTCCGACGCCCGGTACCCGACGCCCGGTGCCCGACGCCCGGCGGACAGGCCGGACGCCCGACGCCCGGCGGACGGGCCGGACGCCGGACGCCGGGCGCGACCGACCGGCCTCAGGCCTTGCTCAGCCAGGCGGTGGCGTTGAGGGCGAGGGCGGCGTTGGTGCCGGCCGGGTCGTCCCAGCCGTTGAACAGGTTGTTGCCGGACTGCCCGGTGCCGTCGTCGGCGGGGGAGCTGTCGCCCCAGGCGGCGACCCGGCCGCTGCCGTAGCCGCTGGTGACGAAGAAGGCGCCGGTGTTCCCGGACGAGCCGGTGCGGTAGACGATGCCCTTGACCGCGGGGTTGTCGGCCGGCTTGAGGGTGAAGGTGGTGCCGGAGCGCAGGATCGAGCCGGTGACGGTGCCGAAGGGGCCGTGCAGCACCGGGTCGGCGGCGTCGTTGACGGCGCGCGGGTTGTCGGTGGAGATGTTCTTGACGTCCACCGAGAAGCCGAACGGGTCGTTGTTGTTCACGCCGTTGTTGGTGAACAGGTCGTTGATGATCGCCGGGGAGTCCCAGCCGTCGTTGTTGCGGTCGCTCTGGTTGTGGTCGGAGACGAGGAACAGCCCGCCGCCGTTCTGCACGAAACGGATGATCGCGGACTTCTCCGCCGCGGAGAAGCGGATGTTCGGCTCGGGGATCACGAAGGTGTCGAAGTTGGCGAGGTCGAGCGCGGCGCCGGTGCCGTAGCTGATGGTGGAGCCGGCCGGGAGGGTCTTCAGGCTGTACTGGCCGGTCCGCTGGAGGGCGACGCCCCAGGCGGAGAGGGCGCCGGTCCAGCTCTTCTCGGTGGTGGGGTCGGCGTTCTGGGTGCGCGGGTCGGGCTGGGCGGTGGAGATGATCCAGTCCGCGTTGCCGGCGGTCTCGCCCTTGCTGTTGTCGAACAGGACGCGGTGGGGGAGCGCCGAGGTCGCGGCGGCGGCCGGGGCGGGCGCGGTGAGCGCGAGCGGGCCGGTGGCGAGCAGGGCGGACGCGGCCAGCGCGAGCGTGCTTCGACGGAGCATCATGTGCCGTCCCTCCGGAGGGGGTTGGGGTGCCGGACGACCGAGTATCCGCGCGTAGAACGGCGTCCGCCAGCGCGTCGGGGTTACAGCTTCTTGTACGGTTCATGACCATTTCTGTCCAGGAGGGGCCCGGGAGAGGCCCGGGGAGGTCGGCGATACCTCCGGCGACATGTCCGGGGGCGTCCTGTTCGTCCACCACCCGGTGACCAGGTCGTAATTGCGCATGACTTGCAACTAATTACGACGAGAAGGAAAGATGGCCCAGCTCCGGCGTCCCGGAGCCGCTACGGCCCCACGAAAGGACACCCCCGATGACCGGCCTCCGCTGGCGCGACCGGCTCACCCGTGAGGAGTGGATCCGCCTGGCAGGTATGGGTGGTTTCATCCTCGCGCTGCACGTGATCGGCTGGTTCACCCTGCTCGCGGTCATCGCGCCCCAGCGCTACCAGGTCGGCGGCCAGGTCTTCGGTGCCGGCATGGGGCTCACCGCGTACACGCTCGGCATGCGGCACGCCTTCGACGCCGACCACATCGCCGCCATCGACAACACCACCCGCAAGCTGATGGGCCAGGGCAAGCGTCCGCTGTCGGTCGGCTTCTGGTTCTCGCTCGGCCACTCGTCCATCGTCTTCGGGCTCTGCGCCCTGCTCGCGCTCGGCATCCGCTCGCTGGCCGGCCAGGTCGAGGAGGACGGTTCCACCCTGCACGAGACGACCGGCCTGATCGGCGTCACCGTCTCCGGCACCTTCCTGCTGGCGCTCGGCCTGATCAACCTGGGCGCGTTCAACGGCATCCTCAAGGTCTTCCGGCGGATGCGCGAGGGCGAGTACGACGAGGCCGAGCTGGAGGCCCAGCTGGAGAAGCGCGGCTTCATGAACCGCATCCTCGGCCGGGTGACCAGGGCCGTCACCAAGCCCTGGCACATGTACCCGGTCGGGCTGCTGTTCGGCCTGGGCTTCGACACCGCCACCGAGGTGTCGCTGCTGGTGCTGGCCGGCGGCGCGGCGGCGTTCCAGCTGCCCTGGTACGCGCTGCTGGTGCTGCCGGTCCTGTTCGCCGCCGGGATGAGCCTGCTGGACACCATCGACGGCTCGTTCATGAACTTCGCCTACGAGTGGGCGTTCTCCAAGCCGGTCCGGAAGATCTACTACAACCTGACCGTCACCGGGCTCTCGGTGCTGGTCGCCCTGGTCATCGGCTCGATCGAGCTGATCGGGCTGCTCGGCGAGAAGCTGGACATCGGCAGCGGCCCGGTCGCCTGGATCGGCGAGCTGGACCTCAACTTCGTCGGCTACGCCATCGTCGGCCTGTTCGTCCTGACCTGGGCGGCGGCGATCGCGTACTGGAAGCTCGGCAACGTCGAGGAGAAGTGGTCCGCCGGCCTCACCGCCGCGGCCGCCGAGAAGGCCGAGTAGCCGACCGAAGGCGAGCAGCGGCGCCCGGAACGCGGGAACGGAGCGCGGGAACGGAGCGCCGGAACGGAGCGCGGGAACGGAGCGCGGGAACGGAGCGCCGGAACGGAGCGCGGGAACGGAACGCGGAACGGAACGCCGGAACGGAAAGCGGCCGGGCCCCGGGGGAGAACCTCCGGGGCCCGGCCTTACCTGTCTTTCGATGTCACAACGGTGGAGCGTCGGTCAGAGGTTCCGCACAGGGCCCCGCCGACCGGTCCGGCTCAGTACCGCGGGTCAGTACCGCGGCTCAGTACCGCGGGTCAGTACCGCGGCTCAGTACCGCGGGTCCACCCGGTAGATCGGACGGTCCGGCACCCACCAGTGGCTGGAGCGCCAGATCCCGAAGGTGAAGCGCACCCCGTGGCTGCCCCGCTTGTTGGCGGCCTTGATGAACTGCTTGCCGACCTTCTTCATCAGGTAGGCCAGCGCCCACAGCACGTAGCCGGCGGCCCGGGCGGCCCAGTGCGGCAGCTTCCGCAGGATCTTCGAGATGCCCTGGCTGATCTTGCCGGAGACGTAGAGCAGGGTGCCGATGGTGTTGCCCTCGGCGCGGCTGAAGTAGGCGACCCACTTCTTGCGCCAGGACATCCCGGTCAGGTCGTCCATGGTGATCGGGTCGACCGGGTAGCCGTAGGCGTTCGGCGAGCCCTCCAGCACCGGGTCGGTCTGCAGGAACCGGCCGGTGGCCGGGTCGTACAGCCGGACGCCCATCAGGGTGAGGCCGGAGAGGCTGTCGCCCTCGCGCTGCGCCCCGCCGAGCCAGCCGTACTCGGTCGAGCCGGTGGCGTCGACGATGTTGCCGTACTCGTCGTAGTGGTAGACGGCGAGGTCCTGGGTGCCGTCGGGCGACATCTGGACCGAGACGTCACCGTGCAGGTTGGTCAGCAGCAGGACCGCGCCGCCGTCGGTGCCGGTGGCGGCGGTGAGCCGGCCGGTCAGGTCCAGGACGTTGCGGGTGAGCTTGCCGGCCGCGTCCTTGGACCAGGACGGGCTGTCGGTGCCGCCGTCGAAGTGCTTGGTGTCCTGGCCGGTGACGGCCCAGGTGCCGTCGGCGCCCCGGGTCTCCGTGGTGTTCACCGCGAGGCGGCCGGAGGCGTCCAGGTCCCAGGTCCTGCGGGTGTCGCCGAGGGTCTCGGTGCGGACCAGGTCGTTGGCGTAGTAGCCGAGCTGGGTGCCCTTCGGCAGGGCGGTGGTGCGGCCGTAGGCGTCGTACGCGTAGCCGGCGTCGGTGAGGCGGTCGGCGGTGTCGTAGCCGTGGTTCTCCGACTTGGTGACGGCGTCCTGGGTGGCCGGGTCGCAGTCGTCGGTGACGCCGGTGCGGTTGGTCCGGTTGCTGCTCCGGTCGAACGTGTAGGTCCGGGTGGAGCAGGCCAGGCCGGTGCTGTCGGCGGCCCTGGTCAGGCGGCCGGTGGCGTCGTAGGTGTAGCCGCTGGTGGTGCTGTTGCCGTCGGACTGGGTGCGGCCGGCCTGCTGCCCGTGGACGGTGTAGTCCGCGTTGTCGGCCAGCAGGACGGTGCCCGCCTGGTTGGTGTAGGTCTTGCCGGTCTGGATGCCCCGGCTGTCGTAGCTGTTGGTCAGGGTGTTGCCGCCGGGCATGGTCTGGGTGACCAGCCGGCCCTCGACGTCGTAGGAGGCGGTGAAGGTGCCCGCGACCGAGTCGGCCAGGGTGGTGGGCAGGCCGCGCGGGTCCTTGGCGGTGTCGTAGCCGTAGCTGACGGTGGACGGCACCGAGTCGGACTTCTTCACCGGCCGGTCGAGCTTGTCGTACTCGGTGGTGGTGACGTTGCCGGCGCCGTCGTCGTAGGAGACCTGGCGGCCGAGCTTGTCGTAGCCCTGGGTGATGGTGGCCTTGCCGTTGTCGATGTTGGCGAGCTCACCGGTGACCGGGTCGTAGCCGAGCACGGTGTCCGCGACCGCCGTGCCGGTGCCGCCGGAGACCGAGACCTTCACCGGCCGGCCGGCCGCGTCGTAGCTGCGGGTGGTGGTGCGGGTGACGCCGTTGGCGGTCTCGGTGAGCACCGAGACGTTGCCCCAGCGGTCGTACTGGAAGGTCTTGGTCGGCAGCTGGAGCGGGTTGGTGCCGCCGCCGGCGATCTGTGCGGCCGGGGCGATGGAGCAGACCAGGTCCGCCCACTCCGGGTGGCCGGCGCAGGCGCCGGTGCCGTTCGGGCCGTAGTACGAGGTCACCGTGGTGGCCGCGTCGGAGCCGGTGGAGTTCGGGCGGCTCTGCGAGGTCACCCGGCCGCTCGCGTCGTAGCCGGTGCTGGTGGTGATCTTCAGCCCGGCCGGGTCCTGGACGGACTGGGTGGGCAGGCCCTGGGCCCAGTCGTAGCCGGTGGCGGTCCGGCGGGTGTCGGCGTCGGCGGCGTAGCCGTCGATCCGGGCGCCGACGGTCACCGAGGTCGCCTTGTCGCTGACCGAGGCGGTGGCCGGACGGCCCTCGTCGTAGGTGTTCACGGTGTGGGCGCGGGCGGCGACCTCGGCGCCGGCGGTGAGCGCCGGGGAGGTGCCGGAGGCGGCCAGGTCGTGCTCCAGGGTGACCAGCTGCAGCGGGTCGTACTGCTCGACCAGCCGCTTGCCGTCGGCGGAGTGGACGGAGGTCGAGGAGAGCACCTGGGCGCGGTCGGCCGTGGAGCGGCCGGCGATGCCGAGGGCGCGCAGCTTGTTCAGGCCGTCACCGGTGGTGGCCAGGGCGAGGACGCGGTTCTCCGCGGAGAGGGTCCGCACCTGGCTGCCGAAGGCGTTGTACTCGGTGGTGGTGATCCCGCCGCCGGGGGTGGCGGTGTTGACCTCGCGGCCGGAGGCGTTGGTGTAGGTCACGGAGGCGCGGTTGTACGCGGCGGTGCCGAGCGCCTTGCCGTCGTGGGTCGACGGGACGGCGTCGGGCGGCAGCACGGCGGTGGCGTCGGTCGGGGCGTCGGTCTGGCCCCAGGCCGCGACGTCGGACGGCGCCAGCGGGTACGGCGCGTTGGCGCCGCTCAGCGGGACGTCGTAGACCACCGAGGTGGTCGCGGTGCCGTCGGTGACGTCCTTGCTGCCCTGCTTGAGGGTGGGCCGGGAGGCGGCGAGCAGCATGCCCTCGCCGGCGGTGGCGGCGTTGCCGGCCTTGCCGTACTCCAGGGTCCACGGCAGTTCGCCGGGCTCGGTGACGCTGGTGACCCGGCCGGTGGCGTCGTAGCCGTACGCGGCCTTCGGGGTCGGGCCGACCCTCGGGTCCCGGACCTCGCGCAGCCGGCCCTGGTCGTCGTACGCGTACTGGGAGACGACGACGGGGGTGGCGGCGGAGGCGCCCGGGTCGGTGGACCAGAGCCGGATCTGCTTCACCTGGCCGGCCACGTCGCCGAAGGCGGACGCGGTGGCGGTGGTGGCGTCGGCGTAGACGTACTCCAGCACCCGGCAGCCGGCCGTGGACGGCACGGCGGCGCAGTTGGCGGAGGCGGTCGCCGAGGTGGGCGCGACCACGTACTTCGGGCGGGCCAGGGTCTTCCCGCCGGTGACGACCTTCTCCGAGACCACCGAGGTGGTGGAGTTGTCGCTGGGCAGCGAGGAGCCGGAGGCCTGCCAGGTGGTGGCGGCCGGGTCGACCTTGGCGAAGGTGACCGTGGTGCCCTCGGTGTCCTTGAGGGTGAAGGCCCCGGTGAACCCGCCGGCCAGGGTGAGGCTCTCGGCGCCGGGCTCGGGCTTCCAGCCGCCCGCGCCGGTGGCCGTGAAGCCGACCTCGGAGCCGTCTGCGGAGACCACCGAGAGGGAGGTCGCCGAGGTCTGCCGGACGTAGGAGTAGTCGGCGTCGGTGATCTCGGCGGTGGTGCCGGAGCTCCACTGCGGGCCGAAGATCGCCGCCTGGCCCTCCTGGGCCGCGCCGTTGGTGGGCCGGCGGGACGAGAAGGAGCGCTCGGCGTGCAGGCCGAAGGCCTCGGCGTCGGTCTCGGAGAGGGTGAGGTCACCGGTGAGGGTGTTGACCTCGCCCGGGCCGACCCCGGTCTCCGGGGCGGTGCCCGCGTTGCGGTCCACCGTGACGGTGTTGGGCTCGGTGGCGTCGGTGGCGGTGCCGTCGGTGAAGACCGCGCGGACGTCGACCGGGCCGTTCTCGGCCAGGGTGTCGGTGATGTTCCAGGTCAGCGCGGCCGGCTTGCCGCCGGGGGCGGCGAACGGCCAGGCGGTGACCGGCTGGCCGCCGGTGGTGGTGACGTTGGCGGTCGGGACGTCCTTCCAGGCGTCCGTCTCGCCGCGGCGGTACTGGTAGCGCACGCCGGTGTAGGTGCTGTTGCCCTCGGCCTGCAGCGAGGTGCGGCGGGCCGGGCGCTCGCCCGCGCCGGGGGCGACCAGGGCGGAGCCCTTGCCGGCGTAGAAGGTGTACGTCCGGTCGGCGGAGACGTTGCCCGCGGCGTCCCGGCTGTGCGCGGTGACGGTGTGGGCGCCGGCCTTGAAGGTCAGCTTCGCGGTGACCGGGGTGCCGGTGGTGGTGGCGGTGACCCAGGCGCCGCCGTCCAGCTTGTACTGGACGTCCTTCACGTCGCCGGTCGGCGGGGTGAGGGTGAAGTTGCCGCTGTAGTCGCCGTTGGCGTCCGGGGTGCCCGCCCACTGGCCGGCCGGGAAGTCCCCGGAGGCGATCGTGGTGACGCCGGGCGCGGTGGTGTCCACGGTGAAGGTGCGGAACGCGGACCAGGCGCTGTTGGCGGTGCCGTCCCAGGAGCGGGAGCGCCACTTGTAGCCGCCGGCCGGCAGCGCGGTGCCGGGGGTCCAGGTGAAGGTGGAGCCGGAGGCCGCGTAGGCGGTGTGGCCGGACTGCAGCGCCGCGGTGCCGTTGGCCGCCCAGACCTCGAAGTCGAGCAGGACGTTGCCGCCGTCGGGGTCGGTCGCCTTGGCGGACAGGGTCGGGGTGGCGTCGCCGGTGAGCGCGCCGTTGGCCGGCGCGAGCAGGGTGGAGACGGCCGGCGGGGTGTTGTAGGTCACCGACAGGTAGGGCGTGTTGGCGGACGCGTTGCCGGAGTTGAACTTCTTCCAGCCGTACGGGTCGCTCTCGTCGGTGGCGCGGATGCCCAGCGTGTTGTTGGCGTTGCCGTTGCCGGCCCAGGCCTGCACCAGTGAGGTGATGTCCTGGTTGACCCAGCCGTCGTTGCAGGAGCTGGAGTAGCCCTTGGTCGAGGTGGAGGTGGCCCACTTGCGGTTCCAGCCGGGCTGCGCGGTCCACCGGGTGCTGGTGGTGGCGCTTCCGGTGTCCCAGACGTCCCAGCCCTTGGCGGTGCAGGACCAGCTGTGGAAGTTCCACAGGTTGAGCTTGCCGCCGGTGACCTGCTTCCCGCTGATCTTCGCCATCGGGAACTGCAGGAAGGAGCGGGCGATCTGGCCGGAGCCGTTGTTGCCCAGCTTCAGTTCGGTCTGCGCGGAGACGTCGGTGGCGTAGCCCTGCTGGACGAAGGTGTCGAAGCCGACGCCGATGTTGACCGCCGGGTCGACGGTGACCGGGTACTGGGTCGCCGGGTCGTTGAGGAAGGCCGCGTCCGGGGTGAGCGTGAGGTCGACGGCGTTGCCGTTCTGGGTGACCGTCAGGCCGACCGGGGCGGTGTGGGTGTGGTCGCCGCTGCGCGCGTCGACCTTGGCGTCCCACATCACCGGGGCGGGCAGCTGGCCCTTCTCCTCGCCGGTGGCCGGGTCGAGGAAGGAGACCGAGTTGTCCGCGTTGTGGCGCGCCCGCAGACCGGCCGCGTCCAGGGTCATGGTGACGGTGCCGTTGGCGCCGACCGCGCTGCGGTCCTTGAGCTCGAGGAACTGCTCGAAGCCGGTCCGGGTGGACTCGATGATCAGATCGGTGGCGGTGAGCGCGTCCTGGTACCGGGCCCTGGTGCCGTCGACGACGGGGGCGGGCAGGGTGCCGCGCCAGGACAGCGACATGCTGGTGCCGTTGCCGTTGTCCAGCGAGACCAGGGGGACGGCCGGGGCCTGCTGGTCGCCGGCCGGGGCGCCGGCGGCCTTGAACTTCGAGGCGGCGGCGGGCGCGGTGGCACCGGCCAGCGAGAGTCCGAGCGGGTGGCCCTTGGCCTTGACCGAACCGTCGGCCTGCTGGGCCAGGTTCACGTCGATCGGCCGGAGGCTGCCGTCCTTGTCCTTGAAGCGGACGGGGCCGGAGGCGAGGTCCAGGGTGGTGGTGCCGTCCGGGTTGATCCAGGTGGTGGTGGCCTCGCCGCGCTCGTCGGTCACCTCGATCCGGCGGTTCTCCAGCCGTGCCTTGAGGTGGGCGGTGGCGATGTCCTTGGCCTCGGCCGGGCCGAGGGCCTTGCCGGGCTTGGGGGCGGGGGCCTCGGGGGTGACGGCGACGGCCTGGCCGGTCGTCATGATGACGGCGGCGGCCTCGGCGGCGAGGACCACGGCGAGGGCGACGGCGGTGTTGCGCAGTACGCCGTTGCGGCGGCGTGCGGCGGAGGCGGCTGGCACGGTGTTCCCGGCGTGACGCCGGGGTGGTGTGCCGGTCGGCTGTGACATTGAGCTCCTCGACGATCTGTGATGAGGGGTTCGACGGCGACACGCGTCCGCGTCCGGGCACGGCCGTGCGGGCCCGGGGAACCGGGCCGGTGCGCGGGCATGCCTGTAGGCATATGCATGTCAATAAAGGACCGGTCCAGGCCATAGGCATGAATCGGCCAAATCCGTGGGAGTGAGCAACCGTCCGAAATCAGGACGGAAGGCGGGAGCGTGTCCGGCGGAGGGCCCCGCGGCCTACGGTGGAGCCGCCACCGTGAAGCGGCTCGCGGGGCCCTCCGCCAGTGCGCGGCGGAGCAGGGCGTACGCCCTCAGCTCGGCCGCCTCCCGGTCGGGGGCGCGGACGTACAGCACGATGCCGACGCCCCCCGGGAGAGCGCGGGCGCGAACGTGTTCCAGGCCGTCGCCCGGAGCCGCGCGCGCCCACAGGGCGCCCTGGACGTCGGCGGGTCCGGCCTCGCCGGCGGGCGCGGCCGAGACGTCCAGGAGAGTCAGTTGGACGGCGAACACCGAACGGTCAGTCCCAGCCGATGCCCGGGCCGTCGGCGCGGGGCGAGTCCCAGCCGATGCCTCCGGTCTCCAGGATCCCCGGGGTGTCCCAGCCGATGCCGGGGCCGTCCCAGCCGATGCCCGTCCCGTCGGCGTGGGTGGCCACGGGGAGGGCGGCGGCCGGGGCGGCCTGGGCGGAGGCGGCGGGAGCGACGACGGCGGCGAGGGTCAGTGCGAGGGCGGCGGCGGCGAGCAGCCGGACGGGCTTCGGCACGGAGGTTCCTGTTCTGTGCACGGTGGTTCAGGGCGTGGTGTCGGTGCGTGCTGTGCGTTCGGTGCCTGCGGTGCGTGGTGCCGGGGCGTGCGTGCGGTGCCTGCGGTGCGTGCTGTGCCTGCGGTGCGTGCGGTGCGTGGTGCCGGGTCGTGCGGGTGTGGTGCGTGGTGCGGGTGCGCGCGGTCGGGTGCTGCCCGCAGACCGCATCCTTCCGGCACCCGGTCCGCGCCGGGAGGGAGTTCGCCCGGCAGCATCCGGCCAGGCAGCTTGCTGCAACCCCGGGACGGCAACCCGGGGGTGGCGCGGGTCGGCCTGATCCCTCTGCGGAACAGACCGGACGGTCCGGTTCGGGTCGGGTGACCGGAACACGCCTTGTGGCGGCGGGAGCGCCGGAGGAAGGATCGGGAACCGCCGGGCGGGACCGGGATTTCCATCGTGGGACACGATGTCGTGACGATCAGGGGTCGTTGACGTGCTGGAACTGCTGGGCCTGGACACCACCGCGGAAGCCGTCTACCGCGAGATGCTCGCGGATCCGGAGGGCGGGGTGGTCGAACTCTGCGAACGGCTCCACCTCCCCGAGGCCGCCGTCCGGGCCGCCCTCGACCGCCTCGCCGACCTGACCCTCCTGCGCGCCTCCCGGGAACGCCCCGGCGCGCTGTGGCCGGTCAGCCCCGAGCGCGGACTGGAACTGCTGCTGCGCCGCCAGGAGGAGGAGCTCGCCCGCCGCCAGCAGGAGCTGGCCGTCTCCAAGGCCGCGGTGGCGCGCGCCGTCGCGGAGTACGCCACGCTCCGCTCGGCCACCCTGGTGGACGGCGGCGAGCGCCTGGTCGGCCTCGACGCCATCCAGGCCAAGCTGGAGACGCTGACCGCCCGGCTGACCACCGAGTGCCTGGGGGTGATGCCCGGCGGCGCGCAGTCCGCCGCCAGCCTGGCCGCCTCCCGCCCGCTGGACGAGGACGCGCTGAGACGCGGCGTCAGCCTGCGCACCATCTACCAGGACAGCGTCCGCAACGACCCGGAGACCTTCGCCTACACCCAGTGGATGACCGGCCTGGGCGGCCGGGTGCGCACCGCCCCGGTGCTGCCGCCGCGGATGCTGGTCTTCGACGGCACCACCGCCGTGGTGCCGATCGACCCGGAGAACACCAGGGCCGGCGCCCTGTGCACCGAGGAGCCCGGGATCGTCGCCTCCCTGGTCGCGCTGTTCGAGCAGACCTGGGAGACCGCCGTCCCGCTCGGCGGCGACCCGCGCCCCGAGGACGCCGGCACCGGCCTCAGCCCCGGTGAGCGCGAACTGCTGCGGTTGCTCTCCACCGGGCTGACCGACGACGCGGCGGCCAAGCGGCTGGGCGTCTCGGTGCGGACGGTCCGCCGGCAGATGGCGGCGCTGATGGAGCGTCTGGAGGCGGCCAGCCGCTTCGAGGCGGGTCTGAAGGCGGCCCAGCGCGGCTGGTTGTAGCCGGCGTCACAGCTTCGGGGTAACGGTTCGTCGCCGTGCTGGAGATCCTGGAGAAGTTCACCTCCAGGCTCTTGTCCGGTCATTTTCTACGCGCGTATCTTTGGGGCGCTGCGGGGGGCGGTTCCCGACTCCACGCGGATTTCTACGCGGGTAGCGGGACAGCGGGCCGGGCACCGGCCGATGCACCCGGCCCACCCGCCCGGCCGACCGCCGACCCACCCCCGTGCACCACCCGAGCTAGGAGCCCCGTTCCGGTGACCATGCCCATCGCTCCCCGTCCGCGCTCGCGCCGCGCCCTGCTGCGCGCGGCGATCATCCCGGCCGGCCTGGCCGCCTCCCTGGTGCTGGCCCCGCTGTCCGCCGCCGTGGCCGCGCCGTCCGCGGACGCGCTGATCGCCGAGGTCTACGGCGGCGGCGGCAACTCGGGCGCCACCCTGAAGAACGACTTCGTCGAGCTGGCCAACAAGGGCGGCGCCGCCTTCGGCCTGGACGGCTGGAGCGTCCAGTACATATCGGCCGCGCCCGGCCCCAACTCCCAGTGGGGCGTCACCCCGCTGACCGGTTCGATCGCCCCCGGCGGGCGCTACCTGGTCGGCGAGGGCGCCGGCGCGGCGGGCACCGTCGAGCTGCCCACCCCGGACGCGGCGGGCTCGCTGGCGCTCTCCGGTACCAGCGGCACCGTCGCGCTGGTCCGCGGCACCGACCCGCTGACCTGCAAGACCGCGGCCGACTGCGCCGCCGACCCGCGGGTGCGCGACCTCGTCGGCTTCGGCACCGCCGTGGTCCACGAGGGCTCCGCCTCGGTGGCCGGTGCCTCCAACACCGCCTCGGTCGCCCGCAAGGCCGGTCTGCCGGACACCGACGACAACGCCGCCGACCTCGCGGCCGGCGCCCCGTCGCCGACCAACAGCAAGGGCGAGGTCGCCGAGGGCTCCACCCCGACCGGCCCGACCGAGCCGGGCAGCGTCCGGATCCACGACGTCCAGGGCCGCACCCGGGTGTCCGACCGCACCGGCCGGACCGTCGCCGGCGTGCCCGGCATCGTCACCGGGGTGCGCGCGTACGGCTCCAAGGGCTTCTGGATCCAGGACCCGAACCCGGACGCCGACCCGGCCACCAGCGAGGGCGTCTTCGTCTACACCGGCTCCGCCAACCCGGCCGTCAAGGTCGGCGACTCGGTGCTGGTCACCGGCAAGGTGACGGAGTACTACCCGAACTTCAACGGTGGCTCGCAGTCGCTCACCCAGCTGACCAACCCCGCCGTCACCGTGGTCTCCTCCGGTAACCCGCTGCCGGCCCCGGTGGTCGTCGACACCCGCAACATCCCCGGCACCTACAGCCCGGCGGCCGGCCCGGACGGCACCGTCAACGGTGTCACCCTGGACCCGGAGAAGTACACCCTCGACTTCTACGAGTCGCTGGAGGGCATGCTCGTCGAGGTCCGCGACGTCCCGGTGGTCCAGGCCACCGACAAGTACAACGAGCTGTGGGTCGCCGCCGACCGGCAGGACCAGAAGAGCCGGCGCGGCGGCCTGCTCTACGAGTCCTACGCGGAGCCGAACGTCGGCCGGCTGATGGTGCAGCAGCAGGCGCCCGTCTCCCAGCAGGCCTTTCCGGTCGCCAACGTGGGCGACGTGCTGACCGGTGTCACCAACGGCCCGCTGGACTACAACCAGTTCGGCGGCTACACCCTGGTCGCCGGAGCCCTCGGCGCGCTCCAGGACAACCACCTCCAGCGCGAGGTGACCGCCCCGACCGCCGACCGCGAGCTCTCCATCGCCACCTACAACGTGGAGAACCTCGCCGCCACCAACCCCGACAGCAAGTTCGCCGAGCTGGCCGCCGGTGTCGTCACCCACCTGCGCTCGCCCGACGTCGTCGCCCTGGAGGAGATCCAGGACAACAACGGTGCCAAGAGCGACGGCACGGTGGACGCGAGCCTGACCGTCGCCAAGTTCGTCGCCGCCATCAAGGCGGCCGGCGGCCCGGCGTACGACTGGCGCTCGGTGGACCCGGAGGACGGCAAGGACGGCGGCGAGCCCGGCGGCAACATCCGCCAGGTCTTCCTGTTCAACCCGCAGCGGGTCTCCTTCACCGACATCCCCGGTGGCACCGCCACCACCGCGGTCGACGTGGCCGGCACCGGCTCCGCCGTCTCGCTGACCGCCTCGCCCGGCCGGATCGCCCCCGCCGACGCGGCGTGGACCAACAGCCGCAAGCCGCTGATCGGCCAGTTCTCCTTCCGCGGCAAGAAGGTCTTCGTCATCGCCAACCACTTCAACAGCAAGGGCGGCGACCAGGGCATCGACAGCCGCTTCCAGGCCCCGGTCCGCTCCTCGGAGGTCCAGCGGGTCGCCCAGGCCACGGTGGAGCAGGCCTTCGTCGCCAAGCTGCTGGCCGCCGACAAGGAGGCCAAGGTGGTCTCGGTCGGCGACTTCAACGACTACCAGTTCTCGCCCGCGCTGACCACGCTCACCAAGGACGGCGTGCTGCGCGACCTGGTGAACGAGCTGCCGGAGAAGGAGCAGTACTCGTACGTCTACCAGGGCAACTCGCAGGTGCTGGACCACATCCTGGTCAGCCCGGAGGTCGGGTACGCCAAGTACGACGTGGTGCACATCAACGCCGAGTTCGCCCAGCAGGCGAGCGACCACGACCCGCAGGTGGTCCGCATCAAGCCGTGAGGCCGGCGGAGCACGACCGAGGGGCGGTGACCGAGGACCGGTCACCGCCCCTCGGGGCTTTTCGGAGGGCGTCCCCGTGCTTTCGGGAGGGCGTCCCCCGGGCTTTCGGGAGGGCTTTTCGGAGGTGTTACCCCAGGGCCTTGAGCACGGCGTCGGCCATGACCCGCTCGCCGGTCGCGTTCGGGTGGAAGGGGACGGCCGGGGAGCCGGGCAGCGCGCCCTCGACCCAGCGGTCGGCCGAGCAGACGTCGTGCCCGCGGGTGGGCGTGGCCGTGTCCACATAGGTGGCGCCGGTGGCCTGGGCGGTGGACCGCAGCATCGTGTTCAGCCGGCCGAGCACCTCGTGCAGGTACGGGATGTCGCGCGGGGCGATCGGCTGACGCAGGACGCAGGAGGCGCCGTCGGCGGGCAGCACCGAGGGGTAGCCGACCAGCAGGATCCGGGCGTTCGGGGCCTTGGCGCGCAGCCGCCGCACGGTGTCGGCGAGACGCGGTCCGGTCCGGTCGATCCGGTCGGCGAGGTCGTCGTCGCCGTACTGCCAGGACCAGCTGGACCAGTCCCAGTACCCGTGGTGGTAGACGTCGGTGCACGGCGTGCCCAGCGGGTTGACCACGGCGCCCGCGATACAGGTCGCGATCACGTCGGCGATCCCGAGATCGCTGTCGCCGAGGTCGTTGCCGCCGATCCCGAGGGTGATCAGGTCGGTGTCGGCGGTCACCGCGTCGATCTGCGGATCGTTGACCCGGAGGAAGGCGTCGTACTGCGCCTCGGTGATCGACTTGACCTTGGCGGCGGCGCAGGTGACGTCGCGGTAGGTGGCGGCGTTCAGGGCGGCGGCGACCAGGTGGCCGTAGTTGCGGTCGGAGCGCAGGCAGAGGCCGGCCGACTGGTTCGGGACCCCCGCGCCGGCCGCGTAGGAGTCGCCGAGCGCCACGTAGCGGTGGGGGGCTGGAGTGGCGGCCTGCGCGCTGGTGGCGGTCATCGCGAGTGCGGCGACCGACGCGGCGGAAGCGAGCAGCAGGGAATTCCGGGCACGGCGGAGCACGGTTCCTCCTGGGGGAGAGAAACGGGTGGGTGGGGGTCGGGCAAGCTGGGCCACAGCTACTACTGACAGGTAAGTTACTGGCAGGTTTCGCGGTCGTCCATGCTGTGTGCATACATTTCCGAAAATCCGTCAGAGGTTTCGGCAGGCACTCCGGGGGGGAATTCCGAATTTCGCTCCGAGAGGTGTCGAAATGCATTCCGAAACGGGGTGGAGCGGAATTCGGGCGGCCTGCCGCGGCGGGGGGATGAGCGGGCGACGGCGTGGTCGGGACGGTTCCGCGCCGTCCCGCCCGGGCCCGGGCCAGCGCCCCGGCAGTTTCCGTCAATTCCCTTCTGTCGGTGTGCAGTTCATTTCGCCGGTGACGGCCGGGGCGGCCGTCCGGAGGCGGCCGGGTAGGCTGCGGCTGCCGTCCCGGTGCCACCCGGCCGGCGGGCTCCACCGTGATCGTCGGCCGCAGCGGCCTGCGGCTGCCGCGCGCACGGGCGCGGCGGCGGGCCCTGGGGAACGAGGAGGCCGAGGAACCATGAGCCGTCGCGAGCGCGACCGGGTCGGTAAGCAGGGCGGGGCCGGCAGGCAGGGCGGGGTCGGTAAGCAGGGCGGACGCGGCCCGGCGGCCCCGGTGACCGTCACCGTCTGCCGGGGCTGCTGCTGCGGCACCCAGGAGAAGCACCCGGGCGTCGACCACGCCGGCCAGTACGAGCGGCTGCGCGCGGCGGTCGGCGACGCGGGCCGGGTCCGCGCCGTGAAGTGCCTGGACACCTGCGCGCACTCCAACGTCGTGGTGGTCGGCCCCTCCAGCGAGGGCCGCGCGGCCGGCGGCCGGCCGGTCTGGCTGGGCTGGGTGCTGGCGGACGACATGATCGAGGAGATCGCCACCTGGGTGCACTCCGGCGGCCCCGGTGTCGCCGAACCTCCGGGGCTGCTCGACCTCCAGCAGATCTCGGTCTCCCGCCGCGTCGGGGAGGGACTGCCGGGCTGACCCCGCCGACCCGGACCCGCGCGTGCGGCGGCTGGCCTAGCATGACCCAGGGCGTGTCTCCCGGGCCACGCCCGCCCGGCGTGGTCCGAGGGACACGTCCTAGGCTCCGCGCGCCGACAGGAGGACGACGATGACCACGGTCTGCCGCATCTGTGCGGGCACCGGCCGCACCGCCGGCCTCAGCTGCCGGACCTGCCAGGGCACCGGCACCACCGAGGTCGGCGGTGGCGGCGGCAACTGCTTCCTCTGTGACGGCACCGGGGTCTACGTCCGCTACCGGGTCGACGCGGGCGGCGCCAAGCACGCCTACCGCGACGAGATCTGCCGCACCTGTGACGGCACCGGGAACCGGGCGGCTTCCCCCTGGGACGACGCGTCCTGACGCCGCGGGGTGTCCCCGGACCACCGGGTGGCCCTGCCCCCGGGTCCTGCTCCTGCCTCCGCCCCTTCCCCTGCTCCGGCTCCGGACGGTGACGGTTGGTCCGCGCGGGTGCGCCCGCTCACCGCATCAGCGTAGGGGGGCGCCCCAGCGGTGACCGCGTTCGTACAGACTGCCGGACGCTACGAGCATGGCTTCCCTGAACCGACTCCTCGTCCGCGTCCGCCGAAGGGCCGGTGCCCTCGCGGTACCGTGCACCCTCGTCACGGCCCTCGTCCCGATCCTCGCGCTCGGCCCGGGCGCGATCAGCGCCGCGGCCGCCCCGCTGCCCGGCGGACTCGGGCCCTGCGTGCCCGGCAGCTGCCCCGCCACCTACCCCACCTCGATCAACAACCTGCCGTTCACCGGCCGCGACAACGGCGTCAACATCTTCGTCGGCGGTGACTTCCTGGTCCGAGGCCGCGCCGCCGAGGCCGAGGGCCGCGTCGTCGTCCTCAACGCCTTCGACCAGGCGAAGGAGGCCGGGGTCAGCTCGATCTACAACGTCGGCATCGCCGGCGTCGGCTCCCGGGTCCCGCCGCCGGACGGCGCCGACTTCCTCACCACCGGCGCCGGGGTCACCGTCGCGAGCGGCCAGAGCCTGGTGGCCGAGGGCGGCGTCGTCCGGCACGCCGGACCCGTCAGCGGCACGGTGACCGGCACCTCCGTCACCGACGCCAACGCCGTCCAGCCCTACACCGGTCTGCGCGCCCAGCTCTCGGCCGCCTCCGACTGCTACGCCCGGGTCGACGGCACGCCCCGCACCCCGACCGGCACCGCCGTCAACCAGGGCGGCCAGACCCTGTTCACCGGTGACGGCAGCTCGGCGCTCCAGGTCTTCAACGCCGACTTCGACCTCGCCGGGCCGACCGGCGGCCAGCAGGGCGTCGTCTTCGCCAACATCCCGGCCGGGGCCACCATCCTGGTCAACGTCACCGGCGCCACCCGCGTCCTGAACACCTACAGCGGCGGCATCAACGACTCCGACGACCCGCTGAACGGCTACCGCGACCACCTGCTGTGGAACTTCCCCGACGCCACCTCGGTCACCCTGGCCGGCACCGGCCAGTTCCAGGGCAGCTTCCTGATCGGCGAACCGGCCTCGCAGACCACGGTCACCCTGGCCGGCGTCAACGGACGCTTCTTCACCACCGGCTCCCTCACCCACACCAGCCTGCCCGTCGGCGGCGGCGGCCAGGAGTTCCACTCGTACCCCTTCAACGGGGACCTGCCCACCTGCGGCTCCACTCCGGTGACGGGCGAGGTGCGGGTGCTGAAGACCGATTCGGTATCGGGTGCGGCGCTCGCGGGCGGTGTGTTCGACCTGTGGGAGGAGACCAACGGCATCCCCGGTCTGCAGACCTCCGGCGCCAATCCGGACACCCAGGTGGGTGCGGCCTGCACCACGGGTGCGGACGGCCTGTGCCGTCGGACGGTGGAGGTGGGTACCTACTACTGGCGGGAGACCGCGGCCCCGGCCGGCTACGACCTGCCGGCCGAGCCGGTGTTCGGTCCGCTGGTGCTGACCCCGGCCAACGCCGCGGCCGGGGTCCAGGTGACCGCCAAGGACTGCCCGTCGCCGACGCCCCCGGCCACCGGCTCGATCCACCTGACCAAGAAGGACGCCCAGTCGGGCAAGCCGCTCGACGGCGCGGCGTTCGAGCTGTGGCGGGAGGCCAACGGCATCCCCGGCCTGCAGACCCTGGGCATCAACCCGGACGCCCGGGCGGGCGGCTGCACCACCGCGGCCGGCGGCGGCTGCGACTTCACCCACCTGTCGACCGGTCAGTACTACCTGCGGGAGACCGCCGCGCCCGACGGCTACCAGCTCCCGCCGGACCCGGTCAGCGGGCCCTACCGGGTGAACGCCGACGACTGCGTGACCGTCGCCCTCACCAACAAGCAGGACGACGACTGCTGATGACGGCCGTTCCCTCGACCGGGTGAACCGGTGGCCGGGACCGTCCGGAGCGGCGCCCCCGCTCAGGACGGTCCCGGCCGGCTCGTCACGGAGCGATTCGTCCGCATACGGTTTTGCCGAGCCATGGTCGAACATTGGCGTTCGACTGACCGGTACGCCCGGGTGCGTTCACCGCCCGTCCGCGTCCGGTCAACACGTGACTGGGAGAGTCCCTCTCCATGGAAACTCCGAACATGGGCGTGCCGGCGAAGCTCGCCGAACGTATGAGCATGGCCGAGCAGCACGAGTACCTGCGGGCCCGCTTCTCCCGCCGCCGGATGCTGCGTGCCGGTGCCGTCTCGGTGGGCGCGCTGGCCGTGGGCGGCGCCCTCGGCGGCACCGCCTCGGCCGCCCCCGCGGCGCCGCAGCTGCTGGCCGGGGGCGCCACCGCGGGCATCGACGGCTCGCTGGTCGCCCCGATCGGGCGTCACCTCGCCTTCGGTCCCGAGCCGGACACCCAGTTCCGGGTCTCCTGGCAGGTGCCGGCCCCGGTGAAGCGGCCGTTCCTGCGCTACGGCAGGAACCCGTGGGACCTCAGCCACAAGATCGAGGCGGAGGTGCGCACCCTGCACACCCCGGCGCTCACCCCCACCGGCAAGGCCGTGGACCAGTACTACCTGCACGTGGCGCTGGAGGACCTGCGCCCCGACACCACCTACTACTACGGTGTCGGCCACCAGGGCTTCGACCCGGCCTCGGCGCAGGCGATCTCCACCCTCGGCACCTTCCGCACCGCGCCCTCGCGCGACCACCGCTGGGGCAAGGTGTACGAGCCGTTCACCTTCACCGCCTTCGGCGACCAGGGCGTCAGCGCCCACGCCAAGGGCAACGACCACATCGTCCTGGCCCAGAACCCGGCCTTCCACCTGCACGCCGGCGACATCTGCTACGCCGACCCGGCGGGCTCCGGCCAGGACTCCGACAAGTCGGTGTTCGACGCCACGACCTGGGACGCCTTCCTGGTGCAGACCGAGACGGTCGCCTCGAAGGTGCCGTGGATGGTCTCCTACGGCAACCACGACATGGAGGCCTGGTACTCGCCGAACGGCTACGGCGGCGAGAACGCCCGCTTCTACCTGCCGGACAACGGCCCGGACCGGCGCAGCGTCCCGGGCGTCTACTCCTTCCGCTACAAGAACGTCGGCGTCATCTCGCTGGACGCCAACGACATCTCCTACGAGATCCCGGCCAACCTGGGCGTCTCGGCGGGCAAGCAGACCCGCTGGCTGGAGCGCACCCTCAAGGACCTCCGCAACGACGAGACCGTCGACTTCGTCGTGGTCTTCTTCCACCACTGCGCCTTCTCGACCACCCACCAGCACGCCTCCGAGGGCGGTGTCCGCGAGGTCTGGGTGCCGCTGTTCGAGAAGTACCGGGTGGACCTGGTGATCAACGGTCACAACCACGTCTACGAGCGCACCGACGCGATCCTCGGCAACAAGGTCGCCAAGGCCGTGCCGAGCGGCGCCACCGTCGAGCCGGCCACGGACGGCGTGGTCTACGTGACGGCGGGCGCGGCCGGCCGCAGCCTGTACCGCTTCGACGCCCCGGACAGCTACGAGGGCCACGAGAAGCGCCTCGACTCGGTGGACACCTACTACTTCGCCAAGGGCGGCGGCAAGGTCACCGAGACGGTGGAGTGGTCGCGGGTGCGCTACACCGGCTACTCGTTCATCAAGGTGGACGTCAAGCCCGCCCACCTGGGCCAGAAGTCGGAGATGACGGTCACCGCCCTGGCGGAGGACGGCACCCGGGTCGACCACTACACCGTCCTGCGCGAGGTCGGCGCGGGCTGGGACAGCGACCGCGACGACGACGGCGAGGGCGGCGGCTGGGGCCGGTAGGCCCCGTCCCCCCGCTTTCGCTCACTGACGCATCCGCGGACCCCGGCGCTGCCGTTCAGCGCCGGGGTCCGTACATGATCACGGCGACCCCCGCCAGGCAGACCAGGGCGCCCAGCACGTCGTAGCGGGTCGGCCGGAAGCCGTCCACGACCACGCCCCACAGCAGCGAGCCGGCCACGAACACCCCGCCGTACGCGGCGAGCACCCGGCCGAAGGCGGCATCCGGCTGGAGCGCCGCCACGAAGCCGTACCCGCCGAGCACGACCACCCCCACCCCGGCGAGCCACCACGGCCGCGCCTCGCGCACGCTCTGCCAGACCAGCCAGCAGCCGCCGATCTCGGCGAGCGCGGCGAGCACGAACAGGGCGACGGAACGCAGAACGGTCATAGCGGCCCAGCGTAGGGGCCGGCCCGGGGAGCCTCTTTCGGGCCCGGCGCCGACATATGTGTCGGGACGCCCGGACGTCGCGCTCCCTGAGTTCGGCGATGACGCGAGCGACGGTGGCGAAGTCGTTGTCCACGTGCAGCACCGGGTGGTTGTGGTGCACCCGCGACCGAGCAGAGCAGCAGGTCCACCGTGCGGCAGCCCCCGCGTGGGGGCGGGGGCTGCCGGGGGGCCGGGTTCAGACCTGGCGGTAGGTGGCGAGGAAGCGGCCGATGCGGTTGATGGCGGTCTCCAGGTCGTCGGCCCGGGGGAGGGTGACGAAGCGGAAGTGGTCGGGGCGGGGCCAGTTGAAGCCGGTGCCCTGGACGACGTGGATCTTCTCGCGGAGCAGCAGGTCCAGGACGAAGCGCTCGTCGTCGACGATCCGGTGGACGGCGGGGTCCAGCCTGGCGAAGGCGTAGAGCGCGCCCTTGGGCTTGACGCAGCTGACGCCCGGGATCTCGTTCAGCGCCCGGTAGGCGACGTCGCGCTGTTCGGTGAGGCGGCCGCCCGGCAGGACCAGGTCGTTGATGGACTGGTGGCCGCCCAGTGCGGCCTGGACCGCGTACTGGGCGGGCACGTTCGGGCACAGCCGCATGCCGGAGAGCATGGTGAGGCCCTCCAGGTAGTCGCTCGCGTGCTGCCTTGGGCCGGAGACGACCAGCCAGCCGCTGCGGAAGCCGGCCACCCGGTAGGACTTGGACAGTCCGTTGAAGGTGAGGGTGAGGACGTCGTCGGCGAGCGCGGCCAGGCAGTGGTGCTCGACGTCGTCGTAGAGGATCTTGTCGTAGATCTCGTCGGCCAGCACCATCAGCTGGTGCCGGCGGGCGAGGTCGAGGATCCCCTCCAGCAGTTCCTTCGGATAGACGGCGCCGGTGGGGTTGTTGGGGTTGATGACCACGATCGCCTTGGTACGGGCGGTGATCTTCGCGGCGATGTCGTCGAGGTCGGGGAACCAGTCGGCCTGCTCGTCGCAGGTGTAGTGCACCGCCTTGCCGCCGGCCAGTCGGACCACCGCCGTCCACAGCGGGTAGTCCGGCATCGGGACGAGTACCTCGTCGCCGTCGTCCACCAGCGCGGTGACGGCCATCTGGATCAGCTCCGAGGCGCCGTTGCCGAGGTAGACGTCATTGACGGTCACCCCGTCGACGCCGCGCTGCTGGTAGTACTGCACGACCGCGCGCCGGGCCGGCAGGATGCCCCGCGAGTCGCTGTAGCCGTGGGCGCGCGGGAGGTTGCGGATGATGTCCTGGAGGATCTCCTCCGGCGCCTCGAAGCCGAACGTGGCCGGGTTGCCGGTGTTCAGCCGGAGCACGCTGTGCCCCGCCTCCTCCAGTGCGTTGGCCTGGTCGACCACTGGGCCGCGGATCTCGTAGCACACGTCATTCAGCTTGCTGGACTGCCGAAACTCCATCTGCGGCCTCCCGACCGTCACCCCACACCGACCCTGGTTGCTTTGTTCTACCAAGTAGACACTTGGAAAGTCCAACCTATTGGCTATGCTGATCCACATGCCACGCCGAAGCTACGACCAGTACTGCGCCGTCGCCCGCGCCCTGGACGCGGTGGGGGAGCGCTGGAGCCTCCTGATCGTCCGTGAACTCCTGGCCGGCCCGCGCCGCTACACCGACCTGCACGCCGACCTGCCCGGGGTCTCCACCGACATCCTCGCCGCGCGGCTCAAGCAGCTGGAGAGCGAGGGCGTCGTCGAGCGCCGCCGCCTGGAACGGCCGGCCAACGCCACCGTCTACGAGCTGACCGGGCGCGGCGCCGCGCTGCGGCCGGTCGTCGAGGCGCTCGGCGACTGGGGACTCGACGCACTGGGGGAGCAGCGGCCGACCGACGCGGTGCGGACGCACTGGACCACCGGCGGGGCGGTGACGGCGGGTCCTTCGGGCGCGGCGGATGCGGTGGGCGCGGTGGACCGGGCGGGCGCGGTGGTGGCCGGCTGAGGTCCGGCTGTGGTTCGGTCACGGCGGGGTGGCCGGTCGCGGGGGCGCCCGTGATGGAAGGCGCCGCGCCCGCGACCGGCGGTGGGGAGTGGCCGCGGCGTCCGGCACCCCCGAGGCCGGACGCCGCGGAGCGCACGGCCCGCGGTTCCCCCCCGGCCGTCCCTCCCGACCTTCCCCACTCTGCCCGCCGCCGATCAACGGGCGATCGGCATCCGCTTGGCGCAGGCGTTGAGTCGTCACCGATCCGCGCGGGGAGTGTCCGGGGTGCGCTGGGTGCGCGGGGTATGCGGGTGGGTCGGGGACGGCGCGCGTACGATCGTCGGGCCATGGAGAACACGCAGAACACGCCCACCGCCTATCGCAGTTACGTCGCCGTCGGGGACTCCTTCACCGAGGGCATGTGCGACGACCTGCGGCCCGACGGCCACTACCGGGGCTGGGCCGACCGCCTCGCCGCCCGGCTCGCGGCCGAACACCCGGCCGACGGCTTCCGGTACGCCAACCTCGCCGTCCGGGGCAAGCTCATCGGCCAGATCCACGACGAGCAGGTCGAACGGGCCGCCGATCTGGGCCCCGAGCTGGTCACCCTGGCCGGCGGGCTCAACGACGTGCTGCGCCCGCGCTGCGACATCGCCCGGGTCGAGGAACTCCTCGGCTCCGCCGCCACCCGGCTGCGCGCCACCGGCGCCACCGTGGTCATGTTCAGCAGCACCGACCCCACCCGCCGGATGGCCGGCTCGGCCCGGCTGCTCCCCGCGATCCTGCGGATGAGGGACTTCGTCCACGAGCTCGCCCAGGACCCGGGCATCGCGGTGGTCGACCTGTACTCCGCGCCCTGCTTCGACGACCGCCGGCTCTGGGCCGAGGACCGGCTCCACCTCTCGCCCGAGGGCCACCGCCGGGTCGCCGAAGCCGTGCTGGAGTCGCTCGGCCGGCCCGCCGCCTTCGACTGGCGCGCCCCGCTCCCGGCCACCGCCCCGCCGACCCGTGCCGAGAAACTGGCCGCCGACGCCCGCTGGGTCCGCACCCACCTCGGCCCCTGGATCGGCCGCCGGCTCACCGGCCGCTCCTCCGGCGACGGCCGGGCGCCGAAGCGCGCCGAGCTGGCGCCGTACGAGGGCTGAGGCCGGCGGTTCCGGGCGCGGGCCGGGTCAGCCGCGGAACAGGTGGTGTCCGACGTCCGACGGCACCGCGTCCTGGTACGGGACGGCGTCCGGGCCGGGCACCTGCTCGCCCGGGACGGGCTCGGTGCTCTCCCGGTGCAGCAGGTACACGCCGTCCTCCGACCAGACCGTCCGGTACCCGTGCGCGAGCAGCAGCTCGATCCGCGCCGCCTGCTCCCGGTCGGTCCGGAACGGGAAGGACCGCTTGTCCGCCCGGATCAGCACGTACTCGCGCCCGCGCGGCTTCTCGTCCACCAGCACCACGTCCGCCCGCGCGGTCAGCCGGGGCGCCGCCTGGTTGTCGGCCTCCACCGACGCGCCGTCCGGGACCAGCGCCGCGCCGCGCAGCAGCGCCGCCTCGCTCGGCTTCGGCTGCCAGTAGGCCGGAACGAACAGGTTCGCCATCCCCAGCGGCACCGCGACCGCGACGGTCAGGGCCGCCGCCGCCACACCGAGCCGCCGGGTGAACGCCCGGCCGTGGCAGCGGCCCAGCACCTCCAGCGCGGCGACCAGCAGGATCGGCCACAGGAACGCGTCGTAGTGCCGGGCGATCGACCAGTGGTTCGGATTGCTGGACAGCACCCGCTCGGCCAGCAGCGGGACGGCCAGGAGCACGGTCGCCGAGCGCAGCGGGAGGGCGAACAGGGTGCCGAAGATCCAGAGCAGCAGCAGCGGCTTCAACGGGGCGTCGAAGGAGGCCGTGAGCAGCCGGGTCGGGTCCGCCAGGACGTTGGCGACCGCCGAGCCGCCGTCCTCGCCGAGCGCCTGGTAGTTCCAGTAGTAACCGGGCACGCCGCCCATCGCGGGCACCAGCTTCGCGATCGCGACCGCCGAGGCCAGCGGACCGCCGAGCAGCAGCCCCACCCCCCAGCGCACGGCCGGACGGCGCCGGGCGGGATCCCGGTCCCGCCGGGCCCGCAGCAGCAGCACCAGGCCGTAGGCGCCCACGGCCAGGCCCATGTCCTCCTTGGTGCAGCACAGCAGCAGGCCGGCCAGCGCCGAGGCCCAGTACTGCCGGGCCATCCCGCGCTCGAGCATCAGCAGCGTGAGCGGCACCGCGAACGCCACCTCGTGGAATCCGCCGCGCGAGGCCACCAGCAGCGGCCACCCCAGCCCGTACGCGAGCGCGGCCAGGTCGGCGGCGCGGCGGGCGGTGCGCGGGTCGGCGTCGGCGAAGCAGCGCCCGGCGATCCGGCGGATCAGCGGCACCCCGGCCGCGAAGCAGAGCGCCTGGCCGAGGAGCAGCGAGCGCGGGTCGTCCCAGAGCCAGTAGAGCGGCGCCATCAGGGCGATCACGGGGGAGAAGTGGTCACCGAGGAGCGAGAAGCCGGGCGGGAACTCGTGGTGGAAGCTCTTCAGCGTCGACACCGGCAGACCGAGGTGCGCGTAGCCGCGCACGCCCTGGTCGAAGATCCCGAGGTCGAAGCCGCCGAGCTGGGCGGTGGTCCACTGCTGGAGGCCGATCGCGAGGCAGACCGCGAAGCAGAGCAGGGTGAGGCCCAAGGTGCGGGCACGCGGCGGGATCCGCAGGGCCGGTTCGGCGCCGGGGCCGGGGCCGGGGTCGGCGGTTGTGGTTGTGGCGTCCTCGGCGCCTTCGGTGTCCGGGTACGGCGTCACGTCGTGCCGGGACATGCCTTGGGTCCTCCGTTGGTGCTGTGCTGTGCTGCGGTGCGGTGCTGCGGTGCCGGTGCTGTGGCGCCGGGGTACGGCCGACCACACTAACCGACGGCCGTTCGAAGCGGTCGGTACGCTTTGCAGCGCACCACCCGTCGTCCTGGAGGAACAACAGCACCGTGAGCGTCCCGAGCCTCAATCTCGTCTCCGACTGCGGTAGCTGTTTCGGGCTGTGCTGTGTGGCGCTGCCGTTCGCCGCCGGCACGGACTTCGCCGCCGACAAGGCAGCCGGAACCCCCTGCCGCAACCTCCGGACCGACTTCTCCTGCGGGATCCACGAGCGGCTGCGCGAGACCGGCTTCCCCGGCTGCACGGTGTACGACTGCTTCGGGGCCGGCCAGCAGGTCTCCCAGGTGATCTTCGGCGGGCGCAGCTGGCGGGAGGCACCGGAGACCGCCCGGACGATGTACGAGGTGTTCCCGGTGGTGCGGCAGCTGCACGAGCTGCTCCAGTACCTCACCGAGGCGCTCACCTTCGCCCCGGCCCGCCCCGTCCACGGGGAGCTGCGCCGGGCCCTGGAGGAGACGGAGCGGCTGGCCGGCGGCACGCCCGAGGAGATTCTGGCGGTCGACGTCCCCGCGCACCGGCAGACGGTGGCCGAGCTGCTGCTCCGGGCCAGCGAGCTGGTCCGGGCCGCCGTCCCGCGCCGGCGCGAGCACCGGGGGGCGGACCTCTTCGGCGCCCGCCTGGCGGGAGCGGACCTGCGCGGCGCCAACCTCCGGGGCGCGATGCTGGTCGCGGCCGACCTGTCCGGGGCGGACCTGCGGCTCGCCGACCTCGTCGGGGCTGACCTGAGGGACGCGAACCTGGCCGGCGCCGACCTGACCGAGGTGCTCTTCCTCACCCAGGCCCAGCTCAACGCGGCCCGTGGCGATGTCACCACCCGCCTTCCGGCCGCTCTGAAGCGGCCCGCGCACTGGCCGGAGACGGCCGACGCCCCGGCCCCGGCCGGGCGCGCGCCCCGCAGGCCGCAGGGGGGTACCGGCTCCGGCACCCGTTCCGGCTCCGGCACCGGCGGTCGTTCCGGCACTGGCACCGGCACCGGCGGTCGCTCCGGCGGACGGCCGCAGGGCGGTGGCGGACGTCAGGGCAGGCCGCGTCGCGGCTGAGCGGGCCGGGGGTGGTGAGGCCCCGCTCCGGGTGCAGGGTCAGCCGGTGAGCAGGCGCGGACCGGCGCTCCGGGTCAGCCGGTGAGCAGGCGCGGACCGGTCGTGGGATGTCGGCGGAACAGCGCGCACCCGGTCCCGGCGAGGAGCAGCAGCGCGACGGCGGCGAGCGCGTACGGGGAGTCGGCCGGGTGGAGCGGCCAGGCCCAGGGCCGGGGGCTGCCGTCCGGGTGCCAGCCCGCCGCCGAGCAGACCAGGGGGACGACGGCGAGGGCGGCGGCGGCCGGGCGGTGGCCGACCAGCGGGTGGAACAGCAGCGCGAGGCCGAGGTAGCCGGCGATGTTGCGGGCGACGACCAGCGCGAGCGCCCCCTGCCCGGCGGCGTACGCGAGGCTGCCGCAGGTGGCTCCGGCGGCGGCCAGGGCGAGTGCGAGGCCGACGTCCAGTCCGCGCAGGAACCGCCCGGCGACGGTCTCGGTCCGCAGGTCGCCCCGGCCCAGCCCGTACAGCAGGAACACCGCCGGGAGCAGCGTGATCACGTGCGCGAGCAGGAAGTGCCCGGCCTGCCCGTGCAGGGCCGGTACCGGCAGTTCGCCGTCGCCGAGGAGCAGACCGGCGGCGACGGTCCCGGCGAGGACGGCCACGAGCAGCGGCACCGCGCGCGCCTTGCACCACCAGATCACCGCTCACCCCCGATCGCCTCGCCGGTGTGCGGGACCGGAGGGGGCAGGGTGCCACAGTCGGCGAGGGCGTCCAGGGTGTCCCGGTACCAGGCGAGCTGGGCGGCGTCGGGCAGCTCGAGCAGTTGGGCCGCGCGGGCGCTGTCGGCCGGGGTGAAGCGGCCGTCGGCGGCGCCCCCGGGGCTTCCGGTAGTGGCGGTGGAGGCGGCGGTGGCGGTGAGCCAGGCGGTGGCCGTGCCGGTGACGGCCGCGGCGGGGTAGGGGGCGCCGCGGCGGGCGCACTCCGGGGTGCGGGGGAGCAGTCCGCCGACCACGGCGGCGGTGACGTCCGGCACCCGCGCGTCGGTGGGGACCCCGAGTCCGGCCTCGCCCGGACCGGGTCGGGCGGCCATGGTGAACACCGCCGGGACGGGGACGCCGCGTCCGGCCAGGGCTCCGGCCGCCCGCCGGACCTCCGCGCGGACCAGGGCCGAGCGGGCGGCCCCGAGCTCGGGCCAGAGGCAGACGCGCGGCTGTCCGGAGTCGCAGCGCAGCGCGGCGGAGGACCGGGGGCGCACCGGTTCGGGGCCGAGGTCGCGGGCGGTCCAGCCGCCCAGCGCGACCCCGCCCGCCGTGACCGCGAGCGCGGCGGCGAGGGCGAGCGGACTGCCGCGCCGCCGGACGAGCAGGACGGCAGCCGCGCAGACCGCCCCGGAGAAGGCCAGCGAGGCCGCCGCCGCACGCCCGTCCAGCACCTGGTCCACCGCGCAGCAGTCCGACAGCCCGCCGCCGACCAGGTGCCGCGGCCAGTAGGTGTCGAAGGCGACCGGGTAGGCGTTCAGGACGAAGCTGCTGATCAGCGCGAGCGGGACGGCGACCACCGGCGCGAGCACCCGGCCGACGACCGAGCCGACCAGGGTGTTGGCGAGCAGCAGGCCGGCCCAGACGGCGAGGACGCCCGGCTGGGGCACGCCGTCCGCCGTGCCGCCGGCCAGCGCCGCGGTGGTGAGCGCGGCGAGCATGCCGAGCCCGCCCATCAGCGCGACCGGCAGCAGCACCGGGGTGGTGATGGCCAGTGCGGAGCGCACCGGCGAGCGGCTGAACACACCGCCCCGGTGCAGCCGGCCGCCCTCCCAGGCGCCGGCGGCGGCGCAGGCCGCGCAGGCGAACGGCAGCGCGAGGCTGGCGTGCCCGGCGGCGGCGAGCCCGTAGGCCGGGGTGACCCAGGCGGTCAGCTCGTCGCCGAGCGCCACCAGGACGAAGCCGAGCAGGAACGGCAGCACCCGGGTGCCCGCCGAGACCCTCAGGACGGTGCGCAGCAGCATGTCAGGTCTCCCGCTCGATCAGGCGCGCGTACGCGGCCTCGGCGCTCGGCGCACCCGCGACGGTTCCGGTTCCGGGACCCGGGACGGCTGCCGTCGGACGGCCGGAGTCGGCCCCGGCCCCGGACCCGGACCCCGTCGCGCCCTCGGCCGCCAGCGCGTGGAACTCCTCGGTGGCGCCCTGGAACCTGACCTGCCCCCGGTCCAGTACCACCACCTGCCGGTAGGTCCCGACGAGGTCCTCGGTCTGATGGGTGGAGACGATCACACTCACCTCGCTCGTCAACTCCTCCACCAGGGCGCGGAACACCGCCCGCTGGGTGGGATCGAGGCCGGCGGTCGGCTCGTCCATCAGGATCAGTTCGCTGTGGTGGGCGAGGCAGCCGGCGATGCCCATCCGGCGCAACTGGCCGCCGGACAGCCGCTGCCCGGACCGGTCGGCCAGCTCGCCGAGGCCGACCCGGGCGAGCGCGACCGCCGAGGCCCGCCAGGCGGCGGCCCTGGACATGCCCTTCAACCAGCCGCAGTACGCGACCTGTTCGCGGACGCTGAGGCCCGGCACCGGGGTGATCTGCTGCGGCAGCCAGGCCACCGCGCGCCGGTAGGCGGCCCGCTCGCCCGCGCCGGCCGCCGGATCGACCCCGTGCCAGCTGACGGATCCCCGGCGTGGGCTCAACTGGGAGGCGGCGAGGGCCATGAGGGTGGACTTGCCCGCGCCGTTGGGGCCGAGCAGGACGGTGGCCGGATTGTCGATCCGCAGATCGAGGCCGTTGAAGAGAGAGGCCTTCCGGCCGTACTGGAATTCGATGCGTTGGAATTCAAGGGCCATGGCAGGGTCGACGCATTTCGCTCGGGAAAGGGGCGCGGGGCGCCGGCGGGCGGGGGATGCCGCCGGCACCGCACGTCGAGGCGGTGAGTCAGTGAGGGCGGGGTGAGAGAGGTGGGGCCGGTGCGGGCGGGTCGAGGAGGCGGGACGAGCGGGCGCCCGGGCGACGGTGCTCAGTACCGGGTGGTCACGGTGTCCACCCAGAGCCTGGAGCCGCTGCGCACGCCTTCCAGCATGAAGTAGTAGTCGCCGGCGCTCTGGTCGCCCCAGGTGGAGGTGTCGCAGTGGTTGGAGCGGTGCCCATAGGCCTTGTCGGGCCCGAAGACGTCCTTGTAGAGCTGGAGGTCGGCGTCCTTGAAGTCGTTGTTCCCGGTCTGGCAGCCCTGGAAGGCGACGGAGGTGGCGACGTCGTCGCGGTCGCTGTCCGCCCACCGGCGGGACTCCGAGCCGGGGCCCCAGCTGCTGATGTAGGACGCCCAGGAGCCCTCGGCGAGAGCGGGGGTGGCGCCGGCGAAGCCGAGCAGCGCGGCGGTCACCAGCAGGCCGCGGAGTACGCGGCCGGAGTGGTTCTCTGCGTCCATGGTCCGTCCGATCATTCCGGTGGCGCCGCCGGGCGGGCGGCGCCATGCAGGCAGAAGGAAACGAGCGGAGGTTCGACCGGAACGGTCGCGGTCACCCGGTCGGACGAGCCCTCGCGGAAATGACCTTAGCGTGCACGAACAGGTGGCCAGCACTATTTTTTTCGGCCATTCGGGCAGGTCGGGCCGGAGGATAGAAATCTGGCAAGCGGATGATCGAGAGTCGCCGAAATTTCCCTGACCGAACGCCTTTGTGACGAAAATCGATCCGCAGTGTTCGCTTTTCTTCTACTGCTCGACCGATTCCTTTTTCATGTGATTGTCGCCCCGGCGCTGCCCTGGCTGGTTCCGAGTTACCGGCGGGCGCCCTCGGGCCGGTCCGGAAGCAGCCGTGCGCGCAGCCGGCCGATCAGCGCCTCGTCCGCGCCGACCGTGCCGGTGGCATAGGCGTGGACCGAGCCGTGGGTGGCGGTCAGGTCCGCGAGCACGAGCCGGATCACGTCCTCCGGCGCCCGCCCGAAGCCGGGCCAGCGCAGCGTGCGCCCCGGGTGGGCGGCGTGCCAGTCGGCGACCAGCCGCGCGGTGGCGAGTTCGGTGAGCGCGAAGTCGGCGGCCACGTCGTCCTCGCCGACGCCGAGCAGGCTCAGCACCAGTGCGGCGATCAGGCCGGTGCGGTCCTTGCCCGAGGCGCAGTGGAACACGACCGGCCGGTCGGCGTCGGCGATCACTTCCAGCACGGTGCGGATCTCCGCGGCGCCGTCCTCGGCCACCTCGGCGAAACGATCCGCCAGGTATCGCCACGGGTCGAGGTCCGGGTCGATCTCGGCCTGGTCGTACGGCCGGTGCTCGATCGAGAGGTTGTGGTACGCGACGCCGTCCAACTCCGGCACCCGGCCCTTGCGGGCGATCTCCCAGGGGTAGCGCAGGTCGATGACGGTGCCGATGTCCAGGGCCCGGAACCGTTCGAGGTCGGCGGCCGAGCCGAGCCCCGCGAGCGAGGCCGAGCGGTAGAGCCGCCCCCACCGGACCGTCCGCCCGTCGGCGGTCGGGTATCCGCCCAGGTCGCGGAAGTTGTGCGGTCCGTCGAAGGCGATGTGGCGGGTCATGTTCGCACCTTATCGGGCCGGTCGGAGGCGAGGTCGGCGAGGGCCCCGGACCGGGCGCTGCCCGCACTCGACACCGCCCGCACTCAACGCCGCCCGCACTCAACGCCGCCCGCACTCAACGCCGCCCGCACTCAACGCCGCCCGCACTCAACGCCGCCAGGGCTCAACGCCGCTCGGGCTCGGCGACCAGCGCCTCCAGCAGGCCCGGGAAGCGCTCCGCGAACTCCTCGCCCCGCAGCGCGTTCATCCGCGAAGTGCCCACGTAGCGCTGGCGGATCAGCCCGGCTTCGCGCAGGACGTGGAAGTGGTGGGTGGCGGTCGACTTGCTGACCGGCAGCTCGATCACCCCGCACGGCAGGTCCTCGCCGGCCGCGTGCAGCGCGCGGACGATCTGCCGCCGCACCGGGTCGACGAGGGCGTCCAGCACCTGCTGGAGCGTGATCGTCCGCAGGTCGGGGTGCGGGGGGACGCGGTCCCGGGCGGGGGTGGAGCCGGTGCGCGGTGCGGTTCGTGCCATCGGTGTCGGCCTCCTGTCCTGTGGCCGGCCATCGTACGGCAACGGTCGAAGTACGACAGAAATCAAAGTTTGACACCTGCCGTACTTTGAGCTTGGCTGGGCGGCGCGGAAGCGCGTTGATCACCTGCGGCGGAAGGAAGTTGAACCATGGTCAGGACCGTGCTGTTCCACGAACTGGGCGGACCCGAGGTGCTGCGGCTGGAGGAGGCGCCGATCGCCGAGCCGGGCTCGGGGGAACTGCTGGTCCGCGTCGACGCGATCGGCCTCAACCGGGCCGAGGTGCTGTACCGCACCGGCCAGTACATCGAGGACGTCAGGGAGTTCCCCGGCCGCCTCGGCAGCGAGGCCGCGGGAGTCGTCGAGGCGATCGGCCCGGCCGTCACGGGGTTCGCCGTCGGCGACACGGTCAGCGTCGTCCCGGCCTTCTCGATGAACGACTACGCCGTCTACGCGGAGCGCGCCGTCGTCCCGGCGAACGCGGTGGTGCACCGCCCCGAAGGACTCGACGCGGTCGGCGGCGCGGCGGTCTGGATGCCCTATGTCACCGCGTACGGCGGCATGGTGGAAGCCGGCGGCCTGCGCGCCGGTAACACCGTGGTCATCACCGCCGCCTCCAGCAGCGTCGGACTGGCAGCGATCCGGATCGCCAACCGCGTCGGCGCCGTCCCCATCGCCACCACCCGCACCCCGGTCAAGCGCGAGGCCCTGCTGGCGGCCGGCGCCGCCGTGGTGGTCGTGACCGAGGAGGAGGACCTCACCGGACGCGTGCTCGAACTCACCGGCGGCCGGGGCGCGGACCTCGCCTTCGACGCCGTCGCCGGACCCGCCGTCGTCGACCTCGCCCGCGCCCTCGCGCCGGGCGGCACCATCGTCCTCTACGGCGCCCTCAGCGGCGAGGACACCCCCTTCCCGCCGATGCCGGTGATGAAGGGCAAGTCCATGCGCAGCTACTCCCTGCACGAGATCACCACCGACCCCGAGGGCCTGCGCCGCGCCGAGGCCTTCGTCACCTCCGGCCTGCGCACCGGCGCCTTCCACCCCACCGTCGACCGGGTCTTCCCCCTCGCCGAGATCACCGACGCCCACCGCTACCTGGAGGCCGGCACCCAGATCGGCAAGATCGTGGTGACGGTCGATCATTGACGCTCCTTCGGGGGCGCGTCCGCCTGCCATGTCACACGGCATTCGGGCGAACCGAGCGCCGGGAGGAACCGGGCGGGGGTGTGACAAGTGCTCTGAATGCCGCACGGCCGCAAGTGATGTGACAAGGCGTCAGATGGTGGGTCGTGCGCGATGCATCGTTACCGGATCGACACTCGGGACCGCTTCTGGAGCGGCTGTGGCGAGTGAGAGGTTCCGGAGTGGGCCACAGCGCCTGAACTGTCATGGCACTCCCCGGCAAGGCCGTCGCCCGCACGTCCGTCCGCGCCTCCGACGGCAAGGTCGTCTGGGCGCAGAACGAGGAACTCTCCACCCAGGGGCGGGTGACCAAGGACAGCAGCACCAACGGTCTGAAGGCCTACGGCTACGACCGCCTCGGCCGCCTGACCAAGGCCGAACAGGCCACCGCCGCCACCGGCTGCACCACCCGCACCTGTACCTACGACGTCCACTGCAACCGCACCGCCAAGTCCACCTCCGGCCAGGCCGGCGACGGTAGCTGCGCCACCGCCGGCGCCACCACGACCGCGTCCGCGTACGACAGCGCGGACCGGATCACCGATGCGGGCTACCGCTACGACGTCTTCGGTCGCACGGTCGGAACGCCGTCCGGCAGGGTCCTCGGCTACCGCGTCAACGACCTGGTCGCCTCACAGGAGACCGCCACCACCCGGCAGACCTGGACCCTCGACCCCGTCGGCCGCCTCAACGGCAGCACCACCGCCACGAAGCGGACCGACGGTAGCTGGGCCACCACCGCCACCAAGCTCAACCACTACGGCGGCGGCAGCGACAGCCCGCGCTGGACTGCCGAGGACACGACCGGTGCCTGGATCCGCAACGTCCCCGGCACCGACGGCGACTTCGCCGCCACCGCCACCGACAAGGGGGCAGTCAAGCTCCAACTCGCCAACCTCTTCGGCTCGGTGGTGCTCGTCATCGACACCGCGCACGGGGGGAGGCTTTCGCGGTGGAGGGAACGCGGAGACGCCCCGAGCTTCCTCAGGGCCAGGACGGAGGTCATCAGGGCCGGTGAGCGCGTGCCAAATCCGATGTCGGCATGGAGTCTCAGCAGTGTCACGCCTTGGATGGGCACTATGGGCCAGGCGATGCCGGGCGTAGTCCATGCCCTTGGTCACGGGCGGAAGGACCTCAACTGGTAGGACCGGGCCCTTGCTGTGACGGGTGCATGAACCGCTGATTCCAGTGGCTGCGGGGAACACGTGAATTCGGTTCCCCGAAGCCGTTTCCATATTCAAGGCGGATGGGAGAGGCGTGGTGATTTTGAAGGGCCGGAAGGGGGCGGTGTGGACCTTTCGCAACCCGTGGTTGTGTGTGCATTTTCTCATCGGTGTCATGGCGTTGGTCATAGCGGTGGGGGTGATTGTGGAGCTTTCCATCGCTGCTGATCCATTTTCGGTTCTCCTGGCCGGGATTCCGGGGATTTGGCTGACTCTGCGTATACCGTTCTGCCGCACTGTCCTGTCTTCTGAAGGTGTCGCCTATCATGGAGTCTTCGCGACGAGGAAGGCGGGATGGGGAGATGTGGCGGAGATAGGTAAGGGATTTTCCGGCGGGACCTTGGCCGCCTCCAGCTTTCCGGTCCTGACTCTGACCAGCGGAAAGGAGATCGAGCTGCTGATGCTCGCCGGGTACGGCGAAAGCAATCGACGAGTCGCACGGGTCGTGGGCGCTATGGGCGAGTTCCTTTCCGGGTACCGGGCCGGCCGGGGCAAGGAGTAGGCCCCGGGTCTCCACCACTGGGGCCGAGCCGGAGTCCGGTCATGGTGACGAGGTGATCGACGGGTGCTGGCACTGGCCGACACGCGAAGCGGCGGCGGCTGGACCTTTCATGCGCCGGCCACGCTCCGGCCGACCTGGCCCACCCTGGTGCCCTTGCCGCCCGCCGCGGCGGGCGGCAAGGGACGGGAACTTGTTCCGGATACGGCTGCCGTTGAGCGCCGTCGGCGCCGTGCCCGCGACGTTCGCGGAGTAGATCCTTCTGAAGGCGGGCGGGCGGGCGCGCGCGGCAGCGCCAACGCCTACGATTACGGCTTCGCCGACCCGGTCAACCAGCTCGACCTGGACGGCCGGATGCCCTTCGTCAAGAACATTACGCGCCTGGCGAAGTAGGTGCCGTGGAAGGCCGTCGGCAAGTGGGTCAAGGACAACCGGGGCGCGGTCGCCAGTGGTCTCGCCACCGGTGGTTGCCTGATTCCCGCCGTGGGCTGGGCCGCATGTGCCGGCCTGCAGGCGGCGGCCTACGGCGTCCGCGCGCAGCAGCGGGCGTCCGAGGGAGGCGGTTGGCGCAGGACCTGGCGTGCCAATGCCGCGGACGGCGTGTTCTCGGCGGCCGGGTTCGGCGCCACGGCCGCGGGGCGGAACGCCGCGCTCGGTGGCTGGGCACGGTGGAAGGAGACCCGCCGGGCTCCCTCCATCTTCAGCCGGCAGAGCTGGTGGCACTCACCCAGGATCATCAAGGGGGAACCGAAGGACCCGGCACCGGTGTTCGGTGGGTGCACGATAGCCACCGTCATTCCGGCGGTCCTGAACTTCTTCTTCAAGCCGTTCAACTTCTAGATTGAAGTACCGGTGGAGACCGATCCACCGGACCGACCTGTCGGGGGGCCGTCCCCTTCCCGGGCGGCGCCCCCGCGCA
>NZ_JAXCLC010000034.1:0-89087 GCF_034043715.1 Kitasatospora purpeofusca | reverse complement strand
AGGGCATGGACGATGGAACGGCAACAACGGGCGACGCGACCACGATCCTCGCCTCCGACGTACTGCGGCCGGCGCAGCGGGACGCGGCCCTGCGGATCCTCGCGGAGGCCCAGGCCGTGGACGGCCGGGCGGCCGTGTCCGAGCAGGGGCGGCTCCGTCTGCGCTCCCCGGAGACGGCCCGGCCCGGAGTGACCCACTTCCTCGCGCTCGCCGGTCCGGACGGCGACGCGGCGGGCGTCGTCGGCTACGGCCAACTGGAGGTGCCCGAAAGCGGCGGGGCCGACCCGGCCGCCGAGCTCCTCGTCGCCCCGACCGACCGGGGCCGGGGCTTCGGCCGGCCGCTGGTGGATGCCGTGCTGGCCGAGGCCGGGAAGGCCGGCCGCGACCATGTCGACTTCTGGGTGCACGGCGGCCATCCGGCGGCCCGGCACCTGGCCGCCGCGTACGGCGCCGAGCTGGTCCGCGAACTGCGCCAGATGCGCCGGACCGGGCCGCAGACCGAGGAGGCCCCGCTCCCGGCCGGGATCGAGCTGCGGACCTTCCGCCCCGGCGAGGACGACGCCGAATGGCTCCGGCTGAACGCGCTCGCCTTCGCCCACCACCCGGAGCAGGGCGCCTGGACCGAGGCGGATCTCGCGGACCGGTTGGCCGAGCCCTGGTTCGACCCGGCCGGCTTCTTCCTCGCCACCCGGGACGGCAGGCCGGTCGGCTTCCACTGGACGAAGGTGCACCCGGCCACCGCGACCGAACCCGAGCTCGGCGAGGTGTACGTGGTCGGCGTCGATCCGGCGGAGCAGGGCAGCGGCCTGGGCCGGGCGCTGACCGCGGCCGGCCTGCGTCATCTGACGGGTCGCGCCGCCGGCGAGCGGGGGCTGGACACCGTACTGCTGTACGTCGACGCGGACAATCCGGCGGCGGTGCGGGTGTACGAACGGCTCGGGTTCACCGTGCACGAGATCGACCTGATGTACCGCGCCGGAGTCGGCTCCGTCGGGGCCGTTCCGCCGCCCGTTTCGCGGTGACGGAGAGTGATCTTCCGAGAGCGGCGCCCCGGCGTTGCCTAGCGGAGAGAGCGGTGCCGCGGCAACGGTTGTGCACCCGCTGCCGCGGCACCGACCGCCTCAGCTTTCCTCCTGGCCATGCGGTGTTTACCGTGGATTCAATTAATGCCGCGAAGATCACAGGATGAAGTCCGTAGTGTCTCGCTCGTGCAGCGTCGGCCCACACGTGGCCGGTGCTGTGGCAACCGCGCCGGGTGGGTGGGCGCTGGTGACGGGCGAGGGCGACGGCTCGGAGAGCATTTCGTGTCCGGACGCCGTCCTGCTGGAGGAGCTGGAGCCCATGAGCATCCCCCGCCCTGTCCCCGCCCCGCCCTCCCCACCCGCGCGGCTGTCCAGCGCGCTGGGGATACCGCCGGAGCCGACCGTCGCCGACGAGCAGGACGCCGAGGAACTGCCGCAGGGCCGGTTCCTGGACCGTGAGCGCAGCTGGCTCGCGTTCAACGAGCGGGTCCTGGAACTGGCGGAGGACCCGGGGATCCCGTTGCTGGAACGCACCAAGTTCCTGGCGATCTTCGCGAGCAACCTCGACGAGTTCTTCATGGTCCGGGTGGCCGGTCTCAAGCGCAGGATCGCCACCGGCGTGGCCCAGCGCAGTGCCTCGGGCCTCCAGCCGCGCGAGGTGCTGGACCTCATCTGGACCCGGTCGCGCGAGCTGATGGCCCGCCATGCGGCCGCGTTCCAGCAGGAGGTGCTGCCGGACCTCGCGGCCGAGGGCATAGAGGTGGTCCGCTGGTCGGGGCTGGCCGAGAAGGAGCAGGCGCGGCTGCACTCGCTGTTCCGGCAGAAGATCTTCCCGGTCCTCACGCCGCTGGCGGTGGACCCGGCGCACCCGTTCCCCTACATATCGGGGCTCTCCCTCAACCTGGCCGTCGTCGTGCGCAACCCGGTGTCCGGGCACAAGCACTTCGCCCGGGTGAAGGTGCCGCAGTCGCTCGCGCGCTTCCTGGAGGCCTCCCCGCAGCGGTACGTGCCGCTGGAGGACGTCATGGGGGCGCATCTGGAGGAGCTCTTCCCGGGGATGGAGGTGCTCGCCCACCACGCGTTCCGGGTCACCCGGAACGAGGACCTGGAGGTGGAGGAGGACGACACCGAGAACATCCTCAAGGCCCTGGAGAAGGAGCTGATGCGGCGGCGCTTCGGCCCGCCGGTGCGGCTGGAGGTCGAGGAGTCGATCGACCCCTACATCCTGGACCTGCTGGTGCGGGAGCTGAACATCACCGAGGCGGAGGTCTTCCCGCTGCCCGGCCCGCTCGACCTGACCGGGCTGTTCGGCATCGCCGGGCTGGACCGGCCGGAGCTGACCTACCCGAAGTTCGTGGCGGGCACCGCGCGCGGCCTGAGCGACGTCGAGTCGGCCTCGCAGCCGGACATCTTCGCCGCGATGCGCGAGCGGGACGTGCTGCTGCACCACCCGTTCGACAGCTTCTCCACCTCGGTGCAGGCCTTCCTGGAGCAGGCCGCCGGCGATCCGGACGTGCTGGCGATCAAGCAGACGCTGTACCGGACCTCCGGGGACTCGCCGATCGTCGACGCGCTGATCGACGCGGCGGAGTCCGGCAAGCAGGTGCTGGTCCTGGTCGAGATCAAGGCGCGCTTCGACGAGCAGGCCAACATCAAGTGGGCCCGCAAGCTGGAGGAGTCCGGCTGCCATGTGGTCTACGGCCTGGTCGGGCTGAAGACGCACTGCAAGCTGTCGCTGGTGGTCCGGCAGGAGGGTGACACCCTGCGCCGCTACTCGCACGTCGGCACCGGCAACTACCACCCGAAGACCGCCCGGCTCTACGAGGACCTGGGTCTGCTGACCTCGGACCCGCAGGTCGGCGCGGACCTCTCGGACCTCTTCAACCGGCTCTCGGGCTACTCGCGCCGCGAGTCCTACCGCAGGCTGCTGACCGCGCCGCGCGGGCTGCGGGACGGGCTGGTGGGGCGGATCCACAACGAGATCGCCAACCACCGGGCCGGCCGTCCGGCGCACGTGAAGCTCAAGGTCAACTCGATCGTCGACGAGGCGGTGATCGACGCGCTGTACCGGGCCTCGCAGGCCGGGGTGCCGGTGGACGTGTGGGTGCGCGGCATCTGCGCGATCCGGCCGGGCGTGCCGGGGCTGAGCGAGAACGTCCGGGTACGCAGCATCCTGGGGCGCTTCCTGGAGCACTCGCGGGTCTTCGTGTTCGGCAACAACGGCGATCCGGAGGTGTGGATCGGCAGCGCCGACATGATGCACCGCAACCTGGACCGCCGGATCGAGGCGCTGCTGCGGATCACCGACCCGGTGCACCGGGCCGAGCTGTCCGGGCTGCTCGACCTCGGGATGTCGGACGAGACGGAGTCCTGGCACCTCGGGGCGGACGGGTCCTGGACCCGGCATGCCCAGGACGCCGACGGCAAGCAGTTGCGGCACGTCCAGGACCTCCTCATCGACTCGCGTCAGCGCCGTCGGGCCGTCGCGGCCCGATGAGTGCCGGTCGCCGCCACGACCCCGCTGACGCCGGATGTGACGACGTGAGCCGCGACACCGCGCGGCGGGCCCGTACCGGACCGAACGGTGCGGGCCATGCCGCCGGGGGACACGACGGCACGAGATTCGACGACGCGACCGCGCGACCCACCGACGCGAGCCGCTGAGCGGCAGGGACCCGCTGAGCGGTCGGCCACCAGCCCCGGGGACGGCCCCGGGGGAAACGGGGATCTACCTAGCCATGACCGAAGCGCCGATGACGGCCCAGGCGGCCTCCACCGCGACCGCCGGGGACATCCTCTCCAGCCATCTGACCGGCCTGGCGGGCGCGTTCCTGCGCGCCCTGCCGCTGGCGGTGGGCGAGGTCGGTGCGAGACCGGGTGCGGCGGCGGTCCCGGCCGCGGGCACGGGGGACCTGCTGCGGGCGGTGCGGCGGATCGGCGGGCTGCTGCACACCTTCGGGGGGTCCTTCGAACCGGGCTGGGTACAGGAGTCGCGTGTCGAGCTGTCCTGGCTGCTGGACCTGCTGGCGCTGGAGCCGGGTCTGGTGCGGCGGGCGGCCCGGCTGCTGGGCGCCCTGGACGGGCTGAGCGGCAGCGAGGCGGAGGGGCCCGGCATGCTGGCCGGTCACGCGGGGGCGCCGAAGGCGCGGGCGCTGCTGGACCGGCAGCTCACCCTGGCGCGGACCAGGGCGCACTCGACGGTGCTGCAGGAGCTGCGGTCGGCGCGGCTGCACGCCCTGGCGGACCGGATGACGCTGCTGGTGGCGGACGCGCCGCTGGCGAAGCCGGCGGAGGGCCGGGCCGGGGCGGTGCTGCTGCCGCAGGCGGCGGCGGCGTTCGGGGCGCTGGCGGCGAGCACCCAGCTGCTGCCGTTGCAGCGGGCGGCGACGCCGTACGGCGGGGACGGGCTGCGTCGGCTGGGGACGGTGCCCAGCGCCCGGGGGGCCCTGGACGCGGACGCGGCGCTGGCCGCGGACGACGCGCCGTGGCACCGGACCCGGGTGCTGGTGAAGCGGGCCCGGTACGCGCTGGAGGTGTGCGGGCGGCCGTCGGTGGTGCTGGACGACCTGGACCGGGTGCTGCTGCGGCACCAGGAGGCGTCGGAGGCGGCGGTGACGGCGGCGGCCGCCGCGCGCACGCCGCGGATCACCCCGGCGACGGCGTACGTGCTGGGCGTGGTGCACGCCGATCAGCGGCTGGAGGTGGAGGCGGCGCGGTACGCCTTCGGTCGGCGCTGGCCGGAGCTGCCGCCGGGGGCGGAGGCGTGGCTGGAGCTGCCGCCGGCCGAGAGCTGGGGGTCGGCACCGGAACCGCGGACGGCCTGAGGTGGGCGGGCACCCGGTGCCGGCGGACCGGTGGCGGATCGGCCGCGGGCCGGTGGTGCTGGCGGCGGGGGCGGTGCTCTGGCTGCCGGGGCGTCCGAAGCGGAGCGGGCGGCTGGGCCGGCCGCGGCTGGCGGTGATCCACCGGCCGAAGTACGACGACTGGAGCCTGCCGAAGGGGAAGCTGGACCACGGCGAGAGCGTGGTCGAGGCGGCGCTGCGCGAGGTGCGGGAGGAGACCGGGTTCTCCTGTGTGCTGGGGGCGGAGCTGCCGACCCAGCACTATCTGGCGCAGGGTCGGCCGAAGGAGGTCCGCTACTGGGCGGCGGTGCCGACGGAAGGGGCGTTCCGGCCGAACCGGGAAGTGGACCTGCTGGACTGGCTGCCGGCCGGGAAGGCGCGGGCGCGGCTGACCCATGAGCGGGACCGGCGGCTGGTGGACGCGCTGCTGGCGTTGCTGGGTGCGAGGCCGGTGCGGGTGCGGGACCGGGAGTCGTGAAGGAAGAGTGGAAGTGATCTTCCCGCGCTCTTGCCGTGACGCAACCGTTACTACCTGACGTAGTTTCCTGTCATCCGTCCGAGGTTCACTCTGCGTTCACTTCCGACCGGCTGACGCGTCACCTGCTCGGCTTACTTTCGGTAGCACCGGCGGGCCGAAGGGGCCCCGGACCTCAGCAAAACCCGTGCTGTGTCGTGCTTGCCACGACCCGCGCGTCGGGCAATGCCACAGAAAGGGACACCTGTGAAGCTCCAGCGGAACGGCCGCTCCAAGGCCCTCGCGATCGGTGCCATGGCGCTCGTCAGCTCGCTGTCGCTCGCGGCCTGCGGCTCGGACGATAACAACACCACCGCGTCCACCGGCTCCAACGGCTCCTCGGCCGCTGCCCCGGCGATCGACTGCGGCCCGAAGCAGGCCCCCCTGGTGGCCGCCGGCTCCACCGCCCAGGGCAACGCGATCGACATCCTGAAGAACAACTTCGGCGCGGCCTGCAAGGACACCACCATCAACTACGGTGGCGGCGGCTCGGGTGCCGGTGTCCAGCAGTTCAACCAGGGCAAGATCCAGTTCGCCGGCTCGGACTCGGCGCTCAAGCCGGCCGAGGTCGACGCCAGCAAGGCCGTCTGCACCGGTGGCCAGGGCATCAACCTGCCGGTCGTCGCGGGCCTGATCTCGATCGTCTACAACGTCGAGGGCGTCGACAACCTCGTCCTGGACGGCCCGGCGATCGCGAAGATCTTCGACTCGCAGATCACCAAGTGGAACGACCCGATCATCGTCGCCCTGAACCCGGGTGCCAAGCTGCCGGACGCCGACATCCAGGCGTTCCACCGCACCGACGACTCGGGCACCACCGAGAACCTGACCAAGTACTTCGCCAAGACCTCGGGCGGCGCCTGGTCCTACCCGGCCAGCAAGGCCTGGGCGGGCAAGGGCGGCCAGGGCGCCAGCGGCTCGGCCGGCGTCTCGGCCCAGGTGAAGCAGGTCAAGAACTCGGTCAGCTACGCCGAGCTGTCGTTCGCCCAGACCAACAACCTGAAGAGCGCCGCCATCAACACCGGTGCCGCCAAGCCGGTCGAGGCCACCGCCGTCAACGCCGCCAACACCTTCGCCAAGGCGAAGATCGCCGGCACCGGCAGCGACCTGGCGCTGACCCTCGACTACGCGACCAAGGACGAGGGCTCCTACCCGCTGGTCCTGGTCACCTACGAGATCGTCTGCGACAAGGGCAACAAGGCCGACACGCTGGACGCCCTCAAGGCCTTCCTGGCCTACTCCATCGGCGACGCGGGCCAGAAGGCGATCGGCGACGCGGGCTACGTGCCGCTGCCGAAGGAGCTGACCGGCAAGGTCACCGACGTGGTCAAGACCCTCGCCTGATCCCGTAGCACCCTCCGCTGGGGCGGCCCCGTGTACGAGGGGGGCCGGGGCCGTCCCCAGCGGAACGTACCGATGAACGCACCACGTCCGGGGCACCGCCGCCATGGTGCCGCCCCCTCGGGGCCGCACCACCAGACCGGAGTAGACCAATGACTTCAAACACCCCTGCCGCCCCGCCCGGCGGGGAGCGCCGCCGGCGCGACAGCCGGGTCGGCGACAAGATCTTCATGAACCTGTCCCGCGGGTCGGGCATCCTGCTGCTGGTGGTCATGGCCGCCATCGCGGGCTTCCTGACCTGGCGCTCGGCCATCGCCCTGGGCAAGAACGAGGGCAACTTCTTCACCACCTTCGAGTGGACGCCGGACGCCCCGAAGCCGGTCTTCGGTATCGCCGTCCTGGTGTTCGGCACCGTCGTCAGCGCGACGATCGCGATGGCGATCGCCGTGCCGGTGGCGATCGGGATCGCGCTGTTCATCTCCCACTACGCGCCGCGCCGGATCGCCCAGCCGTTCGCCTACCTGGTGGACCTGCTGGCGGCCGTGCCCAGCATCATCTACGGCCTGTGGGGCGCGCTCTTCCTGGTGCCGCACCTGGAGGGCCTGACCAGCTGGATGGACGACTACCTCGGCTGGACGTACATCTTCGACCAGTCCAGGGCGACCACCCCGCGCAACCTGTTCACCGTCGGCATCCTGCTGGCGATCATGGTCCTCCCGATCATCACCGCGGTCAGCCGTGAGATCTTCCGGCAGGTGCCGCGGATGCACGAGGAGGCCGCGCTCGCGCTCGGCGCGACCCGCTGGGAGATGATCCGCACCGCGGTGCTGCCGTTCGGCCGCCCGGGCATCATCTCGGCCTCGATGCTCGGCCTCGGCCGCGCGCTCGGCGAGACCATCGCGGTCGCCATCGTGCTCTCCTCCAGCAGTGTCCTCTCGCTGCACGTGCTCGACCCGGGCGGCGGCACCTTCGCGCAGAACATCGCGCTGAAGTTCAGCGAGGCCCAGCCCTTCGGCCGGGACGCGCTGATGGCCTCCGGTCTCGTCCTGTTCGTCATCACCTTGCTGGTGAACGGTGCCGCGCGGCTGATCGTCGCCCGCCGCAAGGAGTACTCGGGGGCCAACTCATGAGCACCGCTACGACGTCGGTCCCGGCGGACGCCCGCCCGCTGGGCCGGCCGCTGACCGCCAACCGGCTGCCCAAGTGGACCTCGCCCGCCGTGGCGATCGGCTCCATCGTCCTCGGCAGCGGCATCGGCGCGGTCGGCGGCCTGGAGAGCAAGCTCCAGTGGGGCCTGATCTCCGCGATCCTCTTCGTGGTCATCAGCTACGTGCTCTCGGCGCAGGTCGAGGGCCGCCGCCAGGCCAAGGACCGGCTCGCCACCTCGGTGGTCTGGGTCGCCTTCGTCCTGGCCGTGATCCCGCTGCTCGCCCTGACCATCTACACCGTCCAGCAGGGCGCCAAGGTGGTGGACGGGAACTTCCTGTCCCACTCCATGCGGGGCGTGCGGGCGGCCGGCCCCGGCGGTGGTATCTACCACGCGCTGATCGGCACCCTGCAGCAGGTCTTCCTGGCCAGCCTGATGGCCGCGCCCGTCGGCCTGCTGACCGCCGTCTACCTGGTCGAGTACGGCCGGGGCAAGCTGGCCAAGGCGGTCACCTTCTTCGTCGACGTCATGACGGGTGTCCCGTCGATCGTCGCCGGTCTGTTCGTCCTGTCCGTCTGGAACCTCGCCCTCGGCTTCAACTACTCCGGCTTCTCGGGCAGCCTCGCGCTGGCCATCCTGATGCTGCCGGTCGTGGTCCGTTCCACCGAGGAGATGCTCAAGCTCGTCCCGAACGAGCTGCGCGAGGCGTCGTACGCACTCGGCGTGCCGAAGTGGAAGACGATTCTCCGGGTCGTCATCCCCACCGCCATCGGCGGCATCACCACCGGTGTGATGCTCGCGGTCGCCCGGATCACGGGTGAGACCGCACCGGTGATGCTGCTGGTCTTCGGCGCGGACTACATCAACAACAACCCGTTCGACGGGCCGCAGCAGTCGCTGCCGATGTACATCTGGCTGCAGTACTCGCAGGTGAACAACCAGTACGGCTACGCCCGTGCCTGGGGAGCCGCGCTCGTGCTGATCGCCTTCGTGATGGGGCTCAACCTCATCGCCCGGGGCATCGCCCGCTGGCGTTCGCCCAAGGCCGGGCACTGAGCGACCGACTGACGTACGACACTGCATCTATCAGCGGCCCCCGGCCGCGGGCGAAAGAAGACGAACGACCATGGCCAAGCGCATCGACGTCAGCGGACTGTCCGCCTACTACGGCTCCACCAAGGCCATCGAGGACATCTCGATGGCGATCGAACCCCGCTCGGTGACGGCCTTCATCGGCCCCTCCGGCTGCGGTAAGTCCACCTTCCTGCGGACCCTCAACCGGATGCACGAGGTGATCCCGGGCGCCCGCGTCGAGGGCAAGGTGCTCCTGGACGACGAGAACCTGTACGGCGCCAGCGTCGACCCGGTCGCCGTCCGCCGCTCGGTCGGCATGGTCTTCCAGCGCCCGAACCCGTTCCCGACCATGTCGATCTACGACAACGTGATCGCCGGCCTCAAGCTCGCGGGTGTGCGCAAGAAGTCCGTGCTGGACGGTGTGGTGGAGAAGTCCCTCCAGGGCGCCAACCTCTGGAACGAGGTCAAGGACCGGCTGAACAAGCCGGGTGCCGGCCTCTCGGGCGGTCAGCAGCAGCGCCTCTGCATCGCCCGCGCCATCGCGGTCGAGCCGCAGGTCCTGCTGATGGACGAGCCCTGCTCGGCCCTCGACCCGATCTCGACCCTCGCCATCGAGGACCTGATCGGCGAGCTGAAGTCCCAGTTCACCATCGTCATCGTGACGCACAACATGCAGCAGGCGGCCCGCGTCAGCGACCGCACCGCCTTCTTCAACCTGTCCGGTGTCGGCCAGCCGGGCAAGCTGATCGAGCTCGACGACACCCAGCGGATCTTCTCCAACCCGTCCGTGCAGGCGACCGAGGACTACATCTCCGGCCGCTTCGGCTAAACCGCCGGACCGCGCGGGCAGCGCGCCACAAGCTGCTTCGCGGTGCTGCATGGCGGTGCCGCCGCGAAGTATGAGAAGGGCCCGCCCCCCGAGTTCGGGGGGCGGGCCCTGTCGCTGTTGCGTCCGTGTCTGTGTCCGTGTCCGTGCTGTCTCCGCTTCCGCGGCCCTGCCGGCGTCCGGGTCCGGACGGGCGGTCCGGTCAGCCCCAGAACAGGTGGACGAACCAGTACACCAGCGCCGCGACCAGGCCGGCCGCCGGCATGGTGATGAACCAGCCGAGCACGATGTTCTTGGCGACGCCCCAGCGCACCGCGCGGAGGCGCCTGGTGGCACCCGCGCCCATGATCGCCGAGGTGATCACGTGAGTGGTGGAGATCGGCGCCTTGAAGACGAACGAGGTGATGTACATGACGGTCGAGGCGGTGGCCTCGGCGGCGAAGCCCTGCGGCGGGTCGAGCTCGATGATCTTCCGGCCCAGGGTCCGCATGATCCGCCAGCCGCCGGCGTAGGTGCCGAGCGAGAGCATGGCCGCGCAGGAGATCTTCACCCAGACCGGGATCGGGTCGCTCTGGTCCTGGTGGCCCGAGATCACGAGGGCCAGCACCACGATGCCCATGGTCTTCTGCGCGTCCTGCAGACCGTGCGCGAGCGCCATCGCGGCGGCCGAGGCGGTCTGCGCGACCCGGAAGTTGCGCTTGGCCCGGTGCGGGTTGGCCCGGCGGAAGAGCCAGAGGATCGCCAGCATCACCAGGAAGCCGCCGACAAGGCCGACCACCGGCGAGACGATCATCGGGATGATGATCTTGTCGACGACGCCGCTCCAGATCACCTCGGTGCCGCCCGCCAGGGCCGCACCGACCATGCCGCCGAACAGCGCGTGCGAGGAGGAGGAGGGCAGGCCGAAGTACCAGGTGACGAGGTTCCAGGCGATCGCGCCGACCAGCGCGGCGAACAGGATCGCCATCCCCTGGTTGCCGGTCGGGGTCTCGATGATGCCCTGGGAGACGGTGTGCGCCACCCCACTGCCCAGGAAGGCGCCGGCCAGGTTCATCACCGCGGCCATCGCCAGCGCCGCCCTGGGCGTCAGCGCCCGGGTGGAGACCGAGGTCGCGATCGCGTTGGCCGAGTCGTGGAAGCCGTTGGTGTAGGTGAAGAAGAACGCAACGCCGACGACGGCGATGAGTGCTGCCATGTCCACGGGGGTCAGGACTCCTTGACCGCGATGGTCTCCACCGTGTTGGCGACGTGCTCGAAGGCGTCCGCGGCCTGTTCGAGGACGTCCACGACCTGCTTGAGCTTGAGCACCTCGATCGCCTCGTACTGACCGGAGAAGAGGTGGGCGAGCAGCTTGCGGTGGATCTGGTCGGCCTGGTTCTCCAGGCGGTTGATCTCGATCCAGTACTCGGTCAGGTTGGACATGCTCCGCAGGTTCGGCATCGCCTCGGCGGTCAGCTCGGCGGCGCGGGCCAGGACCTCGATCTGCTGCTCGATGCCCTTCGGCAGGGTCTGGATGTCATAGAGGACGACCAGGTCGACGGCCTCCTCCATGAAGTCCATGATGTCGTCCAGCGACGAGGCGAGGTTGTAGATGTCCTCGCGGTCGAAGGGCGTGATGAAGGACGAGTTCAGCTGGTGGAAGATCGCATGGGTGGTGTCGTCTCCGGCGTGCTCGGCGGCGCGCATGCGCTCGACGATCTCCGCGCGGGCCGACACGTCTGATCCCAGCAGTTCCAGCAGGAGCTTCGAGCCCACGACCAGGTTCTCCGCGGCGGCGGCGAACATGTCGTAGAAACTCGTCTCCTTCGGGGTCAGGCTAAAACGCACGGAAATCTCCGATGTGCGGGGTAGGGGACTGAACGATGCTAGGTGCAACCGCGCGTGGGCGCGCAAACGGGGTGGCCGAAAAGGAGCCGGAACCTCCCCTTCCGTTCGGCTGCCGCAGTGGTGGGTCCGCTGCACCACAGGTACGGGCGTGAGCCCCCAGTCTGACGGAACCTCGCCCGGATTGCCCCTGCCGTGCGGGCGGAACGGCGGGGTGTTCCCCGGACGGGGGAACCCGGGGCCGGGAGGGACCTGACGCGGCCGCTCCTGGCCCGCTCCCGCACCCGGCCCGCACCCGGCCCGCACCTGGCTTCTCGGCGGCCCCTCGGCGGCCCCTCGGCGGCCCCTCGTCGGCCCCTCGTCGGTCCGCTCCGGGCCGACGGCGTCGGAGGAACACCACGACAGGCCCGGGTGTTGGACACTGGAGGCCGACGCAGCCACCCAGGCACCCAGACGAAGGCGGGCCGATGACCACCACGCAAGCGCGTACCGGGCCGGAGCAGTCGCCCGGGGCGGAACCGCACGGCGAGCACGCGGTCTCCCCGGACGCCGCCGGCACCGCCCACACCGGTCACGGGCCGCACGGCTACAGCGCCCAGAAGGACGCGCACCTCAAGCGGCTGCGCCGGATCGAGGGCCAGATCCGCGGCCTCCAGCGGATGGTCGACGAGGACGTCTACTGCATCGACGTGCTCACCCAGGTCTCGGCCGGCACCAAGGCCCTGCAGTCCTTCGCGCTCTCCCTGCTCGAGGAGCACCTGCGGCACTGCGTCGCGGCCGCCGCCGAGGAGGGCGGGACGGAGCTGGACGCCAAGGTCGCCGAGGCCACCGCGGCGATCGCCCGGCTGCTGCGCAGCTGAGCCCGCCGCCGCCGGCCCGGCGCCGACCCGGGTGCCGCGGGGCCTACGGGTCCCGCGGGTCCGGCAGCTCGCGCGCCGCTCCGGCGGCCGGGCCGCCATCGGGCCGGTCGAGCAGCACCTCGTCGATCCGCTCGGTCGGCAGCCGGTCGCCGCTGCTGGCCGTGGCGGCGATCATCAGCTCACCGGCCAGCTCGATCTCGTCGAGGGCCGCGTCGTCGTGGCCGCCGCTGCGGTCGCCCGTGGACGCCATCACCTGCACCACCCCTTCAGCGCCTCACCAGCCCGGGCGGCAGCCACCCGACGTCCAGCCTAGGCACTTCGGAGCCCGTCCACATGGCACGGACGGGCCATCTCGGCGCCGCCGAAACGGGTGGGCTCCGGGACTCCCGGGCCCACCCGGACCGGCGGCCTCCCCCGCCGAGCTACTTCGGGTCCTCACCGGGTTTCATGGTGAAGATGTCCGAGGCGGCGGGCTCGGCGGCCTCCACCGGCCTGCCGAAGTCCGTCAGCGTGGTGGTCGAGACCACCTTCACCTGGTCCTTCGCCTCCTTGGAGCCGGCCACCCCGGCGAAGGTGAAGACCTCGACCACCTTGTGCAGCCTGCCCTGCTCGTCCAGCCAGGCGTCGTAGGGGATGTCCTTCACGGTGAAGGTCTGCGCCCCCATCCGCAGGCCGTCCCCGCCCCGGCCGCCGGTGGCGTCGGCCGCCTTGGCGAGGTCCAGGGTGCCGCGGAAGTGCTTCAGGGACACCCCGTCGACCGTCTCGGTGCCCACCGGCTCGGCCTTCTGCGCCCCGCGCAGCGCGCCCGCGGCGGAGGCCGGGTCGGTGGCCCCGCCGCTGACCAGGTTGCCGTCCGGCAGCTGGCGGACGTCCAGCTTGACCCACTTGCCCTCCGGCACCTTGGCGCCGCTGTTCTGGAGGTAGACGGTGCCGGGCAGGAGCACCTCGACGATCTTGCCGGTGGTCGCGGCACCGGGCGGCACCTGCACCTCCAGCCGGCCGATCCGTTTCACGTAGTCGTAGCCGCCGGCGCCGGTGAAGACGGCCTTCTTGTCGGCGGACTCGGTCACCAACTCGGTGGCGGCGTGCGCCGAACCGGCCCGGCCGGTGATGTCCGCGGTGCCGCGGACCGCCGCCAGCGGGTCGGTGGAGAGCTGGTCCGGGGTGCTGCTCGCCCGCTGGTCGGCCGAGGCGCCCCCGGTGCTGTCCGGCGAGCAGCCGGTCAGTCCGGCCGCGCCGGTCAGGACGGCGGCGAGCAGCACGGCCCCCGCCGACGGCCGCGGCCGCCGCTCGGCCCGGCCGACCGTCCGGCCGGTGCGCTGCTGGTCGGTCATCTTCATCCTCGCGAAACCCCCTCGGGCCCGACTGCCCCGCCGGCCACCACCAGGGGGCGGGCAGAGCTCTTTCCGGGCAAACGAGTTGGGGTGGGAGGGGTTACGCGGAACCCGGCGCGTTCCGGGCGTCGCGCGCCGGGGGTCCGGCGCGTTAACGTGAACCACGTGCACAGTGAGCTGCCGGACGTTCCCGGCACGATCCGGATGCCCGAGCACCGTGTCGCGATCAGCGAACGCGGTTCCTTCTGCTTCGCGACCTGCAGCTGCGGCTGGTTCTCCCCGGCCCGGCGCTCGCGCGACCTCGCCCGCCGTGAGGCCGACGACCACCTGACCGGCGGTGACGGCGCCCCGGGGTAGGGCGTGCCGCTCGGATCAGGCGGCCAGGTCGGACTCGGGCCGCGGTTCCTCGGTACGGACCGCGCCGCGCGTCCCGCCGCCGCGCCGCCCCCGTCCGCCGCGCCCGGGGCCGCCGCCGCCGAGCTCGCCGCGCCGTCCGGCGCGGATCAGCGGGGCGAGCGGGGTGCGGGTCAGGGCGTGGCAGAGCGGGACGAGCACGGCCATCGCGATCGGTGCCAGCAGCAGCACCACGGCGACGGCCAGCGCGAAGCCGCCGATCACGTCGGTGGGGTAGTGGACGCCCATGTACATCCGGCAGAAGCCCTGCAGCAGGGCCAGGCCGCCGGCGATCCAGCCCAGCCGGCGGTTCACCAGGAAGAGGGCGACCGCGATGCCCATCGACATCGTGGAGTGGTCGCTGACGAAGGAGTAGGTGCCGGCCTTGCCCTCGACCAGCACCTCCAGGTCGGGGTGGTCCACGAAGGGCCGGGGGCGGTCCACGATCGCCGCGATCGGCAGGTTGGCGAGTTCGGCGATGGCGACCGACAGCGGGGCCCAGAGCAGCCCGGCGACCGCCACCGGGGCGTCCGGACGCCGCCGGGCCTGCAGCCAGCCCACCAGGCCCAGCAGCGCGAGGCCGATCAGGATGCCGTACTCGCCGATCCAGGAGACCAGGTGGTCCAGCCGGGCCGGGGCGTGTTTGGCCAGGTCGTTGACGGCGTGGAGCAGGCCGAGGTCGGGGTTGGTCGTGTCGGCAAGCGGCGTCGACACGCCGCACCTCCTTCTGGTCCGCTGCACCTGGATCGTTCCGGCCGTGGCCCGTCCGCCGTCGCCCGGGTCGGGGCGGCTGACGGAAGGCCAACGGACACAACGTCATAACCGACGGACAGCGTTCCACGGAAACGCGCAGTTATGGAAACTTGACTCAGCGTCCACGTCGCGCGCACACCGGCCGGGCGGGCGGCGATCAGTTCTTTGCGGGGGTTTGACCGGAGCCGGCCGGCCCGGTGGCGGCGACCGCGGTGGGCCGGGCGGCCGGGGCCGCCTGCGCCACCTGGGCCGCCGGGGCCGAAGGGGCGGGGCCGGCGGGCGTGGTCGGCCCCGGAGTGCCGGGCGCCGCGGTCGGGGCGGGGGCCGGGTCGCCGGGGCGGCTCGGGGCGATCACCACGCCGTCGGCGTTGCGGGCCGGCAGGGCCTGGGCGGCGTCCGAGGTCACCCGGGTGGCGCCGATGTACTCCTTGGTGTCGATCTTGTCGTAGCGGATCACCGCACCGGTGTGCGGGGCGTTGATCATGTACCCGCCGCCGACGTAGATGCCCACGTGGTGGATGGAGCGCGGGTCGGTCAGATCGGTCGCCCAGAACACCAGGTCGCCCGGACGCAGCTGGTCACGGGACGGGTGCGGGCCCGCGTACCACTGGTCGTTGGCGACCCGGGGCAGGACGATGCCCACGCTCTCGAACGCCGCCCGGGTGAGCCCGGAGCAGTCGAACCGCCCGTTCTGCGAGGCCAGTCCGTCACCGCCCCACAGGTACGGGGTGCCGAGCTTGCCCTGGGCGAAGTAGATCGCCCCGGCGGACTGGGCGGAGACCGCCACCGGCGCGACCGGGGCGGCGAAGCTGCGGGCCGTGGCCAGGATGTTCCGCACGTACCCCTGGGTCTCCCGGTACGGCGGCACACCCTGGTACTTCGTCACCGCGCCGGGCCCGGCGTTGTAGGAGGCCAGCATGTTCGACTGGCGGTCACCCGGGACCTTGGCGACGAAGGCGGCGAGCGCGCAGTCGAAGGTGGCCGCCGAGGCGATCGCGTCCAGCGGCTCCCAGGGGTCCTTCCGGCCGTCGTTGTTGCCGTCCGTGCCGTATGTCGCCCAGGTGCCGGGCATGAACTGCGCCAATCCCTCGGCCCCGACCCCGGAACGGGCCCGTGGGTCGAAACCGCTTTCCTGGTACAACTGCGCCGCGAGCAAAGGGGGCGAGAGGTCGGGGCAGAGCCGGCCCCACTGTTCGATCGGCCCTTGGAACGCGGCCGGAACGGTTCCCGGGGAGAGCCCGGCGGCATTGCCCTGGCTCTGCGGAGTCCCGCTCGCCGCATACGTTCCGAACGTCACCAGCCCGATGAAGCCGACCAGGACAACTCCTGCGGCAGCGGCGGCCGTAGCGCCCTTCCGGAGTACCATCAGCACCATCCCGACGAATCGTCAGTCGAAGTGTCCCGGAAGGCGTTGCTCACCGCAATCATCAGAGATACAAAGAGTGAGCGCTATCCTTCGTACGGTGGACATCCTCGCGTACGTGTCCGATGACTCACGACCAATCCGCGAGAAGCAGCCAAGTCGACATCAGATCTGGCCAAGAATAGGTACCGACCCTTCGCGCGGGCGGGGTCTGGGCCCTTGAATTTGCCTGATCGGGCGGTGAGATGGAAATGAACCAGAGCAGCGTGCACAGCATCGCGATCGGCCACCTGGCCGAGGACCCTCCAAAGAAGCCGAATATCGACACCATCATCGGCGGGATCGCCCCGGACTGGGGTCCGTTCGCGAGTCTCGGCTCGGAGGCCCGGGTGATGATCGAGGTCGTCATGGCCGTGGCGATCCTGGGCTGCCTCGGTCTCGCCGTCTGGGGTGCGGCCAAGCAGCGGATCGGCGCCACCGCGATGCGTGACAGTTTCGGTGCCGAACAGGGCAAGGGGCTGATCATCGCCGGCCTGACCGGCGTGTTCATCATTGGATCACTTGGCACTCTGTTCACCATTGTCTACGGCATGGCGATCTGACGATCGGGCAGCGCGGGCCGGGCAGGCGGAGCGGACAGCCGAAGCGGAGCCGACGGCGCCCATGGGGCGGACCGTTGTGACGCGCCGGCGGACGGCGCGGCATCGTTGCCGGTCGGCCTGTCCGATCGTCTGACCGTCCGACTGCAGGACCGTCCGACCGGGAATCCGTGCATGCCCGGCGCCACGCCGGGAATCCATCCACCACCCCTTCCCTCCCGCCCGCCCACGGTCGGAGGGGCCCCGGAGCCGCCCCGGCTCCCCGCACCAGGAGGGCCGCCGTGCCGTTGTCCGACGACCAGCCGCACACCCGTACGCGGCTGCCGGTCGGCGAACAGCCCTCGTCGCAGCCGAGCGCCCGTCAGGCGCGTCCGCTGCGCACCCTGCTGACGGTCCTGGTGGTCGTCACCCTGCTCGTCCTGGCGATCTCCATCGCCAACCGGGGCAAGCCCGACCCCGGCACCGCCGCCGCCGGCCGCTCCGCCGACCGGGCCGCCGCGGCCACCGCCACCTCCGGCGCGGGCCCCGCGCCCAGCGGGGACCAGCCGGTGACCGCCACCGCCAACGGCATCGCCGCCGGTTTCCCGCACACCGACCAGGGCGCCCAGTCCGCCGCCGCCAACTACGCCGTGGCCATCGGCTCCGCCGACATGTTCCGCACCGACAGCCGCCACACCATCGTCACCACCATCGCCGACCCGGCGGCGGCTCAGGCCCTCCAGTCCCGGCTGGACGAAGGGTTCTCGCCGGAGACGGCCGCCAGGTTCGGGGTGGACGCACAGGGACGCGCCCCGAAGGGGATGACCTTCGTCAGCCGGACGGTCCCGGTGGGGACCAAGAGCAGCGGGTACACCTCCGAGAACGCGAAGGTCGAGGTCTGGTGCACGGGTCTGTTCGGGGTCGCCGGCGAGCGTTCCGTCCGCCCCGTCTCGGAGGAGTGGTTCACCCTCACCCTCAGCCTGCGGTGGGTGGGCGAGGACTGGAAACTCACCGACTACAGCCGGGCATCGGGCCCGGCACCTGTCCCGCCCGACCAGCAGGCCGCGACCGCTGAGGAGATCACAGGTGCCGTCGAGCAGTTCGGAGGCTTCCGCTATGCGCGCTGACGGTGGCCTGGCGTCGATGCCGCGCGCTCTGGCAAGGCTCTCGGGCGGGGCCTTCCTGGGTCTGTCGACGGTCGTCCTGACGGCGCAGCAGGCGCTCGCGGAACCCTCGCCCGGCGCAACCCCGACTCCCACGCCTAGCGGCCCCGCCTCGAACTGCCCCGGAATCCCCCTGCCCGGCAACGACGTCTACTGCGCCCCCGGTGGCGGCGGCGCGTCGCTGCCCGGGGGTGGGACGGTCGGGGCGGTGACGGATCCGTTGGGGGCGTTGGCGAAGGGGTGTGCGCAGGCGGCGGTGTGGGTGGTGCGGAAGCTGTCGGGGGCGATCGACGGGACGACGGAGGTGGACTTCACCAACGCGTCGTTCCTGCAGCAGTACGCGGTGGTGTTCGCCGCCTCGACGGTCGTCACGCTGGTGCTGTGGCTGCTCGCGGTGACCAAGCGGGCGGTGCGCGGGGCGCCGCTGACGACGGCGATCTCGGAGGCGATCGGGTTCCTCTGGCTTACGGTGGTGGCGTCGGCGTTCACGCCGCTGATCCTGTACACGGTGGTGAGCGCGACCGACGGGCTGACCAAGGCGATCGCGGTGGGGACGAAGTCGGACACCGGGACGTACCTGGGCGGGTTCGCGGACACCCTGGAGAAGGGTGACATCGGCGGCGGGCCGTTGATCCTGATCATCACCTCGCTGGTGGCCGTGCTGGCCGCGGCGGTGCTCTGGATCGAGCTGCTGATCCGGGCGGCGATGCTCTACGTGGGCGCGCTGCTGGGGACGGCGGTGTACGCGGGGCTGGTGGACAAGCAGCTGTGGAAGCACGTGCGCCGCTGGGCGGGGGTGATGCTGGCGGTGGACCTGGCGAAGCCGATCATCGTGATCATCCTCGGGCTGGCCGGTGCGGTGTCGGCCGGGGCGGGAGCGAGCGACGACTTCGCCCGGGTGCTGTCGGGACTGGCGATCCTCTTCCTGTCGATCTTCGCGAGCGCCTCCGTCTACCGCTTCGTGCCCGGCTTCGGCGACGAGATCATGAGCATGCGCCACGCCCGGGCGAGCGCGGTGTCCGCCGGGTCGGCGATGATCAACGGGACCGCGAACTTCATGCGGCAGGGCATCAGCACGCACGGCGACCGCGGCCCGCAGGCGGGCGGCGGGGGCGGGGCGGGTGCCGGCGGTGGTTCGGTCGCCCCGGGCATCGCCGCCCACGCGTCCCGGGCGCCCTCGCCGCCGCCGCAGGCCGGGCCGCCGGCCCAGGCCTCGGGTCCGATCCGCGACAGCAATCCAGCGAAGGGAGGGTGACGGGTAAGTGAGCAGCGAACCGCTCGGCCAGTACGGGGCCCAGTACGCCCAGCCGTACGTGCACCAGCGCCGCACCTACCTGATCGGCAAGGCCCGCCCGAACGCGCCGATCGGCCGGAACCGGGAGTCCGGCGAGATCGTGCTGATCATCTTCGGCGCGTTCCTCGGCATGCTCTGGGGTCTGCTGATGCCGGTCCTGCCGTTGCGCATCGCCGGTCTGGTGGGTCTGCCGGTGCTCGCGATCGCGGCCGTGTACGTGCCGTACCGGCGCCGGACGTTCTACAAGTGGGTGGAGATCAACCGCACCTACCGGCGGACGGTCCGCAGCGGGCGGGCGGTGTGGAAGTCGGACGTGGTCGACGCCGGGACGCGGCTGGACGGCCGCGAGGTCGAGATCGGCCCGCCGCCCGGGGTGGGGCGGCTGCGCTGGCTGTCGGCGCCGTTCGGGCCGGACGAGGTCGGGGTGCTGATGCACCTGGAGCGGCGCACGGTGACGGCGGCGATCGAGATCGAGGGCCCGGGTGTCGGGCTGCGCGACTCGGAGGACCAGGAGGCGCTGGTCGACCGGTTCGGGACGCTGTTGAAGCACGTCGCGAACGGGGACGGCTTCGTGACCCGGCTGCAGATCCTGGCCCGGACGCTGCCGGCCGATCCGGACGCGCACGCCAAGGACGTGGAGCGGCGCGGCGACCCGGGCGCGCCGGCCTGGCTGATGGACTCGTACGACCAGTTGCAGTCGATGGTGTCGACCTCGTCGGAGCAGCACCGGGCGTACCTGGTGGCGTGCATGCACTACACCCGGGACCTCGCCGCCGAGGCGCACGCGATGGGGCGGACGGCCACCGGCCGGCGGGCCCGGGACGACGAGGGCCTCGCCTCGGTGATGGCCCGCGAGCTGACCGACATCTGCGCCCGGCTGGCGGAGGCGGACATCCGGGTGCGGCAGCCGCTGGGCCAGGCCCGGCTCTCCTCGCTGCTGCACTCGATGTACGACCCGGACCACCCGATCGACCACATCCAGGCGATGTCGCGGCGCAATGCCTGGCCGGCCGAGCTGGACGCCACGCACCCGCAGTTCCTCCAGGCGAAGACCCGGGAGTCGGCGACCCGGGAGCCTTGGTGCCACGCCACCGCGTGGATCAAGGAGTGGCCGCTGACCCCGGTCGGCGTCAACTTCCTGGCGCCGCTGCTGGTGCACACCCCGGACGTGATCCGGACGGTGGCGGTGACGATGGACCTGGAACCGACCGATGTCGCCATCGAGCGGATGCTCACCGAGAAGACCAACGACGAGGCGGAGGCCAGCCGCGCCGCCAAGATGAACCGCACGGTCGACCCGCGCGACCTGGCCCACACCGGCCGGGTGGACCAGCGGGGCGACGACCTGGCGTCCGGCGCGGCCGGCGTCAACCTGGTCGGGTACATCACGGTCTCCTCGCGCAGTCCGGAAGCGCTGGCCCGGGACAAGCGGACGATCCGGGCCTCGGCTGGCAAGAGCTATTTGAAGCTGGAGTGGTGCGACCGCGAGCACCACCGCGCGTTCGTCAACACCCTGCCGTTCGCCACCGGTATCCGCCGCTGAGCGGATCCCGGCCGAGCGACTGATCTGGAGGCCCCCGTATGGCGATCGGCAACCTCACCGACGCGTTCACCAGCCTGGCGTTCGGCAAGGTGGAGACCACCCGGCTGCCGGTGCGCACCTCGACCGGACAGGCGCAGGCGGTGTACCTGCCGACCGCCGCGCCCGGGCTGGGCGACTCCGGGGTGATCATCGGGCGCGAGGTGTACAGCGGCAAGGGTTATGTGTACGACCCGTTCCAGCTGTACGGCCAGCAGCTGCCCGCCCCGCACTGGCTGGTGCTGGGGGAGTCCGGCAACGGCAAGTCGGCGCTGGAGAAGACCTATGTGCTGCGCCAGCTGCGGTTCCGGGACCGGCAGGTGGTGGTCCTGGACGCGCAGGGCGAGGACGGGGTCGGCGAGTGGAACCTGATCGCGAACGCGCTGGGCATAAAGTCGGTCCGGCTGGATCCGATGGCGGCCAGGGACGGCGGGGTGAAGCTCAACCCGCTGGACCCGGCGATCACCCAGACCGGGCAGCTGTCGCTGCTGCGGACCATCGTCGAGGTGGCGATGGGGCGCGGTCTGGAGGAGCGGGCCGGGTTCGCGTTGAAGGCCGCGCACGGGCACGTGGTGGCGACGGTCCGGGACCGCCAGCCGGTGCTGGACGACATCATCGACACCCTGCGCAACCCCGACCTGTCCTCGGTGGAGTCGCTGGGGGTGGGCGTGGGCGAGGTGCAGTCCTGGGGCCTGGACGTGGCGCTGGTGCTGGACCGGCTGGTCGACGGTGACCTGCGGGGCATGTTCGACGGGTCGACCACCGACGGCATCGACCTGGACGCGCCGCTGATCGTCTTCGACCTGTCGCACATCGACCGCAACTCGATCGCGATGCCGATCCTGATGGCGATCGTCGGCGTCTGGCTGGAGCACACCTGGATCAGGCCGGACCGCAAGAAGCGGATCTTCCTGGTCGAGGAGGCGTGGCACATCATCAACAGCCCCTTCGTGGCGCAGCTGTTCCAGCGGCTGCTGAAGTTCGGCCGCCGGCTCGGCCTGTCCTTCGTCGCCGTGGTGCACCACCTGTCGGACGTGGTCGACGGGGCGGCGGCCAAGGAGGCCTCGGCGATCCTCAAGATGGCCTCCACCCGGACGATCTACATGCAGAAGGCCGAGGAGGCGCGGGCCACCGGGCGGGTGCTCGGGCTGCCCCGCTGGGCGGTGGAGATCATCCCCACACTTTCACCGGGCATCGCGGTCTGGGACGTCAACGGCAACGTCCAGGTGGTGAAGCACATCATCACCGACGCGGAGCGCCCACTGGTCTACACCGACCGGGCGATGACCGAGGACGCGGTGGCCGAACGGGTGCGCGCCGACCATCAGTTGGCGGCCGAGCCGGGGATCTGAGACCGGATCCGGCGGGCCCGGGGCCGTGGTCCCGGGCCCCGGGCCCGCGCCGTGGGGCACCGGTGCGGGGGCGGTACGGGGGGCGGCGCGGCGGCCGGAGTCCGTCGATGATTCGTCAGCAGGTAACCCTGTCGTTACGTCCGGGGGCCTGACAGCTACGCGCGTTGACCCTAGGCTGCACTCGCGCAACGACACTCGTCTCGCGCGCCCGGGCCTGTCCGCAGCTGGGCGCTCCCACAGGTGCAGGGGATCCCCTACATGCTCTCCGTCAGAACCCGACGGTCCGCGTTGGCCGTCGTCGCCGCCGCCGGTCTCGTCGGCACGGTGGCCATGCCGTCCGCGGCCCAGGCCGCGACCGCCAAGAAGCCCAAGACCGTCAACCTCCAGCTGCTGGCCATCAACGACCTGCACGGCAACCTGGAGCCCCCGGCCGGTTCCTCCGGCACCGTCCGGGAGCTCGACCCGGCCACCGGCCAGCCGGTCAGCACCCCGGCCGGCGGCATCGAGTACCTGGCCACCGCGCTGCGCCAGGCCCGGATCCCCGCGGACGACTCGATCACCGTCGCCGCCGGCGACCTGGTCGGCGCCTCGCCGCTGACCTCCGCGCTGTTCCACGACGAGCCCACCATCGAGGCGCTGGACAAGCTCGGCCTGGATGTCACCTCGGTCGGCAACCACGAGTTCGACGAGGGCTCCGCCGAGCTGCTCCGCCTCCAGGACGGCGGCTGCCACCCGACCGACGGCTGCTACGAGGAGGGGCGCACGTTCAAGGGCGCCAACTTCAACTACCTCTCGGCCAACGTCACCAACGAGAAGACCGGCAAGCCGCTGCTGGCCCCGTACTGGGTGACCAAGTCGCAGGGCGTGAAGGTCGGCTTCATCGGCGTCACCCTGGAGGGCACGCCGAACATCGTCACCGCCGAGGGTGTCAAGGGCCTCAAGTTCGCCAACGAGGTCAGCACGATCAACAGGTACGCCGCCGAGTTGAAGGCCAAGGGCGTCAACTCGATCGTCGCGCTGATCCACGAGGGCGGCCTGCCCGCCAGCAGCACCTACAACTACGACTGCGGCGCGGCCGGCGAGGGCATCTCCGGCCCGATCGTCGACATCGCCAAGCGGATCGACCCGGCGGTCGGCGCCATCGTCACCGGCCACACCCACAACGCGTACGCCTGCACCATCCCCGACCCGCAGGGCGTGCCGCGTTCGGTGACCAGCGCCGCCTCCTTCGGCCGGCTGTACACCGAGATCGACCTGAAGCTCGACAAGGGCACCGGCGCGATCGTCCGGCCGTCGGTCAAGGCCGAGAACCACATCGTGCGCCGGACCGTCGAGAAGGCTCCGGACATGACGGAGCTGATCTCGCACTACTCCAAGCTCGCCGCCCCGATCGCCAACCGTCCGCTGGGCTACATCGCCTCGGACATCAACGGCCGTGGCAACAGCGACCCGGAGAAGCCGCTCGGCGACGTCATCGCCGACGCCCAGCAGGCCGGTCTCGCGGCGGCCGACAAGGGCGGCGCGCAGGTCGCCTTCATGAACCCCGGCGGCATCCGCTCCGACCTGGTCTACAAGCAGAGCGGCGCCGAGGGCGACGGTGTGGTGACCTACGGCGAGGCGTTCACCGTCCAGCCGTTCACCAACATGATGCAGGTCAAGACGCTGACCGGGGCCCAGCTGATCCAGCTGCTGCAGCAGCAGGTGAGCGGTTCCAACGACGCCTCGCCGAAGATCCTGCAGCCGTCCAAGGGCCTCGCCTACACCCTGGACATGCGCAACAAGGGCGCCGACCGGGTCGTCGTCGACTCGATCCGCCTGGGTGGCGCGCCGATCGACCCGGCCGCCAAGTACCGGGTCGCGGCCAATGAGTTCCTGGCCGGCGGCGGCGACGGCTTCCCGGCCTTCGCGGCCGGCACCGACAAGCTCGTCGGCGCCTCCGACCTGGACGTCTTCGCCTCGTACCTCGGTGCCAACAGCTCGGCCGCCGCGCCGCTGAAGGCGCCGGCGCAGGACCGCATCAAGGTCATCGGCCCGGGCAGCACCATCGACTGAGTCGAGGGTCGCCGGCCGTGAGCCGACCGGGGCGGGGCGCTGTCGGGGCGTCCCGCCCTTCTTTCGTGCCCGCGTCCGGGGCCCTGCTCCCGGGTCCCGCGCTCAGTCGGGGGAGGGGCCGCCGGGGAGCCGGACGGTGGCCAGCGCCCCGGGGCCGCCGTCCTGGGCCGGGCCGAGCGACACCTCGCCGCCGGCTTCCCGGACGCTCTGCGCGACGATCGACAGACCGAGGCCGGAGCCCGGGAGCTGGCGCGAGGACGGGGAGCGCCAGAACCGGTCGAAGACGTACGGCAGCTCGTCCTGCGGGATGCCGGGGCCGTGGTCGCGGACGGTCAGCACACCGCCGTCGAGCCGGACGGTGATGGTGCCGCCGGGCGGGCTGTACTTGACCGCGTTGTCCAGCAGGTTGATCACCGCGCGCTCCAGGCCGGCGGCGTCGGCGTGGACGAACCAGGGCGCGGTCGAGGTCTCGAAGACCAGCCCCGGGCCGCGCAGCTTGGCACGCTCGACCGCCCGTTCGGCGATCTCGTGCACGGCCACCACGGAGAGCGCGCGGACCGGCTTGGGGGAGTCCGGGCGGGAGAGCTGGAGCAGGTCGCCGATCAGCACGGTGAGCTCCTGCATCTGGGCCTTCATGTTGCCGAGCAGCTTGGTGCGGGTGGCGGGCGGGAGCGGCCGGCCGGTGTCGTCGCTGCGGATCATCAGGTCGACGTTGGTGCGCAGCGAGGTGAGCGGGGTACGCAGCTCGTGGCCCGCGTCGGCGATCAGCCGGGTCTGTCGTTCGCGGGAGTTGGCGAGGGCGGTGCTCATGGAGTTGAACGAGGCGGAGAGCCGGGCGATCTCGTCCTCGCCGTGGACCGGGATGGTGGTGCCGACCTCCTCGGTGCGGGCGATGTGCTCGACGGCGTCGGTGAGCTGGTCGACCGGTTTGAGGGCGGAGCGGGCGACCAGTCGCCCGGCGAGACCGGCGAGGACGATCCCGCCGAGGGCGACGCCGCCCAGGACGAAGGCGAATCGGTTGAGCGATTCGTCGACGGCCTTGGTGGAGGTGGCGACCATGACCAGGGTGGGGGGAAGAGCTTTCGGCTTGGTCCAGGAGACCCGGACCAGGGCCGGTTCACCGTTGGTGAAGTGGCCCTCGCGGATGATGAACCGGTTCGGCCGGAGAGAGAGGACCGCGGTGTCGTCGGGAGCCGGGGCGATGGCCTTGGTGGCCATGGGAGGCAGGCAGTACAGCGGCGTCGGACCGGTGATCACGTACTGGGTGTCCCGAGGGGCGGAGCCGCCGGCCGGCAGCTGTGGCGTCGTGCTTCGCACCGTCTTCAGGGCGTTCTGCAGATTGGGCGAGCAGTCGTCGACGACGGCGGGTGGACCGCCTTCGCGCGCGTTCTCCAGGTCGGTGCGGACCACGCCGTACAGCTGCTTCTCCACGATGAACCAGCAGGCCAGCGCCGAGACGACGATCGCGACCGCGACCGCCGCCGCGGTGAGCAGGGCGAAGCGGCTGCGCAGGGAGCGGGCGCGGTACCAGGCGCTGAGGCGGCCGCGGCGCGGGATGCGCGGCGGGGCGAGCGGCGGCGGCGGGACGGTGGGGCTCACGCCGCGGTGCCGGCTGCCGGGCGGAGCGCGTAGCCGACCCCGCGGACGGTCTGGATGACCCGGGGCAGGCCGCCCTGCTCGGTCTTGCGGCGCAGGTACATCACGTACACGTCCAGCGAGTTGGAGGAGGGCTCGAAGTCGAAGCCCCAGACCGCCTTGAGGATCTGCTCCCGGGTGAGCACCTGGCGGGGGTGGGCGAGGAACATCTCCAGCAGCATGAACTCGGTGCGGGTCAGTTCGACCGGTCGGCCGGACCGGGTGACCTCGCGGGTGGCGGTGTTCATCCGCAGGTCCGCGAAGGCCAGGACGTCGGTCTCCTCCTCGACGGCGGCCGCCCGGGCGGCGGCGGCCTCGGTGGCGAGCGCGTTGCGCCGCAGCAGGGCGCGCACCCGGGCGAGCAGTTCGTCGAGTTCGAAGGGTTTGGCCAGGTAGTCGTCGGCGCCGACGTCGAGGCCGGTGACCCGGTCGCCGACGGCGTCCCGGGCGGTGAGCATCAGGACCGGGACGGTGTCGCCGCGCGAGCGCATCCGGCGGACGGCGGTGAGGCCGTCCATCCGGGGCATCATGATGTCGAGCAGTACGAGGTCCGGCCGGTCGCGCTCGACGGATTCGAGGGCCTCGTAGCCGTCGGTGGCGGTGGCGACCTCGTAGCCCTCGAAGACGAGGCTGCTCTCCAAGGCGTCCCGGAGGGCGGGTTCGTCGTCGACCACGAGGAGCCGGGCGGTGGTCTGCTGCCCGGGCTCGGCGGGGGTGCGGTCGTCGGCGGACGGGGTCATCGGCGGTTGCCCTTTCTGGTGGCGGGAGGCCCTGCTCGGGTCAATTGTCGGGCGTGCTCAGACGTTCTGGCCGGACTGCAGCCGGGGCAGCACCTGCTTGACGTCGTCGATCGGGATGGCGAAGCCCAGGCCGACGCTGCCGGCCCCGCTGCCGCCGGCGGTGGCGCTCGATCCGCTCGGCGAGTACATGGCCGAGTTGATGCCGATGACCTGCCCGGAGGCGTTGATCAGCGGGCCGCCGGAGTTGCCCGGGTTGAGTGCGGCGTCGGTCTGGAAGGCCTGGTAGGTGGCGGTGCGGCCGCCGTTCTGCGGGGTGCTGCCGCGCAGCCCGGGCAGGTCGGGGAGGCCGAAGCCGCCGTTGCCGCTGGTGGTGCCCTCGTCGAGCTGGACGGTGACCTCGCGGTGCTCGGCGCTGATGATGCCGGAGGTGACGGTGCCGGTGAGGCCCTCGGGGTTGCCGATGGCGACGACCGGGTCGCCGACCGAGACGGCGGCGGAGTCGCCGAGCACGGCGGGGGTGAGCTGCCGGGCGCCGCTCGCGGTGATCACGGCGGCGTCCAGGCTCTTGTCGGTGCCGGTGAGGGCGGCGGTCGCGGTGGAGCCGTCGTGGAAGGCGACGGTGATCCGGCCGCCGTCGGCCGCGCCGGAGACCACGTGGTAGTTGGTGAGGATCTGGCCGCCGGAGGTGAGGATCACGCCGGTGCCGGTGGCGGTCCCGTTCGCGGTCTGCACCGTGATTTGGACGACGCTGGGCGCGGCGGCGGCCGCGACGGCGGCGACGTCGGCGCTGCCGTCGGAACGGGCGGCGACCGGGCCGGCGACGGTGCCGGTGCGGCTCGCCGAGCCGTGGCCCTGGGCGGCGACGACGCCGCCGGTGACCCCGCCGAGGACGGCGGCGACCGCGGCGACGGCGGTGACCAGGGTGAGCCGCCCGCGCAGCAGGCCGCGCCGGGCCCGGTGGCCGGGACCCGCGGACGGTGCCGGGCCGGCCGGCTCGGGCGGGAACGGCGGGAGCGGGGGAGGGGGCGGGGTGCCGGCGGCGCCGTAGCCGGTGCGCTCGTACAGGCTGCCGCGCAGGACGGTGCCCGGGACGACCCGGTCCCCGGGGGATCCGGCCGGGTGCTCGGACGGTCCGTCGTACGGGCCGTCGTACGGTCCGTCGGTGCGGTGCTGCCACTGCTGGTGATCGCTCATGGCGACCAACGTCCGCCCGGCGGATGAGAATCCGGTGAGAGTGCGCTCAGAAGGCTCCGAGAAGCCCGTTGACTTCTCATAAAGCCTGGTCAGGCCGGGCCGCGCGCTACGACCCGGCGCCGTCCGGCGAGCAGCCGCAGGAACGCCGTACGACCAGGCGCGACGGGAACTTGCGGACCCGTTCGGTGTCCGAGCCGGGCACCATCAACGAGTCGTCCAGGACGAGGTCCACCGCGGCCCGGGCCATCGCGTCGCGGTCGGAGGCGACGGTGGTCAGCGGCGGGTCGGCCAGCGCGGCCTCCGGCACGTCGTCGAAGCCGGCCACGGCGAGGTCCTCCGGCACCCGCAGGCCCACCTCGCGGGCGGCCCGCAGGACACCGATGGCCTGGTCGTCGGTGGAGCAGAAGATCGCCGGGGGGCGGTTCTCGGAGCGCAGCACGCCGAGGGCGACGTCGTAGGCGCCGTAGCGGTGGAAGGGCGCGTCGATCAGGTGCGGTTCGGTCGGCAGGCCGTGCGCGTCCATGGCGCGCTGCCAGCCCTCGACGTGGTCGATGACCGGGTCACCGGGCGCGGGGGACTCGACCGGGCCGCCGAAGCAGGCCACGTACGGGTGCCCGTGCACCTCCAGCAGGTGGCGGACGACGGCCTCGGCGCCGCCCACGTCGTCGGTGACCACCGCGACGTCGTCGATCGCCTCGGGGCGGCGGTGCAGCAGGACGACCTTCGCCCCCTCCATGGCGGCGAACTCCTCGGCGGCCCGCTGGGAGGGGCCCTGGCTGACCAGGATCAGGCCGGAGACCCGCATGCCGAGGAAGGCGCGGACGTAGTGGACCTCGCGGTCGTCGACGTAGTCGGAGTTGCCGATCAGCACCAGCTTGCCGCGTTCGGAGGCGGCCCGTTCCACGGCGTGCGCCATCTCGGCGAAGAACGGCTGGCGGGCGTCCGGGACGACCATGCCGATGAGGTTGGTGCGGCGGGAGGCCATCGCCTGCGCGACGCTGTTCGGCCGGTAGCCGAGCTGCTCGATCGCGGCGAGCACCTTCTCCCGGGTGGCGGGCGCGACCGGCCGCGGCCCGTTGTTGATCACGTAGCTGACGACCGCGGTCGAGGTACCAGCCAGTCGGGCTACATCGTCGCGCGTCACTTTGGCCACGGGGGGAGTCTACGCGGGTGGCGTGCGGCCGGGCAGTGGGGACCGCCCCCGGCCGGGGCCGTTCGTGGGCCGGCTCCCGGACGGGGTGGGGCGAATCCGGACAGGCCGGGCCGGGCGGTGCGGAGCGGGCCCGCCCGGCCCCGCCGGTCAGGCCTCCAGGACCGTCGCGGGGCGCCGGGCGGCCTGGTCGGGACGCTCGCCCTTGTCGGGCTTCTCCGGGACGACGAAGCGGTAGCCGACGTTGCGGACGGTGCCGATCAGGCCCTCGTGCTCGACGCCGAGCTTGGCCCGCAGCCGCCGGACGTGCACGTCGACCGTCCGGGTGCCGCCGAAGTAGTCGTAGCCCCAGACCTCCTGCAGCAGCTGGGCCCGGGTGAAGACCCGGCCGGGGTGCTGGGCGAGGTACTTGAGCAGCTCGAACTCCTTGAAGGTGAGGTCGAGCACCCGGCCCTTGAGCTTGGCCGAGTAGGTGGCCTCGTCGACCGAGAGGTCGCCGTTGCGGATCTCCGTCGGGCTGTCGTCGGTGGCCACCTGGAGCCGGCCGAGGGCGAGCCGCAGCCGGGCCTCGACCTCGGCCGGGCCGGCGGTGTCGAGCAGGACGTCGTCGATGCCCCACTCCGCGGTGACGGCGGCCAGGCCGCCCTCGGTCACCACCAGGATCAGCGGGGAGCCGATGCCGGTGGAGCGCAGCAGCTGGCAGAGGCTGCGGATCTGCGGCAGGTCGCGCCTGCCGTCCACCAGGATGACGTCGGCGCTGGGGGTGTCGACCAGGGCGGCACCCTCGGCGGGCGCCACCCGGACGTTGTGCAGCAGCAGGCCGAGCGCGGGCAGTACCTCCGCGGAGGGCTGCAGCGCGTTGGTGAGGAGGAGCAGAGAACTCATACCCGGTAGTCCCCTTTCCGGGTCGTCGCGGTCGCGTTCCGGCCGCCGCCACAGCCGGATGGCGCACGTGCTGGTGAGGGGGAGGAGGGGGACGCCCGGTGGGAACCGTTGGACCCGCTGCCGCGGGCGGCCGAACGGGGCGCGCGCCGGGGGTCCCGCAACCCGTGGTGCACCGTTTCTGCCCTGTTCATCCCGCGAACCTTCCGGTCCTGGCCCGTCCCGGGCGGCGGCCCGGAGCCGGGGTTGTCCGACGCCCCTGCCGGGCCCGGCACGTCCTTGTGCCGTGCGTGGCGGGGGCGGTTCCAGCGGACCGCCGGGGGTGGGCCGACGATTCGCAAGAACGTCCGTACTGGCGTCCTGAAAGCACAAAAGGACCCGGGGGCGACTCTGCCCGGATCCCTCAGGGGTCGAGGATAGCCGACCGGTCCCCGGGCCGGGAGGGCTCCGACCCGGCGGTTCGGCCCTTTTCGGGCGCGCCCCGGGTGAGCCCTGCCACAGCTTCGCGAGGGCGCCGCCGGGCACCGGGCCAGGGCGATTGCCGCTCCTGCGGGCGAACACGCCATCATGGGACGCACATCGGCGGCACCGTGCGCGTACACCTTTCGGGCGACGCCCGGCCGCCTCCGGTGGTGGACCCGGCCGGGGTACCCGGGAACGGGCGAGGACGACGAGAAGGGGTTGCCATGGGCGCGACCACCGGGCACGACCCGGCGGCCGCCGTTCGGGTGAGCGGAACGATCCGCTACTGGGCGGCGGCGAAGTCGGAGGCCGGGCTGGCCGAGGAGCCGTACCTGGCCGTGACCCTGGCCGAGGCGCTGGCGGAGGCCAGGGAGCGGCACGCCGACCGGCCGAAGCTGGTCCTGCTGCTCGGCCACTGCTCCTACCTGGTGGACGGTTCGCCGGTGGGCGGCCGTGATCACACGACGGTGGCGCTCAGTGAGGGCGGCACCGTCGAGGTCCTCCCGCCGTTCGCGGGCGGGTGAGCGGCGTGACCGGGACGAACGGGACCCCCGAGGGGCCGCCGCGGCGGCACCGGGCGCAGCCGCCGCAGCAAATGCAGTACCCGTACGGGCAGCCCCAGCAGCCCCCGCAGCAGCAGCCGGCGGCGGCGCAGGAGCAGCCGCAGTCGCAGCAGCCGGGGCCACAGGGGTACTACCCCCAGCAGCCGCCGTATCCGTACGCCCCGCAGCAGGGGTACGCGCCGGATCCTTATGCGCAGCAGGGGCTCGCGGCGCAGCCGCACGCCCCCGGAGCGGGTGCACCGCCGTACGGCGGACCGTCGGCGCAGCCGCCGGGATACCCGCAGCAGCAGCCGTACGGACAGCAGGCCCACGGGCAGCAGGCCCAGGGACAGCAGGCGTACGGGCAGCCGCCCTACGGGGCGGGGCCGGGCAGTGGTCCGGCCGTGGACGACGCCGCGACGGCGCTGCTCCCGCCGGTGCCGCCGCTGGACGACGCGGCCGAGACGGCACTGCTCCCGCCCGTGCGGGTGTCCGGCGTGGTGCTGCCGGGTGCCGAGGGCCGGCCGGCGGAGCCGTTCCCCGGCCACGCCCAGCCCCGGGCCCGGCACGGCCGGCCGCAGGCCCAGGCACCCGCCGGGGCCCCGTACGGCCAGGGTCCGGCGCAGGGCCGTGCCCCAACCCACGCGCAGCCCCAGGCCCAGGCCCACGTCCCGGCGCCCGTGCCGGATCAGGGGCAGGCCCTGGACCAGCCGACCATGACCCTGAAGCTGCCGGAGCCGCCGGCCCCCGTGCTGACCGACCCGGCCGCCGCCCGCGCGGCCAGGGCGGCCCGCGCCGCGCAGCACGCGCACGCGGTGCCGGCCGGCCACGGCGCTCCTGGGGCTCCGGCCGCGCCGTTCACCGCCCCGGCGCCGTTCCCGGTCACCCCTGCCCCGGCCCCGGCCCCGGTCCCGGCTCCGGCGGCGCCCGCCGTCCGGACCGGTTCGCCGATCAACGACCCCGGCCTCCAGCCGGCCCTGCTCACCGCCGGTGCCGCCGCCCTGCTGGCCGGCGGCGCGGCGCTCGGCCAGGTCGGGCTGGCGCTGGCGCTCGTGCTGCTCCAGGGTCTGACGGCGGCCGGCTGGTTCCGGCTGAACGGCATGTGGCCGGCCCGTCAGGGCATCGCGCTGGCCGCGCTGTCCGGCGTGGTGGCCGACGCGGCGGTGCTGCTGGCCGACGAGGACGGCGGCACGGCGGCGGTGGTCGGCACGCTCGGCGGGTTCTTCCTGCTGGTCCTGGTGCTGCAGACGTTCCGGCCGGCCGATCCGAAGGAGCGGTTCTACGCGCTCACCGTGCTCGGTTCGGCCACCGTGGTGACGGTGCTCTGCACGGCGCTGCTGCTGGCGGACTGGGTGCCGGCGGCGGTCGGGGCGGTCGCGCTGGCGACGCTGCTGGCGGCCGCACCGCTGCCCGGGCCGAAGTGGCTGGGCCCGCTGCTGGGCCTGCTCGCGGCGGTCGGGCTGGGTCTCGCGGTCGGCGCCCCGCCGGCGCTGGGCGCGGCGGCCGGTCTCGGCGCCCTGATCGGCCGCCGGGTGGCGGGGTACGACTTCCCGTCCCGGTTCGTGCACATGACGGCGGGCGTGGCGCTGCCACTCGCGGTCGCGGCGCCCCTGGTGTGGATCGCCACGACCCTGCTCGGCTGACCGCCGCCGCCACGGCGGTCTTCCGTACGACGTCCCGCCCCGGAACCATGCTCCGGGGCGGGACGTCGTACGGTCGTGCGGAGCGGCCGTACCGGAGTACCCGGATCCGCCGCGGTGGGGGCCGACCGCAGCGCGACCGCGGTACGACCGCGGCACGACCGCGGCACGCGGACGGTGCACGACAGCGCAGCACAGCAGAGCACAGCGCATCACAGCGCAGCACGGCGAACGACAGCGAACGACGGCGACCGGCGACGACGGGGGAGAGCGATGCGCGGCTGGCTGAAGGCGACCATCGGCCTGGTGGTGCTCTCGGGGGTGCTGGTGGGCGCCGACCGGATAGCCGTGGGGGTGGCCGAGGACGAGGCGGCTGACCAGATCCTGAAGAGCGGCCGGATGAGCCAGAAGCCGCACGTGTCGATCGAGGGCTTCCCGTTCCTCACCCAGGTCGTCTGGCAGAAGCTGGACGATGTGCGGATCTCCGCCGACGGGCTGACCGTCGGCGAGGGCAAGGACAAGGTCGCGCTGCATTCCTTCTCGGCCAGGCTCTCCGGTGTCGAGGTCAGCGACAACATGAGCAGCGCCACCGTGGACACCGGTTCCGGCTCCGGTCTGATCGACTACGCGGACCTGTCGCGACTGCTGCCGCCGGCCTCGGAGCTGGTGCCGAACGCGGGCCGGCTCTCGCTCGGCGCCAACACCCGGCTGAGCCTCTCCTACGGCGGGCCGGGCAAGGTCAAGGCCTCGCTCGGGCCGTTCCCGGTCGGTGAGGCCTCGGTGCACAACAAGGGGAACACCGTGACGGTGGACGGCTTCCGGATGAGCGCGATGGCCACACTGCTCGCCGGGGTGTCCGACCAGGCCATCGCCCCGATCAGCTTCACTCTCGCCGCGCTCCCCGCCGGGCTGAACCTCGCCTCGGTGACGCCGCAGGAGGACGGCTTCCGGCTGGCCTTCGACGGCAAGGGCATCAAGCTCATCGGCTGACCGGGCCCCGCCGCCCACCGTTCCGCTCCGCGAGACGCGCTGTCCAGCGCCGGCCGCGGAGCGGTGCTGTTCCCGCCCCCGGAGCGGCCCCCGGGGCCCCGCCGTCCGGACCGTGGCCGGTTCCCGATGCCCATGGGCAGGTCAAATCCCAGCATCCGAGCTATCCGGTCTCGGTATTCGATACGCTGATGACAGCGGGCGCCGGGTGTCCCTAGCATCGTCTGCATGAAGCGACAGACGGACCTCACGAAGCGGCGGGCGGTAGACCTGTGCCGCGTGGCCGCCTGTCTGTGTCGAATGCGCTGACTCGGCGTCCTGGCAGGGCAGTTGCCGCCCGCCGCCGATTTCTCCGGTGACCTGTGCCGGCCCCTCGGGCCGGGCGCGGCCGCCCTGCTCCGCACCTCTCGCGCGCTCCCACCGCACGCCGCCGTACGTCCCACTATTCGGACGGGAATTCGGACGGGCGTCCGACGGGCGACCGCACCCCCGCTGCGTCGCAGCACCCGAAGCAGCCACCAGCAGCACCACCTTCCGCAAACCGCCCCCGGATGGAGAACATCACCATGAGCCGCAGCGACGTCCTGGTCGACGCCGACTGGGTCCAGGCCCGCCTGGACGACCCGAAGGTCGTCATCGTCGAGGTCGACGAGGACACCTCCGCCTACGACAAGAACCACATCCGCAACGCCGTCCGGATCGACTGGAAGTCCGACCTCCAGGACCCGGTCCGCCGCGACTTCATCGACCAGGCCGGCTTCGAGGCGCTGCTCAGTGCCAAGGGCATCGCCAACGACGACACCGTCGTCCTCTACGGCGGCAACAACAACTGGTTCGCCTCGTACGCCTACTGGTACTTCAAGCTGTACGGCCACGGTGACGTCCGCCTGCTCGACGGCGGCCGCAAGAAGTGGGAGCTCGACTCCCGCGACCTGGTCGCCGAGGTGCCGCAGCGCGCCGCGACCGAGTACACGGCGCAGGCCGTCGACTCCTCGATCCGCGCCTTCCGCGACGACGTGCTCGCCGCCATCGGCACGCTCAACCTGGTCGACGTCCGCTCGCCCGACGAGTTCTCCGGCAAGCTGCTCGCCCCGGCCCACCTCCCGCAGGAGCAGTCGCAGCGCCCCGGCCACGTGCCCTCCGCGCGCAACATCCCGTGGGCGAAGAACGCCAACGACGACGGCACCTTCAAGAGCGACGACGAGCTCAAGGCCCTGTACGAGGCCGAGGGCATCGACCTGGCGAAGGACACCATCGCCTACTGCCGCATCGGCGAGCGCTCGGCGCTCACCTGGTTCGTCCTGCACGAGCTGCTCGGCCAGGAGAACGTGAAGAACTACGACGGCTCCTGGACCGAGTACGGCAGCCTCGTCGGCGTGCCGATCGAGCTCGGCAACTGAGCCACCGGCTCCACCCGTAAGACCGAAGGGAAACAGGACAATGTGCGGTGCGAAGGCCGGCGGCCCGGACCTGGCAGGAGTTGACGTGGCGAACGAGACCATCATCCAGGGTTCGGTGACCCGAGACGGCGAGCCGGTCAACGGCTACGTCCGGCTGCTCGACGAGGGCGGCGAGTTCACGGCCGAGGTGCCCACCTCGGCGACCGGCCAGTTCCGGTTCTTCGCGCGCCCGGGCAAGTGGACCCTGCGCGCGCTCATCCCGGGCCAGACCGTGGACCGCCAGGTGGTCGCCTCCCAGGGCAACCTGACCGAGGTCGCGATCGCGGTCTGACCGGTCCACGACGGATCGGCGTCACCGAGGGCCCCTGCCGTGCGGGGGCCCTCGGGCATACCGTGGACGTGTGCAGGCACGTCGGCGACACCGCTACTACTTCGCCATGATGGGCGTCTGCCTCGGGCTGTTCGTGCTGGCCTGGGGTGTCGTGCGGTTCTGGTCCGTCCCGGCCGCGATCGGTATGTGCGTGGTCGCGATGGTGATCCCGCCCGCCGCCGCGGTCTTCGCCAACAAGCGGGACCCCGAGGACGACTGGTGGAACGACCCGCGCTGGGAGGACCCGAAGTGGGACGAGCCCGGCCACGACCGGGACCGCCCCGACCGGGACCGCGCTGACCGGGAGGGGCCCGACCGGGAGGGGCCTCCTGGCTAGTACACGAGGGCCTGCACGCCGTCGGCCATGATCTCGCTGACGAAGACCTGGGCGCCCGCGATCCGGACACCCTCGACGGTGTCCTTCTGCTCGATCCCGCGCCGCACCGCGCACTGGGTGCAGAGGGTGACCGTGCCGGCCGCCAGGACCGACTCCAGCAGGTCCGGCAGCGGCGCCGCGTGCGGCAGCTCGAACCCGGCCGCGCGCCCGGGCAGGGCGAACCAGGACGACTCCCCGGTCAGCCAGAGCGAGACCTCGACCCCGCTGGCGACGGCGACCGCCGCCACCGTGAAGGCCTGCGAGCACCGCTCGGGAGCGTCGGCCCCGGCGGTCACCTTGATGACGAGCTTCTTCTGAGACGACATGCCCGACACACTAGATCGCCGACGTGGTGGGGCTCACCGAGACCCGTCGGTGCCGTCCGGATAGAGTGAGCGCCAGCTGAATCCATCACACTGTCGCCGCCCTGGGAGCCCCCCGTGTCCGGTCTGGAAATCTTCTTCGACGGTCTGCTGGCCCTCATGGCCGTGCTGATCACCTGGTTCGCCGTCTTCTCGGTGATGAAGCTGTACCAGGGCCAGCGCTGAGCGACTGCCGTACGGTTGAAGTGATCCCGCACCGACGACAGCGACCAGGAACATGATCGAGATCCCCTCTGACCTCCACAAGGACGTCGTCCCGCTGGCCTTCCTCCTCGGCACCTGGGAGGGCGCGGGCGTCTACGCCCCCCTGCCGGGCGCGGAGGGCCAGGACACCGAGAAGTGCAACTTCGGCCAGGAGATCGTCATCCGCCACGACGGACGGCCCTTCCTGGAGTTCCGCTCCCGCAGCTGGGTGCTGGACAACGAGGGCGAGAAGGTCCGTCCGCTGGAGAACGAGCACGCCTTCTGGCGCGTCACCAGCAACCAGCACGGCGCCAGCGGTGCCCGCGGGATCGAGATCTCCTCCGTCCGCGACGACGGCACGGTGGAGATCTGGTACGGCGAGCTGGCCGACGGCAAGCCGCAGATCGACGTCTCCACCGACGCGGTGGCCCGGATCGAGGGCTCCCCGGAGTACTCGGGCGGCAAGCGGCTCTACGGCTTCGTCAACGAGGAACTGCTCTGGGTCGGCGAGAAGGCCGCCCCGAACGTCCCGCTGCGCCCGTACATGTCCGCCCAGCTGAAGAAGGTGCTCTCGCCGGCCCAGCTGATCAAGGACATCAACGACCTGCCGGACGACGGCATCGCGTTCTTCAAGTAGGAAGCGCGCGGCGTCCGCCGAGGCGCACAGGTACAGGGACCGGCCCGTCGGCCGGTCCCTACACTTGTCCCAGGACCCCCGACGTTTGGCAGGGAACAGGACCGTGGCGGACACCGGCACCACCGACTGGCAGCTCTCCGGAGACTGGAAGGCCGATCTGCGCGAACGCGGCTACCGGCTCACCCCGCAGCGCCAGCTCGTCCTGGAGGCGGTCGACGCGCTCGACCACGCCACCCCGGACGACATCCTCTGCCACGTCCGGCAGACCGCCAGCGGCGTCAACATCTCCACCGTCTACCGGACCCTGGAGCTGCTGGAGGAGCTCGGCCTGGTTTCGCACGCCCACCTCGGCCACGGCGCCCCGACCTACCACCTGGCCGGCCGCCACCACCATCTGCACCTGGTCTGCCGGGACTGCGAGAAGGTCACCGAGACCGGCACCGAGATCGCCCAGCCGCTGATCGACAGCCTGCGCGCCCAGCACGGCTTCGACACCGACCTCAAGCATTTCGCCATCTTCGGCCGCTGCGCCGACTGCTCCGCGAAGCGCGCCGCCGAGCGGCCGTAAGCTAGCCGGTATGACCGGTCTGAAGAGCCCGCTGCTTTCGCTGTCCGGAGCCGTCCCCGCCGAGGGCGCCGACGAGGGCGTGGCCGCCCACTACGGTGACCTCTTCCGCGAGCAACGCAGCCTCGCCCGGGGGTCCGGCTTCGTCGACCTCTCGCACCGCGGCGTGCTCACCGTCACCGGCGACGACCGGCTGAGCTGGCTGCACCTGCTGCTCACCCAGCACGTCAGCGCGCTGCCGTCGGGGCAGGCCACCGAGGCGCTGGTGCTCTCCCCGAACGGGCACGTCGAGCACGCCCTCTACCTGGTCGACGACGGCACCACCACCTGGGCGCACGTCGAGCCGGGCACCCAGCAGGCGCTGATCGGCTACCTGGAGAGCATGAAGTTCTTCTACCGGGTCGAGGTGGCCGACGCGACCGCCGACTTCGCGGTGGTGCACCTGCCGGCCGGCTCGACCGTCTCCGCCGCGGGCGCGGCAGCCGTCCGGGAGCTGACGTACGGGCGGGACCTCTTCCTGCCGCGCGCCGAACTCGCCGCACTGACCTCGGGGTACGGCCCGGCGGCCGGCATCCTGGCGTACGAGGCGCTGCGGATCGAGGGCCACCGGCCGCGGCTCGGCTTCGAGACCGACCACCGGACCATCCCGCACGAGGTGGACTGGCTGGCCACCGCCGTCCACCTGCAGAAGGGCTGCTACCGGGGGCAGGAGACGGTGGCCCGGGTGCACAACCTCGGCCGGCCGCCGCGCCGGCTGGTCTTCCTGCACCTGGACGGCACCGAGGAGGTGCTGCCCCCGCACGGCACCGAGGTCCGGCTCGCCTCGGATCCGCAGGGGCGGGCGCTCGGCGTCGTGACCTCCTCGGCGCGCCACCACGAGCTCGGGCCGGTCGCGCTGGCCGTCGTGAAGCGGAACGTGCCGGTGGACGCGGTACTGCTGGCCGGCACGGTGCCGGGGACGCAGGACGTGATCGTCCCGCAGTAGCCACGCAGTAGCCCCGCCGATCGCGGCGGTCAGACCTCGACCAGCACCGTGAACGGGCCGTCGTTCACCAGCGCCACCTTCATGTCGGCGCCGAACCGGCCGGTCTCGACCTCGGCGCCGAGCGCGCGCAGTCGGGCGACCACCTCGTCCACCAGCGGCTCGGCGACCGGGCCGGGCGCGGCGGCGTTCCAGGTGGGGCGGCGGCCCTTGCGGGCGTCGCCGTAGAGCGTGAACTGGCTGATGACCAGCAGCGGCGCCGCGATGTCCGAGCACGACCGCTCGACGCCGTCCCCGTCGGCGGGCAGCAGCCGCAGGGTCCAGAGCTTGCGGGCGAGCTGGGCCGCCTTGGCGGGGGTGTCGTCATGGGTGACGCCGACCAGGGCGCAGAGCCCGGGCCCCTCGATCGCGCCGACGGTCTCCCCGGCCACCGTCACCCGGGCCTCGCTCACTCGCTGCACCACTGCTCGCATGCGGTCATTCTGCCGGAGCCGGTGGGGGCGCGAGCAGGCCCCCCAAGAGCGCCTGTTGGCCTGGCGCGCGCCGGGTAGCGTGCGCCTGCGCGCTCCTTGGCGCTGCTCTTGCTGCGAAAAGCTTCGGTCGTATCAGCCACCCCTCTTCGCCAGGGGGCCGTTCGGGTGCACGGGCGGTGCGGCGGCGGCGGGCGGGGTGGCACGCTGGGGGACCGTACAAGGGCGGATCCGGCCGTCCGCCGCGTCATGCGGGGAAGGCCGGACACGTCCGTGGTCCGGGGCGCCGAAGGTCCGCCGCGCCGGACCCGGTTCGGCCGGGCGGTCGAGCCGGTAGGTCAGGCGTTCTGGTCGTGTCGCCCCGGTGGGTGGCCACGGCCGGGGGAGGGAACCATCGCGGGCGTCCGGGCGTGCCTCCGGACGGGAACGCGCCGACGGCGCGCGCGGCGGTGACGGGCCGGACCGGCGGCAGGCGACGGGGTGCCGCGAGCGGGCGGGATCGGGACGACGGCAGGTGGGTTGGTTGATGGATGCGATCGGCACGGCACAGGACCGGTACGAGCGGTCACCGGAGGACCCCGGGTCCGAACCGGACCTCGAAGGACTGGGCCTGGACCAGCTGCGGACCCTGCGCCGGGAGACCCTGGAGCAGGAGGAGGACCTCTCCTACCTGCGGCGGCTGCTGCACGGCCGGATGGACATCCTGCTGGCCGAGCTGGACCGCCGGCCCGACGGCGGCGCGGCCCGTCCGACGGACCAGGCGGAGCCGGCCGGCGCCCTGCTGGAGCGGCTGTCGGCCATCCTGACGGACGCGGCGCCGACCGTCCGCCGCTCGGCCCGGCACGTCACCCTGGGGCCGCCGCGGGGGGAGCGGTCCCAGCTGGAGGCGGACACGTTGATGGGAGACGTGCAGCTGGCCGACCTGGCCGCGCACCCGGCGGCGGAGCTGCTGGCGGCGCTGGAACGGCTGCGCGCGCACGAGCGCGAGGTGTCCGGGCGGCGGCAGCGACTGCTGCGGACGGCGGACGGCTGCAACGCCGAAATCACCCGCAGGTACCGTGATGGGGAAGCACGGGTCGACGACCTGCTCGCAGGCGGCCCGCTCTGACCGGACGAGGCCCCCGGGTGGGGACGGGCCCGGCTCGCCCCCGGCCCACCCTCACCTCCGGAAGGCTCTTCACCATGTCCTACCCCGCCCTGCCCGTGCTCGCCGAGGTCGTCCGCTCGGGCTTCGTCGAGGGCCGGCACCACGGCTCCCTGGTCCTGCTCGCCGCCGACGGCTCGGTCGAGTTCGCCCTCGGCACGCCGGACGCTCCGGTGTTCCCCCGCTCCTGCGCCAAGCCCTTCCAGGCGGTGGCCACCCTGCGGGCCGGGCTGCCGCTGGAGGGCGAGCTGCTGGCGCTGGCGGCGTCCAGCCACTCCGCAGAATCGTTCCACCTCGCCGGTGTGCGGCGAATACTGGCCGACGCCGGCCTCGACGAGACCGCCCTGCGGACCCCTGCGGACCTCCCGCTGGACGGGATGGAGGCCGAACTCCACCTGCGCTGGGGCGGCGACCACGAGCCCGTCCTGATGGACTGCTCCGGCAAGCACGCCGGCTGGCTGGCCGCCTGCGTGGCCAACGACTGGCCCACCGACAGCTACCTCGACCCGGCGCACCCGATCCAGCGGCTGGCCCAGGAGGCCCTGGAGGAGGCCGTCGGCGAGACCTCCGCGCACGCCGGGGTGGACGGCTGCGGCGCGCCGCTGCTGGCCGTCAGCCTGACCGGCCTGGCCCGCGGCTACCGCTCCCTGCTGCTGGCCGGGCCCGGCACCCCGCAGCGCCGGGTCGCCGACGCGATGCGGGCGCACCCCGAGTACGTGGCCGGCACCCGCCGCTCCGACACCCGGCTGATGCGGGCGGTGCCGGGCGCGCTCGCCAAGATGGGCGCCGAGGCCGTCCAGGCGGTCGCGCTGCCGGACGGCCGGGCGCTCGCCTTCAAGATCGACGACGGTGCGGAGCGGGCCCGCGGCCCGGTCCTCGCCGCCGCCCTGCGCCGGCTCGGGGTCACCACGGAGGACGGCACGATCGACCGGATCGCCGCCGCGCCGCTGCTGGGCGGCGGCATCCCGGTGGGCGAGGTCCGGGCCGCCGGCTGGTAGTCGCCCGCTTGCGGGAGGAGTCTCGGGGCGGGTGTCGCCCGCTCGTGGGTGGGCAGTCTCGGGGCGGGTGTCGCCCGCTCGTGGGTGGGCAGTCTCGGGGCGGGTGCCGCCCGCTCGTGGGTGGCGAGTCCCGGGGCGGGTCCGCCCGTCCCGGGAGCCAGGGGCCCCGCTCCGTCCGGCGGTTGCCGACGTGCGGACGGGCGGGGCCCGGTGCACGGTGGATCGGGGGCCGTCGCACAGCTGAGGGAGTCCGCCATGAGCGAGCACGTGTACCGGGTGACCGAGATCGTCGGGTCCTCGACCGAGAGCATCGACGCCGCGATCCGCAACGGCGTGGAACGGGCCTCCCGGACCCTGCGCAACCTCGACTGGTTCGAGGTGACGCAGGTCCGGGGCCATCTCGAGGACGGGCGGATCCAGCACTTCCAGGTCGGCCTGAAGATCGGCTTCCGGCTGGACGACGAGAGCTGACGGCGGGGCGGGGGAGGCGCCGGGCTATCGGCGCTCCGGCAGCACCAGCGGGACACCCGTCCGCGGGTGCGGCAGCACCTCGACCGGGTGCCCGTACACCTTGCTGAGCAGCGGCGCCCGCAGCACCTCCGCCACCGGCCCGTCGGCGACGGTGGCGCCGTCGGCCAGCAGTACCACGCGGTCCGCGTAGGCCGCCGCCAGCGACAGGTCGTGCAGGACGACGACCACGCCGTCCCCGGCGGCGGCCCGGGTCCGGGCGAGGCGCAGCACGAGTTCCTGGTGCCGCAGGTCGAGCGCGGCGGTGGGTTCGTCCAGCAGCAGCAGTGCCGTGCGCTGGGCCAGCACCCGGGCCAGGGCGACCCGGGCCCGTTCGCCGCCGGAGAGGGCGGTGAACGGCCGTCCGGTGAACGCGGCGGACTCGGTGGCGGCCATCGCCTCGGCGACCACCCGTTCGTCCTCCTCGGCGGCGGCGGTGCCGGCCCAGGGGGCGCGGCCCATCCGGACCACCTCGTCGGCCGGGAACGGGAAGGACAGCGCGGCCGCCTGCGGGAGCAGCGCGCGCCGTCGGGCCAGGTCGACGGGCCGGTAGCCGGTCAGCGGACGGCCGTCCAGCCGGACTTCGCCCGCGCTCGGGACGAGGTCGCCGGCCAGGACGGAGAGCAGGGTGGACTTGCCGGCGCCGTTCGGTCCCAGCAGGGCGACGACTTCGCCGGCCGTGACCCGGACGTCCGCGCCGGCCAGCAGCTCGTGTCCGCCGAGGCTCAGCCGGACGGCCTGGGCGGTGATCAGTTCGGTGCCCGGGGCGGGGCGTTCGGGCACCTCGGGGCGGTTGCGCGGTCCGAGCCTCATGCCCAGCCTCCCTGCCTGGTCCTGGTGCGGCGCAGCAGCCAGAAGAAGAACGGGCTGCCGATCAGCGCGGTGAGTACGCCGAGCGGGAGTTCGGCCGGTTCGGCGAGGGTGCGCGCGGCGAGGTCGGCGGCGACCAGGACGAGCGCGCCGGCGAGCGCGGAGGCGGGCAGCAGGAAGCGGTGGCCCGGTCCGGCGAGCATCCGCAGCAGGTGCGGGACGACCAGGCCGACGAAGCCGATGATGCCGCTGACCGCGACCGCGGCGGCGGTGAGCAGGGCGACGACGGTGATCAGCACCAGTCGCATCCGCTCGACGTCCACGCCGAGGTGCCGGGCGGGCCGTTCGCCGAGCGCCAGGAGGTCCAGCGAGCGGGCGTAGCGGGGCGCGACGGCGAGCCCGACGAGCGCGAACGGGAGCACGCCGAGGACCTTGCCCCAGGTGGCCTGGGAGAGCGAGCCGAGCTGCCAGAAGGTGACCTGGCTGATCGCGGCGGTGTCGGCGGTGAACAGGAACAGGCCGATCAGCGCGCCGCAGAAGGCGTTCACGGCGACGCCGGTGAGGATCAGGGTGACCACCTCGGAGCGGCCGCCGGAGCGGGACATCGCGTACACCGCGAAGACCGTCAGCAGGCCGGTGGCGAAGGCGGAGGCGGTCACCGTCCAGGTGCCGAGCGCGTCCAGGCCGAGCACGATGCAGCCGACGGCGCCGACCGCGCCGCCGGAGGAGACGCCGATGACGGCCGGTTCGGCGAGCGGGTTGCCGAACACGCCCTGCATCAGGGCGCCCGCGCAGCCGAGCGAGCCGCCGACCAGCAGGGCCAGTACCACCCGGGGCAGCCGGACGTTCCAGAGCACCGACTCGGGGACGCGGTCGAGTTGGTGGCCGCCGAGGCCGAGCCGGTGGCCGAAGGAGGCGAGGATGTCGCCGAGCGGGATCCGGTAGGCGCCGGTCCCGGCCGCGAGCACGGCGCAGAGCACCAGGGCGGCGGCCAGGCCGACGGTGAGCAGGGTGGTCCGACCGGGCCGTCGCGCGGTCGTGGCGGCGCTGCCGCCCGTCGCGGCGGCGGTCACCCGGCGGCCCCGGGGTAGAGCTGTTCGGCGATCTCCTGGATCACCCGGGGCGTGCGCGGGCCGTAGCTGAGCAGCTGGCCGTCCTCGATCGAGACGATCCGGCGGTCGAGGCCGGCCGGGGTCTGGGCGACGCCGGGCAGCTTGAGCAGGCCGTCGACGCCGCCGACGGAGTCGAGTCCCTTGCTCATCACCAGGATCGCGTCGGGGGCGGCCTTGACCAGGGCCTCGCTGGTGAGCGGGGTGAAGTCGCCGGTGAGGCCGGCGGCGGTGCCGGCGTCCTCGCCGCCGACCGCTGTGATCAGCGAGCCGGCGCCGGAGGCCGGGCCGCCGAGCAGGTAGACCGAGGCGCTGCCGCGCAGGTAGAGGAAGGCGACCTTGGGGTGGCGCCCGACGGCCGGCAGGGCGGCCCTGGCGGCGGTGGTCCGCTGTTCGGTGCGTTCCTTCAACTGCCATCCAGCGTCGGGGACCCCGAGTGCGGCGGCGACGGCGTCGATGCGCGGGCCGACGTCCTCCAGCCGCTTGGCGTCGTCCAGGACGAGGAGGGGGACGCCCGCCGCCCGGATCTGGGCGATCGCCTCGGCCGGGCCGGTGGAACGGTCGGCGAGGACGACGGTCGGGTGCAGCGAGAGCACGCCCTCGGCGGAGACCTCGTGGGCCTGGGTGATCACGGGCAGGGCGGCGGCCTGCTGGAAGGTGGTGGAGACGTCCCGGGCGACGGCCCTGGGGCCGAGGCCGAGGCTGAAGACGATCTCGGCCAGGCTGCCGTTGAGCGGGATGATCCGCTCGGCGCTGGCGACGGTGACGGCCCGGCCGTCGGCGGAGGCGGCGGTGGCCGGGAGGGCGGGGACCGGTGTGTCGGGCAGCGGTTCGACCGCGTCCGGGGCCCGTGAGGTGCCCGCCCCGGCGGCCGCGCCGACGCCGCCGGAGGCCGTGCCGCAGGCGGTCAGGGCGAGCAGCGGGCCGAGGAGCAGCAGCAGGATCGCGGGCCGGCGGGCGGCCCTGGTTCGGTGGGTACTGCTGCTCAACGTCGTTCCCTTCGATGGGAGTTGTCGCCGCCGGGGGCGGGGGTGCGGGGGGCGTCCGGCGGGGCTCTTGACTCATATATTAGGTTAGCCTTACCTAAAGACCGCAAGGGGGTCCGTGCTGCGCCGGCCCCGGTTTCGCCCTGCCCTTCCCCGTCGCGCCGAGGAGTGATCCGCGTGCCTCTGCCCCATCGGCTCCGCCGTACGGCCGCCGCCCTGGTGGCCGCCCTGGCGGCCCTGCTGACCGTTGTGGTCCTCCCCGGCCGGGCGGTGGCGGCCGAGGGCGGGGTGTCCGGCGGGCGGCTGGACTGGGGGATCAAGCAGTCCTTCCTGGCCTATGTCACCGGGCCCGTCGCCAAGGGCACTTGGGCGCTCACCGGGGGAGCGGCCACGGTGTCGGGCAGCGGCTTCCGGTTCCACTCGGCCGCCGGTTCGTACGACCCGGCGAGCGGCGCGCTGACGGCCGCGTTCTCGGGCGGGGTACGGTTCACCGGGCACCAGGAGAACGGCGCGAACGCGCTCGACCTGAGCATCGGCCGGCTCACCTTCCGGGCCGCCGCGGGCGGCGCGGCCGGACTGTACGCGGACGTCAGCAGCAAGTCCCGGGAGACCGGGCAGGTCGCCAACGCCGGCCAGGCCAAGCTGGCCGAACTCTCGCTGGCCGGTGTCGACCTGCGCGGCGCGGCCGGGACCCTGACGCTCGGCAACGTCCCGGCGACCCTGACCGAGGCGGGGGCCAAGGCCTTCGGCGGCTTCTACACCGCCGGGACGGCCCTCGACCCGGTCAGCCTCTCGGTCAACCTCCCGGCGGCGCAGCCCACTTCGACGCCGTCGGCTCCGGTCTCCCCGTCGGCGGCAACGCCGTCCGCCTCGGCTCCGGCGGCGACCGCTCCGGCTGCTCGGACCAGCCCGGCAACGCCGACCGGTCCGGCAACGCCGACCAGCCCGACCGCGCCGACCGGCCCGGCAACGCCGACCGGCCCGGCCGCCACCCCGCAGGCCGCCCCCGCCACCGGGTTCGCCAACGGCGCGCTCGACTGGGGCGTGCGCCGGACCTTCCGCGACTACGTCACCGGCTCGATCGCCCAGGGCCGCTGGGAGACCTCGGGCGGCGCGGCCGACGGCGGCGCGTTCTTCCGCTGGACGCCCGCCGAGGGCAGCTACGACCCGGCCACCGGAGCGCTCACCGCGGCCTTCACCGGCAGCGTCCGCTTCACCGGGCTGAAGAGCGGCGACAGCCACGGCCTGGACCTCACCCTGGCCAACACCGCTGTCACCGTGGCCGACGGCAGGGGCGTGCTGCGCGCCGACGTCTCCGGCCGTACCCCGGACGGCGCCGCCCAGCAGCTCACCGGAGTCGAGCTGGGCACCTTCGACCCGGCCGGGCTCACCACCGAGGGCGGCCTGCTCAAGGCCGTCGAACTTCCGCTCACGCTCACCGAGCCGGGCGGGAAGGCCTTCGGCGGCCTCTACCCGGCGGGCACCGCGATGGACCCGCTGAGCTTCGCCGTCGCGCTCGACCCGGCGGCCGCCCTCCCGCCGCTGCCGGACCTCGGCAGCGCCCCGGCGGTCGCGCCGGCCCCGTCGGCCACGACCGCTCCGCCGACCCCGCCCGCCGCGCCGGTCGCGGCGCCGGTCGCCGCGGCCGCCGGTGACTCGGGCGGCGTCCCGACGGCGGCCGTGGTCGGCGGCGGACTGCTCGCCGCCGCGTCGGCCGTGACCGCAGGTCTGCTCGTCCTGCGCCGCCGTCGTCGCGCCACCCCCGCCGACGCGGCCTGAACCCCTTCCACTTCCCCCCGCTCACTGATCGGAGACCCCCATGTCCCGCAACCGCACCCGGATGGCCGCCCTGGCCGCCGTCACCGCCGGCCTCGGCCTGACCGCCTTCGGCGCCCCGGTCCTGGCCTTCGGCGCCGGCGCGCCGAGCAGTGTCACCTACGACACCGGCTCGCTGGACTGGGGGGTCAAGGCCGGCTTCCGGAGCTATGTCACCGGGCCGATCGGCCAGGGCGCGGTGGAGCTGAGCGGCGGCGCGACCACCAACGCCGACGGCGGCTTCCGCTTCGGGCTGGCGAGCGCGAGCTACGACCCGGGCACCCACGCGCTGACCTCCGCCTTCACCGGCGGGGTGCGGTTCACCGCCCACCACGGCGCGCTGGACGTGGGTCTGAGCGATCTCAAGGTCACCACCGCCGGGATGACCGGCACGCTCACCGCCGACACCGCGTCCAAGGAGTCGGTGGGCGCCTCCGAGGTCACCCGGCGCGACGACGTCCCGCTGGTGACCTTCACGGTCGGCCGGGACACCACCACCGGCGTGCCGACGGCGGCGAAGCTGACCGAGCAGGGCGCCAAGGCCTTCGCCGGCTTCTACGCGGCCGGGTCGGACATGGACCCGCTCTCGCTGCTGCTCAAGCAGAACCCGGCCACGCCGTCCCCGACCGCCACGCCGACGCCGACCCCCACGGTCACCGCCACCGCTACCGGCACCCCCACGGCCACCGCCTCGCCGACCGGGACGGCGTCGCCGACGGCCACCGCCCCGCCGACCAGGACGGCGTCCCCGACGGCCACCGCTTCGCCGACGGCCACGGCCTCGCCGACGGCCACCGCCGGCCCGACGGCCACCTCCTCGCCCACCGCCACCGGTTCGCCGAGCGCGACCGAGTCGCTCACCGCGACCGGCGGCCCGTCCACCGCGCCGAGCACCGGCACCGGTGAACTCACCGTCGTCAACGGCACCCTGGACTGGCAGGTCAAGGAGAGCTTCCGCAGGTACCTGCAGAGCCCGGTGGCCAACGGCAAGGTGGAGTTCGCGGGCGGCGCGGCCGACTACCGCTTCGCCGGTGCCAAGGGCGCGTACAACACCAGGAGCCACACGCTCTCGGCGGGCTTCGCGGGCTCGGTGCGCTTCCTCGGGCACCCGGGCGAGGGCGGCGGGTACCAGCTGGACACCACCTTCTCCAAGCTGGGCCTGAGCATCGGCAAGGACGGCGCCTTCCTGACCGCCGACGTCAACGCCAAGTCCCTGGACGGGAGGACGACCACGCTGTCCGGCGCCCGGATCGCCGAGCTGGACCTGTCCAAGGCGAGCCTGGCCCCGGTCGACGGCGTGGTGACGCTGAACGCCGTCCCGGCCAAGCTGACCGCCGAGGGCGTGCCGGCCTTCGCCAACTACAAGGCGGGCGAGGCGCTCGACCCGGTCACCGTCTCGCTGGCCTTCGACAAGAACGCCCACCGGCCCACCGGCCCGGCGGCCGGTGGCACCGGCGGTGCGGGCGGTGCGAGCGGCGCCGGCGCTGCCGGTGGTACCGGCACCGGCACCGGTTCGGGTACCGGCGGCACGGTCGGCGGCGCCTCCCTCACCACCACCGGCAGCGGCGCTTCGGTCGGGGGCTCCGGCGTCCTGGCCTCGACCGGCTCGTCCACCCCGGTGGTACCGCTGCTGGCCACCGCCGGCGGCCTGCTGCTGCTCGGCGGCGGTGCCACCGCCCTGGCCCGCCACCGCGCGTCCCTCGGCGCCTGATCTTCGGTCGGCAGATGCTGTGGCCCTCGCTCGGTCCGAGCGAGGGCCACAGCGCTTTGGCGCTTGGAGCCGGACGGACCGTCGCCGTTGCGCACTCAGAGTGTCCGTGCTGACACTTGCCGTGAGCGCACGGTTCGTATTCGTCGCGTTCCCACCTGAGACGACCTGCATGGGAGGCCGAGAGAACGTGCTGGGACGACGGATTCCGGGGGAAGGCGAAGGCGAGGGGCGAGGGCGTCGTCTGCTGAGCGCGCTCGCGTCGGTGGGCGCCCTTGCGCTGAGTGGGGGTGCGCTTCTGCCACCGCCCGTGGCAGTCGCCGCAGTGGCGGCCGACGCGGTCGCGGTTGCGGACGCGTGTTCGGTGGCGAACGGTACGACGGTCTGCGGGACTCCCGGCTCCTTCACCTACACCGTGCCGGAGAACGCGCTGCAGGTCCGGTTCACCGTCGTCGGCGGGGGCGGCGGCGGGGGCGGCGGGCTCTTCGGCGCCGGGGGCGGAGCCGGTGCCGCGATCGCCTGCACTGTCACCGGCCTGGCCCCGGGCACGGCGCTGGCGGTGACGGTGCCCGGGGGCGGAACCGCCGGTGCACCGGTGCAGGGTTCGCAGGCCCTGAGTCCTGCCGGAGGCGGCCAGGCCGCTTCCGTCACCGCTTCCGGTTTGGCCATCTCCGCCGCCGGTGGCGGAGGAGGCGCCGGTAACGTCGTCAGGGTCGGTGGTCTCGCTGGCCTCGGTGGTCTCGCTGACCCTGCTGACCTCGGCGATTTCGGCGATTTCGGCGACCTTGGCGACCTCGCTGACCCTGCTGACCTCGCTGACCTTGGCAATCTCGGCGGCGTCGACGGTGGCGCCGGTAGCGGTAGCGGCAGCGGTGGGGGCGCGGGCGGCACGGCGAACGGCTCTCCGGAGAAGAGCGCCGGCCAGCCGGGCACCTCACCGACCTGCACCGCGTCCGGCAACGGGCTGACGGCTGTCACGGGCCCGGCCGCCACCAGCACCGCCGGGCAGTCCGGATCGGCCGGCGGCAAGGGCGGGACGATCTCTCCTGCCGGGTTCGCAGCCCAGTGCCCCGAGGCCGGCTTCGGCGGGCAGGGCGGCCTGGGCGGCCTGGGCGGACTAGGTGACTTCCTTGACTTTGGCGGCCTGTTCGGCCTGGGTGACCCCAGGTCCGACGATGGTCGGCCGGGGTGCGTCCTGATCACTCCCGTCCTGTCCTGTCCTCCCGACGGGTCCGCTTCTGTTTCCGTCTGCGCCCCCGGCCTCGCGCGGTACACGGTCCCCGCGCAGACCAGCACGCTGACCGTCACGGCTGTGGGTGCTGCGGGCAGCGGCGGTGGCGGTGGCGGCGGTCAGGGCGTCAGCATCACCTACGGCGACGGCGGTGGTGGCCAGGGCGCCACGGGCGGAGGTGCGGCGGCAGCCCTCACCTGCACGTTCACCGGACTCCAGGCCGGGACCGTCCTGGACATCACGGTGCCCTTCACCACGCCCGGCGGAGCGGGCGGACGCGGCGGCGCCGGCTACAGCACCACCACTGCCGGTCACCCCGGCGGCGGTGGCACGGGCGGCCGGGCCGCGTCCGTCACCGGCCCCGGTGGAGTCGCGGTACTCGCGCCCGGCGGGGGCGGCGGGGCGGGCGGCCACGGCTCTGCCAACCAGCCCGCGGGTGGTGACGGAACCGCCGGTAGTCCGGCCGGGCAGGGCGGCGGGGCCGGTGGATCAGGCGGCTTCGCCCGGGCCACCGGCGGCCAGGCGGGCGCCGACCCGATCTGCGCGGCCACCGCCGACGGCGTGAACGCCACGCCTGTCGTCTACACCGGCACGGCCGGTGGCACGGTGATTGACGGCCGGCCCGGCAGCACCGGCGGGACTGTCTCCCTGCCTCCTGTCGTCGCCGGCAGTTGTCCCGCCGGGACCGGCAACGGCGGAAGCGGGGGCAACGGCGGAAAGGGCGGTGAGGGAGGACAGGCCGATGGGCAGGTCGGCGCAAACGGGGCCGATGGCCCGAGCGGCTGCGTTCTCATCGTCGCCACCCCGTGAACCGGGGCCCTGCCGGCGAACTGCTGCTCCTGGGCCGTGGAGCCACCACCTTGGTCCGCCAGCGTAGTTAGTTGCCTGTGGCCCTCGCTCGATCCGAGCGAGGGCCACAGCATTTGGTGCGGGAAGCAGATGGAACCGGGGTCATGCGTGGTGGTCGAGTTTCCCGGCCTTGATGGCGCTGAGGAGGTCGGCGAAGGCGGCCGGGTCGGTGTGGAGGATGACATCGCCGTCGTCGGACTCCCGGAGTTCGACCAGGCCAGCCCCTGTGCGGACCTCAACACAGTTGGCGTCGTCGCCACTGAAGCTGGACTTCTGCCAATCGAGCTCTGACATGTGCGCCTTCCTTAAAGGGTGTAGCGAAGATGTTGGATCAGACCCCAGGAGTCGTGTTCGACACGAGATCGCAGCGGGCGAGACGCGTCCAGCGCCGGGAGAGCAAGGGACTTGAGCCGCTCAAACTTCGAGTTGTAGGTAGTGATTTCTTCCTGGTCGCTCAAGTACGAGGTGCCACCGGGGTGCTCCCACAGCACTGTGTCCAGGTCACGGTGCTGACCATGCACGATCATAAATGGCGTGCCTGTGGAGACGAAGTCGGTGCAGCGGAAGGGCAGGATCTGGATGGTGATGTGAGGGAGTTCGCTGACCTCGACCAGGTGATCCAACTGGTCCCTCATCGCGCCCGAGCCGCCGAATCGAGTATGGAGCGCGGCTTCATGGATCACCGCATGGAACGGGATGGCCGTGTCCTCGCCTACGACCCGTTGGCGGCTTTGTCGAAACTCCATCTTCTTCTTGTCGCCGCTGAGCATGACCTCGCTGTAGCTGGGGATCTGCAGCAGTCCGGGGATCAGCAGAGTTTCGTAGCTGGACAGCGAAGCGGCAGTCGACTCGGATTCCGCCAGATCGAGGGCAGTGGTAGTGACGAACCCCTTGAAGGAGCTCCACCAGCCCTTCCCATTGCTGAGCCCCATCTGCTGTAGCGCCGCCACATAGGTCTCATCCATGTGACCATATGACCCCAGCAGAACGGTCAGGCGATCAGGATCCAGCCCCGTACGTCCCGCCTCGATGTGGCTCAGCTGTGGGCCGCCCATGCCGACGAGTGCTCCGGCGTCTTTGACCGCCAGCCCCGCGCTCTCGCGGAGGCGCCTCAGCTCGGCGCCGAATCGCCGCTGCCTCTCACTGATTTGGGTCCTGAGTGCCAAGGGGTGTCCTTCCGTGTCGGAGCAGTCTCCCGCTGCACGGGTCCGGGATGCCACTCGCGCGAGTGAGACCTCTCGTTCCCGAAGGCTCATCTTCCCGGATCGTGTTGCACGCGTGGAACCTTATGACCTACCGTCAGTGTTGCGTCGGTCACATGGCAGATGGTCAGCAATGCCGTGTGCCAGGGCAGTAGGTGCATGCTGCCTCGTTGGGCCCGCCGACGTCCCCCTGTTCCCCTGCCTCTCCCACGGAGGTCTGTCATGCGTGCCCTCAACCCGCCCGACTGCTCCATCGCCCGTGCCGAGCTCCGGGCCGCCCTCTCCTCCTCGGGCTGGCCGCCCGACGTGATCGACGACGCCGAACTCGCCTTCCACGAGCTGTACATCAACGCCTGGCAGCACGCGGGCTGCCAGGCGCCGTCCGTCCTCGTCTGCCTCCGGCCCGCCGTGCTCCGGGTCTCGGTGTGCGACGACTGCCCGGACCTGCCCTCCTCCCCCCACCCCGCCGACCTCTACTCGCTCTCCGGGCGCGGGCTCCACCTCGTTCGCGCCCTCACCCACCGCTTCGGCGTCGACCCCGTCAAGGCCGGCAAGGTCACCTGGTTCGAACTGGACGCCGCCGCGTGAACACCCCGCACGAACCGCACGACGCGTACCTGCGCACCTACACCGAACCCGAAGTGACCTCCCTCCTCCGTGAACTCCACGAGCGGGGCAAGCCCTTCGGCATCCAGTGGGGCTCCGCCGCCGTCTCGGACCTCACCATCGACGGCCGCCTCCTCGTCGACTTCGGCGACACCTCCGTCGCCACTCTCCTCAACCTGCTCACACTCCTCCGCGAAGCGGGCTGGGGATGAGCACCTTCCTCGTCGGCGCGGCCTTCGCCCTTCTCCTGGCCCTCGCCATCGCCACCGTGATCACGGGCGTCGTCACCGCCCTCAAGATCGGCCCGCCCCCGCCGCCGATCACCTGCCGCGGCTGCCGGGGGATCCACACCCCCACGGACCGCACCCTCGATCAGGCTCGATGAAACGCCTCGGGGTAGGAAGTCGGCCGGACCGACTTCCTGCTCCGTCGCATTGTGTAGATCCAGTGACGCTGTTTCACATCCGTGACGGTTGGCGCACAGATCAGCGAAGCACGGCTGACAGGCTTCTCTCATCGCACAGAGCAGCGAGTGATCAAACAGGCGGACGACAGTCCGCCGGGGACGATGGGCGCGGCTCTGCTACGGCACCGGACCATCACGTCGTTCCTGGGGGAATCCAGTCATGAGCAAGGCCCTTTCGTTCCGCAAGTCCTCGTTCCGCGCCGCGAAGTTCGCCGCCGTCGCCGCCCTGACGCTCGGCCTCGTGGCCACCGTCAGCCCGGCCGCCCAGGCCGCCTCGCTCGGTGCCTCGGGCACGAAGGGGTTGAAGCACAACGTGCTGACCGTCAGCAACGGCACCCGGTACGTGCAGATCGACGGCAAGACGGTCGACTTCCGCACCGTCGTGCGGGACCTCGCCTGGTCCCCGGACGGCAACAAGGCCGTCTTCATCGACGGTGCGGGCAACCTCGTCCTCTCCGACGCGGACGGCAGCAACCGGGTCACCGTGGCCAAGAACCCCGGTGGACAGAACTGGAACCACCCCACCTGGCAGGCGATCCCGGGCTACGCGGAGGCGGAGCTTCCGGCCCGGAACAACATCGTCTTCGTCGCGAGGAAGAACGGCGTCTCCCGTCTGGAGACCATTCCCGCCACCGCTGTCCAGGGCCAGCCGACCGAGCTGTCCGTCTCGGGCGGCGTCGACGCTCCCGCCCTGCCGGAGACGGGCAACATCTGGCCGAACGCGAGCAGCAAGGCGGGCACCGCCGTCTACGCCAACGCCGACAACGGCACCGTCTACATCCACGACGACTACCTGCGTTCGCAGAGCGACGTGCTGACCAAGGGCTCCCAGCCCGCGCTCTCGCCCGACGGCGAGGATGTCGTCTTCGTCCGCTCGGTGCAGGGACACGACCACCTCTTTGTGCAGGGCCTGGGTGACAAGACCGCCAAGGACCTCACCCCCAAGGCCACCACCGACTACACCCAGCCGACCTTCTCGCCGGACGGCCGGACCATCGCCGCCCGGACGCCCAAGGGCATCGTCACCCTCCCGGTCAGCGGTGCCGCCAAGCCCGTCGTGGTCACCAGCCGCGTCGGCCTGCCGGCCTACCGCGGCTGACACCGACGAGCACGGGGACCGTTGGACCGCCCGGCCGGGTCAGCTACCGGCCCGGCGGTCCAACTCCGTTTTAAGGTCGGCGAGATGCTCGTCCGCATTGTCATGGGGCAGGAGCTCCACCACGTCGAGGAAACGGAACAGCACCCGGCTCTCGGTGATCCCGTACTCGTAGTCGGCGAAGCCCACCACGGCGCCGGTCGTGCCCCGTACCGTGCCCCGTACGACGTGTCCGGTCAACTCGTCGGGCTGCTCGGCCGACTGCCTGCGCCGCGCGTTGGGCCGGGCCAGGTACGGGCAGACCATCGAGGCGTAGAGCATGCAGGCGCGGTGGCCGGGGCCCTCCAGGGTCGGGGAGAGATTGCGGTAGGGCCGCCCGGCCGCCAGTGCCTCGGCGATCGCGGCGCTCTCCGTCTCGCCGACCACCCGCCACACCGGCCCCTTGGGCATCAGCAGGTTGCAGACCGAACAGAGCCGGCCGCGCGCGCAGTCGGCGCTGCGGCCGTAGTCCGTCAGCGCGAACTGGGGTTGGTCGCCCTCCCACGGCGTGATCGCCGGAACGGGGTAGCCGCGCCCATCGCGGGGCCTGGCATCGATGGACGGCGGTATCGGGACGTTGTCAAAGCGCACGCCCCATCAGTACCAGGTACCGCCTTCGCCGCACAGCGCCGGAGCCCGGGAGAACCCGCCGAAGCGCCTCGGAGCAGGAGGTCGGCCGATCCGACTTCCTGCTCCGCGGCGTTCGCGGCGTTCGCGGCGTTCGATCTTTCGGGCACTCAGGCGCTCAGCGGGTACCGGGTGTCCAGGTCCTGGAAGAGCGCGCCGTTCAGCTGGAAGGCGCGCTTGCACTCCTCGACCACCCGGCGGCGCTCGACCTCGTCCATCACCAGGCCCGCCGCGTCCAGCTTGGCCCGGTAGTCGCGCTTGAACGCGGCCGGGTTCTCCACCTGCTCGAAGACGTAGAACCGCACGCCGTCACCCTTGCGCTCGAAGCCCCAGGTCTTCTCGGCGATGCCCCGGATGATCTGGCCGCCCGAGAGGTCCCCCAGGTAGCGGGTGTAGTGGTGCGCGATCCAGCCCGCCGGCCACTCGCGGACCAGCTCCTCCAGCCGGGCGACGTACGCGGCGGTGGCCGGCAGCGGGGCGAGGCCCTCGCGCCAGTCCGGCCCGCGCAGGTGGGCGAGGTCGCGTTCGATGGCGGCGGTGCGCAGGATCGTGCTGTCCACGAACGGCCCGGCCGCCGGATGCTCCGCCAGCTCCCCGGCCCGCTCCTCCAGGGCGCGGTAGACGAACCAGAGCTGCCCGGTGAGGTCCGCGTAGGCCTCGATCCCGAGGTGCCCGCCGAGCAGGCGGCTCATGAACGAGGACTGTTCGGCGGCCTGGTGCTCGGCGCTGCTCGCGGTGCGCAGCACGGTGGAGAACGGGACGGCGGGCTGCTCGGGCGTGGACATGCGGGTCTCCAGTGGTCGAGTACGTCCCCGATTACTTTGGTTAGCCTAACCTAATCTCCTGTCATGCCGACAAGGTGTCGGGAACCCATCCTCGCCCGGACCGGGGAACGGCGAAGGCCGGGGCCCGCGGAGGAACTCCGCGAACCCCGGCCTTCGACTGCCTCGCCTACCTCGGAGCGCCCGGACGGACGGACCGCCGGACGAACGAGACGGGCAGGACGGCTCAGTGGCCGCCCTGGTCCGCCAGGCGCTTGATCGACGCGGTGACCTCGGCCTCGGCCTCGGCGCGGCCGACCCAGTTGGCACCCTCGACGGACTTGCCGGGCTCCAGGTCCTTGTAGACCTCGAAGAAGTGCTGGATCTCCAGACGGTCGAACTCCGACACGTGGTGGATGTCCTGCAGGTGCTCCCAGCGCGGGTCCGTCGCCGGGACGCAGAGCAGCTTGTCGTCGCCGCCGGCCTCGTCCGTCATCTTGAACATGCCGATGACGCGGCACTTGATCAGGCAACCGGGGAAGGTCGGCTCGTCCAGGATCACCAGGGCGTCCAGCGGGTCACCGTCGTCCGCCAGGGTGCCCTCGACGTAGCCGTAGTCGGCCGGGTAGCGGGTCGAGGTGAAGAGCATCCGGTCGAGCCGAAGGCGACCGGTCTCGTGGTCGACCTCGTACTTGTTACGAGAGCCCTTAGGGATTTCGATAAGGACGTCGAACTCCAACGGTTCCTCCAAGGTAGGGACTGACAGAATCCAAGTGTCTCCTACGGGAGTGAGTGCTCAGGAAAGGGGCCGGGTCGGTGCGAGCAGGGGCTGTGTCGAGGCGCCGGCGCGGGGGGACGGTCGCCGGACTGTTCGGGGCGTCGTTGCTGGTCACCGCGACGGCGCTGGGGGCGGGAGGTGCGTCCGCGGTGCCGCCCGCGCCGCCGTCCGGATCGGCCTCGCCGGGCGGACCGGGGACCGGCGGCACCCGGGGCGACCAGGACGAGGGCAACGGCAGGAGGGACGACAAGGAGAACAAGGGCGGCAAGGGCGACCGGAGCGAGGACCCGGGCCGACCCGGGAGCCCGGGCAGCCCCTCCGCCCGCCCCACCACCGGCCCGCCCGCCTCGGCCTCCGCCTCCACCGCGGCGTCCACCCCACCCGCCTCCGCCTCCGCCAAGCCCTCCACCGTCGCCCGCCCGGCCCCGGCCGGTGCCGTGCTGGCCGCCGCCGAGGCCGGTCCGGGCGCCGGACTGCCCACCGCGCAGGGCCTCCAGCAGGCGCTCGCCACCGTGCTCACCGACCAGAACCTCGGCACCGTCGGCCTCGCCGTCGCGGACGCCGCCGACGGCCGGCTCCTCTACGGCAAGGGGGAGAACACCGCCGCCACCCCCGCCTCCACCACCAAGCTGGCCACCTCGGTCGCGGCCCTCTCACTGATCCCGGGGGACACCCGGCTGGTCACCCGGGTCGTCAAGAACGCGGCGACGGGCGGGATCACCCTCGTGGGTGGTGGTGACCCGACGCTGACCGCGCTCCCCGCCGACCAGGTGCAGGTGGCCGGCGTCCCCGCAGACCCGGACACCGCCCCCGCCTCGCTGGACGCGCTGGCCCGGCAGACCGCCGCCGCGCTGAAAGCCGCCGGCACCACCGCCGTCGTGCTCGACTACGACGTCTCGCTCTACACCGGTCCCCTGCTGCACAAGAAGCACGACGGCGAGAATATCGCCGCGGTGACACCGCTGATGGTGGACGAGGGCAAGGTGGACCCGAAGAGCCTCGCCGACGCGCCCGCCCGGGTCGCCGACCCGGCCGGCGCGGCCGCCGAGTCCTTCGCCAACCTGCTCAAGGCCCAGGGCGTCACCGTCCAGGGCAAGGCGAAGGCCGCCGACGCCCCGGCCGCCGCCGACGCCCCGGTGCTCGGCCGGGTGGACTCGCCCACCATGGCCCGGCTGGTCGAGCGGATGCTGACCAGCTCCGACAACACCCTCGCCGAGGCGATCGCCCGCCAGGCCGCGATCGCGGCCCACCAGCCGGCCGCCTTCGAGGGCGCCGCCACCGCCGTCACCCAGGAACTCACCCGGCTCGGCGTGCCGATGACCGGCGTGGTGCTCAACGACGGCAGCGGTCTGCACCCGGGCAACGCGATCCCCCCGGCGGTGCTGGTCAAGCTGCTCGCCCTGGCCGCCTCGGCGCAGCACCCGACGCTGCGTCCGGTGCTGTCGGGCCTGCCGATCGCGGGCTTCACCGGCACCCTCGGCAAGCGCTTCGGCGCCGGCTCCGGGGCGGCCGACGCGGCGGGCCTGGTCCGGGCCAAGACCGGCAGCCTCAGCGGCGTCAACACCCTGGCGGGCACCGTGGTGGACGCCGACGGGCGGCTGCTCGCCTTCGCCCTGATGACCCGGACCGGAGCCCCCGTCGACACCGCCCGCGCCGCGATGGACCGGGTGGTGGCCAGGCTGTCGGCCTGCGGCTGCCGCTGAGCGGCCCGGGTCGGCCACCGGGCCGCCATTGACCGGCCGTTCCGGCTCCCCCAGGCGCGCGGGAGCACGTACGGTGAGGGTTATGACGAGCGCGAGCGGCGGGGCCGACATGGTCGACTGGAATCTCGCGGTCGCGACCGCGACCAGGCTGGTGCGGCCGGGGCCGGAGGTGAGCCGGGCCGAGGCGGCGGCGGTGGTCGCCGAACTGCGTCGGCACGCCCTGGCGGCCGAGGAGCACGTCCGGGAGTTCACCGGCATGCGCTCCAGCAGTCTGGCCGAGGCCGCCGCGACCCCGGTGCTGATCGTGGACCGCCCCGGCTGGGTGCGGGCCAACGTGGCGGGCTTCCGCACCATCGTCCAGCCGCTGGTGGAGAAGCTCCAGGCGCGCCGGACGGGCGGTTCGGCCTCCGCCGTGCTCGGCGCGGTGGGGGAGAAGGCCACCGGGATCGAGGTCGGCGCGCTGCTGGCCTTCCTCTCCACCAAGGTGCTCGGCCAGTACGAGACCTTCGCCCCGGCCGAGCCCTCGCTGGAGGCGCCGGACAGCCCGGCCGCGCTGTTCGACAAGCCCCGGCTCGGCCCCGAGGGCCCCGGCCCGGGCCGGCTGCTGCTGGTGGCGCCCAACATCGTCCACGTCGAACGCGAACTGGACGTCGACCCGGCCGACTTCCGGCTCTGGGTCTGCCTGCACGAGGAGACCCACCGCACCCAGTTCACCGCGGTGCCCTGGCTGCGCGACCACATCCAGTCCGAGGTGCAGTCCTTCCTGGCCGAGACGGACGTCGACCCCGGCGCGCTGGTGGAGCGGCTGCGGGACGCGGCCGGCTCGCTCGGCGCCGGTCTGCCCGGCCTCGGCGGGCGCGGCGGCGACTCCCCGTCGGCCGGACTGCTGGAGATCGTCCAGTCACCGGCCCAGCGGGAGATCCTCGGCCGGCTGACCGCCGTGATGTCCCTGCTGGAGGGTCACGCGGACGTGGTGATGGACGGCGTGGGCCCGGCCGTGGTGCCGAGCGTCGCCGAGATCCGGGAGAAGTTCCAGCAGCGCCGGGACCGCGGCGCCAACCGGCTGGACCTGGTGCTGCGCCGGCTGCTCGGGATGGACGCCAAGCTCCGCCAGTACCAGGACGGCGCGGTCTTCGTCCGGGGTGTGGTCGAGCGGGTCGGCATGGAGGGCTTCAACCGGGTCTGGACCTCGCCGAACACCCTGCCGACCAAGGACGAGATCCACGACCCCGCGGCCTGGGTCGCCCGGGTGGCCCGCTGACGGCCCCGTCCGGGCGGGACCGTCAGGACGGGATCGTCAGGCAGGACGGGATCGGGCGGGATCGGGCGGGACCGGGGACGGTCGGATCCGTTCGCACGAGTGGTCCAGTCGTGCACATGGCGGGTGAAGATACGTTTCTTCATTCACCCGAACGTGGGACGGTGGTCGTACCGGTGGCGCGGGTGGCGTAGCGGGTGCCTCCTTTCTGCCACCATCTGTGAGCGCCCGGTAACAGGGCGCTCATGGATGCGCGGTCCCCGCCGCGCCCACCGCAGTCCTGTCCCCCCTCCGTCGAGGAGTCGTCCGCCGTGGGCCCACACCCCGCTGTAGCCGCGATACGCCTGGCCGTACGCCGCACCCTCGCCGACCTCGCAGCCGAGGCCGGCTCCACCTTCACCGCGCCCGCCCGCGAGCCGCGCGAGCGCGTCCCCGGCGTGCCGGTGGCCGCCGCCGCCCTGCCGGCCGCCGTCGGCACCACGCTGATCGGCAACGCCCACCGCCACCCCTCCGGGCTGCCCCGCACCCCCGCCGCGCCCGGCTCGCCGCTGGTCCTGGTCGCCGTCAGCGGCGGCGCGGACTCCATGGCGCTCGCCATCGCCACCGCCTTCGAGGCGCCCAAGATCGGTCTGCGGGTCGGCGCCGTCACCGTCGACCACGGTCTCCAGTCGGGCTCCGCCGAGCGGGCCGACCAGGTCGCCGACCGGCTGCGCGAGCTCGGCCTCGACCCGGTCGAGACGATCGCCGTCCGGGTCGGCCGCGAGGGGGGCCCCGAGGCCGCCGCCAGGGACGCCCGGTACGCGGCCCTGGACGCGGCCGCCGAGCGGCACCGCGCGGTCGCCGTCCTGCTCGGCCACACCCGCGACGACCAGGCCGAGACCGTCCTGCTGGGCCTGGCCCGGGGGTCCGGCGCCCGCTCGCTGGCCGGCATGCCCGCCCAGAAGGGCCGCTACCGCCGACCGCTGCTGGAGCTCGACCGGACCGCCACCCGGCAGGCCTGCTCCGCCCAGGCGATCCAGGTCTGGGACGACCCGCACAACTGCGACCCGGCCTACACCCGCGCCCGGGTCCGCCACGAGGTGCTGCCGATGATGGAGAAGCACCTGGGCGGCGGCGTGGTCGAGGCCCTCGCCCGCACCGCCCGGCTGTTCCGCGACGACGCCGACGCGCTCGACCAGTGGGCCGCGCTGGCCGAGCGCGACATCCGGACGGGCGAAGGCACCCTGGACGCCGGGAAGCTGTCCGAGCTGCCCCCCGCCGTGCGCCGCCGGGTGCTGCGCCGGGCCGCGCTGCGGGCGGGCTGTCCGGCCGGGGACCTCTTCGCCCGGCACCTGGAGACGATCGACCTGCTGGTCACCGGATGGCGGGGTCAGGGACCCCTGCACCTACCCGGGGGCGTCGAAGCCACCCGCCGGTGTGGCACGCTGGTCTTTCGGCGACAGGGCGACTGACGGGCGGGCATGCCCGGGGGAGCCGGCCGCCGGCCATCCAGACCCCGACACGTTTGAGGACGTATCCCCGGTGGACCAGAACGACATGGGCGCTGACCTCGCGAAGGTGCTCATCAGCAAGGACGAGATCGACGCGAAGCTCCTGGAGCTGGCCGAGCGCATCGACCGGGACTACGCAGGCAAGGACCTGCTGATCGTCGGCGTCCTCAAGGGGGCCGTGATGGTCATGGCGGACCTCGCCCGGGCCCTGCACTCGCAGGTGACCATGGACTGGATGGCGGTCTCCTCCTACGGGATGGGCACCAAGTCCTCCGGTGTGGTGCGGATCCTCAAGGACCTGGACACCGACATCGCCGGCCGTGACGTGCTGATCGTCGAGGACATCATCGACTCCGGTCTGACGCTGTCCTGGCTGCTCGGCAACCTGGGCTCGCGCGGCCCGGCCTCGCTCGAGGTCTGCACCCTGCTGCGCAAGCCCGACGCGGCCAAGGTCGAGATCGACGTCAAGTACGTCGGCTTCGACATCCCGAACGAGTTCGTGGTCGGCTACGGTCTCGACTACGCGGAGAAGCTCCGCAACCTCCCCTTCATCGGCACCCTCGCCCCGCACGTCTACGGCGGCTGAGAACCCGTTCGGACGACGGGCGGGAACAGGAACCCGTTCCCGCCCGTTGGATCGGGGGACCATAGATGAACGTCGTATCGCCGTGCTCCCGCCACGTGGGGGGCGTACTGCGGTACGGTCCAATAAAACCGCTCTTCACATGAGCACTGACTGACCGAATGCGCCGGTGGCACTCAGCCCCGCGGCGCCGTTGAGTGGCAGGAGGGACGGGGCGGCAACGCCCCGCATGGATGGACGTTAAGCGATACTTCCGTGCGCCGATCATGTGGATCGTGCTGGCCGTCCTCGCCGTCATCGTGCTGATGCAGGTCGTTTCGGATTCGAACGGCTACAAGACGGTGGACACCGGGCAGGTCGTCGCAGCGATCGACGCGAAGCAGGTCAAGTCGGCGCAGATCACCACGGGTGACTCGAACACGATCAAGATTCAGCTGAAGGACGGCGCGAAGCTGCCTGCCGTGAGTACCGGCAAGCCGCAGTCCGGCAGCAAGTTCCAGGCCTCCTACATCGGGGACCAGGGCGTCGGCATCGCCGACAAGCTGCAGGCCCAGATCAACGACAACGACCAGAGCACGCTGGCCGAGGGCTACACCGTCAGCCCCGAGAAGCAGAGCACCCTCGTCAGCCTCCTGCTGTCGATGCTGCCGATCGTGATCATCGTGCTGGTCTTCCTCTTCCTGATGAACCAGATGCAGGGCGGCGGCTCGCGCGTCATGCAGTTCGGCAAGTCGAAGGCGAAGCTGCTCACCAAGGACACCCCGAAGACCACCTTCTCCGACGTCGCGGGCGCGGACGAGGCGGTCGAGGAGCTCCACGAGATCAAGGAGTTCCTCCAGGAGCCGGCCAAGTTCCAGGCCGTCGGCGCCAAGATCCCCAAGGGTGTGCTGCTCTACGGCCCGCCCGGTACCGGCAAGACCCTGCTGGCGCGTGCCGTCGCGGGCGAGGCCGGGGTGCCCTTCTACTCGATCTCCGGTTCCGACTTCGTCGAGATGTTCGTCGGTGTCGGCGCCAGCCGTGTCCGCGACCTCTTCGAGCAGGCCAAGGCGAACGCCCCGGCGATCGTCTTCGTCGACGAGATCGACGCCGTCGGCCGGCACCGCGGTGCGGGCCTCGGCGGCGGCCACGACGAGCGCGAGCAGACCCTCAACCAGCTGCTGGTCGAGATGGACGGCTTCGACGTCAAGGGCGGCGTCATCCTGATCGCCGCCACCAACCGCCCGGACATCCTGGACCCGGCGCTGCTGCGTCCGGGCCGCTTCGACCGTCAGATCGCGGTCGAGCGTCCCGACCTCCAGGGCCGTCTGGACATCCTCAAGGTGCACCAGAAGGGCAAGCCGATCGCGCCCGACGTCGACCTCAAGGCCGTCGCCAAGCGCACCCCCGGCTTCACCGGCGCCGATCTGTCGAACGTCCTGAACGAGGCGGCGCTGCTGACCGCCCGCTCGGACAAGAAGCTGATCGACAACTACCTCCTGGACGAGGCGATCGACCGCGTCGTGGCGGGTCCGCAGAAGCGCACGCGGATCATGTCCGACCGGGAGAAGAAGATCACCGCGTACCACGAGGGCGGTCACGCCCTCGTCGCGGCGGCCTGCCAGTACAGCGACCCGGTGCACAAGATCACGATCCTGTCCCGCGGCCGGGCCCTCGGCTACACCATGGTGCTGCCGGAGGAGGACAAGTACTCCACCACCCGCAACGAGATGCTCGACCAGCTGGCCTACATGCTGGGCGGGCGCGCGGCGGAGGAGCTGGTCTTCCACGACCCGACCACCGGTGCCTCCAACGACATCGAGAAGGCCACCGCCACCGCGAGGGCCATGGTCACCCAGTACGGCATGACCGAGCGCCTCGGTGCCATCAAGTTCGGCAACGACGCCTCGGAGCCGTTCCTGGGCCGTGAGATGGGCCACCAGCGCGACTACTCGGAAGAGGTCGCCGGGCTGGTCGACGAAGAGGTCAAGAAGCTCATCGAGAGCGCGCACAACGAGGCCTGGGAGATCCTGGTCGAGAACCGCGACGTGCTCGACAACCTGGTCCTGGAGCTCCTCGAGAAGGAGACCCTCAACAAGGAGCAGATCGCCGAGATCTTCGCGCCGATCGTCAAGCGACCGACCCGTCCGGCCTGGACCGGCTCCGCCCGGCGGACGCCGTCCACCCGGCCGCCGGTCCAGTCGCCCAAGGAGCTGGCGCTCACCAACGGCGCCACCGCCACCGAGGCCGCTCCGGCCGACGTGGTCAAGCTCCCGCAGCTGCCGGTCGAGCCGCCCGCCGAGGGCTGACGAACCGCTCCGGCACCCGCCGGAATGGATGCCGCGTCACCGGGGTTTGTACCCTGGAGGCGCGGCATCCGTGCTGTTCAACCCCTGTTCGCCAACGAGTTAGCGAGGCCCGCATGATCGACCCGGTGACGCTCGACGGTCCCCCCGCCGTCGGCACGTTCGACCAGAAGCGGGCCGAGAACGCGATCCGTGAACTCCTGCTCGCGGTCGGTGAGGACCCGGACCGGGAGGGCCTCCTGGAGACCCCCGCCCGGGTGGCGCGGGCCTACAAGGAGATATTCGCGGGCCTCTGGCAGGAGCCCGAGGACGTCCTGACCACCACCTTCGACCTCGGCCACGACGAGATGGTGCTGGTCAAGGACATCGAGCTGACCTCCGTCTGCGAGCACCACCTGGTGCCGTTCCGGGGCGTCGCGCACGTCGGGTACATCCCGTCCCCCAGCGGCAAGATCACCGGCCTCTCCAAGCTGGCCCGGCTGGTCGACGTCTACGCCCGCCGGCCGCAGGTGCAGGAGCGGCTCACCAGCCAGGTCGCCGACGCGCTGATGCGGATCCTGGAGCCGCGCGGCGCGATCGTGGTCGTGGAGTGCGAGCACATGTGCATGTCGATGCGGGGCATCCGCAAGCCCGGCGCCAAGACCATCACCTCCTGCGTGCGCGGACAGCTGCGCGACCCGGCCTCCCGGGCCGAGGCGATGAGCCTCATCATCGGGCGCTGACCGGGTCGCGAACGCCCCGCACGGGCGGCCGGGCGGTCGAGGCGGCCGCTCAGAGCGGCTCCGGCCCGGTGTGCGGCGGGGCCGGGGTGCCCAGCGCGTCGCGGCGCGCGGGCATCCGCAGCCGCACCATCCGCCGCCAGCCGTACAGCAGGTCGTACAGGTAGAGCGCGTGCAGGCCGGCCGTGACCACGGCCAGCTGCCAGCGCGGCCAGGCGAGGATCCGCGCCATCCGCGATGTCACCGCCAGCCCCACGTCCCGGTGGGTGCGGATCTCGCCCCGGGCACAGGTCTCCAGGACGTGCCGGATGTAGGGCCCGTGGCCCTCCGCGGACAGCCGCAGCAGCTCCTCGTGGCAGTAGGCGAGGTGGTTGTCCTCGTCCGCCGAGATCATCCGCATCGCCCGGCCGAGGTCGGGGTTGTCCCCGTACGCCTTGACCAGCTGGCGCATCTGCTCGGCCGCGCGCTGCTCGGTCACCCGGCTGTGCGCCAGATAGGTGATGATCTCGCGGTCGGTCAGCGGGATGTCCGTGGTGAGGCGCTCGTGGGCGAGGCCGACGCCCTGCCGCTCCAGCAGCATGCAGTAGTCGGCCTCGGCGGGCACGTCGACCTTGGGCAGCCCGCGCTTGTGCAGCAGCTGGGTGAAGATCCGCCCGTGCTTGCGCTCGTCGGCGCCGTGCCGGGCGATCTTCGGGGCGAGCACCGGGTCACGGGTGAGTTCGGTGATCCGCTCGTTCTCCCAGCCGCCCTGGTCCTCACCGCCGGCGGCGATGCTGCAGAACAACTGGTAGGCCTCGTCGTTCCGGTAGATGTCCTCGAAGAGCGATCGGGTGCTGAGCATGGGGCCTCCTGCCCGGATCCGGGACCGCACCGGCCGTCGGTGGGCCGGGGCGGTCGCGATACGTCCCCCGCGGCGGCGCCCGGCTGCGCCCGACCCGCCGGTAATCACCCAGGTGTCCTAGTGGCAGGTCCTGGCGGCGGGCCCTAGCCGAGGTGGTTGCCCACCCACTCCAGCGTGGCCGGCAGCTCGCGCACCCAGCTGTCGAAGTTGTGGCCCCCGTCGTCCAGGTACATCGACTCCACCTGGAACCGCGGGTTGGCCGCGGACACCTGCTGGGCCAGCTCGACGAACTGGACCGTCTGCGGGTAGTCGGCCTCCTTGCGGGTGGAGACCACCAGCATCGACAGCGGCGGGGCGGGCAGGTTCTGCAGCCGCCAGGTGAGGTCGCTCTGCTCGGCCAGGGTCCGGTCCCCGCCGAACAGGCTGCCGCCGGTGAACTGGTCCTCGACGACCTTCACGTCGCCGTGCAGGGCGGCCGTGACGCCGAACACGTCGGGGAAGCGCATCGCCAGCCGCAGCGCGCAGCTGCCGCCGGTCGAGTAGCCGAAGACGGCCCAGTCGGCGGGGGAGCGGCCGATCCGGTACGCGGAGTGCAGCGCCTCGGGGACGTCCTTGGTGAACCAGGTCTCGGTGCGGGGCCCGCCGGCTACGTCCACGCACTCGGTGTTCCGCGGCGGGTTGAGGGTCGGGCGGGACAGCACCACGACGGTCGGCTGCATCTTCCCGGACCGCTGGAGTTCCACCGCCTGCTGGACGACCGGCAGCTCCTTCATCAGGTTGACCGTGATGCCCGGGTAGCCGGCGATCGCCAGCATCACCGGGAACCGGGTCAGGGCGAGCTTGGGGTCGAAGTACTCCGGCGGCAGGTAGACGAACATCTGGTCGGACAGTCCGGTCTCCTTGCCGGTGACCCGGACCGACTCGACCCTGCCGACCTCCTCGGGCGGCCCCTTGGGCAGGTCCCCGACCGTCTCCATGCCGCCCTCGTTGGTCGGCTGGACCAGCGCGTCGCCGACCGGCGCGCCGCCCTTGTGGTTCTCGTTGCTGGTGAGGGCGAGCTTGGTGCCGCCGGAGCCGAGCAGGTCGTCCCAGGAGGTGTAGAACCCGAAAGAGTTGTTGACGCTGAGCGCCAGCACCGACACCAGCACAACCTGAGTCACCGTCAACAGGCCGACCCGGCCGAGCACCGGGAGTGGGCGCTGCCTGGCCAGCCGCGGCCACAGCCACAGGGTGATCACGAGCGCGGCCGAACCCAGGGCAAGCAGCGAGTTCATCAGCGCGTCGCTGGTCAGTTCCATGCAGTCGGCCTTCCGGTGGGACACTGACAGTGCAGGTTCATCGTCTGGCGGTGCGTCAGCCGGGGCCACCGCGGCTAGGCTGTCCGGACGCCGGGACGGGTCCGGGATCCCGGTGGCGCTCGCGCGCAACCGACGCCCTAAAATGCGGCGTCCACCGTACGTAGCACGTACGCGGGGGCTCGGCGCGCCACGCGGCGACGGGCCCCCGGCACCCACCCCTCGGCTCAATGCGCAGCGCCCCCGGGGCGCCGGTTTACCCTTCGTTGCCGGTTCCTTGGTGTGCGTCTTGCCAGATGAAGGAAAACGCATGAAGGTCCATCACGGCTCCCGCCCGGGAGTGACCGGACACCCCGCGACAGCCTCTACGCTGAATCCCCATGAGCGTTCCCGTGTCCGTTGAGCCGAGCCCCGAGCAGCCGCAGCGCCGTCGCGGCCTGCAGACGCTTCGTACCCAAGCGGCCGCCGTTCCGAGGGCCTGGCTCCCCGGTGCGGTCGGCTACGCCTGTCTGCTGATCGGACTGGTCGACATCGCCAGCGCGGTGTTCCCCAAGCTCCGGCACACCAAGGTGCACACCTTCGCCGGTCAGCTGCCGGGCGGCACCACGACGCTGGCCGCGGCCGGCACCCTGATGATCGGCCTGCTCCTGGTGCTGCTCGCGCACGCGCTGCGCCGGCGCAAGCGGCGCGCCTGGCGGGTGGTGTGCGTGCTGCTGCCGGTGGGTGCGGCGCTGCACCTGCTGCGCTGGCACCAGCTCGGCCCGGCGGTCGTCTCGATGGTGCTGTTCGTGGTCATGCTGGTCCACCGGCGCGAGTTCTACGCCAAGGCCGACCCGCGCACCCGCTGGCGCGCGGTGGTCAACCTGGTCGCCATGGGCGCCGTCAGCGTGCTGATCGGCCTGCTGATCGTCAGCACCCGGACCAAGTACGAGCTGGGGCACCCGGGCCTGGACCAGCGGCTGGAGCACGTCCTCTACGGGCTGTTCGGCTTCGAGGGGCCGGTGCACTACAACTCGGACCGGATGGCGGACCTGGTCGGGTACCTGCTCGGGGCGATGGGCCTGATCACCGCCCTCACCACCACCTACCTCGCGCTGCGGCCGGAGAAGCCGAAGCCGGAGCTGACCGCCGAGGACGAGGTGAAGGTCCGGGCCCTGCTGGAGCGGCACGGCCGCCGGGACTCGCTCGGCTACTTCGCGCTGCGCCGGGACAAGAGCGTGCTGTTCTCGCCCACCGGCAAGGCGGCGATCTCCTACCGGGTGGTGTCCGGCGTGATGCTGGCCTCCGGGGACCCGGTCGGCGACGTCGAGGCCTGGCCGGGCGCGATCAAGGTGTTCATGGCCGAGGCCCGCGAGCACGCCTGGGTGCCGGCCGTGATGGGCTGCAGCGAGGTCGGCGGCGAGGTCTGGACCCGGGAGGCGGGGCTGGACGCGCTGGAGCTGGGTGACGAGGCGATCGTCGACACCGCGTCCTTCTCGCTCGCCGGGCGGGCCATGCGCAACGTCCGCCAGATGGTGAAGCGGATCGAGCGCAACGGCTACTCCTGCCAGGTCCGCCGGGTCTCCGAGCTCGACTGGGAGGAGCGGCAGCGGATCGCCGACGCGGCGGCCCGCTGGCGCGGCACCGACACCGAGCGCGGCTTCTCGATGGCGCTCGGCCGGTTCGGCGAGCCGGGCGACGACGCCTGCGTGGTGGTCACCGCCCACAAGGCGCCGGAGGAGGGCGAGAGCGGCGACGACCTCAAGGCGGTGCTGCACTTCGTGCCCTGGGGCGAGGACGGCATCTCGCTGGAGCTGATGCGCCGTGACCGGGCGGCCGACCCGGGACTGAACGAGCTGCTCATCGTCGCCGCGCTCCAGGCCGTCCCGGCGATGGGGGTGCGCCGGGTGTCGCTCAACTTCGCGATGTTCCGCTCGGCGCTCGCGCGTGGCGAGCGGATCGGCGCGGGACCGGTGCTGCGTGCCTGGCGCGGACTGCTGGTCTTCCTGTCGCGCTGGTTCCAGATCGAGTCGCTGTACAAGTTCAACGCGAAGTTCCAGCCGGAGTGGGAGCCGCGCTTCCTGGTCTTCCCGAACACCAGGGACCTGCCCAGGATCGGCTTCGCGGCGATGCAGGCGGAAGCCTTCATCACCCTCGGCCTGCCGCGCTTCGGCCGCAAGCCCCGCCGGACGCTGCTGCCGGCCGGAGCCAGGCCGGAGGTCACCGAGGCCGCCTGAGCCGGGCGCACGGCCGCCGGCCCCCGTCGAGGACGCTCCTCGGCGGGGGCCGGCCCGCTGTCCGGGACAGGGGCGGCCCAGGCCCTGGACGGGGGCGGTCCGAGCCCTGGACGGGGGCGGGACGGGCCCGGGGCGGGGGCGGGACGGGCGCCGGGTGGCCCCGGTCCGGGCCACCGGATAATGGGGGCATGAGCAATTCGGTGCCCTACTCGCTGCCCTCCGGACTGCCGCGGCTGGACCGCTGCGCGGTCATGGGCGTGGTCAACGTGACCCCCGACTCCTTCTCGGACGGCGGCCTGTGGCACGACCCCGCCAAGGCGATCGCCCACGGCCTCGCGCTGCGTGCCCGGGGCGCCGACCTGGTCGACGTCGGCGGCGAGTCCACCCGGCCGGGATCGCAGCGGGTGCCGGAGGAGGAGGAGCTGCGCCGGGTCGTCCCGGTGGTGCGGGAACTGGCCGACGCCGGGGTCGCGGTCTCCGTCGACACCATGCGGGCCTCGGTGGCCGAGCGGGCGGTGGAGGCCGGCGCGCTGCTCGTCAACGACGTCTCCGGGGGGCTGGCCGACCCCGCGATGGCCCGGGTGGTGGCCGCGACCGGCGTGCCCTTCGTGGTGATGCACTGGCGCGGGCAGTCCGCCGACATGGACCGGCTGGCCGTCTACGGCGACGTGGTCGCCGACGTGGTCGCCGAGCTCACCGCCCGGGTGGACGCGCTGGTCGCCGACGGGGTCGACGAGCGGCAGCTGATCCTCGATCCGGGGCTCGGCTTCGCGAAGACCGCCGAGCACAACTGGGCGCTGCTCGGCCGGCTCGACGCCCTCACCGCGCTCCGCCGTCCCGTCCTGGTCGCCGCATCGCGAAAGCGGTTCCTGGGTACGCTGCTGGCCGACCCGGAAACCGGGGAACTGCGCCCGGCCCGGGAGCGCGACGACGCCACCGCCGCGGTGTCGGTGCTGTCGGCCCAGGCCGGGGCCTGGGCGGTGCGGGTGCACGACGTGTCCGGGACGGCGGATGCCGTCCGCGTGGTCGCGGCCTGGCAACGCGCGGGCCGGCAGGGCTGAGCGCTTGGCGAAGACGGGAGGGTCATGGCAGGTGACGGCAGGTTGAGCGGGGAGACAGCGGGCCGACGGTCCATCGAGGCGGACCGCGAGGCGGCCCTGGAGGCCAACCGCGCGCTCTACGAGGCGCTGGAGAACGGCGACCAGGAGGCGGTGGAGGACGCCTGGCTGGGCGCGGACGAGGCGGACGACAAGGGGGGCGTCGTCTGCGTCCACCCGGGGTGGCCGGTGCTGCGGGGGCGCGCCCAGGTGACCCGCTCCTACATGCTGATCATGGCGAACACCGAGTACATCCAGTTCATCCTCACCGACGAGGAGGCGGAGGTGCACGGCGATGTGGCCCTTGTCACGTGCACCGAGAACATCCTTTCCGGCGGCGAGGCCGAAGAGGAGGGCGAGCTCGGTCCGCTGGTCGGCGGAAAGGTCGTGTCGACCAATCTCTTCCGGCGCACTCCGGCCGGGTGGAAACTGTGGTCGCACCACGGTTCACCCGTTCTGACCAGCGCCGACGAGGACGACGAGGACTGATTCCGGGATCCGGCCGGAAATCCGGGGAAAACGGCCCCGGCCGGTGGCCGGGGAATTCCCGGCAGGTCACCGAACGTTCACGTCAATCGCCGATGCGGCGTGCGTGGCGACGGTTCGTGCCGGGTAGGACGGTCGGGTGTTGTCGGCGCGCGCGGGTAGATTCAAAAAGGTCAGCGGCGGGCGCGACGCCCGTCTCCGCCCTGCCCGCCGTTCTCGTCCGGGTGGGGCCCGTCCGACTTGGAGCAGTGATTCGTTTGCTGGACCGCGTCACTCTGCGGGGCCTGCGTGCCCGCGGCCACCACGGTGTTTTCGAGCGTGAGCGGGCCGAGGGCCAGACCTTCGTGGTCGACCTGGTGCTGTTCCTGGACACCCGTCCCGCCGCCGCCGGCGACGACCTGACCCGCACGGCGCACTACGGCATCGTGGCCGAGGAGGTCACCGCGATCATCGCCGGCGAGCCGGTCGAGCTGATCGAGACCCTGGCCCAGCGGATCGCGGACCAGTGCCTGAAGCACGAGCCGGTGCAGGAGGTCGAGGTGACCGTGCACAAGCCGGACGCGCCGATCACCGTGCCGTTCGACGACGTGACCGTGACCATCCACCGGGCCCGCGGGTGACCCGTACCGCATGTCCGGTGTCCGCCGCAGCGCGGCCCGTCTCAGCCCTAGGGGAAGTGCGATGACCACCAGTGACCCGACCGCCGCGCCGAGCACCTTCGACCTGGAGCAGCGGGTCGACTCGGCCGACACCACCCTGCACCGCCAGCGCTGCGCCGTGATCGCCCTCGGCTCCAACCTCGGCAACCGCCTGGACACGCTCCAGGGGGCCGTGGACGCCCTCGCGGACACGCCCGGGTTGAAGATCAAGGCCGTCTCCGCCGTGTACGAGACGGACGCCGTGGGCGGCCCCTCCGAGCAGCCCGCGTACTACAACGCGGTGGTCGTGCTCCGCACCACGCTGCCGCCCCGCGACCTGCTGGAGCGTGGCAACGCGATCGAGGACGCCTTCGGCCGGGTCCGCACCGTCCACTGGGGCCCGCGCACCCTGGACGTCGACATCCTGGCCTACGAGGGCGTCGTCAGCGAGGACCCGGAGCTGCTGCTGCCGCATCCGCGTTCGCACGAGCGGGCCTTCGTGCTCGCCCCGTGGCTGGACGCCCAGCCGGAGGCCGAGGTGCCCGGGCACGGGCCGGTCGGCGCGCTGCTGGCGGCCCTCGGCGGCCCGGACGCCCAGGGTGTCCGGCGCCGCGAGGACATCCGGCTGACCCTGCCGGAGTAGGTCCGCGCCGCGGGCGCGGTTCCCCGGCCGGGCCGGCCGGGGAACTCGTGCGGGGTTGTCGGGCGTACCCATGGTGTCGGCACCGGTCCGGGGACCCCTCCGGGCCGGGCCCGGTACGGTGGCCTGACGCCGCCGCACCGGAGCCCCGGGGCGGGCGGTTCCGCCGTAGCCCGTCGCCCGTCGCCGTAGCCCGTAGCCCGTAGCCGGGAAAGGACCCTGTCCGAGTGAAGCTGCTTCGCCTCCGTCTGCTGGTCGGCATCACCGTCGTCACGGCGGCGCTGTCCTGGGCCGGTGCCAAGCTCTGGGCCTCCCTGGACACGCTGCCCGCGGTGCCCGGCGCGGCACCGGTGGTGCTGGCCGCGGTGGCGGCGATCCTGCTGGCGACCGCGCTCTCGCTGCGCTCGCGGCTGAAGGCGGCGCGGGAGCGGCAGCCCGGGGCGAAGCGGGTGGACCCGCTGGGCGCGGCCCGCGCGGTGGTGCTCGGCCAGGCCAGCGCGCTGGTGTCGGCGGTGGTCACCGGGATCTACGCGGGCGCCGGGATCCAGTTGCTGGGCGAGCTGGACGTGCCGGCCCGCAAGGACCAGGCGATCACCGCCGGGCTCGCGGTGCTGGCGGGCGTGGCCGTGATCGCGGCGGCGCTCTGGCTGCAGCACATCTGCCGGCTGCCGGAGAACCACGACGAGCCGGGTGGGCACGGGCCCGCGGCCACCCATCGCTGACCGGTCCCCGTTCCGCTGGTCCCGGGTGATTTTCCGGACGCGTCCGGTCGGTCCGGCGCGGTGTCAAGGGTCGAAGCGGACCCTGGGCTGACACGGCCCCAATTCGCACGCTAGTTTCTTGGCATGTCTCGCGGACGCCACCGTCATTCCTCCGTCCTCGGCCGGGTCTTCCCCCCCACCGCCGCCGGCGTGCTCCTCGTCGCCGCGCTGGGAGCGCTGCTGTTCAGTCAGGACACCGTGCTGGTGCGCTCGGTGGGCGCCGCCGCCGTGCTCGCGACGCTCGGGTTCGCCGTGCTGCTGCGGCAGCGCGACCGGGCCGCCCGTGCGGCGGCCGAGGTCGCGGCGGCGCAGCGGCTGCGGGCCGAGGAGCGGTTCGAGGAGCAGCTCGCCGAGGCGGAGTACGCGGCCGAGGTGGCCGAGGAGCGGGCGACCAGGTTCGGGCGGCGGCTGACCGCCGAGAAGTCCCGGCTGGCGAAGGCCGAGACGGAGATCGCCCGGCTGCTCAAGGAGCGGGCCGTGATGGTCGCCGAGCAGGCGCTCAAGGAGGCCGAGGCGACCCAGCGGGCGCTCGCCGCGAGCCGACCCAGGTACCCGGCCAGCCCGGCCGCCTTCGTCCGTGCCGGGTCCGTGCTGCGGCAGCTGGAGCGGCGGGCGGCGCAGCAGGAGGCGCAGCGGGAGCGGGAGGCCCGGCGGGAGGCGGAGCGTGCCGCCGAGCGGGAGCGCGCGGCGGGTGCCGGGCTCGCGCTGCGGGCCCGTACGGCGCCCGCGACGACGTCCGCGCCGGTGCCCGAGCGGGCGTCCGAGCGGGTGGCGCCGGTGGTGCCGGCTCCGGTCGCTCCCGGGGTCCCCGCGCCCGGGACGGCGCAGGCCGCGCCGTCCGCGTCCGGTGGGGCCACGCCCGTTCCCGCGGCGCCGGTACGGCCGGTGCTGACGGCGACCGTGGGACAGCTCGGCGGGGCGCCCGCCGCGCCCGTCGCGCAGCCGGTGCGGCCGGCCGAGCGGCAGCGGCCGCGGCCGGCGGTGCCCGCGACCGCGCGGCCCCAGGGTTTCAGCTTCTTCGGCCGGGGTACCGGCGCGGGGGTGCGGCCGGTCGCGCCGACGCCGGTGGTGGGCAGTGTCGCGGAGCTGGGCGAGCGGGCCGACCTCGCGGACGTGGTGGGGGACGAGGTGGTCGCCGCCCAGGCGCAGGCCCACGCGCAGGCCCAGGCTCACGCGCAGGCGCAGCACGCGGCGCAGGAGCCGGTGGCGGCGGCCGGGGCCCCGGAGGCCGCCGAGGAGCGGACCCAGGTGCTGCCCCAGGTCGGCCGGACGGCCGCCCCCGAGGTGGTCGACCTGACCCCGCACGACGAGACCGAGCAGATCGAGGTGCCGGAGCTGCGCGCCTCCCGCTGAGGCGGCGCGGGCGGGCGGCGTCGAGCGTAGGCGTCGAGCGGCGTCGAGCGGCGTCGGTGGACGGAGGACCGTCCGCCGGCGCCGCTCCGTCGTTCCGGCCGGTGCGCCGGCCCGGCCCGGCCGGTGGGCGGAGTCGGGCCGGGAACGACGCGGCGCCCGCCCCGCCGGGTGGCGGGACGGGCGCCGGAAGGCACCGCGGGGGCGGAGCGTCAGAGCTGGACGCCGAAGTCCTGGGCGATGCCCGACAGGCCGGAGGCGTAGCCCTGGCCGACCGCGCGGAACTTCCACTCGGCGCCGTTGCGGTAGAGCTCGCCGAAGATCATGGCGGTCTCGGTCGCGGCGTCCTCGGAGAGGTCGTAGCGGGCGATCTCGGCGCCGCCGGCCGCGTTCACCACGCGGATGTAGGCGTTGCGGACCTGGCCGAAGTTCTGCGACCGGGCGACGGCGTCGTAGATCGAGACCGGGAAGGTGATCCGGGCGGCCTCGGCCGGCAGCGTGGCGAGGTTGACGTTGATCGCCTCGTCGTCGCCGGCACCCTCGCCGGTGCGGTTGTCACCGGTGTGGACGACGGTGTTGTCCGGGGTGCTGGTGTTGTTGAAGAAGACGAAGTGGCTGTTGGACAGCACCTTTCCGTCCGCGTTCAGCACGATGGCACTGGCGTCCAGGTCGAACTCGGCACCGGTCGTGGTGCGGACGTCCCAGCCGAGGCCGACGGTGACCGCGGTCAGGCCGGGGGCCTCCTTGGTCAGCGAGACGTTGCCACCCTTGGAGAGGCTCACTGGCATGGTGTGTGCTGTCCCTTCGATTGCTGTTGCCGGGGATAACGCGGGAACCGCGAGGATTGGTTCCGCGCGGCCGGTTCTTTCCCGCCGCCGGCACGATGCCGGGTATTCCCCGTCAGACGCGCCGGAACCGGCCCTGGAGTTCCCAGACAACCGGATTGTCTGCGAGATCCGGGTGCATGTCGAAGAGGTCGGCGAGAGTGTCCTGGAGGAAATCCCTGGCTTCGCGGCGCAGATCGCCGTGGCGGACCACGACCGGCGGCTCGTCGGGCAGCCAGGTGGCGGTGACCTCGACCCAGTTGAAGCGGCGGGCGAACCGCAGCAGATGGGTGTTCTGGGTGAAGTCGAGGTCGGCGGTCTGCACCCGGGCGGCGCGGCCGCCGTCCGGGTCGCGGTCGAGTTCCTCGACGATGTCGCACAGGGCCCAGGCGAAGTCCAGCACCGGGACCCACCCCCAGGCCGTGGAGAGGTCCGATTCCTCGTCCTCGACGTGGACGTCGCCGCAGAACAGGTCGTACCGCAGCTCGCGCGCGCCCGCCGACCGGTAGTCGGTCTGCGGGGGGTCGGGGAAGCGGTTGGAGAGGGAGTAGCCGAGCTCGATCACAGGGACATTGTCGGGGTTGGCGCGGGACGGCCGGATAACCGGGTGACCCGGCGTGGTCCGGCGCGCGATGATGGGGTCATGCCTGAGCCCATCCGCGTACGGGGGTCGGTGGTCGTCCCCGACGCCGAGCTCGTCTGGCGCTTCTCGCGTTCCTCCGGCCCCGGTGGCCAGCACGTCAACACCTCCGACACCCAGGTCGAGCTCCGCTACGACCTGGCCGCCTCCGCGGCGCTGCCCGAGGTGTGGAAGGAGCGCGCCCTGGAGCGGCTGGCCGGCCGGCTGGTGGACGGCCGGGTGCTGGTGGTCCGGGCCTCCGAGCACCGTTCGCAGTGGCGCAACCGGGAGGTCGCCGCGGCCCGGCTGGCCTCGCTGCTCGGCGAGGCGACCGCCCCGCCGCCGAAGGCGCGCCGGGCGACCAGGCCCAGCCGCGGCATGGTCGAGCGGAGGCTCACCAGCAAGCGGCACCGCTCCGAGCTGAAGCAGGGGCGGCGCTCCCCGCGCGGCGGCGAGTAGCGGCGGCGTCCGGCGGGTCCGCGTCCGGCGTCCGGCGGGTCCGGCGGTGCCCGGCCGCGCCGGGGTCAGCCCAGCGAGCGGTAGCCGCCGCGGAAGTACAGCAGCGGGCGGCCGCCGGGGTCGGGCACCCGGGCCTCCAGGACCCGGCCCAGCAGCAGGGTGTGGTCGCCCGCGGGCATCCGCTGCTCGGTGCGGCACTCCACGGTGGCGAGCGCGCCACTGATCAGCGGGGCGCCGCTGTACCGGCCGCGGTGGTGCGGGGCGTCGGCGAACAGCAGCCGGTCGCTGAGCCGGCCCTTCATGGCGAACCGCGAGCCGAGCGCCTTCTGCTCCTCGGACAGCAGCGAGACCGCCCAGGTCCCGGCCCGGGAGAGCACCTCGTCCATCCGGGAGTCCTCACGGACGGAGATCAGGACCAGCGGCGGCTCCAGTGACACGGACAGGAAGGACGTCGCGGTCATGCCGACGTCCTCGCCGTCGTCCGGGTCGTGGACGGTCACCAGGCTGACACCGGAGGCGAGCTGGGAGAGCGCCGCCCGGAACTCGTCGGGGGACGCTTGGGAGGCAGCTTCGGGCTGCGGGGACGGGTACACGTAGGCACGCTAGCCCGCGGCCGGGGGAAACGACATCGGGCCCTGGTCGTAGGACCAGCGACGCAGCGCGGCTCGGTCCGCCCGGGCGCCGGGAAGGTTACGGTTCGCACCCGACCTCACCCCCAGGAGTGAAGAGCAGAGCCTGCTCGGCGGTCAGTCGGCTACAGGGCGGGGCCATGGCGACCGACCACCGGAAATGTGCCGATGAGGCTTTTTGTCCCGTTATGGGGCAGATGAACCGATTAAGGGTGCATTAGCGTCGTGTGATTTAAGTCACAAGTGCTGACCTATTGCTGACCGAGCGTGCCGAACGCTGTGCTCCCTGTGATTCAGTTCTTCTGGCAATCGGACGATAACCAATCAAGACCTATCCGAAGCAGCCGGGGAGCCCCCGCATGGAAGCCGAGTCGGAGCCCTATGTCCGTCTCGCGACCCTCCGCACCTTGCACCGGGTCGTGGCGGACCTCAACGCTGCCCGCAGCCTGGCGGGAACGCTGCAGGCCGTGGTCGAGGGCGCCGTGCACGGGCTCGGATTCGACGCCGCCGCGGTCAGCCTGGTCCGGCCCGACGGCGACCTGGTGGTGGCGGCCGTCTGGGAGCTGGAGGAGAGCGCCATGGGCGGCCCCTCCGTACTGCTCGGCCAGGTCGGCTCGCGCGAGTCCTGGGACCGGCTGCTCGGCGTCAGCGACCACTGGGGCACCCTGCGCTTCCTCCCCTACGACCGCGGCTGGGCCGTGGCCAGCGACATCCCGCGCTGGATCGGGGACGGCGCGATGCCGGTCTACGCCAACGACTGGCACCCGGCCGACGGCCTGCTCGCCCCGATGTACAGCGCCGGCGGCGACCTGCTCGGCGTCCTCTCGGTGGACCGGCCGCGCAGCGGCAAACGGCCCGGGGCCTGGACCCGCGAGGCGCTGGAGATGTTCTCCCTGCAAGCCTCCATCGCGATCGGCAACGCCAGGCTGCGCGCCGAGATGCAACGCGCGCTGGCCCGGCTCGAAAAGGAGCAGCAGGCGCTGCGGGCCAGCGAGGAGAGCTTCCGCCAGGCCTTCGAGTACGCCCCCAGCGGGATGGCCATCACCGAACTCCACGGCGCCGGGCGGGGCCAGCTGACCAGGGTGAACGACGCGCTCTGTCGCCTGCTCGGGCGCCCCAGGGCGGTGCTGCGCCAGCAGAGCTTCGCCGATCTCGTGCACCCCGACGACCGGACGCTGCTGGAGCGCACCAGCGCCGAGAGCGGCCGGGCGGAACTGCGGCTCTCCCGCCGTGACGGCGGGTACCAGTGGGTCTGTCTGCGGAACTCGATCGTGGCCGACGCCGCGGAGGGCCCGAGCTTCCTGCTCACCCACGTCGAGGACATCGAGGACCGCAAGCGGCACGAGCTCCAGCTCGCCCACCGGGCCAGCCACGACGCGCTCACCGGGCTGCCGAACGGGGCCGAGCTCAAGGCCAGGCTCGGTCGCCGGCTGTGCGCCCTGCCGCAGGCGGTCGCCGCCGGGCACCAGGCCGCCCCGACCGGGGACTCCGGCCACGGCGGCGCCGGGCACGCGGCCGCGCTCCGCCCCGAGGACGGCTTCGGCGGGTACCCGGAGCACCTGTTCGGCGAACCCCACCGCGCGCCCGGCGGGTACGAGGGCATGGAGCAGGCGCACGGCTACGGCCTCCCGGAGAGCTACCCGGCGGCCGCGTCCGTCGGCTCGCCGGACTGGGCCAACGGGACGAGCGGGGCCAACGGAACGAGCGGGGCGAACGGGGCGAACGGCTACGGCGACCATGTGCACGCCGTGGTGCCGCCCGACCACGGCCCGGGCGCGGAGGTCAGGAGCGGCCCGTTCCGCTCGAGCCCCCCGGCCGCGGTGGAGAAGGGGCTCGCGGTGCTCTTCTGCGACCTCGACGGCTTCAAGTCGATCAACGACCGGTTCGGGCACAACGCCGGGGACGCCGTCCTGGTCGAGGTCGCCCGCCGGCTCAGCGGGGCCGTCCGGGACGGCGACACGGTGGCCCGGTTCGGCGGTGACGAGTTCGTGGTGCTGGCCGACGGCATCGGCCGCGACGAGGCGAAGGACCTCTCCCACCGGCTGCGCAACGCGATCATCCCGCCGATGCGGATCGACGGCCGGGCGATGCGGGTCGGGGTGAGCCTCGGCGTCGGCTGGGCCGGCTGCGGGATGAGCATCGAGGAAGTCCTGCACACCGCCGACGAGCGGATGTACGACGAGAAGCGGGCCCGGGGCGGCGCGGTGCGCGGCGCCCGCGGCGAACGCTCGCACCGGCGGGCCGGCTGAACCGGGGCCCGGGGCGGGCGCAAGCTACCCGTGGGTTGTCAAGGGGTCTTTTCGGGGCTTGGCCGACGACGGGTAGTGTTCCGGGGGTACGCGCGACCACGATCAGCGTCCGACGGCACGGAAGTCCGGCGGCGCGACCGCGATGGGGGAGTTGACCACCGTGACCACCGCCGGCAGCAGCGAGGCGCCCCAGGGCCCGGAGGGCGGCGTCCCTCAGGACGACGATCCGTTCGGCTACCTCTACCGTCCGGCCGACGGCGCCTCCTCCGGGCAGCCGGCCGAGCCGCAGCAGGGCGTGCCCCGCACCCCCTACAGCCGTCCGATGGCGGTCGGCCGCGCCCAGTACGGCCAGCAGCCCCGGCCGCAGCAGCCCTACCCGCCGCAGCAGTCCCGTCCGACGCAGCCGGGCTACCCGCAGGCCCAGCCGCCGCAGCAGCCGTACCCGGCGCAGGGCGACTTCGGTGCCGCCCCCACCCAGCAGACCCGCTACGCCGAGCACTCCCGCCCGCAGCCGGGCGAGGAGCGGCCGAGCGGCGGCCGGGGCAAGGGCGCCGTCATCGGCGGGGTGGCCGTGGTCGCGGCCATCGCGATCGGCGCCGCGGTGGCCCTCACCGGCGGGGACTCGGAGGCCGACAAGGACGCGAAGGCCAAGGCCAAGGCCAGCGCCTCGGCCGGGGTCTCGGCGGGTCCGGGCACCGGCACCGGCAGCGCGAACCCGACCGGCTCCGCCTCGGCCACGCCGGCGGCGACCGCCTCCGGCACCGGCGGCCTGGGCCCGGTGGACGCGAGCCAGCTGCAGGCGCAGAACGCGCCGTCCGGCAACACCGTCAAGGGCGCCAAGTCGGCGGACGGCAGCTACCTGACGCTCAACCCCGGCGGGACGATCACCTGGACCGGTGAGCTGGCGGCGGCCGGTACCTACAAGTTCACCGTGCACTACAGCAACGCCGCCGCCGACGTGCGGGCGGCGGCGACGGTCAACGGCAAGGACTGGCCGGGCGGACTGGGCTTCAAGAACTACTCCCCCGGCAAGGACCCGGCCTCGTCCTGGTTCAACACGTACATAACGCCGCCGATGGTGGCGGGTCCGAACACCTTGGTGATCTCGGTACCGGCGGGCAGCGGCACGATCCTGGTCGACCAGGTGCTGCTGGAAGCCGCTTCCTGAGGCCGTCCCGAGGCATGGACGAACGGCCGCCCGTTCCCCTCGCGGGGGAGCGGGCGGCCGTTCGTCGTGGTGGAGCGGGCGGTCCGGCGGTGCGGGTCCGGCGGTCGTGATCAGGCGGTCGTGATCAGGGGGTGGTGATCGGGGTGAAGCGGTCGCCGCCGGTGATCCACTCGCCGCGGCGCATGACGGCGACCAGGTCGTAGCCGGTGGAGTCGACGACGACGAGGTCGGCGAGCTTGCCGGTCTCCAGGGTGCCGATCCGGTCGGCGAGGCCGAGCAGCCGGGCCGGGACGGTGGAGAGCGACTCCACGGCCTGGTTCAGGCTGAGGCCGTTGACCGTCACCGAGCGCTTGAAGGCGACGTCCAGGGTGAGGGTCGACCCGGCGATCGCGCCGCCCTCCACCAGTCGGGCCACGCCGTCCTCGACCTCGACCTGGAGCGGGCCGAGGGGGTAGAGGCCGTCGCCCATGCCGGCCGCGCCCATGGCGTCGGTGATCAGGGCGACCCGGGAGGCGCCGGCGGTGCCGTAGGCGAGGTCGAGCACGGAGGGGTGGAGATGGACGCCGTCGTTGATCAGTTCGACGGTGACCCGCTCGTCCTCCAGCAGGGCCACGATCGGGCCGGGCGCGCGGTGGGCGATGCCGGGCATGGCGTTGAACAGGTGGGTGGCGACGGTGGCGCCGGCGCCGATCGCCTCCAGGGTCCTGGCGTAGTCGGAGTCGGTGTGGCCGACGGCGGCGATGACGCCCAGGTCGGCGAGCATCCGGACCGAGTCGAGGCCGCCGGGCAGTTCGGGGGCGAGGGTGACCATCCTGGCGTGGCCGCGGGCGGCGTCGACGAGCTTGCGGACCAGGGCCGGGTCGGGGTCGCGCAGCAGGTCGGGGCGGTGGGCGCCGCAGCGGTTGCGGGAGATGAACGGGCCCTCGAAGTGGACGCCGGCCACGATGCCGTCCTCGGCCAGTTCGGACAGGACGGCGGCCTGGCGGGCCAGGTCGTCGATCTCGCCGGTGACGGTGGAGGCGACCGTGGTGGTGGTGCCGTGCTCGAGGTGGGTGCGGGCGGCCCGCAGGGCCTCCTCGGCGATACCGGAGGCGTAGGAGGCGCCACCGCCGCCGTGGACGTGCAGATCGACGAAGCCGGGCACCACGGTGTACCCGGTCAGGTCGAGATCGCCCGGCGTGGCGGTACCGCCGAGACCGGCGATCCGCTCGCCCTGGACGGCGAGACGGTCGCCCTCGACCACGCCGCCGGGCAGGACCAGCCGGGCGCCGGACAGTGCGAGTCGGTCCGCGGTCACGCGGTCACCTCCATGGAGAGCAGATCCCAGGCGAGCAGGCCGGCGCCCAGCGACGCGGCGGTGTCTTTGAGCATGGCGGGTACGACCTCGGGGGGCATCTGGAAAGTCAGCCGCTCCGTGACCGCCGCCCGCAGGGGCGTGAAGAGGGTGTCCCCGGCCTCGGCCAGCCCGCCGCCGACGATCACCCGGGACGGGTCGAGCAGGCTCTGGGCGAGCACGATGCCGTCGGCGAGGGCGTCCACCGCACACTGCCAGACCGCGACCGCGCGCGGGTCCCCGGCGTCCACCGCGACGGCGCAGGATGCCGCGTCGGCGTCGGGGTCGCCCACGGCCTCGGCCCAGGCGCGGGAGACGGCGGAGGCGGAGGCGAGGGTCTCCAGGCAGCCCCGGGCGCCGCAGCCGCAGGCGGGGCCGCCGGGGCGGACCACCACGTGGCCGATCTCGCCGCCGTAGCCGTGGGCACCGGACTCGATCCGGCCGTCGATGCCGATGGCGCCGGCGATACCGGTGCCGAGGGCGATGAAGAGGAAGCGGTCGACGCCCCGCCCGGCCCCGAGCCGGCCCTCGGCGAGACCGCCGGAGCGCACGTCGTGGCCGAGGGCGACCGGCATCGCGCCGCCCGGGCCGGCCAGGCGCCCGCCCAGCAGGGTGCGCAGGGGCAGGTCGCGCCAGCCGAGGTTGGCGGAGAAGACCGCGATCCCCCGCTGTTCGTCGATCGTGCCCGGGACGGCGACGCCCGCCGCCAGGGGCGCGACGCCGAAGCGGGCGCGGCCTTCGTCCGCCAGATCGGCGGCGAAGTCGAGGATGGCGGTGACCACGGCGTCCGTGCCGTGTTCCCGCCCGGTCGGGCGTCGTGCTTCGAACAGCACGGAGCCGTCCTGGGCGAGCAACGCGGCTTTCATGCCGGTCCCGCCAACATCGAGTGCGATCACGTGCTTCACGGGGGACAGTTTCTCCCGGTCCGGTCGAAGAGGTCTAGTCCAGTTGTTGCATTGGTCTGGTCCAAAGGGGTGAGCTTTGTCGCAGAAGTGTGCGGTGTGCGGCACTTTGCGCGGGCCGCCGGGGGGATCGCCGGGAGAGCGGGGCAGGGCGTGCCAGGGCCTGAAAGGGCACGGTTGGGCGTCCGGGAGGTCGGATTCGCGGATTTTGTTGCGCGGTGTGCAACAAATCCCGCACTTCGATAACTACCCGGCGTTCGAGGGCCGGAGGTCTGGACCACCGCATGCCCGGTTTGGCACCCTTGCGGCCTCCCCCCGGCCGGATCTCCCCCCGATCCGGTCCGTTCCCCCTCAGCAGGATCCCCCCGAAGGCGGTACCCGCGTTGGACAGGCGCGCCCAGGTCCCCACCCGGTTGTTCGGCGTCGCGTTGGCCGGCGCCCTGGCCGGAGCCCTCGTGCTCACCGGCTGCGGCGGCCAGGACAACGGTCCGGTCACCCTCCGGCTGGTGGCAGCCGACTACGGCGAGAGCGCGGACACCAGCTCCAAGCTGTACTGGGACGACGTCGCCCGCCGCTTCGAGGCCGCCAACCCGGGCCTCAAGGTGGACGTCGAGGTGGCGAGCTGGACCGACATCGGCAAGCGGGTCGACGAACTGGTCAGGAGCGGCAAGTCCCCCGACCTGCTGCAGACCGGCGGCTTCGCCGACCAGGCCGCCGCGGACCGGCTGTACAACGCCTCGGACGTGCTGTCGCTGGAGACCCAGGCCAACATCATGGAGTCGTTCTCGCACGCCGGGCAGGTGCTCGGCACGCAGTACGGCATCCCGTTCGTCTCCTCCTCCCGGGTGCTCTTCTACAACAAGGCGATCTTCCAGAAGGCGGGCGTCGCCCAGCCGCCGACCACCTGGAACGAGCTCAGGGCGGCCGCCGAGAAGATCAAGGCCAAGGTCCCGGGCGTCACCCCGTACGGACTGCCGCTGGGGCCCGAGGAGGCGCCGGCCGAGTCGATGCTCTGGACGCTGAGCGGCGGCGGCAGCCTCTCCGACGACGTGGGCAACTACACCATCGACAGTGACAAGAACCAGGCCACCTTCAGCTGGCTGCGGACCAACCTGGTCGCCACCGGCCTCACCTACCCCGAGCCCGGGAAGATGAACCGCACCCCGGTGTACAGCGACTTCGCGGCCGGCAAGGTGGCGATGCTCAACGGCCACCCGACGCTGCTGCGGATGGCCACCAACGGCAAGATCGACTTCGGCACGGCCCCGATCCCGAAGAAGGACGGCCTGGCGAAGACCGGCAGCCTCGGGGTGGCCGACTGGATGATGGCGTTCAAGGCCAACGGCCACAAGAACGAGATCCGCCGCTTCCTCTCCTTCGTCTACAACAAGGAGAACCAGCTCAAGTTCGACGAGACCTACAACCTGCTGCCGGTCACCCAGGACGCGTTCGACGCGATGACCGCGGATCCGAAGCACGCGGACCTCAAGCAGTTCGCGGCCGGGCTCGGCAACGCGAGCTTCTACCCCTTCGGGGACCCGGCCTGGGCCGAGGTCTCCAACCGGATCAAGACCGGCATCGGGGCGGCGGCGACCGCCGAGCCCAAGCCGGTGCTGGAGGACCTCCAGCAGGCGGCGGTGAAGGAGGCGGCCCGGATCCGCAAGTGACCCGGGCCCGGCCGGCGGGCGCCGGCGTCGGCAGGTGATCAGTAGGGGGTCAGTAGGTGATCGCGTAGACCTTGCGGAGCGTCTCCAGGACGGTCCAGGTGGTGCGGTCGCCCTCCTGGAACACCCCGGCGACACCCGGGCCGAGTTCCAGCACCGGGCCACCGTCGACCACGACGGTGGCCCGGCCGCTCAGCACCACGAAGACCTCCGCCGCCTCGGTGTCGGTGACCACGCCAGGGGTGATCTGCCAGATGCCCGACTCGCCGGCCGCGGACTCGGAGAGCACCAGGCCGGACACCTCGGGGGTGCCGGAGACGATCTGCGCCGGGTCGAGCGGGTCGGCTTCGAGCTCGGCGGTCGGGACGTGCAGGGCGAAGGCGGCGGTCGGGATGCTGGTCATGGGGGCGACGCTAGTCGGCGGACCGGGGCGGCGCAGCGGGCAGGGTGTGTCGGGTCCGCGGGGCAGAATGACACTCCGTAGCGATGGGCGGAGGTGGGCCCCGATGGGCGCGGACGAGGAAGAGGAAGCGGCGCGGCCGGAACCGGCGTCGGCGGAGCCGGTCGAGCCGGCCTCGTCGGTCGAGCCGGCCGCGCCGGCCGGGCCGGCCGGGCTGGATGCCAGGGACCGGGCCGTGCTGGCGCTGGAGGCCAGGAGCTGGCGGACGGCCGGTGCGAAGGAGCGGGCCGTCCGGGAGGAGCTGGGGCTCTCCAGCACCCGGTACTACCAGCTGTTGAACGGGCTGCTGGACCGGCCGGAGGCGCTGGCGCACGCCCCGGTGCTGGTCAACCGGCTGCGCCGGGTCCGCGACGCCCGGCGGGCGGCCCGCTGACGGCGGTCCGCCCGGTGCCGGCACGGCCCGACGGGTGGCCCCCGCCCGGGCTGGGTACGGTGCCGGGCATGGGCCTTTCCGAGATGACTCGACCGCTCACGGACGCCGGGCGCGCGGGGCTGGCGGCACTGCTCGCCGCACCCCGTGACGCCGTGATCGCCCTCGACTTCGACGGGACGCTCGCCCCGATCGTCCCCGACCCGGACCGGGCCAGGGCGGACCCCGGCGTGGCACCGGCGCTGCGCGCGCTGGCGCCGCGGGTCGGCGCGGTCGCGGTGGTGACCGGCCGGCCGGCCGCCCTGGCGGTGGAGTACGGCGGGCTGGCCGGGATCGACGGGGTGGTGGTGCTCGGCCACTACGGCGCGGAGCGCTGGGAGGACGGCCGGCTGACCGCGCCGCCGCCGCACCCGGGCGTGGCCGCGGTGCGGGCGGAGCTGGCGGAGCGGCTGGCGGCGCTCGGCGCGCCCGAGGGCACCTGGGTGGAGGACAAGGGCCGCTCGGTGGCCGTGCACACCCGGCGGACGGCCGAACCGACGGCCGCGTTCGAGCTGCTGCGGCTGCCGATGGAGCGGCTGGCGGCCGAGCACGGGCTGGTGGTCGAGCCGGGCCGGCTGGTGCTGGAACTGCGGCCGCCCGGGGTGGACAAGGGGGCGGCGCTGACCGGGCTGCTGCGCGAGCGCGGGGCCCGGTCGGTGCTCTACGCGGGCGACGACCTGGGCGACGTCCCCGCCTTCGCCGCGGTGGAGGGGCTGCGCCCGGAGGGCCTGGCCGGGCTGCTGGTGTGCAGCGGCGCGGTGGGGGACGCGCCGGTGCGCGAACTCGCCGACCGGGCGGACCTGGTGGTCCCGGGCCCGGCCGGCGTGGTGGAACTGCTGGTCGCGCTGGGGGAGGAGCTCAGCCGCCCGGCCGCAGGGCGTTGAGCTGGTCCAGGAACCACTGCTGCGGCGGCAGTGCCGTCGCGGCGGCGGCCAGCCGCTTGCTGCGGTCGGCCCGCTCGTCGGCCGGCATGGTGAGCCCGGCGTGCAGGGCCTCGGCGGTGGCCACGATGTCGTAGGGGTTGACGCTCAGCGCGTCCTGGCCGAGTTCGGCGTGCGCGCCGGCCTCCCGGGAGAGCACCAGCGCGCACCCCTGGTCGGAGACCACCGGGACCTCCTTGGCGACGAGGTTCATGCCGTCCCGGATCGGGTTGACCAGGGCCACGTCGGCCAGCCGGTAGGCGGCCAGCGAGCGCGGGAAGTCGTCGTCGACGTGGAGGACCAGCGGCCGCCAGTCCGGGGTCCCGAACTCCGCCTCGATCTCGGCGGCGAGCGCCCGCACCTGGTCGGTGTAGGCCCGGTACTCGGCGAGGTCGGTGCGGGACGGGTAGGCGAAGGCGATGTGCACCACCCGGTCGTGCCACTCCGGGCGGGTGCGCAGCAGGTGCCGGTAGGCCAGGAAGCCGCGGACGATGTTCTTGCTCAGCTCGGTGCGGTCGACCCGGACGATGGTGCGGCGGTCGCCCACGGTCGCGCGCAGGGTGGCGAGCCGCTCGTCGACGTCCGGCCGGTGGGCGCGCTCGCGCAGGAAGTCGGCGTCGGCGCCGAGGCCGTGGACGCCGAGGGCGGTGGTGCGGCCCGCGTGCGTCACGGTGAGCGCCGCGCGGTCGACGTCCGCGCCGAGGAACCGCTCGCAGCAGTCGGCGAACGCGAGCGCCCAGCGGCGGGTCAGGAAGCCCGCCCGGTCGCCGCCGAGGATGCCGGTGAGGACGGCCTCGGCGATGTCGTCGGGCAGCAGCCGCAGGTACTCGGGCGGCGCCCAGGGGGTGTGCGAGAAGTGGCCGATCCGCAGGTCGGGGCGGGCGGCGCGGAGCAGCGCCGGGACGAGCGAGAGGTGGTAGTCCTGCACCAGGACGGCGGCCCCGGGCGCGGCCTCGGCGGCGAGGGCGTCGGCGAAGGCCGTGTTGTACGCGGTGTACGCCTCCCACCCGGTGCGGAAGCCGGCGTCGAAGACGGGGGCGGTCGGGGTGTTCCAGAGCAGGTGGTGGACGAACCAGAGGGTCGAGTTGGCGATGCCGTTGTAGGCGCGGGCGAAGGTCTCCGGATCGAGGCCGAGCATCCGGACGGCCTGGCCGCCGACGTCGTGGCCGGCCCGGTCGAGCCGGCCGTCCGGGGCCTCGCGGGCGGCCCGGCGGTCGGCGTCGGAGAGGGCGGCGCAGACCCAGACGGCGTCCGGGTCGTCGATCGCGGACAGTCCGGACACCAGTCCGCCGCCGCCTCTGCGGAGGGTCAGCGTGCCGTCGTCCGCGGTACCGAACGACACCGGCCCCCGGTTGGACGCCACCAGCACCGGGGCGGTGCCGGTCGGATTCGAACGCTCGGTCGTGAGATCACCCATGGTTGGTTGGTTGCCGGGGGGCCGGGGCGGCAAACCCGCGGGACGGGTCCTCAGTGTCGGGTGGCGTACTCGGGGACGGTGTGCATGGGCGGCCGCTCGGTCGCGGTGACCGGGTGGGTGTGGGCGGTGAAGGCGCGGGTCAGCGGGTCGCGGGTGAACTGGGTGAGCAGGGGGCGGACCAGGTCGGCGGAGGCCTTGAGCCGGTGGGTGCGGTCCAGTCGCTCCAGCGCGGTGCGGTAGATGGTGGCCGCCATTCGGCCGAGCGCCTGGGCGTCCTGGTGCCGGTGATGGCGGATGCCGACGTCCACCTGGGCGAGCGCGTCCAGTCCGGCCGTCTCCAGGGCGTCGACGAGCAGGCCGAGCTCGACTCCGTAGCCGGTGGGGAAGGGCAGCCGTTCGAGCAGTGAGCGGCGGGCCGCGTACTCGCCGCCGAGCGGCTGGACGAAACCGGCGAGTTCCGGCCAGTGCAGATTGAGCAGCGGACGGGCGACCAGTTCGGTGACCCGGCCGCCGCCGGCCGGCACCACCGCGCCGTCGGTCTCCAGCGGCCGGTCGTACATCGCCTTGACCAGTTGGATGCCCGGGTCGGTGAGCAGCGGGCCGATGATGCCGGAGACCAGGGCGGGATCGAACTCGCGCAGGTCGGCGTCGACGAAGCAGACGATCTCGCCGCGGGTGGCCAGCAGCGAACGCCACAGCACCTCGCCCTTGCCGGGGGCGGCGGGCAGCCTGGGCAGGATGGCGTCCCGGTGGACGACGGTGGCCCCGGCCTCGGCGGCGACCTCGGCGGTGGCGTCGGCGGAGCCGGAGTCGACCACCACCAGCTCGTCCACCAGCGGCAGCCGCTCCATCAGCTCCCGCCGGATGACCCGGACGATCTCGCCGACGGTGGCCTCCTCGTCCAGGGCGGGCAGCACGACGCTGACGGTGCCCGCCGGACCGAGGGCGCGCTTGGCGGCCGGGAGCGTGTGAACCGGTCGGTCTGCCGCGGTCCACGAGCGCCGGCGCAGCCAGGACGCGGTCTCGGGGAGGAGCGCGGAGGTCGGTTCGGCGGGCACGGTGCTCTCCTCGACGATGGGGGTCCCCCCGGCCGCAGGCCGGGGGAGGTTGGGACGGGTCATCTCGCGTGGCGGACGGTCGCGTTCGGGACCGATGCCTTCGGATACAGTCTTCGTACAGCGATCGGACCTTCGCACGCCGGGGTCACCGCTGAGCAGAACCACAACTTCACAGAGCTCATCCAGAGGGACTGAGGGAACGGCCCGTTGACGTCCCGGCAACCTTCTCGCACGGTCGGCTTCACGCCCCGGCGGGACAGGTGCCAATTCCGTCCCGGGCGCGACCGCGTCACGGGGAAGATGAGGAGAGAGGCCTCCGCCCATCATGGCTATCGACACCGCCGTATCCGTCGACCTCGGCCCCGCCGCCGCGCTGTCCTGTCGCGAGTGCGGCACCCGGTTCCCGCTCGGTCCCAGCTTCGCCTGTCCGGAGTGCTTCGGTCCGCTGGAGATCTTCTACGACTTCGGCAGCGAGAGCGCCGAGGAGCTGCGCAAGCGGATCGAGGCCGGTCCGGCGTCGATCTGGCGCTACGCGCCGCTGCTGCCCGTCCCGGCCGACGTGGCGACCAAGCCGAACCTCAACCCGGGGTGGACCCCGCTGGTGAAGGCGGACAACCTGGGCCGCGAGCTCGGCTTCACCGCCCAGCTGCACATCAAGGACGACTCCGGGAACCCGACCCACTCCTTCAAGGACCGTGTGGTGGCCTGCGCCATCGAGGCGGCCCGCGCGTTCGGCTACACCACGCTGTCCTGCTCGTCGACCGGCAACCTGGCCGGCGCGGTCGGCGCGGCGGCGGCCCGGGCGGGCTTCCGGTCCTGCGTGTTCATCCCGCACGACCTGGAGCAGGGCAAGGTCGTGATGGCCGGGGTGTACGGCGGCGAGCTGGTCGGCATCGAGGGCAACTACGACGATGTGAACCGGTTCTGCTCGGAGCTGATCGGCGACCCGGCCGGCGAGGGCTGGGGCTTCGTCAACGTCAATCTGCGGCCGTACTACGGCGAGGGCTCCAAGACGCTCGCCTTCGAGATCTGCGAGCAGCTCGGCTGGCGGCTGCCGGAGCAGATCGTGATCCCGATCGCTTCGGGCTCCCAGCTCACCAAGATCGACAAGGGGCTGCAGGAGCTGATCAGGCTGGGCCTGGTCGAGGACCGGCCGTACCGGATCTTCGGCGCCCAGGCGGAGGGCTGCTCGCCGGTCTCGGCCGCCTTCAAGGCCGGCCACGACGTGATCCGGCCGGTCAAGCCGAACACCATCGCCAAGTCGCTGGCGATCGGCAACCCGGCCGACGGCCCGTACGTGCTGGACATCGCCCGGCGCACCGGCGGCGCGGTGGAGGACGTCACGGACGAGGAGGTCGTGGCGGCGATCCGCCTGCTGGCCCGGACCGAGGGCGTCTTCGCGGAGACCGCGGGCGGCGTGACCGTCGGCGTGCTCAAGAAGCTGGTCGAGACCGGGCAGCTGGACCCGTCGAAGGAGACCGTCGCCATCAACACCGGTGACGGGCTGAAGACCCTCGACGCCGTCGCCGAGGCCGGCATGACCGCCGTCATCCGGCCGACCCTGGACGCCTTCCGGGGCGCCGGCCTGGCCTCCGCCTGATCCCGCCGCTGCCTGACCGACCCGCCCAGCGCCCGTAACGAGGAGACCCCCATGAGCGCCAACGTCCGCATCCCCACCATTCTGCGCACCTACACCGACGGCGTGAGCGAGGTGCCCGCCGAGGGCGCCACGCTGGGCGAGGTGATCGCCGACCTGGACCGCAACCATGCCGGGATCGCCGCGCGGATCCTCGACGACACCGGCCGGCTGCGCCGTTTCGTCAATGTCTATGTGAACGACGACGACGTGCGGTTCGCCGAGGGCCTGGAGACGGAGATCAAGGACGGCGCGAACATTTCGATCATCCCGGCGGTCGCCGGCGGGTGATCCGCCGACGGTCCGTTCCCCCGGGGCGGGCGCGTCGTCCACGGCCGTG
>NZ_JAXCLC010000033.1:0-89272 GCF_034043715.1 Kitasatospora purpeofusca | reverse complement strand
CCGACCGGGGCCCGCGGGTTCGAACCGGCGGGCCCCTGTCGTGCGCGCGGGGGGCTGTCGTGCGCGCGGGGGACTGTCGTGCGCGCGGACCCTACGGGCGGGTGTAGGCGGTGAGGTCGGGGACGGTGGCGAAGCCCGCGCCGTAGGCGCTGATGCCGCGGCCGTAGGCGCCCAGCAGGACACCGGGGGCCTCGCCGGCCAGGACCCAGCCGTACTCGGACTCGCGGTAGCGGAAGGACTGCGGCAGGCCGTTCACCGGGAGGCTGAGGGTGGACCAGCCGGGGCCGTCCAGGTCGTCGGCGAGGTCCCAGGCGAGTGCGGACTGCTGGTCCAGCCAGTCCTGGCGCAGCGCGCGGTCCAGCTGGCCCGGCCAGGTCGCGGCGAGCAGCCCTGAGCCGGCCAGCCAGGCCGCGGAGGCGGCGGAGGTGGCCTCCAGGGTGCCGGTGTTGTCGGCGCTGCGCCGGCTGTCCCGGCGGGCGACGGTGACGGCCACCGCGAACTTGCGCATGTCGCGCGGCTCGTACTGGCGGGCCGGCTCCTCGCCGTGGCCCAGGCTGCCGTAGTCGACGGCGCCGTGGACGCCGGAGCGCGGGCCGCCGAAGCCGCTCGGCAGCAGGAAGCGGCGGCCGGACCAGCCGTCGTCCAGGCCGTACCAGGGGAAGTCCGCGGACAGGTACGGCACCAGGGGGTCCGCCGGGCCTGCCTGTCCGCCGACCATGGGTCCGCCGGCCGTGGCCGTTCCCACCGCCTGACTCGTCGCGTCCATCCCCGGGGCCTCCTCAACGACGTTCGCCTGCCGTGGTGCGCTCCCATCGTGGCGCACCTCGGGGCCCCCGCCGACCGACTCGGGCCCGGACGGGACCGGAAGTGACGGACGGCACAGCGGGAACACTCAGCACAATAGCGGCGCGCACGCCGGGGCCCGCTCAGCCGTGCGGTTCGGCGGGGCGCGGAGGGCGCCCGGGAGCGACGACGCGGGCGCTCCCGACCGGGGGCGGGGGGTGGGCACGCCCGGGCGCGTCAGGTCACGTCGGGTCGCGTCAGGTCGCGTCGGGGTCGAACGGGGGGCGCTCGCCCGGCGTGAGGGGGGCGCCGGCCGTCGCGGGGGCCGGGGTGGCGGCGGGCTTGTCGAAGGAGACGCTGCCGCTGCGGCCGTGCCCGTTCACCGGGGCGGCCGGCTTGTCGTCCAGCACCGAGCGGATGTCCAGGGACTCCCGCATGTCCTTGAGGCCCAGCGGGTCCTCCTCGCCGCCCATCAGCTGCTTGCGGACGAAGGTCTTCGGGTTGAGGTCCTCGAACTCGAAGTCCTTGAACTCGGGCCCGAGTTCGCTGCGGATGTCCTCCTTCGCGGTGTCCGCGAAGGACCGGATCTTCCGGATGAACCCCATGGTGTCCTGGATCAGCTTCGGCAGCTTGTCCGGACCGAAGATCACGATGGCCATGATGGCCAGGGTCAGGACCTCCAGTGTGCCCACGTCACTGAACACCAAGGCTCCCTACGGTCGCGGGCGGATCGGACAAACGCTCCCCACAGCGTAATGGCCATCGGCTGGTCCAGGACCCCCGGTGTGATGAAGCCGTGGTGAAGACCCGCCGATGACCGCGGCCCCGAGGGTCCGGTGAGGTCTACCTGTTCTCGTGGTGCAGGCCGGCCACGCCGGAGCTCGGCGTGCGCTCGGGGAGTTCGTGCGGCGGCATCGCGCCCCGGGTGACCGCCACCGGGCGGACCGGCAGGTCCGCCGCCGGCACCTGGGCGTTCATCGGGACCATGCCGCCCCGGCCGCCGCTGCCGGCCGGACTGACCACGGTGCCGTGCTGGTCGTCGCCCGGGCCGGCCATGCCGCCGACCCCGCCGAGCGTCACCGCGGCCACCGAGAAGGCCCCGGCGGCGGCGAAGACGAAGCGCCGGCCGCGCGGCGGGACCGGCCGGACCACCGGGGCGATCGCGGCCACGGCCGCGGCCAGCGGCTGGACCGGGGCGTCCGGACGCAGGGAGCGGCGCCCGATCAGCGGGCGCAGCACCGCGCCGCCCCGGCCGAAGGCCCGCGGGTCGACCCCGGGCACGGGGGTGCCGGCGCCGAGCGCGCCGCCGCCGAAGGAGGCGCCCGCGCCCCGGCCGAAGGAGCCGCCGTTCAGCCGGCTGCCGCCGAGGGTCCCGGTGCCGGCCACGCCGCCACCGGGGAAGTCGTCGTCGTCCCGGCGCGGCCGGTCGGCGCGCGGCTGCGGCTCGTCCTCCGGGAGCGCGCCGACGGCCATCAGCCGGGCCATCAGCCCGGCGGACGGGCCGGGCGTGCCGGTCCGGGTCAGCAGGTGCTTGACCGCGCGGCCCTCGTCGGCCTCGGCGAGGCACTGCGGACAGGTCGCCAGATGGGCCTGGACGCGCTCGCGCGAGTCGTGGCCGAGTTCTCCGTCGACGAACGCGGACAGCCGCTCCCCGAGGTGGTGCTCCTCCGCGGGGTCGACCGACCGGACGGCGACGGCGCGCAGGGCCGCCTCGGCCGGCGGCGCGGGCCCGTCGGCCGCTCCCGGCCCGTCCTGGCCCCGGCGGCCCAGCGCGGGCCAGCCGGCCCGGCGGGCGGCCGTGCGGCCGGGGGTGTCCGAGTGGCCCGGCCCGGACCGACCGGTTCCGCTCACGATCGCCTCCGGCCACGCCCGCCCGGCGCGACCGGGGCCTCACCGGCGGCGGCGCCGACGGGGACCGGCCGCTCCTCGGCGCCGCCGCCCCGGCGCTCACGGCCGGGGGCCGAGCCGGGGGCGCGGTGCTTGAGCGCGGCCCGCAGGTGCGAGCGGCCGCGGTGGATACGGCTGCGGACGGTGCCGAGCTTGACGCCGAGGGTGGCGGCGATCTCCTCGTAGGAGAGGCCCTCGATGTCGCAGAGCACCACGGCGGCACGGAACTCGGGCGCCAGGGTGTCCAGGGCGTGCTGGACGTCGGCGTCGAAGTGGGTGTCGCTGAAGTGCTGGGCCGGGCTGGGCTCGCGGGAGGCGAGCCGCTCCGCCGCGTCGTCGCCGAGCGCGTCGAAGCGGATGCGCTGGCGGCGGCGGACCATGTCCAGGAAGAGATTGGTGGTGATCCGGTGCAGCCAGCCCTCGAACGTGCCGGGGGTGTAGGTGGACAGCGATCGGAAGACCCGGACGAAGACCTCCTGGGTGAGGTCCTCGGCGTCGTGCTGGTTACCGGTCAGCCGGTAGGCGAGACGGTAGACGCGCGCACTGTGCGCCTCGACGATCTCCTCCCAGCTGGGCGGAGTCCAGGTCTGCGCGTCGGGGCCCTCGGCGAAGGTCGCGAGGGCGGGGGCCTCGGCAGTGCCGGCGGGCGCCTGGGGCGCGGCGGCCGGCTGGTCCAGGGTGGAGTGCGCAGGCTGGTTCATCACGGGCTTCGGCGTACGGGCCGACGCGGTGCCGCGGGAGTGCCGCCGCACGGAGACGTCGCCCTCGGCCACACCTCCTCGGTCGGCTCTTCTGCCCAGCAGGGCCACCACCATATCCACCTCGCCCGTCAAGCCCGGATAAGAAGTGTCCGGGACCGCGTCCGGTATCCGCGGCACCGTCCGGCCCGCCGGAGCGGCTCCCGGAGGGTGTCCGGGACGCACTGTTCGCCCGGTCCCTGCTCCATCAACGGCCCGCCGCCGTACGCGGTTCCCGCCCGGCCAGTAATCTGTGGCAGGAAATATCGACATCTGCTCGGCGCCGGGCCGCCACCCGGGGCTCCGAAAGAGGCAGCCATCAGCGAGTTCGGGCCCGCGCGCGCGGCGCTCGCCGACACCTTCGTCGGCGAGGACGCGGTGCTGACCTACGCCCGGGCGCAGTCCGCGCGCACCGGGATCCGGGCGATCGGCCCGAGCGGCGGCGCCTGTCTGCGGCTGCTGGCCGCCGCCCTGGGCGCCAAGGCGGTGGCCGAGATCGGCACCGGGACGGGCGTCTCCGGGGTGTACATGCTGCGCGGGATGCGGTCGGACGGCGTACTCACCACCGTCGACTCGGAGCCGGTGCGCCAGCAGCTGGCAAGGGAGGCCTACCAGGCCGCCGGGTTCGCGGCCAACCGGTCGCGGTTCATACCGGGCCGGGCCCTGGAGGTGCTGCCGAGGCTCGCCGACGGCCAGTACGACCTGGTGTTCTGCGACGGGGACCCGGCGGAGTCCGGCCAGTACCTGGCGGAGTCGCTGCGGCTGCTGCGGCCGGGCGGGATGGTCTGCTTCGAGGGCGTGTTCCAGGAGGGCCGACTGGCCGAACCGGAACTCCAGGACCCGCGGACCAGGTCGATGCGCGACCTCGTCCGGGACGTCCGGGAGAGCGACGCCCTGCTGCCCGCGCTGCTGCCGGTGTCGGACGGGCTGCTCTGCGCCGTGAAGCGGTAGCGGCGCGCGGGACACAGCGCACGGCGCACGGTGGCGAAAACGTACCCGGGCCCGGAACGACGCGATGGTCGTACCGGGCCCGGCTGCACATCTCCAGGAGATGGCGAGCGCCTGCTGCGGTCAGCCGCAGGCCTTCTTCAGGGCCTCGCCGAGGGCGTGGGCCTCGTCGGGCGTGAGCTCCACCACGAGGCGTCCGCCGCCTTCGAGCGGAACGCGCATGATGATGCCCCGCCCCTCTTTGGTGACTTCGAGCGGGCCGTCACCCGTCCGCGGCTTCATGGCCGCCATGCTCGTTCCCCTTCCTGCAACCGCTCAGCTACGCACCGGCAGTCCGTCCACCGCCGGTATCGAACGCATTGATCGGAAGCCATTATCCCGCATGCCACGGCCTGATGACCAACATCACTCTCGGTGCAACCTCGTCCGGACCGCCGCAATCCCCCCCAATAACCGGCATAAGCCCCGGCGCGGCGCCGGTCCGCACGCCACCGGAAGGTGCGATACCTCACACTCCCCAGGCGGCCCGGGCCTCCGGCATCCTGGCAGCCCACGATCACGAGCAAGGGAGCTCTCGCCCATGTCCGATTCGGTGCTGTACGAGCTGGACGGCGGCCTGGCCGTCATCACGATCAACCGCCCCGGGGCGATGAACGCGCTGGACGTCGCGACCAAGGTGGCGCTGCGTGACACCGTGACCGCCGCCGCCGAGGACCCGGCCGTGCGCGCGGTGCTGCTGACCGGCGCGGGCGACCGGGCGTTCTGCGTCGGGCAGGACCTCAAGGAGCACCTGGGCCTGCTGAAGCGGGCCGAGGAGACCGGCGAGGGCGCGCTGCGGACGGTGGCCGAGCACTACAACCCGCTGCTGCGGGCGCTGGCCGGGATGCGCAAGCCGACGGTGGCCGCGGTCGGCGGGGTGGCGGCCGGGGCGGGCGCCTCGCTGGCCTTCGCCTGTGACTTCCGGATCGTGGCGGACACCGCGGGATTCAACACCGCGTTCGCCGGGATCGCGCTGACCGCCGACTCCGGGGCCTCCTGGACCCTGCCCCGGCTGGTCGGCCACGCGCGGGCGACCGAGCTGCTAATGCTGCCGCGCACCGTGAAGGCGGCCGAGGCGATGGAGCTGGGCCTGGCCACCAAGGTCGTGCCGGCCGCCGAACTGGCCGCCACCGCCCGGGTGTTCGCCAAGGAGCTGGCCGAGGGCCCGACGGTGGCGTACGGCGCGATCAAGGAGTCCCTGGCGTACGGCGCCTCGCACTCGCTGAGCGAACTGCTCGACAAGGAGGACGAGCTGCAGACCCTGGCCGGCGAGAGCGAGGACCACCGGATCGCGGTCCGCGCCTTCATCGCCAAGGAGAAGCCGGCCTACCTGGGCCGGTAGCCCCGGCCGGGCCCCGCACGCGCCCCGGTCCGGGTCCGGTCCGGACCCGGTCCCAGGTCCGGCTCAGACCCGGCCCGGGCCTGCGGGCGCGGTGCGGACGTGGCAGTCGGCGAGGTGGTCGTCCACCAGCCCGCAGGCCTGCATCAGCGCGTACGCGGTGGTCGGGCCGACGAACCGGAAGCCGGCCTTCTTGAGGGTCTTGGCGAGCGCCGTCGACTCGGGCGTGACGGCCGGCACCTCGTCCAGGGTGCGGGGCGCCGGCCGGTCCTGGTCCCCGGCGAACCCCCAGATCAGCGCGTCCAGTCCGCCGTCGAGCTCGCGGGCGACCCGGGCGTTGGCGATCGAGGCCTCGATCTTGGCCCGGTTGCGGATGATGCCGGTGTCCGCGAGCAGCCGCTCGACGTCGGCGGGGCCGAACTCGGCGACCTCGGCGATCGAGAAGCCGGCGAAGGCGGCCCGGAAGCCCTCGCGGCGGCGCAGGATGGTGATCCAGGACAGGCCGGACTGGAACGCCTCCAGGCAGACCCGCTCGAACAGGGCGTCGTCGCCGCGCACCGGGCGGCCCCACTCGGTGTCGTGGTAGATCCGGTAGTCGTCCGCCGAATCGCCCCAGGCGCAGCGGCGCAGCCCGTCCGCCCCCAGGACGGCGCCGGTGGTGGCGCTCACCGCTCGCCGTCCGGCACGGCGTCCTCGGGGCCGCCGGCCGAGGGGGCCGCGGCGGACTTGGTGAGGGCGACGGCGGGCTCGACGACCAGGGCGAATTCCTCCAGGCCGGGCAGCGGTTCGGCACCGGGCTCGGGACGGTCGGCCGCCTCGACGGCGCCGTGGACCGCGGCCAGCGCCTCCAGCTCGGCGATCCGGGCGTCCCGGTGCGCGAGTTCGGCGCCCAGCCGGTCGAGGACGTCGTCCACCTCGTCCATCCGGTAGCCGCGCAGGGCCATCGGCAGGCGCAGCGCGTCCACGTCGGCCCGGCCCAGCGGGCGGTCCTGCGGCAGCCGGGCGGAGATCCGGTCCTGCACGGCCTCGGGCATCGAACCGCCGCCGCCCAGCGCCACCAGCGCGGCGCCGCCGACCACTACGGCCATGGCCACCACGATCACCCAGAACACGAGCGGTCCTCCCGATTCTCCGGCCGGCCCCGACAGGAGTGGGATCATGGTCCCGATGGGCCGGGGGGCCATCATCGCACCCGCAGCAGCTGTGGAGGAGACATCGGTGGCACTGCGCCTGGGACCACGGGAATTCGGCGACGACGAGCTTGTGATCATGGCGATCGTCAACCGCACACCGGACTCGTTCTTCGACAAGGGGTCGACTTTCGCCGACGAGGCCGCGTTCGAGGCCGCCGACCGCGCGATGGCGCAGGGTGCGGCGATCCTCGACATCGGCGGGGTGAAGGCCGGGCCGGGTGACGAGGTGACCGTCGAGGAGGAGCTGCGCCGCACGGTGCCGTTCGTGGCGGAGCTGCGCGAGCGCCACCCCGGGGCCGTGATCAGTGTGGACACCTGGCGGCACGAGGTCGGCGAGGCGGTCTGCGAGGTCGGCGCCGACCTGCTGAACGACGCCTGGGGCGGGGTGGACCCGCGGCTGGCCGAGGTGGCCGCCCGCCACGACGTCGGGCTGGTCTGCACGCACGCGGGCGGCGCGGAGCCGCGCACCCGGCCGCACCGGGCCGGCTACCAGGACGTGATGGCGGACATCCTGCGGGTCACCGTCGGGCTGGCCGAGCGGGCGGTGGAGCTGGGTGTGCGGCGGGACGCGGTGCTGATCGACCCGGGGCACGACTTCGGGAAGAACACCCGGCACTCGCTGGAGGCGACCCGGCGGCTGCCGGAGATGACCGCGACCGGCTTCCCGGTGCTGGTGTCGCTGTCGAACAAGGACTTCGTCGGCGAGACCCTGGACCGGCCGGTGGACGAGCGGCTGCTCGGCACCCTGGCGACCACGGCGGTCTCCGCCTGGCTGGGCGCCCAGGTGTACCGGGTGCACCAGGTGGCGGAGACCCGGCAGGTGCTCGACATGGTCGCCTCGATCCGCGGCACCCGCCCGCCGGCCGTGGCCCGCCGGGGGCTGGCGTAGCGGCCTCCGGGGGCCCCGCCGGGGACCTGTCGGGGGTCCGGGGGCCGGGGAGGGGATCCGGGGCCCTTCCGGGTCCTAGATCTCGTTCACGGGCCGGCGGGCGTCGACGAGGATCTTCATGACCTCGTCGATGTCGTCGGTCACGTGGAAGAGCTCCAGGTCGTGCGGGGCGGCCTTGCCCTGGGCGACCAGGGTGTCCCGCAGCCAGTCGACCAGTCCGCCCCAGTACGCGCTGCCGAAGAGGATCACCGGGAAGCGGGTGACCTTCTTCGTCTGCACCAGGGTGAGCGCCTCGAACAGCTCGTCCAGGGTGCCGAGGCCGCCGGGCAGGACGACGAAGCCCTGCGAGTACTTCACGAACATCGTCTTGCGGACGAAGAAGTAACGGAAGTTCAGCCCGAGGTCGACGAACTCGTTGAGCCCCTGCTCGAAGGGCAGCTCGATGCCGAGCCCGACGCTGAGCCCGCCGGCGTCCGAGGCGCCCCGGTTGGCCGCCTCCATCGCGCCCGGGCCGCCACCGGTGATCACCGCGAAGCCGGCCTCGACCAGGGCCCGGCCGATCGCGACGCCCGCGGCGTACTCGGGTGAGTCGACCGGGGTCCGCGCGGAGCCGAAGACACTGATCGCGGGCGGGAGTTCGGCGAGCGCACCGAAACCCTCGACGAATTCCGAGGTGATGCGCAGGACCCGCCAGGGGTCGGTGTGCAGCCAGTCGGTCGGGCCGGTGGTGTCCAGCAGCCGCTGGTCCGTGGTGCTCTCGCCGACCTGGTCCCGGCGCACCAGCACCGGGCCCTTCTGCTTCTCGGGCCACGCCTTCTTCGGGCGCGGCCCGCCCACCTGCTCAGGACCGTGGCCGTAGTGCTTTTCGTCTCCAGTGCCTGTCATGACGAAACCCTACGCCCCGGCCACCCCTTTTTCAGGCAACGGTGGAAGGTCGGTTGGGCAACCGGAAGATGGCGTTCGACCGATGGTCGGACGGTCGGACCGGCCGCGGGACCGGTCCGGCCGTCCGCCGGGTTCAGGCCGTCAGCCAGGCGCGCAGCCGCTCCTCGGTCTCGGCGATCGCGCTCAACGAGCAGTGCTCGTCCCGCTTGTGCGCCATGTTCGGGTCGCCCGGGCCGTAGTTGACCGCCGGGACGCCGAGCGCGCTGAACCGGGCCACGTCGGTCCAGCCGAACTTGGCGCGGGCGGTGCCGCCGGTGGCGGCGAGGAAGGCCCGGGCGGCCGGCTGGTCGAGTCCGGGCAGCGCGCCCGGGGCGAAGTCGGTGACGGTGACCTCGAAGCCGTCGAAGACCTCGCGCACGTGCTTCTCGGCCCCGGCCTCGTCGCGGTCCGGCGCGAAGCGGAAGTTGACCGTCACCACGCACTCGTCGGGGATCACGTTGCCGGCCACGCCGCCGTCGATCCGCACCGCGTTGAGGCCCTCGTGGTACTCCAGGCCGTCGATGTCGACCTTGCGCGCCCGGTACTCGGAGAGCCGCCGCAGCACCTCGCCGGCGTGGTGGATGGCGTTGTCGCCGAGCCAGCTGCGGGCCGAGTGGGCCCGGACGCCGGTGAGCCGGACCTGGGCGCGCAGGGTGCCCTGGCAACCGCCCTCGACGACCGCCCCGCTGGGCTCCATGAGCACCGCGAAGTCGGCGGCCAGCCAGTCCGGGTGGACCTGGGCGAGGTGGCCGAGGCCGTTGCGGTGGGCCTCCACCTCCTCGCAGTCGTAGAAGACGAAGGTGAGGTCCCGGTTGGGCTCGGGCAGGGTGGCCGCGAGCCGGAGCTGGACGGCGACGCCGGACTTCATGTCCGAGGTGCCGCAGCCGAAGAGCAGGTCGCCCTCGACCCAGGAGGGCACGTTGTCGGCGATCGGCACGGTGTCGATGTGGCCGGCGAGCAGGACGCGTTCGGCGCGGCCGAGGTTCGTGCGGGCGACGACGTTGTTGCCGTAGCGGTCGACGGTCAGGTGCGGGAGGGCCCGCAGGGCGTCCTCCACGGCGTCGGCGAGCGCCTGCTCGTCGCCGCTGACGGAGGGGAAGTCGACCAGCTGGGCGGTCAGCGCGCCGCCGTCGAGGGTGAGGTCAAGGGGCGTCTTCGAGCTGCTCATGGTCGTCCAGCGTAGTCCCGTCCGCGCTCCCGCCCTCGATCCCGTCCGCGACCCCGGCTCGCCCCCGGGCGCGCTCCCGGACAGATGCCGGACGGATCCGGGCGGATGCCGGACAGGTGCCGGGCGGATCCGGGCCGTGGCCGGTCCGTGACGGCTTCGGTGCCGTCCGGAGGCAACCGTCGACGGCCGCACACCCGTCCGAGTGGGTACGGTGTCGGTTTCGGAGTGCTCGGTGGAGAGGGGCGGCGGTGGCCAGGCGGAAGAGCGGCGGCGGGGACGGGGACGCGGCTGCGCCGCGGCGCCGCAGGCCGGTGCGCGCGGTGCTGATCGTGCTGCTGGTGCTGGCCGTGGTCGCGGTGGGGCTGTACTGGCTGCGCGACCAGAAGCTGCTGACCCCCGAGGGCTGCTCGGTGAAGACCCCGGCCGGCGAGGGGACGCTGGAGGTCCCGCAGGCCGCCAACGCCGCGACCATCGCCGCCGTCGCGCACGCCCGCGGCCTGCCGGACCGGGCGGTGACCATCTCGCTGGCCACCGCGATGCAGGAGTCCAAGATCCGCAACCTGGCCGGCGGCGACCGGGACTCGGTCGGCCTGTTCCAGCAGCGGCCCTCGCAGGGCTGGGGCACCGTGCAGCAGATCATGGACCCGGTCTACGCGACCAACAAGTTCCTGGACGGCCTGGTGAAGGTGCCCGGGTACACCCGGCTGCCGCTGACCGACGCGGCCCAGCAGGTGCAGAAGAGCGGCTACCCGCAGGCCTACGCCAAGCACGAGACCAAGGCCACCCTGCTGGCCTCGGCCCTGACCGGCCGGGAGGCGGCCGCGCTGAACTGCGTGGTGCGCGACTTCGCCGCGCCGGACACCGACGAGGAGGAGTCCTCGCCGGCCCCGGCCGGGGCCGCGCCGGCCGCCGACGCGACGGCGGCGGCCCGCCCGGACCGGGCGCAGGTGCTGAGCGACCGGGTGCGCCGCGAGTTCGGCCGGACGGTGACCCCGGCGACCGGCTACACCTCCACGGTGAAGGGCGCCGAGAACGCCGTCTCGCTGACCCCGGACCCGACCGCGTCCACCGACTCCGGGCCGGAGGCCGAACGGCAGAACGGCTGGGCGGTGGCCCACTGGGCGGTGGCCCAGGCACAGCGGCTGGGCATCGAGACCGTCGCCTACGACGGCCGGATCTGGCGGAAGGCCAAGTCCGAGGACGGCTGGAAGCCGCAGCCGACCGGGACGTCGACCAAGCTGGTGCTGGTCTCGCTGGCGGCCCCCGCGAAGAGCTGAGACCGGGGGTCCTGGCGGCTGACGCACTGATGTCCGGGTTGCCGCCGTACGAGTGATTCGCGTCAACGCAGGTGGACAGACGCACGGCCGGGCCCGGCGGCGCGCAGAACCGTCACTCCCCTTGGCCCGTCGCGTGCCCGCACCCCCGGCACGGCTCCGGGAGCGGCCTCCCATGCGGTCATACCGTCAGATGGTCGGTACGACGTTTTCCTTGCACCGGCCGAAACCTTCTGGCTTCTCAAGCGGTAACACCGTTGTCCGCCCGGCGGACGGAACGGACCCAGACCCCTTTCGAGGAGCCCCATGTCTCACCCCCTCACACGCCGGATCGCCCAGGCCGCGCTGCTCGTGGCGGCCGGCGCGACCCCGCTGGTCGCGGCCGGCTCCGCGTCCGCCGCCGACGCCCTGCTGCCGAAGAGCGACCTGGCCGCCCCGCTGGGCCAGCTGACCAACACCGACACGGGTTCCACCCTGCAGCACACCACCCACGAGCTGGGCCAGGCCGCCGGGAGCACCGGCGCCGCGACCGTGGCCGCGGGTGTGCCCGCCACCGCCGACGCCACCGGCAACATCGTCGCCCAGCAGCTCCCCGAGGCGAACGAGAAGGCCGGCTCGCTGACCGCCCCGGTGGACCAGACCGCCGCCACCACCGGCCAGCTCTCGGGCGTCGCCCCGAAGGTCGCCAAGACCCTGGCCGGGAAGCTCGGCGAGGCCGTCACCGGCCACGCCGCCGGCCCGCAGCGCAGCGCGCAGAGCGGGGCGAACCCGGTCGGCGGGCTCTCCCAGGCCGGTGCGGTCGCCAACGCCGTCCCGGGCGCGGGCGGGCTGACCCAGGCCGTCCCCAGCACCAACGCCGTCACCGACGCGCTGCCGCTCGGCGCCGTCGGCCGCGCCGTCCCCGGCGGCCTGGCCTCCGGCCTGCCCGGCGCCGACGTGCTCGGCCTGGCCGAGCACGGCTCGGCCAACCGCCTGGGCGGCGCCGACCTCGGCCCGAACAGCCCGCTGAACGGCCTCGGCGGCCTGACCGGCGCGCTCGGTCCGATCGGCGGCCTGCTGGGCGGCGTCAACGGCGGCGGCCTCGGCCTCTAGCCCTCCCCCGCCGCGGCTCCCGTACCCCTCGGGTCGGGCGGCACCCCGGTACGACGACGGCGAAGGGGCCGGTGTTCCATCTCGGAACACCGGCCCCTTCGGCCTTCCACGCGGTCAGCGCGCCGCGTTCAGCCGCTCCACCGCCGCCGCGACCCGCTCGTCGGTCGCGGTGAACGCCACCCGGACGAAGCGGTCCCCGGCCGGACCGTAGAAGTCACCGGGCGCCACCAGGATGCCCAGTCCGGCGAGTTCGGCGACGGTCTCCCAGCACGGCCGGTCCTGGGTCGCCCACAGGTAGAGGCTCGCCTCCGAGTGCTCGATCCGGAAGCCGTACGCCTCCAGCGCCGCCCGCAGCGCCGCCCGCCGGGCCGCGTAGCGCTGCCGCTGCTCGGCCACGTGCGCGTCGTCCCCGAGCGCGGCCACCGTCGCGGCCTGCACCGGCGCCGGCACGATCATGCCGCCGTGCTTGCGCACCTCCAGCAGTTCCCTGACCACCACCGGGTCGCCCGCCACGAAGGAGGCGCGGTAGCCGGCGAGGTTGGAGCGCTTGGACAGCGAGTGCAGCGCGAGCAGGCCCTCGTGGCCGTCCCCGCAGATGTCCGGGCGCAGCACCGAGACCGGCTCGGCCTCCCAGCCCAGTTCCAGGTAGCACTCGTCGCTGACCAGCAGCGCCCGGTGCTCGCGCGCCCAGGCCACCGCGCGGCGCAGCTCGTCGGCGCCGAGCACCCGCCCGGTCGGGTTGGACGGCGAGTTGACCCACAGCAGGCGCACCCGGGAGCCGTCCAGCTCGTCCACCGAGTCGTACTCGACCGGCTCGGCGCCGCACAGCCGGGCGCCCACCTCGTACGTCGGGTAGGCCAGGCGCGGGTAGGCGACCTGGTCGCCGGGGCCGAGGCCGAGCTGGGTCGGCAGCCAGGCCACCAGCTCCTTGGAGCCGACGGTCGGCAGGACGGCCCGCGGGCCGATCTCCGCGCCGAGCCGGCGCCGCAGCCAGCCGGCGACGGCCTCACGCAACTCCTCCGGGCCCCACACGGTCGGATAGCCGGGGGTGTCCGTGGCGGCGGCGAGCGCCTTCTGGATCACCTCGGGGACCGGGTCCACCGGGGTGCCCACGGAGAAGTCGCAGAGCCCGCCCGGGTGGGCGAGCGCCGTGGCCTTGTAGGGCTCCAGCTTGTCCCAGGGGAACACCGGCAGGAGGTCGGAAACGCGGCGCGCCGCCCCCGGGTGGCCCGGGAACGGCGCGAGCGTGCTGTTCTTGGTAGTCACAGCTGAATTGCCACCGATCCGGTCAGTGGTCGGCGTTCTGCGGCGGCAGAGCGGCGATGAACGGGTGGTCGCGCTCGATCAGGCCGAGCTTCGAAGCACCGCCGGGCGAACCGAGGTCGTCGAAGAACTCGACGTTCGCCTTGTAGTAGTCCTTCCACTCCTCCGGAGTGTCGTCCTCGTAGAAGATCGCCTCGACCGGGCAGACCGGCTCGCAAGCACCACAGTCGACACACTCATCCGGGTGGATGTAGAGCGATCGCTCGCCCTCGTAGATGCAGTCAACCGGGCACTCTTCGATGCAGGCCTTGTCCTTGACGTCGACACAAGGCTGCGCGATGACGTAGGTCACGCTGTCGTTCCTCCTCGGAAGGGCTCGGCGGCCCATTCTGTTTTCTCGCGTGCGCGGGTGAGCGCGGTGTCGTCGATGCCCGCCCCTAGTATCGCGGGTCGGAGACCGCAAATGCACAGGAGGTGCCCAGATGGCCGTCGAAGGGCCGGTTCAGGACCGTCCGGAGGTCCGGATTGACCGCTCCGACGTGGGCCGGAGAGTCTCCGTACGACGGCTCGCCGGCTTCGCCGACGACAACCGGCCAGTCTTCCGCGACGTGATCGGCGTGCTCGCCTCCTGGGACGACCGGGGCCTGACGGTGGTGCCGCGGACCGGCGGACCGGTCTCCTTCGACGAACGGCTGCTGGTCGCGGGCAAGGTGGTGCCGCTCTTCCCCGCCCGGCGCGCGCCGCTGCCGCCGGCCGGCCCCGAGGACCTCCGGCGGATCGCCGACCGGGGCCGGCCGACCGTCGAACGGGAGCCGCTGGGCGAGTGGACCCTGCGCGGCCCGGCCGGCTCCACCCGGTGCGGCGGCTCCGCCCTGGCGCTCGGCGATCCGGGCCTGCCGCCGGCCGAGGCGCTCGCGGCCGTCCGCGCCTGGTACGCCGCGCGGGGGCTGCCGGCCCGGCTGGAACTCGGCGCCGCCGGGCCGCCGGAGGAACTCCGCGCCGAGCTGGACCGCCTGGGCGCGACGTACGAGCCGGTCCTGTTCAGGGTCGCGCCGCTGGCCGGGCTCGCCCGGGCCGGGGCCCCCGCCGCCCTCCGCGAGGTGCGGCTCGCCCGGACGGCCGACGCGGCCCGGCTGTCGCCGTACCGGCCGGCCGCCGGCAGCCCCCCGGTCGGGGAGGCCGCCCTGCGGGCCGTCGACGGCGGGCCGTCGGTGTGGTTCGCCACCGTGCCCGGCGACGGCCCCGGCCGGCCCCCGCGCGCGGTCGGACGCTGCGTCATCGACGGCCCGTGGGCCGGATTCGGCGCGCTCGAGGTCGCCCCCGCCGCACGCCGGACCGGGCTGGGCACCGCAGTCCTGGCGGTGCTCGCGGCCCGGGCCGCCGAGGAGGGCGCGAGCGGCGGGTACCTGGAGGTCGAGCCGGGGAACACCGGGGCGATCGCGCTCCAGGACGGGCTCGGCTTCACGACCAGTCACACTTACCAGTACGCACTCCTGCCGCAGGGGTAGGAGTCCCGGCCGCTCCCCCGCGCGTCCCCTCCTCCCCGCCCGTCCGTACGAAAGCCGCCGCCACCGCCGTGACCGAGCAGAGCAGAGCACGCTTCCGGACCGAGGCCCGGGCGGAGCACCCCGATCCGGTGCTGCTCTGCCTGCTCGCAGCCGCCGAGCACACCCCCGCCCCCGACCCCTCGGACCCGGACGGCCTCGACGGCCCGCCCGCGCTCGACGCCCTGCTCGCCGCCTGCGAGGCGGCGCTCGACCGGCACGCGGCCGCCGTGCGGCACGCCGTCGCCGAACGCGCCCCGGCCGGACCTGAGGAGACCGCGGCGCTGCTGGCCGCCGTCCTCGGCGGGCGCGAGCGGTTCCACGGGCGGAAGTCCGACTACCGGCGGCTGGAGTCCTCGCTGCTGCCGGAGGTGCTGCGGCGCCGCCGCGGACTGCCGATCATGCTGGCGCTGGTCTGGCGGGAGGTCGCCCGCAGGGCCGGGCTCACGGTGCACGGCATCGCCCTGCCCGGCCACTTCATCGTCGCGGTCGGCGGGCCCGCCGGCGGCGAGGACTACGTGCTGGCCGACCCGTTCCACGGCGGCCGGCTGCTCGACCTCGACGGGGTGGCCGAGCTGGTGCGCGCCGCCGGGCACAAGTTCACGCCCGAACTGCTCACCCCCGCACAGCCGCTGGACACCGTGCTGCGGGTGCTCGGCAACATCCGCGGCTGGGCCGCCGACCGGCCCGAGCACGCCCGCACCCAGCTCTGGGCCACCGAACTCGCCCTGCTGCTCCCCCGCCACCCCGCCCAACTCCGGCTCGAACGCGCCGAGCTCCTGGTGCGCACCGGCGACTTCCTGGGCGGGGCCGGGGAGATGGACGAGTACGCCGCGATCCTGGACGCCTTCGACCCCGACACCGCCGCCAAGGTCCGCCAGGAGGCCCGCGCCGCCCGCCACCGGCTCAACTGAGCCGCGACCCCGGGCAGCGACCGGCCGGACGGGTCAGGACTCCTAGAGCCAGCCCTTCTCCCGGGCGATCCGGACCGCCTCGGTGCGGTTGCGGGCCTCGGTCTTCTGGATCGCCATCGAGAGGTAGTTGCGCACCGTGCCCTCGGACAGGTGCAGCCGGCCGGCGATGTCGGCGTTCACCGCGCCGTCCGCCGCCGCCGCCAGCACGTCCCGCTCCCGGGCGGTCAGCGGGTTCGCCCCCTCGGCGAGCGCCGCCGCGGCCAGGACCGGGTCGATCACCCGCTCGCCGCGCAGCACCCGGCGGATGGCCTCGGCCAGCTCGGCGGCGGGCGCGTCCTTCACCAGGAAGGCGTCCGCCCCGGACTCCATCGCCCGCCGCAGGTAGCCGGGGCGGCCGAAGGTCGTCGCGATCACCACCTTGGTCTGCGGGCGCCGCCGGCGCAGCAGCGCCGCGGCCTCGATCCCGGTCATCCCCGGCATCTCGATGTCCAGTACCGCCACCTGCACGTCGTGCGCGACCGCGGCGTCCACCACCTCGTCCCCGCGCCCGACCTGGGCGACGACGTCGATGTCCCCCTCCAGCCCGAGCAGCGCGGCGAGCGCCTCCCGGACCATCCCCTGGTCCTCCGCCAACAGCACCCGCACCGAGGGCCGGTCGCCCTGATTGTCACTCATGCCGCCCGACCCTACGGCGTCCCCGCCCCGACGGGGGGCGGAGGTCAGCGGGGGTGGCCGGGAGGCGCGGTCCGGGTGCCGCCGGGGGCCGCCCCCGGGGCCGGGGAGACCGCCTCGGTGAACGCGGCGCAGAGCAGCAGGGAGAGGAGCAGGACGACGAGGACCGCCAGGGCCGGCTTCGGCATGCCTGTCATGCTGCCCGCCGGCACCGCCGGGCGCCCGCGCGCCGGTGCACCCGGGGTACGGGGTACGGCCGCCCGGACCAGTCGGCTACGGCGCGGCGACGGCGGTCGGCCGCAGCGGCACCAGGGCCCGCAGCCGGAAACCCCGGCCCCGCTCGCCCGGCCCGGTCTCCAGCCGGCCGCCGACCAGGGCGAGCCGCTCCTCCAGTCCGGAGAGGCCGTTGCCGGGCTGGGACTTGCCCGGGCCGCGCCCGTCGTCGGTGACCTCCAGGACGGCGTAGCGCTCGCCGTTCCCCTCCCAGGTCTCGTCGGACCGCACGGTGCAGACGGTGGCACCCTCGCCGTGCCGGACGATGTTGGTGACCGCCTCGCGCAGCGCCCAGGCGAGCGCGCCGGCCTCCTCGGCGGCCAGCCCCGGCCAGGCGTCGAGCAGCTCCGGCGCGGTCTCCAGGGTGACCTGGGCGGCGGCCAGCGCGGTGCGGGCGGCGGCCAGCTCGACCGGCAGGGTGGGCCGGCGGAAGCCGGTGACCGCCTCCCGGACGTCGATCAGCGACTGCCGGGCGACGTTCTCGATGTCGGCGACCTGTGCCCGCGCCGCCTCGTCCTTGCCCGCGTCCATGAACCGCCCGGCGAGCTCGCTCTTCAGGGTGATCAGCGACAGCGAGTGCCCGAGCAGGTCGTGCAGGTCGCGGGCGAGCCGCAGCCGCTCCTCCGAGGCGGCCAGGTGCGCGACGGCGGCCCGCGCCTCGCGCAGCTCCTTCATGGTGCCGACCAGGCGCTGCAGGCCGCTCATCGCGGCGCCCGCGAGGAAGGCGCTGAGCGTGAAGGTCCACACGTTGTCCATGTCGGCGTGGGCCAGCAGGCCGACCCCGGCGGTGAGCGCCGCCATGGCGAGCAGCGCGCGCAGGGCGTAGCGGGCCGGGCTGATGATCGCGACGCACACCGAGGCGTAGATGAACAGGGACAGGAAGGCGGTGCCGAGCACGAAGGTGGACGCCACGGCGAGCGCCACCATGGTCGCGACGATCACCCGGCAGGTCCGCGGCCGCATCCCGGGCATCGAGCGCAGGACGACCAGCAGGACGTAGCCGACGACGAAGGCCGCCAGGCAGATCCAGCCGAGCACCCGGGCACTCGCGCCGTGACCGCCGTCCAGCAGGTCGCCCACCGGGTAGGCCAGGTAGATCATCCACAGCAGCATCCAGGCGACCTTCACCAGCAGCTGCCGCCCTGTCTCCACCGAGGCGCCGGGGACGTTCATGAACGACGGGCGCGCCGGCCCCGCCGCCGGCTGTTCGTCGGTGCGGTGGGTCCGGCGCGGCTCGCTCATGTCGATCATCATGCCTGTCGGGTGTCGCGTCGGTACAGGGCCGCCGCGGCGGCGACGAACACCACCAGGAAGGCGGCCAGTCCGGCGACGGCGGCGGTGTCCAGGGACTGGCCGGGCCCGGTGAAGGAGGCCAGCCGGTTGTAGAGGTAGACCGGGTTGAACCGGGCGACGGACTCCAGCGAGCCGCTCACCGGGAACCACGTCCCGCCGAACAGGGCCATCGCCATGTAGGCGATCATCACGATGCTCTGCACCGAGTCCGGCGCCGCCGCGTACCCGAGCGCCACCCCGAGGGCCGCGAAGACGAAGCTGCCCAGCCACAGGGCCGCCACCAGGCCGGCCCACTGCCCTGCCGTCAGCGAGACGCCCTGGCCGGCGCCGACCGCGAACACCACCAGGATCGCGGGCAGGGTGGTCACCGCGGCGGCGGCGATCTTGCCGACGGTGTACGCCTGGCCGGGCAGCGCGGTCAGCCGCAGCTGGCGCACCCAGCCGCTCTTGCGCTCCAGCGAGATCCGCTGCGCGCTTCCGGTCAGCACCGCGCCGACCGCGCCGAAGGTGGCCATCGAGACCATGAAGTAGGTCTTCACCGGGAGGCCGCCGGCCGGCGTGTCCGCGCTGTAGGCGTGGATGAAGAAGAGGTACATCAGCGCCGGGTAGGCGATCGTGAAGAGCAGGTAGCGCCGGTTGCGGAGGGTCCGCAGGATCTCCAGCCGGATCAGGGTGGTCATCGCGCACGCTCCAGCACGTTCTCGGCGTTCTCGGCAGTCCCGGCGGACCCGGCGGTCCCGGCAGCCCCGGCGGACCCGGCGTCGTCCTGCTCCCCGGTGATGGTCAGGAAGGCCTGCTCCAGGCCCAGGCCGGTGACCTCCAGGCCGCGCGGGTACAGGCCCGCCCGGTAAACGGCGGCGACGGCGGCGTCCGCGTCGGAGGTGCGGATCCGCACCGTCCGCACGCCCGGGACGCGGGCCGCGACCTCCAGGCCCCGCACACCGGGCAGTGTGCGCAGCGGTGCCTCGTCGAACGGGTCGTCCGCCTCGTGCAGCTCGAAGGTGATCCGGCGGGCACCGGCCCGGGCCTTGATCTCGGCCGAGCTGCCGTCGGCGATCAGCCGGCCCCGGTGCAGGACGAGGACGCGGTCGGCGATCGAGTCGGCCTCCTCCAGGTAGTGGGTGGCGAACAGCACCGTGCGGCCGGCGTCGGCCTGGGCCCGCATGCTCGCCCAGAAGGACTGCCGGACCGAGACGTCCATGCCGGTGGTGGGCTCGTCCAGCACGATCAGGTCGTTGGCCCCGGCGACGGCGAGGGCGAACCGGACCCGCTGCTCCTGGCCGCCGGAGAGCCTGTCGACGCGGCGCTCGGCGAGTTCGGTGACACCCGCGTCGTCGAGCACCTCGGCGACGGACCGGCCGCGCGGGTGGACCTCGCAGGCGAGCCGCACCAGTTCGCGGACCTTGACGTCGGTCATCAGGCCGCCGCTCTGCAGCATCGCGCCGACCCGTCCGGCCTCGATCGCGGCCCGCGGGGGGCCGCCGAACAGCGTGACGCTGCCCCGGTCGGGCTCGCGCAGGCCGAGCAGCAGGTCGAGGCTGCTGGACTTGCCGGCCCCGTTCGGGCCGAGCAGGGCGACGGTCTCGCCCTTCCGCAGCACCAGGTCCAGGCCGTCCACGGCCCGCACCCGTCCGTAGCTCTTGCCGACGCCCCTGAAGGCGGCGACCTCCCCTGTGTCCATCGTCCCGGTCCTCTCCCCTGCTGGTGGTGTCCTTCGCACCACTTCAGAGTCCCGCGCGGCCGGGGTCCGGCGGCAGTAACCGCCGTCGTGCGTTCGGCATGACGGATGTCATGCCGAACGCACGGACCGGGTGGCGGACCGGGGGGTCGCCGGCGGGGCTGCGGTCAGCCGCCGAGCGACTTCCGCACGAAGTCGACCTGGAGCAGCAGCAGGTTCTCCGCGACCTCCTCCTGCGGCGTCATGTGGGTGACGCCGGAGAGCGGCAGCACGGTGTGCGGGCGCCCGGCGGCGAGCAGCGCCGAGGAGAGCCGCAGGGTGTGCGCGGCCACCACGTTGTCGTCGGCGAGGCCGTGGATGATCATCAGCGGCCGCTCCAGGCCGGCCGCGTAGCCGGTCAGCGAGTTGGCCTCGTACACCTCGGGCCGCTCGGCCGGGTGGCCCAGGTAGCGCTCGGTGTAGTGGGTGTCGTAGAGCCGCCAGTCGGTGACGGGCGCGCCCGCGACCGCCGCGTGGAAGACGTCCGGGCGGCGCAGCACGGCGAGCGCGGCCAGGTAGCCGCCGTACGACCAGCCGCGGATCGCGACCCGGTCGAGGTCCAGCGGGAACTCCCCGGCGAGCGCCCGCAGCGCGTCGACCTGGTCGTCCAGGGTGGCCCCGGCGAAGTCGAAGGCGATCGACTTCTCCCAGGCCGGACCGCGTCCGGGGGTGCCCCGGCCGTCGGCGACGACGACCGCGAAGCCCTGGTCGGCGAACCACTGGGAGTTCAGGTGCGGATTGTGCGCCTGGACGACGCGCTGGCCGTGCGGACCGCCGTACGGGTCCATCAGGACGGGCAGCAGGCCGTCCCGCTCCCGGTCGTAGCCGGTGGGCAGGAAGACCGCGGCCGGGATCCGGCGCTCGCCCGCGAAGCGGAACACCGGCCGGGCCGTGATCACCGGGGTCTCGGCGTAGGAGGCGATGGTGGCGATGTCGTCCACCGCGACGCCCTCGGGCAGGTCCCGGGAGACCCGCACCAGGGTGCCGGGCAGGTCGGGCTCGGCGGTGGCCCGCACGGTGATGCCGGCCGCGTGCACGGCGGTGGTGACGGAGGTGAACGGGCGGCCGTTGGCGGCCTCCCAGGAGAGCCGCTTGCCGTCGTGGCCGATCCGGCCGACGGCGACCCAGCCGGGCTCGGGGTCGGTCTCGGCGGCGCCGCCGGAGGCGGTGAAGAGGACCTCCTCGGCGGTGACCGCGAGCACCGAGCGCAGGTGCAGGTCGGGACCGGTGACGGTGTGCTCGCCGATCACCAGGGCGCGGGCACCGGACTCGTCGGAGATCCGGACCAGCCTGCCGTCCGGGGTCCAGGCCGGGACGCCCGGGAACAGCTCCAGCCAGATGTCGTCCCGCTCCTCGTGCAGCGGCTCGGTGGCGCCGGTGGCGGTGTCCAGGCCGAGGATCCGCTGCACCCGCTGGTCGCGGGACTGGACCAGCAGCAGCGGCACACCGCCCCGGGACCAGTGCACCCGGGCCAGGTACGGGAAGGCCGCGCGGTCCCAGACCACCTCGGTGCGGCTGCCGTCCAGGCCGAGCAGCCAGAGGCCGACCTCGGCGTCCGGGGTGCCGGCGGCCGGGTAGGCGACCTCGGCGGGCTCGCGGTCCGGGTTGGCCGGATCGGCGATCCACCAGCGGTGCACCGGGGTGTCGTCGGCCCGCTCGACCAGCAGCCGGTCGCTGTCGGGGGACCACCAGTGGCCCCGGTCGCGGTCCATCTCCTCCTGGGCGATGAACTCGGCCTGGCCCCAGGTCACGTTCGGGCCGTCGGGCGAGACGAGGGCGCGGTCGCCGGTGCCGTCGGTGCGGGTGATCCGCAGCTCGCCGGCGGTGGTGGCGTAGGCGACGTGGACGCCGTCCGGGGAGAGGCGCGGGTCGACCAGCGGGCCCTCGGCGGGCAGCTCGGTGGCGGTGCCGGCGACCAGGTCGGCGACGAACAGCCGGCCGGAGAGGGCGAAGGCCGCGAGCCGGCCCGCGCCGTCCAGGGCGTAGCCGACGATGCCGGCCGAGCCCTCCCGGCTGCGCTCGCGGCGGGCCTTCTCGGCCGGGGAGAGGTCCTCCTCGCCACCGCCGAGCAGGGCGGCCGGGTCGGCGGCGATCCGCTCCTCGCCGGTGGCGGTGTCGAGGGTCCAGAGCAGGTTGGCGCGGTCGCCCCCGGAGGGCGAGCGCAGGAAGACGACCCGGGAGCCGTCGGGTGCGACGGAGAACGACCGGGGAGCGCCGACGGTGTAGCGCAGGGTGCGCGCGTACTGCCTCGGGAAGGTGTCCGCAGGGGTGTGGGTGGTCATGGCACCAGACCCTACGACGACGCCGCACCGGTGGTGATCACTCGTTCGGAGCATCGTGCGCAAGTACGCCCGGAAGGGGGTCGCACCCCCTCCGAGCGGCCCATGCGCCCCATGAGTGCGACCGTGCCCCGGGGTGTGCGGCCTCACTCAACGTAATGCTCGACTCACTCATCGGGTATGACTGGTCCACGAGTGATCGTCAGGCCCCGCCGGGCCCCGGTCGCCCGACCGCAAGTCCCGCACGGTACGACCGCCGCCCCTCCCCGGGAGGAGCGGCGCACCCGGAAGGGGTGTGAGCCGCCATGGCCCTGTCCATCTCCGCAGCCCTGCTGATGCTGGTCATCGTGGTGGTGCTGATCCGCCGCTCCGGCCTGAAGCTCGCGCACGCGATCGTCTGCGCGCTGCTCGGCTTCTACCTGGCGTCCAGCTCCATCGCCCCGTCGATCAGCCAGGTCACCAGCAACCTCGCCGGAATGATCAACGGCCTCAAGCTCTGACACCTCCGTGCGGTGGCCAGGGTCTGTCTCTTGGATTTTGTCGGATCAGGGCGCGGCGGTGGGGTGCGTGCATCGCAAGGCGGAGGAGGGAGCCACTGCGGAGCATTGGCGACCGACGACAACGCGGCGTGGGGGTACCCCCGGCCGAAGGCTGGGGGCGTGCGTGCCCCGGCGTTGCGGCCCCGGCAAGGATCCAAGAGACAGGCCCTAGGCTTCGTCCATGACCGCGACTACCGGACGCCGCCTGCTCCTGGTGCACGCGCACCCCGACGACGAGTCGATCAACAACGGCGCCACGATGGCCCGGTACGCCGCCGAGGGCGCCCACGTCACCCTGGTGACCTGCACCCTCGGCGAGGGCGGCGAGGTGATCCCGCCCGGACTGGCCCATCTGACGGCCGATCGGGAGGACACCCTCGGCGCCCACCGGATCGGCGAGCTGACGCGGGCGATGGCCGAGCTCGGGGTCACCGACTTCCGCTTCCTCGGCGGCCCGGGGCGCTACCGCGACTCCGGGATGATGGGCGTGCCCGACAACGACGCGCCCGGCTGCTTCTGGCGGGCCGACGTGGACGAGGCCGCCGACCGGCTGGTCGCGGTGATCCGGGAGGTGCGCCCGCAGGTGCTGGTCACCTACGACGAGGACGGCGGCTACGGGCACCCCGACCACATCCAGGCCCACCGGGTGGCGATGCGCGCGTACGAGCTGGCCGCCGACCCGGCCCACCGGCCCGACCTCGGCCCGGCCTGGCGGATCGCCAAGGTCTACTGGAACCGGGTGCCCCGGTCGGTGGTCGAGCGCGGCCTCGCCGAGGCCGCCGCGAAGGCGTCGTTCCCGGGCGTGGCACAGGCCGCCGACATCCCCGGGGTCGTGGCCGACGAACTGGTCACCACCGTGGTGGACGGCACCGCCCACGCCGACCGCAAGGCCGCCGCGATGGCCGCCCACGCGACCCAGATCACCGTGGACGGCGCGTTCTTCGCGCTCTCCAACCACCTCGGCCAGCCGCTGCTCGCCACCGAGTACTACCAGTTGGCGCGCGGCCGGGCCGGGTCGTCCCTGCCGGAGGACGACCTCTTCGCCGGTACGGACGCCGCCGCCGAGGACGCCTCCACCACCGCGGACCCCGTGACCGAGAACCCCACCGCCACCCCCGAGGAGCCCGCCCGATGACCGCGACCGAGGCCCGGCCCGCGCGCCGTTCGATCCCGGCGGCGCTGCTCGGCAGCCGGGAGGAGCGACTGAAGGAGTCCCAGCCTCCGCGCATCGCACGGATCGCGGCTTATGTCCTGTTCTTCCTGCTGGGCATCGCGGTGTCGATCTGCGGAGCATTTGTGCAGGCCTTGTGGCCGCCCGTGGGAGTCCTGCTGGCGCTCGCCGCCACCGCCGCGACCTTCTACGGCGGCCTGCGGGTGACCGGCACCCGGCTCGGCGCGGGGGTCCCGGCGGCCGGCTGGTTCCTGGCCCTGCTGCTGGTGATGGTGCCCCGTCCGGAGGGGGACAACGTGCTCTGGACCAATGCCACGTCGCTCTGCTGGCTGTTCGTCGGCTCGATCCTCGGCGTGATCTGTGCCACCCTGCCGACCCGGACCAGCTGGTTCCCCGGCGTCCCCGGGCCGCCGCGCCGTCCCTGAGGGGGATCCGCGTACGGTGGCCGGTACGACGGGCAGTCAATACCGTCCGGCCGTACTCTCATAACGGAGGAACCGGACGTATCGGGATCTGTCCGAACCGGTTCACCGGCCGGTTCTTCCCAGTATGGTGGTGCCGCAGAACGCCGTACCCGACGCCGCCCGCCTGGTCCGGCGCCGACAACCGCGGTCGCGCCGCACGGCCCGGCCCGCGAACCCGGAGCAGAGCAGCATTGAGCAGCCGCGAATCTGACAACACCCACCCGACGCCTCGGCGCACGGGACCGGACGCCTACCCGTCGGGCACCCCGCCCTACGGCACACCGGGTCTCCCCGGCGGCGACCGCGCGGGTGCCGGCGCCGCCGCCAAGGGCTCGGCTCCGGAGGGCGAGGACGACAGCCCCAAGACCGAGACCACCCTCACCACCCGCGTCCGGATCAACATCCCCGGCTCGCGTCCGATCCCGCCGGTGGTGGTGCGCAGCACGGTCAAGAACGAGGACGGCCCCGGCGAGGAGGCCCCCGCGCCCCCCGCCGAGCCGGCCGGCCCCCGCCACCGGTCCGCCGCGCCCGCCTCCCCGGTGCTCGGCGTGATGGACGGCGGCGGCCGTTCCACCCCGCCGGACCTGCCGCCGGAGTGGCAGATCCCGCCGGCCACCTCCGAGGCCGAGTCCACCGGCGCCTGGTTCCGCCCCCGGCAGAAGAAGACCGCGCCCGGCGAGGGCGCCGCTCCGGCCACGGTGCCGGCCGGCGCTCCCGCCGCCGCCGCGGCGGCCCCGGCCGCGGCACCCGCCGGGGCCCAGCGCGGCACCGCCCGGCCGAACGGCGCCCGCCCCGAGGGCGCCCGCCCGCAGACCGAGCGGCCCGCCGCGGCCCGTGCCAACGGCCGCCCGGTGCCCGCCCAGGCCCAGGCGCAGGCCCCCGGTCCGCGTCCGACCGGTGCTCCCGCCTCTCCGTACGGCGCCGGCGGCGAGCTGCCCGCCGACGAGGCCGGTGTCTACGCGGACGCCCCGGCCGACCCGTTCGCGCCCGGCGCACCGGTCGATCCCTTCGGCACCGGCGGCCCGGCCGATCCCTTCGCCACCGGCGCTCCGGCCGACCCGTTCAACCCCGGCGGCCCCCCGTTCAACCCCGGCGCCGAGCCGTTCGCCCCGGGCCCCGGCCGGCCCGGCGGCACCCCGCAGGGCCGGGGCCGCCCCGGCCCCGCCGGGCCCGGCACCGCGGACCCCGAGGACACCTCGGTCGACGGCTTCGCGCCGATCCGCGAGGGCGCCCCGGCCGGCCCCATACCCGGCTCCCCCGCCGGACCGGCCGCTCCGGGCGGCGGCCCGCAGCCCGGGCTGTTCTCCTCCGCTCCGGCCGGCGCCGACCCGTTCGCCGCCCAGCGCCCGCCGGCCGCCGGCCCGCACGGCGCCCCGGCGCCCGGCAGCCTGTTCCCCGGCGTCCCCGACGCCATGGGAGCACCCGTCGGCCCGCACCCCGGCGACCCCCAGGCCCACCCGCACCCCGTCGGCGCGGACTCCGCACCGCCCACCGCACCGGCGGCGGACGGCCCGTCCGCCCCGAAGCCCGCACCGGCCGCCAAGCCCGCCGCAGCCGCCAAGCCCCGGCCGAGCGCCGCGAAGAAGCTGGTCAAGCTCACCACCTACGCGGTCGTCTGCGTGGCCTTCCTCGGCGCCGCCGCCTACGGCACCGGGCTGATGCTGAACCAGTCCGACATCCCCAAGGGCACCGTGGTGCTCGGCACGGACATCGGCGGCAGCAACCGCGACCAGGCCATTCACCAGCTCGACGAGAGTGTCGGCAAGGCCGGCCAGCAGCCGGTCAAGCTGAAGGTCGGCGAGCAGACCGTGGACCTCGACCCGACCGCCGCCGGCCTGGCCTTCGACACCACGGCCACCGTGGACCGGCTCACCCAGCACTCCTACAACCCGGTGGACGTCCTCAAGTCGCTCAAGGGCGACGAGAAGGCCGTCCCGCCGGAGGTCAAGGTCGACCGGGCCAAGCTCAAGTCCGCGCTGGAGGCGCTGGCCGGCGGCTCCGGCCAGGGGCTCCAGGAGGGCTACGTCAAGTTCGCCGAGAACGGCGACACCGTCGTCGTCCCCGGGAAGGCCGGCCAGGCGGTGGACTCCGCCGCCGCCGTCGACCTGGTCGACACGGCCTACCGCGACCGCGCCGCGGGCAAGTCGGAGCAGCCCGTCGCCCTGGCCGTCACGGCCGCCCAGCCGAAGACCTCCCCGCAGGCCCTCCAGGGCGCGGCGGACACCCTCGGCAAGTCGGTGACCAGCGGCCAGATCCACATCCTGGCCGGCCCCAAGAAGTTCGACTTCGGGCCGAAGACCGCCGCCGCGGCGCTCACGCTCGTCCCGGACGCCAACGGCAAGTTCGTGCCGAAGTGGGACCTCGACGCGCTGAACCGCCAGCTCGCCGGCGCCTTCGACAAGGTGAAGACGAAGAAGAACGGCCAGCTCGTCCCGATCACCCCGCAGGACGTCGCGGACCAGATCACCGCGCTGTTCGAGAAGAGCAGCGACAAGGACCGGACCTTCAAGTTCCCGGCCTGATCGAACCGTTACCGGGGGGCGGGTCCGGATCCGGGCCCGCCCCTCGACAATTCCGCTCCCCGGTCAGCAAGATGTGACGCCTATCGTCCGCCTCATCCGTCCCGGGAGAACCACCATGGGCCGCCCCCTGTACCGCCGCACGGCCCTGCTCGCCGGTCTCACCGCCGTCTCACTCGCTCTGACCCTGTGCTCCTGCGGCCCCGGCGGCGGCCCCGGTTCCGGAGCCCACGCCCGGGCCCTCCCGAGTTCGGTCGAGACGCCCAAGCTCACCACCGTCGACATCAATCCGCACGAGCGCGCCGAGCTGCGCCAGGGCGGCACCCTGCGGGTCGCGGTGGCCCAGTACTCCACCCAGTGGTCGCCGATTCAGACCGACGGCGGCGAGTCCTCCACCATCGCCGTCACCAAGCCGCTGCTGCCGACCTTCTTCCGCTCCGACGCGGCCGGCACCCAGACCCCCAACCCGGCCTACCTCCAGGACGCGCACAGCGAGCAGCGGGACGGCCGGCAGGTGGTGGTCTGGACGCTCAACCCGAAGGCCCGCTGGTCCGACGGCGTCCCGATCACCTGGCGCGACATCGAGGCCAACTGGCGGGCGCTGAACGGCAAGGACCCGGCCTACCGGTCGGCCAGCAGCACCGGCTTCGAGCTGGTCTCGGCGGTCGACCGCGGCAAGGACGACTTCCAGGCCGTGATGACCTTCGAACGGCCGTTCTCCGAGTGGCAGTCGATGTTCAACGGGGCCGCCAACGCCCCGCTGCTGCCCGCGAGCCGGACCGCCACCCCCGAGCTCTTCAACACCGCCTACCTGGACGCCATCCCGGTCACCGCGGGCCCGTTCAAGGTGGAGCGGATGGACCGGGCCGCGCAGACCGTCACCCTGGTCGCCGACCCGGCCTGGTGGGGCGACAAGCCGCTGCTGGACCGGATCGTCTTCCGCGCGATGCTGCCCAACACGATGGCCGCCGCCTTCAACAAGGGCGAGATCGACCTGTTCAACAACGGCCCGGACGTGAGCGGCTACCAGCTGATCCGCAGCACCCCCGGGGCCGCGGTCCGCCGGGCCGGCGGTCCCGACTTCCGCCAGTTCACCCTGAACGGCCGCAGCCCCGCGCTCACCGATCCGTCCGTCCGCCAGGCCCTGTTCCAGGCGATCAACCGGGACGTCATCGCCCGCTCCGACCTGGCCGGGCTCGACTGGCCCACCGTCACCCTCAACAACCACCTGCTGGTGGCCAACCAGAACGCCTACCGGGACAACTCCCTCGGCCTCAGCCGCTACGACCCGGCCGAGGCCGTCCGCAAGCTCGACGCGGCCGGCTGGAAGCTCGACGGCGACGTCCGCCGCAAGGACGGCAAGGAGCTCAACCTGCGGCTGGTCATCCCCGCCGGCGTCACCCAGGCCCAGAACGAGGCCGCCGTCACCACCGGCATGCTCAAGGAGGTCGGGGTGAAGGTCACCACGGTGACCGCCAACCCCAACGAGTACTTCGACAAGTACGTCAACCGGCGGGACTTCGACATCGCCGCCTACTCGCTGCTCGGCACGCCGTTCCCGGCCAGCGGCAACCGGGCCAACTTCGTCCAGAACGGCGGCACCAACCACTCCCAGTCCGGCAGCCCCTCCGTCGACGCCGCACTCGACCGGGCCTCCGCCGCAGGCGACGCGGCCGGCACCTTCGAGGCCATCAACCAGGCCGACGCCGAACTGTGGAAGGTGGCCGGAGTGCTGCCGCTCTACCAGCGCCCGCAGCTGTACGGGAGCCGCGCCGACCTCGCCAACATCGGCGCCCAGGGCCTGTCCGACATCGTCTGGGAGAACGTCGGCTTCCAGAAGTGACCCCGGACCGGCAGCCGGAGGGGCCCCGGAGTCACGCGGACTCCGGGGCCCCGGGTGCGATGCCGGACGAGGTGCCGGACGGGGTGCCCGACGGGGTGCCCGACAAGCTGCCGGGCGCGGTCAGCCCGAACCGATCACGTCCCGCACCTCCGCGAAGTGGCAGGCCGACTCGTGCGCGGCCGGCCCGCTCAGCGTCGGCGGCACGGCCAGCAGCGGGACCTCGGTCGAGCAGCGCTCCTCGGCCTTCCAGCAGCGGGTGCGGAAGCGGCACCCGGACGGCGGGTTGGCCGGGGAGGGGATGTCACCGCTGAGCAGGATCCGCTCGCGGTGCTCGCGCCCGGTCGGGTCCGGCACCGGCACCGCGGAGAGCAGCGCCTGGGTGTACGGATGGGTCGGGTGGGAGTAGATCTCCTCCTCCGTCCCGATCTCGACCATCCGGCCGAGGTACATCACCCCGACCCGGTCGGAGATGTGCCGGACGATCGAGAGATCGTGCGCGATGAACATGTACGACAGCCGGAACTCGTTCTGCAGCTGCTCCAGCAGGTTGATCACCTGGGCCTGGACCGAGACGTCGAGGGCCGAGACCGGCTCGTCGCAGATGATCACCTCCGGCTTGAGCGCCAGGCCGCGGGCGATACCGATCCGCTGGCGCTGCCCGCCGGAGAACTGGTGCGGATAGCGGTTGATGTACTCCGGGTTCAGACCCACCACGTCCAGCAGGTCCTGGACCGCCTTGCGGCGGTCGCCCTTGGGCGCCACCTCGGGGTGGATCTCGAAGGGCTCCCCGATGATGTCGCCGACCGTCATCCGCGGGTTCAGCGAGGTGCACGGGTCCTGGAACACCATCTGGATGTTCCGGCGCACCGCCTTCAGCCCGGCCCCGGACAGCCGGGTGATGTCCTCGCCCTTGAACAGCACCTGGCCCGAAGTCGCCTTCTCCAGGTTCATCAGCACCTTGGCCAGCGTGGACTTGCCACAGCCGGACTCGCCGACGATACCCAGCGTCTCGCCCTTGACCAGCGCGAAGGAGACGCCGTCCACCGCCCGCACCGCGCCGACCTGCTTCTTGAGGACGACCCCCTGGGTCAGCGGGTAGTGCTTGACCAGGTCCCTGACCTCCAGGATCGGCTCAGCCATGGAGGGTCTCCTTCCAGAAGTGGCAGGCGCTGCGGCGGCCCGGCAGGTCGGCCCCCTCGGCGTCCAGCACCGGTACCAGGCGCGGGAGTTCGGTGAAGCAGACGTCCTGGGCCCGGTCGCAGCGCGGGTTGAACGAGCACCCCGACGGGATCCGCAGCAGGCTCGGCGGCAGGCCCTGGATCGCGTAGAGGCTCTGGCCCTTCTGGTCCAGCCGGGGGATCGAGTGGAGCAGGCCCTTGGTGTACGGGTGCGCCGGGCGGGCGTACAGCTCGTGCACGGGCGCCGTCTCGACGATCCGGCCCGCGTACATCACCGCGATCTTGTCCGCGACGTCCGCGACCACGCCCAGGTCGTGGGTGATCAGGATCAGCCCCATGTTGAACTCGGCCTGGAGTTCCGCGAGCAGGTCCATCACCTGCGCCTGGACCGTGACGTCCAGGGCGGTGGTGGGCTCGTCCGCGATGATCAGGTCCGGCTCCAGCGCCAGCGCCATGGCGATCATGATGCGCTGGCGCATACCGCCCGAGAACTGGTGCGGATAGTCGTTGACGCGCTCACGGGCGGCGGGGATGCGCACCCGCTCCATCAGCTCGACGGCCTTCTCCTTGGCCTCCTTGCGACCGGCGCCCTGGTGCACCCGGAACATCTCGCCGAGCTGGTAGCCGACGCTCAGCACCGGGTTGAGCGAGGACAGCGCGTCCTGGAAGATCATCGCGATCTTCCGGCCCCGCACCGCCCGCCGCGCCTTGGGGCTCATGGTGAGCAGGTCCTCGCCCCGGAACCGGATCGAGCCGTTGGTGATCCGCCCCGGCGGCATGTCGAGGATGCCCATGATGGCCTGCGCGGTCACCGACTTGCCCGAGCCGGACTCGCCGAGCACCGCCAGCGTCTCCCCCGCCGAGACCGAATAGCTCACCCCGTTGACAGCCTTGGCCACGCCGTCCCGGGTGTGGAACTCGATGTGCAGATCGTCGACCTCCAGCAGGGGCGTGCCGGGCACCAGGCGCTCCCGGCCAGCGCCGAGCACCTGCACCGCGTCCGGGCCCGGCCCTACGCCGTCCCTCGCCGGTTTCGTCGTGTCAGTCATGGTCCGCGGCCCTCCTCAGCGCAGCTTCGGGTCGAGGGCGTCGCGCACCGCGTCGCCGAGCATGATGAACGCCAGCACGGTGATGCTCAGCACCGCGGCCGGGAAGAGCAGCACGTGCGGGGCGTTCAGGAAGCGGGCCTGGGCGTCGCTGATCATCAGGCCCCAGGAGATCGCCGGGGACTGGATGCCGATGCCCAGGTAGGACAGCGCGGCCTCGGCACCGATGTACACGCCCAGGTTGATCGTCGAGACCACGATCACCGGGGCGACGGCGTTCGGCAGGATGTGCCGGCCGACGATCCGGCCGGTGCCCGCCCCGAGCGCCCGGGCGGCCACCACGTAGTCGTTGTGCTTGTTGGCCAGTACCGCCGAGCGCATCAGCCGGTAGATCTGCGGCCAGCCGAGCACGGCCATCACCGCGGAGACGGTCCAGGCGTTGCCCTGGCCCCAGGTGGACATGATCAGCATGCCGCCGAGCAGCAGCGGGATCGCGAAGAAGATCTCGGTGACCCGGGAGAGCACGCTGTCCCCGATCCCGCCGATCCAGCCGGCCCACAGGCCGAGGCTGCCGCCGACCAGGACCACCAGCGTGGTGGTCACCATGCCGACGATGATGGAGTTGCGGGCGCCCCAGATGGTGCGGGTGTAGATGTCGCAGCCCTGGACGTCGAAGCCGAACCAGTGCGCACCACTGGGCCGCTTCAGCGAGTCGGCCAGGTTGCAGAAGCCGCCGGCGCGCGGGTCGCCGTCGGTGAACAGCTGCGGGGCGACCGCGAGCACGACCATGAACAGCACCAGGAACCCGCCGATCAGGAACAGCGGGCTGCGCCGCAGGTCCGCCCAGGCGTCGCTCCAGAGGCTGGCGACCCGTTCGCCCCCGGCGTCCGGCGCGCCGGAGCCTTTGCCGGTCGCGGGGGCTTTGCCGGTCGCGGAGGCCGCCGCGGCGGCCGGCCCGCCCGCGGCCGACCCGGAGCCGGACTGCCCCGGGACCGCCGCGCCCGTGTTCTCGCTCTTCGTCGGCTCACTCATAGCGGATCCTCGGGTCCAGGACGGCGTACAGCAGGTCGACCACCAGGTTGGCGAACAGGTAGACCATCACCAGGGCGCTCACGATGCCCACGACGATGGTGCGTTCCCGCAGGTAGACGGACTGGAAGAGCTGGTGTCCGACGCCGGGGATGTTGAAGATGCCCTCGGTGATGACCGCGCCGCCCATCAGACCGCCGAGGTCCATACCCAGGAAGGTGACGATCGGGATCAGCGCGTTGCGCAGACCGTGCCGGACCACCACCCGCAGCGGGCTGAGCCCCTTGGCCACCGCCGTCCGGACGTAGTCGGCCCGCATGACCTCGATCAGGCTGGTCCTGGTGAGCCGGGCGACGTACGCCAGTGAGGTCGAGGCCAGGACGTAGCCGGGCAGCAGGTACGAACGGAAACCGGCCTCCTCGTTGAAGGAGACCGGGAAGAAGTCGATGCCGTAATCGGTGTTGAGCTTCACCCCGATGACCAGCTGGAGCACGAAACCGATCACGAAGACCGGGATCGAGATGACCATGAGGGTCGAGATCAGCACCACGTTGTCGATGAACTTGCCGCGCCGCAGGGCGGCGACCACGCCCGCGGTGACGCCCACCGCCATCTCGATGGCCAGGGCGACGAACGCCAGGTTGATGGTGTACGGGAAGGCCCGCTGCATCACGTCGACGACCTGGTTGCCCCGGTAGTCCTCGCCGAAGTCGCCCTTGAACAGGCCGATCAGGTAGTCCCAGTACTGGACGAAGAACGGGTCGTCGAGGTGGTACCGGTCCCGGAGGACGGCCACGACGGCGGGGTCCTGCCTCTTCTCGCCGGCCAGTGCCGCGATGGGATCACCGGGCAGCAGGAAGACCAGTGCGTAGATCAGGAACGTCGCGCCGAGGATCACAGGTATGGCCTGGATGACCCGGCGGACCACATAGCGGCCCATGCGGTCTCCTCATGATCGGGGCACGCCGGGGCCGGCGGCGCGGGGGTTGCCCGCGCCGCCCGCGACGGCGTGCCGTTCGGACTGGAAGGAGGTCAGGCCAGCTCGACGTTGGCCAGGTCGATGCGGTTCTGGGCGTCCACGACCACGTTCTTGACGGTCTTGGTGTAGGCCGCCGAGGTCATGTAGGTGTAGACCGGGATGTACGGCAGGTCCTTGATCAGGATGTCGTCGGCCTGCTGGTACAGCTTCTGGCCCTCTTCCACCGACTTCGCCTGGTCGGCCTGGGCCAGCAGCGCCTCGAACTGCTCGTTGACGTAGCCGCCGTAGTTCGAGCCGTTCTCGATCGCGACCTTCGAGAAGATCGGCCGCAGGTAGTTCTCCATGGACGGGTAGTCCATCTGCCAGGCCATCCGGAAGGCGCCGGAGAACTGCTTGTCACCCAGCGCGTCCAGGATCTTGCCGAACTTCTCGAACGGCTTGAAGGTGACCTCGACGCCCAGGTTCTTCTTCAGCTGGTTGCCGACCGCCTCCATCCACTCCTTGTGGCCGCCGTCGGCGTTGTAGCCCAGCTCGATGGTGTTGTTCGGGACGCCGCCGACGGTGTCCCAGAGCGCCTTGGCCTTGGCCGGGTCGTACTTCGCCGCGTCGCCCATGGCGCCCTTGCGGTAGCCCGGGATGATCGGGCTGATGAAGTCGTCGGCCGGGACGCGGGTGCCCGAGAAGATCGTCTTGGTGATCGCGTCGCGGTCGATCGCCATCGAGATCGCCTTGCGGATCTCCGGCTTGCCGTACGCGGTCGGGTTCGTGGCGATCGGGAAGCCGATGAAGCCGACGCCGGACTCCGGCTTGTAGATGTAACGGTCACCGAATTCGCCCTTGACCGTGCCCATGGCCGAGATCGGGAGCTTGTTGGTGATCTGGATGTTGTTGGCCCGGAGGTCGTTGTAGGCTGTTTCCAGCTTGTCGTAAATCTTGAACGTGACGGAATCCAGCTTGGCCTTTCCGGCCGCCTCCGGGAAGTTCTCGTAGCGCTTGATCTTGATCTGCTGGTTGTGCTCCCACTTCCCGTCCATCTGGAACGGGCCGTTGCCGATCGGGGACTCCTCGAAGCTCTTCTTGTCCTGGAAGAAGGCCTTCGGCAGCGGGTAGAAGGCGGTGTAACCCAGCATGACCTTGAACTGCGAGAACGGGTCGCTCAGCGTGACGGTGAAGGTCTTGTCGTCGATCACCTTCAAGCCCTTGAGCTTGTCGGTGGTCGGCTTCTTGTCCTTGCCCGGGGACAGGTCCTCGGAACCCTCGATCTTGGAGAAGAAGGGCAGGCCCTCGGCCGCGTTGTCCTGGTTGGCGCCCCAGTTCCACGCGTCGACGAAGGACTGCGCGGTGACCTTCTCCCCGTTGTGGAAGGTGTAGCCGTCCTTCAGCTTGATCGTCCAGACCTTGCTGTCGGGGGTCTCGATCGACTCCGCGACGCGCAGCTCCGGGTCGTTCGTCTGCCGGTTGTACTCGACCAGGCCGGCGAAGACCTGCGCCAGCACCTGGGCACCCTCGGACTCCGCGGTGTTCTGCGGGATCAGACCGTGCTGCGGCTCACCGGACTGGATGCTGATCGATCCGCCCTTCTTGCCCGACGCGTTCGCCCCGTCCGAGGCCTTCTTACCGCTGCCGGTGGTGCACGCGGAGATCGCGAGCGCGGTGCACGCGGCCAGCGCGGTCCAGCGCATCGTCTTGGTGAGCCTCATTCAACTGCTCCTCGTTTTAGGGGCTTGGGAACGAACGGCGCCCCGCCAGTCGGTGTGCCGCGCACGGCGGGGGTCGACATCTCAGGGCCGATCCGCACAGCCGGCGAGGTGACCACTGATACGCGCAGAGCAACTATCGATCACCCGACCCCTTCGGTGGAATCGCCGTCACATCTCTTTTCAATTACAGGCCGGGACCAACCCGTGACAATACTCGGCAAATTCCGCCATATCGCGCGCGGAGTCGTCGGATCCGCTTTCCGAATAGCGGACCGATAACACCGGTATTCGAATATTTACGAAGCGTAATGATCAATTTCGATGATGCCCCGTCGGCAGGCGCGGAATTCCCGCAGGTCGGCGGGTGGACAAAAAGGGAGCGCGCCCTCCAGAAGGAGGACGCGCTCCGCCGACGGGGCAGGGCCCCGCTGTCAACCGCTTTCCGACCGCTCCCCCGGGGTCGTCCCCCCGCGCTCGGCCGCGAAGTGGCAGGCCGATTCGTGCGCGGCGAGCCCGGACAGCCAGCCCGGCACCGCGAGCAGCGGCACCTCCGTCGCGCACCGCTCCTGGGCCTTCCAGCAGCGGGTGCGGAAGCGGCAGCCGGAGGGCGGGTTGGCCGGCGAGGGCACGTCCCCCGTCAGCACGATCCGGTCCCGGGACTCGCGCGCCGTCGGGTCCGGCACCGGCACCGCGGAGAGCAGCGCCTGGGTGTACGGATGGGTGGCGTGGTCGTAGATCTCCAGATCGCTGCCGATCTCGACCACCCGGCCGAGGTACATCACGCCGACCCGGTCGGAGATGTGCCGGACGATCGAGAGGTCATGGGCGATGAACATGTAGGAGAGGTTGAACTCCCCCTGGAGCTGTTCCAGCAGGTTGATCACCTGGGCCTGGACCGAGACGTCGAGGGCCGAGACCGGCTCGTCGCAGATGATCACCTCCGGCTTGAGGGCCAGGCCGCGGGCGATGCCGATCCGCTGGCGCTGCCCGCCGGAGAACTGGTGCGGATAGCGGTTGATGTACTCCGGGTTGAGGCCGACGACGTCCAGCAGGTCCTGGACCGCCTTGCGGCGGTCGCCCTTGGGCGCCACCTCGGGGTGGATCTCGAAGGGCTCGCCGATGATGTCGCCGACCGTCATGCGCGGGTTCAGCGAGGTGTACGGGTCCTGGAACACCATCTGGATGTTCCGGCGGACGGCCTTGAGGCCGGCGCCGGACAGCTTGGAGATGTCCTCGCCCTTGAACAGCACCTGGCCGGAGGTGGCCCGCTCCAGGTTCATCAGCACCTTGGCCAGCGTGGACTTGCCACAGCCGGACTCGCCGACGATACCGAGCGTCTCGCCCCTCGCCAGCTCGAAGGAGACGCCGTCGACGGCCTTGACGGCGCCGACCTGCTTCTTGAACAGGACGCCCTGGGTCAGCGGGTAGTGCTTGACCAGGTCCTTGACCTCCAGGATGGGCTCAGCCATGGAGGGTCTCCTTCCAGAGGTGGCACGCGCTGCGGCGGCCCGTGAGCTCCTTGCCGTCCTTGTCGCTCACCTGGTGCAGCTTGGGGATCTCCGTGCGGCACAGGTCGGTGGCGACGTCACAGCGGGGGTTGAACGCGCAGCCGGCCGGGACCTTGAGCAGGTTCGGGGGCAGGCCCTTGATCGCGTACAGCTCCTGGCCCTTCTGGTCCAGGCGCGGGATCGAGCGGAGCAGGCCCTTGGTGTACGGGTGCGCCGGGTTGGCGTACAGCTCGTGCACCGGGGCGGTCTCGACGATCCGGCCGGCGTACATCACGGCGATCTTGTCCGCGACGTCGGCGACCACGCCGAGGTCGTGGGTGATCAGGATCAGGCCCATGTTGTACTCGGCCTGCAGCTCCGCGAGGAGGTCCATCACCTGGGCCTGGACGGTGACGTCCAGGGCGGTGGTGGGCTCGTCCGCGATGATCAGGTCCGGCTCCATGGAGAGCGCCATGGCGATCATGATGCGCTGGCGCATACCGCCGGAGAACTGGTGCGGGTAGTCGCCGACGCGCTGCCTGGCGGCGGGGATGCGCACCCGCTCCATCAGCTCGATGGCCTTCTCCTTGGCCTCCTTCCTGGAGGAGCCCCGGTGCACCTGGAACATCTCGCCGAGCTGGGCGCCGACGGTCATCACCGGGTTCAGCGAGGACAGCGCGTCCTGGAAGATCATCGCGATCTTCTGGCCGCGGATCAGCCGGCGGTTCTCCTCGCTCATCGTGAGCATGTCCTGCCCACGGAAGAGGATCTGGCCCTGGCTGATCTTGCCCGGCGGCATGTCGAGGATGCCCATGATGGTCTGGGCGGTCACCGACTTGCCGGAGCCGGACTCGCCGAGCACCGCCAGCGTCTCACCGGCGGCGACGGAGTAGTTGACGCCGTTCACAGCCTTGGCGACGCCGTCCCGAGTGTGGAACTCCACGTGGAGGTCCTTGACCTCCAGCAGCGGGGTGCCAACCTCCAGGCGGCCGTTCTTCTGGTTCTTCTCGATCACGGTGGTCATCGGGTCGTCACCTCTTCTCTCAGCGGAGCTTCGGGTCGAGGGCGTCGCGCACCGCGTCGCCGAGCATGATGAAGGCCAGTACGGTGACGCTCAGTACGGCCGACGGGAAGAGCAGGACGTGCGGCGCGTCGAGGAAGCGGACCGACGCGTCACTGATCATCAGGCCCCAGGAGATCTCCGGCGGCTGGACGCCGATGCCCAGGTAGGACAGCGCGGCCTCGGCACCGATGTAGACACCCAGCGAGATCGCGGACACGACGATCACCGGCGCGATGGCGTTCGGCAGGATGTGCCGGAAGGTGATCCGGCCGGCGCCGGCGCCGAGGGCGCGGGCGGCCATCACGTAGTCGTTGTTCTTGTTGGCCAGCACCGAGGCGCGCATGATGCGGAAGATCTGCGGCCAGCCGAGCACGGTCATGACGACCGAGACGGTCCAGGCGTTGCCCTTGCCGAGCATCGACATGATCAGCATGCCGCCGAGCAGCAGCGGGATCGAGAAGAAGATCTCGGTGAAGCGGGACAGGATCGAGTCGACGATCCCGCCCTTCCAGCCGGCCAGCAGGCCGAGGAGGGCACCGACCAGCGTGACCATCGAGGTCGTCAGCACACCGACGATGATCGAGTTACGGGCACCCCACACCGTACGGGTGTAGATGTCGCAGCCCTGGACGTCGAAGCCGAACCAGTGCTCGGCACTCGGACGCTTGAGCGAGTCGGCCAGGTCGCACGCGTTGTTGTCGAACGGGCTTCCGTCCGTGAACCAGCCCGGCACGACGGCCAGGATGATCAGGAACGACACCAGCGCTGCGCCGATGATGAAGATCGGGTTGCGGCGCAGGTCGCGCAGAGCGTCCGACCAGAGGCTGGCGACACGCTCCGGCTTCTGCTTCTTCTCCGGCGAGGACTTGGGGGTGTTGTCCCCGGAAGGGGCCTCGGCGCCCTTGGTGATGGTCTCACTCATAGCGGATCCTCGGGTCGAGCACGGCGTACAGCATGTCCACGAGCAGGGTGGTGACCAGGTAGATCATCACCAGCAGCGTGACGACGCCGACGATGATCGTGCCCTGCTTCTGGTACACGGCCTGGGCGAGCAGACCACCGATGCCGTGAATGTTGAAGATCTTCTCGGTGATGACCGCGCCACCCATCAGACCGCCGAGGTCGGCACCGAGGAAGGTGACGATCGGGATCAGGGCGTTGCGCAGGGCGTGCCGACCGATCACCCGGCGCTTCTTCAGACCCTTGGCGACCGCGGTACGGACGTAGTCCGCGCGCATGGTCTCCATCAGGCTGGTGCGGGTCAGTCGGGCGACGTACGCGAGCGAGGTCGAAGCCAGCACGAAGGCCGGCAGCAGGTAGCCGCGGAGCCCGTCCTCCTCATTGAAGGAGACGGAGAAGATCTCGATGCCGTAGTCGTTCTTCAGCTTGACGCCGAGGACGAGCTGGAGCACGAAGCCGGTGACGAAGACCGGGATCGAGATCACGAACAGCGTGCTGATGAGAACCAGCTGGTCCAGGAACTTGCCCTTGCGCAGGGCCGCCATGACGCCCGCCAGCACACCGATGATCGCCTCGATGACAAAAGCCACGATGGCGAGGTTGACGGTGAACGGGAACGCCTCGCTGATCATCTCGCTCACCGAGCGACCCGTCAGGCTCTCGCCCAGGTTCCCCTGGAAGACGCCGGTGATGTAGTTCCAGTACTGGAGCAGGAACGGGTCGTTCAGGTGGTACTTCTGGCGGATCATCTCCGCCACGATTGGATCGGCCTTCTTCTCGCCGGCCAATGCCTGTACCGGGTCACCCGGCAGGCTGAAGCACAGCCAGTAGATCAGGAACGTCGCGCCGATCAGGACAGGGATCGCCTGTATCAGTCGGCGGATCACATAGCGGCCCATCAGACCTCCACACTTTCGGACAAGGAAGGGAGGCGGGAGGACCCGGACTGTAGTCCGGTCCGCCCGCCCCCGATCGTCTGATTAACCGGATCAGCCGGCGAGCTCGACCTCGTCCAGGTTCATACGACCCTGGGCGTCGGTGTCAAAGTTCTTGATCTTCTTGCTGTACGCCGCGGACGACATGTAGGTGTAGACCGGGATGTACGGCAGGTCCTGGATGAGGACGTCATCGGCCTGCTGGTACAGCTTCAGGCCCTCCTCCGGGCTCTTCGCCTGGTCGGCCTGGTCCAGCAGCGACTCGAACTGCTCGTTGACGTAGCCGCCGTAGTTCGAGCCGTTCTCGATCGCGACCTTCGAGAAGATCGGACGCTCGTAGTTCTCGATCGACGGGTAGTCCATCGACCACGCCATGCGGAAGCCGCCGGAGTACTGCTTGGCGCCCAGCGCGTCCAGGATCTTGCCGAACTTCTCGAACGGCTTGGTGGTGACCTCGACGCCCAGGTTCTTCTTCAGCTGGTTGGCGACGGCCTCGATCCACTCCTTGTGGCCACCATCGGCGTTGTAACCCAGCTCGATGGTGTTGTTCGGGACGCCGCCGGCGGTGTCCCAGAGCGCCTTGGCCTTGGTCGGGTCGTACTTCGCCGCGTCGCCCATGGCGCCCTTGCGGTAGCCCGGGATCAGCGGGTTGACGAAGTCGTCGGCCGGGACGCGGGTGCCCGAGAAGATCGTCTTGGTGATCGCCTCGCGGTCGATCGCCATCGAGATCGCCTTGCGGATCTCCGGCTTGCCGTAGGTGGCCGGGTTGGTGGCGATCGGGAAGCCGATGTAGCCGACGCCGGACTCCGGCTTGTAGATGTAGCGGTCGCCGAACTCGCCCTTGACCGTGCCCATGGCCGAGATCGGGAGCTTGTCGGTCGCCTGGATGTTGTCGGCGCGCAGGTCGTTGTACGCCGTCTCCAGCTTGTCGTAGATCTTGAAGGTGACGCCCTGCAGCTTCGCCTTGCCGTCAGCGGCCGGGAAGTTGTCGTAGCGCTTGACCTTGATCTGCTGGTTGTGCTCCCACTTGCCGTCCATCTGGAACGGGCCGTTGCCGATGGGGGCGTCCTCGAAGGTCTTCTTGTCCTGGAAGAAGGCCTTCGGCAGCGGGTAGAACGCGTTGTAGCCCAGCATGGTCTTGAACTGGGAGAACGGGGCGCTCAGCGAGACGGTGAAGGTCTTGTCGTCGACGACCGTCAGGCCCTTGAGCTTGTCGGTGGTCGGCTTCTTGTCCTTGCCCGGGGACAGGTCCTCGGAGCCCTCGATCTTGGCGAAGAACGGCAGGCCCTCGGCCGCGTTGTCCTGGTTGGCACCCCAGTTCCAGGCGTCCACGAAGGACTGGGCGGTGACCTTCTCGCCGTTGTGGAAGGTGTAGCCGTCCTTCAGCTTGATCGTCCAGACCTTGCTGTCGGGGGACTCGATCGACTCCGCGACGCGCAGCTTCGGCTCGTTGGTCTTGTTGTCGTACTCGACCAGGCCGGCGAACAGCGCGTTCAGGACCTCGGCACCCTCGGACTCCGCGGTGTTCTGCGGGATCAGACCGTGCTGCGGCTCACCGAGCTGGACGGCGATGGTGCCGCCGCCGGAGGCAGCCTTGTCGGTGCTCTTCGAGCTGGTGCTGCAGGCGGTCGCCGCGAGAGCGATCGCGGTCGCTGCCACGAGCCACTTGGTCTGGGTTGCACCACGCATGGGGGGATGCCTCCTGAATTCGACTTTCCAACGAGGAGAGCACCGCGATCGGTTGTCACCGGTCCGCTGTGCCGTCCGCGCTCGTGGTTTCGGCGCGCACCCCTGCGCGTTAACCCTTGACCCGAGCCTGACTGCACCCACTATGTGTCACCCATGGACACGAAAGTGACCACTGCCGATCTCAATTAGGTCACATGAACGGTCGGTAAGTTTCGAAAATCGGACATAAGAGACATACTCAGACAGGCATCAAACGGACAGTCGTCATGAATGACGGACTGTCATGTTCGCTCAGCGGACACCTCGGCGTGGTAGGCGCTATTCGGTTTATACCTGCGCCGACATCATCGAGTAGTTGAAAAGGTTCGCCCCCCTCTCCATCGGAAAGGGGGGCGACGGTTTCCGGCCGAAGCACGGCCGGAGAAGCTCAGAAGGCCGGAATCAGGCCTTCTTGGCGCGCGAAGCGGTACGCCCGCGCTCCTTCTGGTCCAGGACGACCTTACGGATACGCACGGTCTCCGGGGTCACCTCGATGCACTCGTCCTCGCGGCAGAACTCCAGCGACTGCTCCAGCGAGAGCTTGCGCGGCGGCACCAGGTTCTCGGTGGTGTCGGAGGAAGCCGCACGCATGTTGGTGAGCTTCTTCTCCTTGGTGATGTTGATGTCCATGTCGTCCTGACGCGAGTTCTCGCCGACGATCATGCCCTCGTACACCTCGGTGGTGGGCTCGACGAAGAGCGTGCCGCGCTCCTGGATGCCCATCATCGCGAACGGCGTCACGACGCCCGCGCGGTCCGCCACCAGCGAACCGTTGTTGCGCATCCGCAGCTCGCCGAACCACGGCTCGTGGCCCTCGAAGATGCTGTGCGCGATGCCGGTGCCGCGGGTGTCGGTCAGGAACTGGGTCCGGAAGCCGATCAGGCCGCGCGACGGGACGATGAACTCCATCCGGACCCAGCCGGAGCCGTGGTTCGTCATGGTCTCCATACGGCCCTTGCGGGTCGCCATCAGCTGGGTGATGGCGCCGAGGTACTCCTCGGGGCTGTCGATGGTCATCCGCTCGACCGGCTCGTGGGTCTTGCCGTTGATGACCTTGACGACGACCTGCGGCTTGCCGACGGTCAGCTCGAAGAGCTCCCGGCGCATGGTCTCGACCAGGATGGCCAGCGCCAGCTCGCCACGGCCCTGGACCTCCCAGGCGTCCGGACGCTCGGTCGGCAGCACGCGGAGCGAGACGTTACCGATCAGCTCGCGGTCCAGGCGGTCCTTCACCATGCGGGCGGTGACCTTGTGGCCCTTGCCGCCCTTGCCGACCAGCGGCGAGGTGTTGGTGCCGATGACCATCGAGATGGCCGGCTCGTCCACCGTGATGAGCGGCAGCGCGACCGGGTTCTCCAGGTCGGCCAGGGTCTCGCCGATCATGATCTCCGGGATGCCCGCGACGGCACAGATGTCGCCGGGGCCGGCCACCTCGGCCGGCTTGCGGGTGAGCGCCTCGGTCATCAGCAGCTCGGTGATCTTGACCTGCTGGACCGAGCCGTCCCGCCTCATCCACGTGACCTGCTGGCCCTTGCGCAGCTCGCCCTGCTCGACCCGGCAGAGCGCGATACGGCCGAGGAAGTTGTCGGCGTCCAGGTTGGTGACGTGCGCCTGGAGCGGCGCGTCCTCGTCGTAGGTCGGGGCCGGGACGTGCTCCAGGATGGTGGAGAAGAACGGCTCCAGCGAGTCACTGTCGGCCGGCACGGTGCCGTTCTCCGGCTTGGTCATCGAGGCGACGCCGTCACGCGCACAGGCGTAGACGATCGGGAACTCGATCTGCTCCTCGGTGGCGTCGAGGTCCAGGAAGAGGTCGTAGGTCTCGTTGATGACCTCGTCGATCCGGGAGTCCGGGCGGTCGGTCTTGTTGATGCAGAGGATGACCGGCAGCTTGGCCGTCAGCGCCTTGCGGAGCACGAAGCGGGTCTGCGGCAGCGGGCCCTCGGAGGCGTCGACGAGCAGCACGACCGCGTCGACCATCGACAGGCCGCGCTCGACCTCACCACCGAAGTCGGCGTGGCCGGGGGTGTCGATGATGTTGATCGTGATCGGCGCGCCACCCTCCTTGGGGTGGTACTTGACGGCGGTGTTCTTCGCGAGAATGGTGATGCCCTTCTCGCGCTCCAGATCGTTGGAGTCCATCATCCGGTCATCGAGGTGCTGGTGGGCGGCGAAGGCGCCGGCCTGCTTCAGCATGGCGTCGACCAGGGTGGTCTTGCCGTGGTCGACGTGAGCGACGATGGCAACGTTGCGGATGTCATTGCGCGTGGGCATGCTGAGCGGATTCTCCCGGAATTGTGGGTTACGGCGCCCGGCTGCGTGACGCCGACCGGCGATCCCTGTTGATCGCCGCCGCCCGTTCCGCCTGCTACTACCGGTCCACCCGCCGGGCAGGACATGCCACGGCTTCCTCCTATCGTACGGGGAACGGCCCAGCTCGGCCGAAACGGGAGCCGTCCGGGGGAGCAAGATCACAAAACGGCCCCCCTCCGGCCGCCGGAATCCGGGCCCCGGTCACCCCGCCGACCAGCCGATGTCCCGCAGCCTCGGACGGGTGAAACCCCAGACCCCGGCGCCGCTGAGGCCCTCGCGGACGGCCACCAGTTCGGGGCGCTGGAACAGCGGAACCGAGTGGCCGAGCTGCCAGATCCGCACATCTGTCTCCTGGAGCAGGGCCCGGCGGGCGGCCGGGTCGGGCTCGGCGGCGGCGCGGTCGAACAGGCGGTCGATCTCCTCCGTGCCGGCCCGGGCGTAGTTGCTGCCCGGCACCGGGGTGCCGTCCGGGCCGGGGCGGGGCTTGGCGTAGACGGGCCGCTGCTCACCGGCCGGGCCGGGGCCGGCCGGCCAGGAGAAGAGGGCGAGGTCGAAGTCCCCGGTGGCCAGGTGGTCGCGGAGGAAGGCGTCCGGCGGGGCCTCGGCCACCCGGACGGCCGCCCCGGCCGTGCCGAGGTCGGCCGCCACCGCGTCGGCCGCCCGCCGCAGGGTCGCCGAGCCGGCCGGGACCAGCAGGGTGAGGGCCAGCGGATGGCCGTCCCGGGCCCGGGTGCCGCCGTCGGCGGGCCGCCGCCAGCCCGCCGCGTCCAGCATCCGCCCGGGGTCGGCGGTGCCCAGCGCGTCGGCGTTGTCCCGGTAGCCGGCCTGGTCGCCGGTCAGCAGGTGGTGGCCGAGGGGTGCGGCGGGCAGCCCGAGCGGGGTGAGCGCGGCGTCGGCGGCGTGCCGCCGGTCGACGGCACGGGCCAGGGCGCGGCGCAGCGCCGGGTCGGTGAGCGGTTCGCGGGCGGCGTTGAGGGTCAGCTGGGTGAGGCCGGTCCCGGCGGCCCGGTGCAGGGCGGTGCCGGGCAGGGCGCCGGCACGGCGGACCGCCTCCGCGGCGTCGCCGCCGGCGCGGTCGACGGCGGTGGTCAGCGGGGCGAGGTCCAGCCGGCCCTCGGCCAGCTCGGGGCCGCGCCGTTCGGCGGGGGTGGCCAGGAAGTCGATCCGGTCGGCCTTGGCCGGCTCGCCCCACCAGTACGGGTTGCGGACCAGGGTGGCCCGGCCGGCGGCCGGGTCGTAGCCGGATACCAGGAAGGGCCCGGCCGTCGGGTGGGCGGTGCCGCCGGGCAGCGGGCGGCCGAAGGCGGCGGCGGTGGCGGTCTCGGCGGCGGGGTAGAGCGGGCCGAACAGGGCGCGCCACTCGCCGTAGGGCTGCCGGAAGGTGACCCTGACCTCGTGCGGGTCGGCGCCCGGGACGATCGAGTCGATGGCCGCGTACCCGGCGGGCCGGACGACGCTGTAGGCGGGGTCCAGGCCGGAGAGCGCGGCCCGCTGGGCGATGAAGTCGGCGGCGGAGAGCGGGGTGCCGTCGCTCCAGACCGCGCGCGGGGCGAGGTGGTAGGTGACCACCTGGGGCAGCCGGCCCGGCGGGGTGGCCTCGGCGGCGGTCAGGTAGTCCTCGTCGGGGGTCCACTCGCCGTGCGCGTCCGGCCGGAACAGCGCCGGGTAGAGGGCGTGCGCGAGCAGCGCGGAGTCGGGGGTGGCGGCGGGCTGGTAGACGTTCAGGGTGGCCGGTACGGCGTCGACGGCCCAGCGCAGGGCGCCGCCGTCGCGGACGGCGGCCCGGTCGGCCGGGCGGACGTCGCCGGTGACGGCGGCGGGCGCGGGCGGCGCGGGGTCGGGGGTCCGGGCGGTGCGGGCCGGGCCGGGGCCGCCGAGGCAGCCCGAGACGGCACCGAGGGCGAGCAGCAGCGCGGCGGCTGCGACGGGGAGGCGGGCGCGCATGGCGGCCATGGAACGCCGCTGCCCGGCCCCCGGCGGCGGCGACACGGCGGCCGGCCGGCTGCGGCACCCGATCGGCGGTACGGCCGTGCGGCCCGGGGCGGCCGGGACAGCCGTCGGACGGGGCCGTCCGGCCGAGCCGTGCGACGAGGCCGCCCGGGCCGCCGTGCAGCCCCGGGAGGGAGGGGCTTACAGCCCCAGCTCGAACCAGACGATCTTGCCCTTGGGGGTGCGCCGGCTGCCCCAGCGCTCGGCGAGCAGGCTGACCAGCTGGAGGCCGCGCCCGCCCTCGTCGGTCTCGTGGGCGCGCCGCTGCCGGGGCTGGGCGTAGCCGTCGTCCCAGACCTCGCACACCATGGTCCGGTCGCGCAGCAGCCGCAGCCGGATCTCGCCCCGGCCGTGCCGCAGCGCGTTGGTGACCAGTTCGCTGACCAGCAGCTCGGTGGTGTCGACCAGGTCATCCAGGCCCCGGGCCAGCAGCCAGCTGCACGCGGCCTCGCGGGCCTTGGCGACCGAGGTGGGCTCGGGCGGCAGGAACCACTGGCCGACGGCGTCCGCGGGGAAGGCGTGCACCCTGGCCATCAGCAGGGCGATGTCGTCCTCGCCGTGGTGCGGGTTCAGCTCGTCGAGGACGTGGTCGCAGAGGTCCTCCAGGCTCTTGCCGTCGGCGGAGAGCGCGGTGCGGAAGGCCTTGAGGCCCTCGTCCAGCTGGTGCTTGCGGCTCTCCACCAGGCCGTCGGTGTAGAGACCGAGCACGGCGCCGTCCGGGAGGGTCAGCTCGACCTCCTCGAAGGGCTCGCCGCCGACGCCGAGCGGCAGGCCGGGCGGTACGTCCAGCATCCGGGCGCTCTCGCCGGGGCTGAGCAGCACCGGTGGGAGGTGGCCGGCGTTGGCGAAGACGCAGCGCCGGGTGACGGCGTCGAAGACCGCGTAGACGCAGGTCGCCAGGTAGACCTCGCGGGCCTCCTCGTCGGCGGTGGAGGTGAGCCGTCCGTACGGGGCCGAAGGGGCGGCCGGCGCGGTGTCGTCGCCGAGGCCGCGGGCGATCTCGTCCAGGGCGGTGAGCACCTCGGCCGGGTCGAGGTCGAGCATGGCGAGGGTGCGGACGGCGGTGCGCAGCTGGCCCATGGCGACGGCGGCGCGCAGGCCGCGGCCCATGACGTCGCCGATGACCAGGGCGGTGCGGTTGCCGGGCAGCGGGATGACGTCGAACCAGTCGCCGCCGACCTCGGTGTTGTTGTTGCTCGGCAGGTAGCGGCAGGCGATCTCCAGGCCGCTGGCGGCCGGGTTGCCCGGGGGCAGCAGGCTGCGCTGGAGGATCAGGGCGCGCTCGTGCTCGCGGCGGTAGAGCCGGGCGTTGTCGATGCAGACGGCGGCGCGGGCGACGAGTTCCTCGGCGATGGCGACGTCACGGGCGTCGAAGGGTTCGCTGCCGATCGCCCGGGAGAGCTGGACCAGGCCGAGGACCTGGTCGCGGGCGACCAGCGGGACGATCAGGGTGGAGCGCAGCAGCGGATCGGGGCCGGGCTCCGGGACGACGCTGCGGCCGGTGCGCAGCGCCCGGGCGTGCGGGGAGCGGCGGGGGTAGCAGAGGGTGCCGCCGGCCTCGGCGATGGGCAGGCCGGTGACCGAGCCGAGCACCGAGGAGGCGCCGCCGACCACGCTGGAGACGGCGACCCGGCGCAGTTCGCCGCTGCCGTCGGTGAGCACGGTGTCGCCGAGCCGGCCGGCGCTGGGCACGGTCTCGCCGGAGAGCAGCGCGGTGTACAGGTCGACGGTGGCGAGGTCGCAGAACGGCGGGACGACGACGTCCAGCAGTTCCTTGGCGGTGGTCTCCAGGTCGAGGGTGGAGCCGATGTGGGCGCTGGCCTCGTTGAGCAGCGCGAGGTTGCGGCGGACGCCGTCGGCCTCGCGCTCGGCGACGTGCCGGCTGGTGACGTCGGAGACCTGTCCGGCGACGCCCATCGGCTGGCCGGCGGCGCCGTTGAGGCGGTAGAGCGAGACGGCCCAGAGCCGGTGGCCCTCGCGGGTCGGGACGGCGGCGTGGAAGCGCAGGTCGAAGACGGGCTCGCCGCTGGCGAGGACCTTGCGCAGGGCGGCGGTGAGGCGGTCGGCCTCGGGGCCGGGGAAGATGTCGTGCGGGGTGAGGCCCTCGAGGTCGGTGGGCGCGAGGCCCATGCCGGAGGCGAAGGCGTCGTTGACCCGCTGGAGGCGGAGCCGGTCGTCGAAGAGGACGAAGCCGGTCGGAGTCTGGCCGAAAACCGCCTCCGATGCGGCCAGATCGGTCTCGATCCGGCGGAGCCGGCCGAGGTCGACCGCGAGACAGGTGGCGCCGGCGGTGGGCAGCGCGCTGTCCGGCATCAGGTAGAGCTCGGCGAGGCCCTCGCCGCCGTCGGCGTGCCGGTACGGGGCGGTGCCGACCCATTCCTCGCCGGCCAGGGTGCGCTCGAGCCGGGTCCGGCCGCGCTGCCAGAGCTCGCGCGGCACGAAGGTGGTCACCGGGTCGGCGCCGACCGCCTCGACGGCGGTGACGCCGAAGAACTCGGCGGCCCGCTCGCTCCACTGGCTGATCCGGCCGTCCGGGCCGATGGCGAAGGTGGCGACCCGGATGTAGTCGTAGATCGAGCCCGGATCCCCGGCGCCCCAGCGCTGCCCCTCGGCGGTCGGCCAGGCGGCCCGGACGGGGGCGGGCGGCTGGTGGGCGGGGGCCGGCACGTGTTGGGCGCCGGCCTGCCCCGGTACAGCGGCATGACCGCTGCTGCTCGGCGCATTGCGCGCCGGGGTGCTGTTCAACGGACCGACCCCTCCAAACCCGCGACCGTCCGGATGTCGAGAAGACCGAGTATTCATCATCGAGGGGTACGTTCACACGCCCTCAACATCACAACATCAGATCGGGCGAAGGTTTTTGTCCTACCGCCCGCGCGACCACAATGCCACGCTCGCGCCCCCTACCGGGGCGCGCGCTCCCCCGAGGCCCTCCGGTGGCATATGCGGGACTACTCCGCGCCCGGAGTTCCCGGCAGCGCCTGCTCGAACCAGACCACCTTGCCCATCCCCTCGGCCCTGGCACCCCAGTGCAGGGCCAGCCGGGCCACCAGCTCCAGCCCGCGCCCGCCCTCGTCCGCCTCGGCCGCGTGCCGCTCCCGGGGCGGGTCCGGCAGCGGGTCGGAGATCTCCACCAGGAGCGTCTCGCCGAGCGTCAACCGCACGCCGATCGGCGCGCTCGCGTACCGGACGGCGTTCGTGACCAGCTCGCTGACCAGCAGCTCGGCGGTGTCGGTGAGCTGCTCGACGCCCCACTCGGCCAGCGTCGCGCGGACCAGCCGGCGGGCCCGGGAGACGGCGGTCGGCTCGGCGGGCAGGGTCCAGCCCGCCGTCGGGGTACCGGCCTGACCGTGGCCGAGCCGGGCCAGCAGCAGCGCCACGTCGTCCGGCTCCCGGCCCTGCTCCATGGTGCCCAGCACCGCCTCGCAGGCCGCCTGGATCGACGCGTGCGGCTCCTGGAGCACGGTGACCAGCCGGCCGAGGCCGACGTCCAGGTCCTTGTCCCGGGACTCCACCAGGCCGTCGGTGCACAGCGCCAGCAGGCTGCCCTCGGGGATCTTCAGCTCGACCGCCTCGAACGGGACCCCGCCGACCCCGAGCGGGGCGCCCGAGGGCAGCTCCAGGATCCGGCCGGCGCCGCCGGGCAGCGGTCCGCCGGTCCTGGTCGGCCCGTCCGACTCCTCCCCCGGCACCACCAGCACCGGCGGGATGTGGCCGGCCTTCGCGACGACCAGGGTGGCGGTGGCCGGGTCGAACACCGCGTACACACAGGTCGCGAGCAGGGCCTCGTCCGGCCCCTGGGCGAGGTCGTCGGCCAGCTCGTGGACGTGCCGCAGCAGCACGTCCGGCGGCAGGTCGAGGGCGGCCAGCACCCGGACGGCGGTGCGCAGCCGGCCCATGGTGGCCGCGGCCCGCAGACCGTGCCCCATCACGTCGCCGACCACCAGCGCGGTGCGGTCGCCGGGCAGCGGGATGACGTCGAACCAGTCGCCGCCGACCTCGGTGCCGCTGCTGCCGGGCACGTACCGGTAGGCGACCTCGACGCCGGTGGGCTGCGGCACCTGCTGCGGCAGCAGGGTGCGCTGGAGGGTGAGGGCGGCGGTGCGCTCCCGGGCGTAGAGCCGGGCGTTGTCCAGCGAGGAGCCCGCCCGGTCCGCCAGCTCGACGGTGAACGCCAGGTCGTCCCGGTCGAAGCCCTCGCGGTAGCCGGCCCGGCTGACCAGCAGCAGTCCGATCACGATGCCCCGCGCCCGCAGCGGCACCACCAGCATCGAGTGCACACCCAGGTCGTACGCCGCCTGCATCTTCGGATCGCCGGAGTAGGTGATGTCGCTCAGCTGGTCGGCGCCCGAGAGCAGCTCGGGGACTCCGGTGCGCAGCACCCGGCCGCAGGCGGAGTCCTCGGCGAAGGTGATCCGGGCGCCGCGCCGCAGCATCACCTCGACCTCGGGGCCGTCCTGCACGGAGGCCGTGCCGAGCTGGAGCAGCGAGGTGCGGCGGTCGTGGCCGTGCCGGGGCAGGTCGTCACCGTGCGCGACGGCCTGGAGCAGGATCACGGCCGCGTGGTCGGTCAGCCTGGGCACCACCGCGCCGGCCAGCTCCTGGGCGATCCGGGAAGCGTCCAGCAGGTCGCCGACCCGGGAGCCGAACTCGTTGAGCAGCGACAGCCGACGGCGGGCGTGCTCGACCTTGGCCACCGCGCGGTAACGCTCGGTCACGTCCATCACGGTGCCGGAGATGCCGAGGACCCGCCCGGAGCGGTCGGTCATCCGGCTGTAGGAGATCGAGCGGTACCCGGAGCGGGCGGTGACCGGCGAGGCGAGCGTGACGTCGATGACCGGCTCGCCGGTGGCCAGCACCTGGCGCTGGATCGCGGTGATCTCGTCGGCGGCGCGCTCGGGCAGGGTCTCGCCGGTGGTGCGGCCGACGTGGTCCTCCGGGGCGGCGCCGTTCATCTCGGCGAGGGTCCGGTTGACGGCCGTGTAGCGCAGCTCGGTGTCGAGGATCGCGATGCCCAGCGGGGACTGCTCGAAGAGCGCGTCACGCACCGCGAGGTCGCGCTCCACCTCCCGGACGGCCGCCGCCTCGGCCAGGTTGACCTGGAGGAACGGGTTGCCGTCGCCGTCGACGAGGAGCGAGATCCGGGCGTCCACCAGCACCGGGACGCCGTCCCGGTCGCGCAGCTCGGCCAGGCCGGACCAGCGGCCGTGCCGCAGGGTGTCCTGGATCGCGGCCCGGATCCGGAGCACCTGGTCCTCGTCGGGGATCAGGTCGTCGATCCGGCGGCCGACCAGCAGCTCGTTGGGCCAGCCGAGCAGTTCCTCGGCGGCCGGGCTCCAGAGCGTCACCCGGCCGGCCGTGTCGAGGATCGCGATGGCCACCTTGACCACGTCGAAGAGGCTGCCGCCGGCCGTCCCGCCGGGGGCGGAGCCGGGGCCCGCCCCGCCCGGGGTCTCCGGGAGGGCGCGCGGCCCGCCGGGGAACGGCCGCCCAGGGCGGCCCCGGACGCCGGCCTGGGCCGCGTCGGACGCCGCCGGGGACGGCGCGGCCCGGGCCGTGGACGGGTGGGCCCCGGTATCGGCCCGGGTGGCCGCCGTCGCGCGGTTCGCGCCGCGGCGCAGCCGGGCGCGAGCGGCGGCGCTCCCCCCGGTGCCCGCCCGGCGTGCTCCCCCGCCGCCGTTCCCGCTCTTCGACACCGACGCGGCCTCCGGCTCTGCTCGGGATCGGCGTCGCCGGCTGGGGCGGCTCACCGATGGTGACGAATAGTGCCGAAAAGTGACATACCCAGCAGAACCAAGGCTATCCCGCCCGGCGCGTCGGCCTTTCCGATTGCCGGGACACCGCGCCACGCGTCGCGCCGCGCGGCACCGCGCGGCGGGCTCCGGAAGCGGGCTCCGGAAGCGGGCTCGGGAGGCGCGTTCACAAGGCCGTGCGACAGGGCGCGGCGGGCGTGGGAAGGGCTCAGGAGGTGGCGAGGAGGCGGGCGACCTCGGGCAGGACCTCCCGGTCGTGGTCGAGCCAGTCGAGTTCGGCCAGCTCGGCGGCGCCGACCCAGCGCAGCTCGTCGTGCTCCTGGAGCGGCAGCGGGTCGCCGGAGAGCAGTTCGGCCGCCCAGAGCCGCAGCTCGAGGCCGGGCCGCACCAGCCACGCGCCGGGCAGCCGGGTCAGCGCCCGGGCCCGGACGCCCAGCTCCTCCATCAGCTCGCGCTCCAGCGCCTCGGTCTCGGTCTCACCGGGTTCGGCCTTGCCGCCCGGGAACTCCCAGCGCCCCGCCACCTCGGCGGGCGTGCTGCGCCGCGCGGCGAGCACCCGCCCCCGGTGGATCAGCGCGCCGCCGACGACGATCCGGTTCTCCCCCGCGGGGTCCGTGGCCTTGTCCATGGGCCCCGACCCTACGGCGTGCGGCGGGTTCAGCCGTGCGGCCCCCGCGCCCGGGAGTCCCCGGCGGGCTCGGCCTCGACCCAGTACAGCTGCTTGTGGCCGCGCGCCTCGAGCTCGGCCGCGAGCTGTTCGGCCGCCTCCCGCCCGATCCCCCCGACGACCCGGAAGCGCTGACCGTTGTCGTCCTGCCGCATCACCCGAAAGGTGTCCATGCGCCCAGGCTAGGACTGCTCGGGATGCTGCGGGGAGGCCCCGGCCCCGGCCCGCGTGGGGGTCGGGTCGGGGCGGGGCTGCACGGGACACTACGCCCCGTTCGCTACCGGCCGGTACGGGGGCTGTTAACGGCCGGTTAGACGGTGGCCGGACCGGCTGCGGCTCCGGAGCCGGGGCCGGGCTCAGACCCGGATGTCCGCGGCCTGCTCGCCGGTCGACAGCCCCAGCGCGCGCCGGACGTCCAGGGCCGTCCTGCCGCTCTTGGCGGACAGCGCGTCAGCCTTGCCGACCTCGCGCTCCAGACCGGCGGGGTCCATGGTCCTGGCCGCGACGTCCCAGGCGTTGGCGGCGTCCAGCTTGATCGCGCCCAGCTCGATCAGCTTGGCCCTGGCGCCCTCCGGCCAGTCGATCCCGTTGGCCGACAGCTCGGCGACCTCCTTGCGGCAGGCCGCGGCCATCGTCTTCGCCCACTCGCGGTACTTGGCGGGTGCCTCGTCGACGTCCTGCTCCGGCTCGGCGAACAGCGCCTTGTTGTAGGCGAGCACCGCGTCCAGGTAGGTGCGCTGGGCCTGGGTGAGCTTGGTCCGGTCGGTGCGGACGCTGCCGGTGTGCGCCTGCCGCTCGTCCTGGAACGTGCAGGTCACCCGGCGGTCACCGGCCATCCAGCTGCGAACGCTCGGGTAGTAGTAGTACCCGTCGACGCCCTCGGGGACGAGCCAGGAGTCGAGCGCGTAGTCGTCCCGCACCGGGCCGCAGAGCTTCTCGGCGCCGTCACCGATCTCCTTCCGACTGGGGTACTGGTCGTCCCGGCCGGGGAGGACGACGGTGCCGGCCACCTCGGCGTGGTGCGGCGCGGTGCAGGGCACCACCCGGACCCAGTAGACGCTGCTGGACTCGGTGTCCCCGCCGGGGCTGAGCGGCGGCTGGTCGAAGCAGTCGCCGACCCGCAGGTCGTTGACGGCCACCGAGCCCTTCGGCCCGCGCCGGGAGTCGCCGTACCGCTCCTCGTCGAGGCCGAGCGCGGCCAGTCCGATGAACGCGATCAGGGAGACGATCAGCGACAGGACGCCGACGACGAGGCCGGAGACCGCCAGGCCCCGGCCCTTCTCGTTGCGCCGGGATATCTGGACCAGCGCGACCACCGCGAAGCCGAGCGCCAGCGGCCACAGGCAGAACAGGGCGGTCACCAGCGAGGCGATCGCGAAGCCGTTGGTGCGGGTGGGGGCCTCCGGATAGGGGAAGCCGGGCTGGAAGCCGCTCTGGGAGGCGGGGGTGACGGCGGCCCAGCCGGTCGGCTGCGGCGTGGCCGGGTCGGCCGGGTCGACCGGCGGCGGCATGTCGGCGGGGGCCGCCCAGGGGTCGGCCGCGGGCGGCGGCACCGGGCCGGCGGCGGGGGCGTCGGCCGTCGCGGACGGGGTGGCCGGGACGGACGGGGCGAACGGGGTGGCCGGAGCAGGCGGGGCGAGCGGGGCCGCCGGGGCGGGGGCCGTCCACGGGGCGGCCGTCGACTCGGGCCCGGGCGTGGGCCCCAGCGTGGGCCCGGAGGCCGGCCCCGGCTCGGGCGTGGTCGCCGGGACGACGGCAGCGTCGGACTCGGACTTGGACACGTGCGATCTCCCCCGGCCCGCGGACGGCGGGCGGCAAATTCGGCAGGACGACCCGAGGTGCCCGCGGACGGAGCCCGGCGGCCCGTCGGGTACGGGAACAGGCGCGCGACTCTACCGGATCCGGTGGAACACCCACCCGCGTTTTCCCGTCCCACGAACGACCCGCCCACCGCACCGCCCGCACCGGCTCCGGACCCGGCGTCAGCGCCGGGCCAGCACCTCCCCGTGCAGCATCGCGAACCACCCGTCACCGGCCGCCGCCCACTCCCGCCAACCGGCCGCGATCCGGGCCAGTCCGGCCTCGTCCGCGAACCCCTCGGCCACCGCCGTCCTGGCGATGCCGGAGTCCGTGATCCGCTCGGCCCACAGCCCGCCCCACCACGCGCGCTGCTCGGGCGTCGCGTACGTCCAGGTACTCGACGTGGCGGTGACCTCGGTGAAGCCGGCCGCCCGGGCCCAGGACAGCAGCCGCCGTCCGGCGTCCGGCTCGCCGCCGCAGTGCCGGGCGATCCGCCCGTACAGCTCCAGCCAGCGGTCCAGCTCGGGCACCTCCGGGTACCAGGTCATGCTGGCGTAGTCGACGTCCCGGACGGCGACCACGCCTCCCTCCGCGGTGACCCGGCGCAGCTCCCGCAGCGCCCCCACCGGGTCGGCCACGTGCTGCAGCACCTGGTGGGCGTGCACCACGTCGAACTCCCCGTCGGCGTACGACAGCCGGTGCACGTCGGCGACCTCGAACACGACGTTGGACAGACCGCGCCCGGCGACGTAGCGGGCGGCCTCCTCCAGCACCTCGGCCGAGGCGTCCGCGGCCACCACCCGGCCGGTCGGGCCGACCAGTTCGGCCAGGTCGGCGGTGATGGTGCCGGGGCCGCAGCCGACGTCCAGCACGGCCTGCCCGGGCCGCAGGTGGTCGCGCAGATAGGCGGCGGAGTTCTCGACCGTCCGGGAGCGGTGCGAGCGCAGCACGGGCTCCTGGTGGCCATGGGTGTAGACGGCGTTCTTCGGTGCGGTCATGGTGTTCTCCCCCTCGGGACCTGCCGTTCCTCGACGCCTCCGACGCTACTCCTCGTCCCGCATTCCAAGAAGATTCGTCTCACATAGCGGTCGCCCCACCGGCGGCGGGACACCCCGGCCCGTACCGTGGACGGCACACCCGACCGAACCGCCGCACCGTGAAGGGCTCGCCACCATGCCCGGCCCCCGCCCCTTCGTCCTGCTGAGCGCCGCCATGTCCCTGGACGGCTTCCTCGACGACGCCTCACCCGAGCGGCTGCTGCTCTCCGGCCCGGCCGACTTCGACCGGGTGGACGCCGAGCGGGCCGCCGCCGACGCGATCCTGGTCGGCGGCAACACCCTGCGCACCGACAACCCGCGACTGCTGGTCAACGACCCCGGGCGGCGGGCCGCCCGGACGGCGGCCGGGCGGCCCGCGTACCCGCTGAAGGCGACCCTCAGCGCCAGCGGCCGGCTGGACCGTTCGCTGCGGTTCTGGCACACCGGCGGCGAACGGCTCGCCTACACCACGGACGCCGGCGCCGCCGTGCTGCGCCCCGAACTGGCCGGGCTGGCCGAGGTGGTCGCGCTCGGCCCGGCCGTGGACCTGGGCGCGGTGCTGGACGACCTCGGCGCGCGCGGGGTGCGGCGGCTGATGGTCGAGGGCGGCAGCGGGGTGCACACCCAGTTCCTGGCCCAGGGGCTGGCGGACGAACTCCAACTGGTCGTCGCCCCGCTGCTGGTCGGGCAGCCGGGCGCGCCCCGGTTCGTCGGCACGGCGGACTTCCCCGGCGGCCCGGCCCGGCGGATGCGGCTGCTGGAGGCCCGTACGGTGGGCGATGTCGTCCTGCTCAGGTACGCCCCGAAGGAGCCCGCCTTGAAGGTGCCCGTCTTGAAGGAGCCCGCCCCGTGAGAGCCCGCCCCGTGACCGAGCCGCACCCCGGGTCCGACGCGGATCTCGCGTTCCTGCGCCGGGCGGTGGACCTCTCCCGTCACTGCCCGACCTCGCGGACGGCGTTCTCGGTCGGCGCGGTGGTGGTCGCCGCCGACGGCACGGTGCTGGCCGAGGGTTTCAGCCGCGAGGTGGACGGCCGTGACCACGCGGAGGAGGCGGCCCTCGCCAAGCTCCCGGCCGGCGACCCCCGGCTGCGCGGCGCGACCGTCTACAGCTCACTGGAGCCCTGCGGGCAGCGGGCCTCCCGCCCGGTGCCGTGCGCCGAACTGCTGATCGCGGCGGGCGTCCCCCGGGTGGTGGTGGCCTGGCGCGAACCGTCCACCTTCGTCGCGGAGACCCGGGGTGCCGGACTGCTGGAGGCGGCCGGCGTCGAGGTGGTCGAACTGCCCGAGCTGGCGGAGGAGGCCCGCGCGGTCAACGCGCACCTGCTGGACTGAGGTCCGGCGGCGTCCGGGACGATCTTTTGTATCCTTGTTGAACAATCGGCTCGCATTTCGCGTGCCTCCTCGTCCCGGACGGAGCCGCCCGTGCCCACGACCTTCACCCCCCGCGCCCTGCTGCTGGACATGGACGGCACCCTGGTCGACTCGGACGCCGTGGTCGAACGCTGCTGGAGCCGCTGGGCCCGGGAGCACGGCCTCGACCCGGCCGAGGTGCTTCGCACGGCCCACGGCCGCCAGGGCCACGCCACCATGGCCGTCCTGCTGCCCGACCGCCCGACGGAGCTCAACCTCGCGGACAACGAGCTGATGCTCGCCGCCGAGCGGGCCGACACCGAGGGCGTCGTCCCGATCCCCGGCGCCGGCGCCTTCCTCGCCGCCGCGGCCGGTCACCCGCACGCCCTGGTGACCTCCGCCGACGCCCCGCTCGCCCGGGTCCGGATGGCGGCCGCCGGCCTCGTGCTGCCGCAGGTCCTGGTAACCGCCGAGTCCGTGGGCGCGAGCAAGCCCGACCCCGAGGGCTTCCTCAAGGGCGCCGCGGCGCTCGGCTTCGCCCCCGGCGACTGCCTCGCCTTCGAGGACTCCGGGGCCGGCATCGCCGCCGCCCGCGCCGCCGGCGTCCCGGTCGTCGGCATCGGACCCCGCGCGCTCGGCCACCGCCCCGAGGCGCACGCCGCCACCCTGGAGTCCGTCACCGTCACCACGGGCCCGGACGGCACGCTCACCGTCACCGTGGCCTGACCCCGGCCGGCGGGGCCGGTGCCGGCCGCCACCGGCCCCGCCATGCGCCGCCCCCGCCCCCGCTCCCGCCTCAGCGGCGGGCGCGGTCCGCCAGCCAGCCCGCCATCGCCCGCACCCCGACGCCGATCGCCCGCTCGTCCGGCTCGAAGGTCTCGTAGTGCGGGTAGCTCGTCTCGATCCCGGCCCCCGGCGCGCGCACCCCGAGGAACGTGTACGTGCCCGGCACCCGCTCCAGGAACAGCGCGTAGTCCTCCCCGTTGAACGGGAACGCGGTGTGGTTCACCGTGACCGCGCCGGCGCCGAACTCGCACCGCAGCCGCCGGGCCAGCGCGTCCGCCGCGTCCGCCGGGCAGAGCAGCGCCGGGAACGGGTCCCGCGGGTAGCCGACCACCGCCCCGGGGTACGTCTGCGCCAGTCGGCGGATCTCCTCCCGCACCTCGGCGTCCCGCTCCGGCGGCCAGCACCGGAACTTCGCCTCGACGACCGGCCGCCCCTCGGCGTCCGGGGCCGGCGCCACCCGCGCGCCGGTCACCAGGAACCGGGCCAGCGGCCCGTCCGGCGTCTGCACGTCCCGGACCATGGCCTCCAGATCCGCGGGACCCTGCGGCAGGGGCACCGTGCCGAGCGCGGTGATCGCGCCCACCAGCCGGGCCGCCGCCGCGGCCGCGTCCGGCCCGCCGAACGCGATGTTCACCCAGTCCTGGCCCGGCAGCCCGCTGCCCGGCGTCACGGCGAACCCGCCGACCGGGTAGGGGCCGGTGTGCAGGGCGTGGATCTCCTCGACCCCGGTCCGCTCCAGCCACCCCTGCCCAATCATCGCCCGGGCACCCACCAGGCCCTCCTCCCCCGGCTGGAAGAAGAAGACCACCGTGCCGCCCAACCGGTGCCGCAGCCGGGCCAGCGTCAGCGCGACACCCACTCCGACCGCGGTGTGGATGTCGTGCCCGCAGGCGTGCGCCGCCGGCCGGCCCTTCTTCGGCGGCATGATCCCGTCGCCCGGTACCGCGTCCATGTCCGCCCGGTAGGCCACCGTCCGACCCGGCCGCGCGCCGCGCAGCACCGCGACCACACCGTTCCCGGGCAGCACCGTCCCGTCCGGCAGGGTGGCCCCGCCGACCCCAGCGGTCACCTCCAGCCCCGCCGCCCGCAGCCGCCGGGCGACCTCCCCGGCCGCGTACGTCTCCGCGCCCGTGGTCTGCGGGTTCGCGTGCAGCGCCCGCCGCAGCGCGACCAGTTCGCCCTCCAGCCGCGCCACCACAACGTCCACCGCGGCCTGGTCGACCGGATTCCGCCGCCCCACCGACTCGGCCGAGGCCCCTGCCCCGGACGCCACCACCACGGCCCCGGCCCCGGCCATCCCCCCGAGCACCGCCCGCCGACTCGGCCCGGATCCCGCCACGTTCGCCATCAGTCCCCCACCCGATCCGATCAATGTGACAGTCAGTCAATCAGCCTCCCATGCACACCACCAGCCCCATCGACCCCACCGGAAACGACACCACCCGGAGGCGACTACGGATGCGGACATCGAGACACAATGGCCGACGACCGAACACGGCCTGCGGCGGGACTCTCCCCCTGCCGCTCCATCCGTGCCGGAGTACAGCTTCCTGTACCTGACGGAGGAGTCGAGTCATGAAGACGATGACCTACTCGGAATCCCGCGCACGCTACGCCGAGGTGCTCAACGCGGTCACGGACGACCGGGAAGAGATCGTGATCACCCGCGCCGGACACGAACCGGTGGTCATCGTCCCCCTGGAGGACTACCAGGCACTCAAGGAGACCGCCTACCTCCTGCGCAGCCCTGCGAATGCCCGCCGCCTGCTGGCGTCCATCGAGGAGTTGGAGAGCGGCGGGGGAACCGACCGGGAGCCGGCGAACCCGGAGTGAAGGTCACCTTCGCCTCCCGGGCCTGAAAGGACCACCTGTGGCGGCAGGCCCAGGACCGCAAGATCCTCAAGCGGATCAATATGCTCCTCGTGCCTTCACCACTACGAGAATTGAGCCGGCCGCGAGCCGCACGAAACGGGAGGTGCCGCCCGGCCCGCTGGATCAGCGGGCCGGGCGGCACCTCCCGTTGGCGGTCAGACGTTGAAGCGGAATCGCCGCCACACTGCTGTGACCTGCGAAGGTACCCACCCCAGTAACCCGAGTCGGCACAGAATCAGCACGGTGACTCGAACTCGCGCCCTGCCATCAGTAGTGGTAGCGGGCGGCCAGAACGATGATCTCCCGGTCCGTCACCAGGTAGACGAGGCGGTGCTCGTCGTCGATCCGCCGCGACCAGGCCCCGGGCAAGTGGTACTTCAGCGGCTCGGGCTTGCCGATGCCAGCGAAGGGGTCGCGCAACGCGTCCTCGATGAGCCTGTTGATCCGGGCGAGCATCTTGCGGTCGTTCTTGAGCCAGGACGTGTAGTCCTCCCAGCCGCCCTCCTCGAAGACGAGCCTCACGCGGCGCCCTTCTCGCCATCCGCCGCATCAGGGTCGATGAGCTCCCACTCGGAGAGCCCTGTGCCGCCGAGGGCGTTCTCGTACGCCTTGAGCAAGCGGCGGGCGTTCGCCGGTGAGCGCAGCAGATAGGAGCCTTCACGCAGGGCTGCGTAGTCCTCAGCCGAGACGAGTACGGCATTCCCGTGCTTGGAGACGATCTCGATGGCCTCGTGATCGTCGTTGACCTTCTTGATCAACGGGAAGAGGGCTTTGCGCGCCTCGCTGGCAGTGATCGACATCGACTGAACTCCCTCCACGAGTGGTACCACATAACGTACCACTCAAGCAGATACGACGGACCGAAGACGTCAGCACCAAGTCAGCGCGGGAAAAGAGACCGGGGCCCGCCTCAAGAGAGGCGGGCCCCGTCCGATCTGCACATTTGACAGATCGAGCTAGCTCAAAGTTATCAAACGATCACACGTTGAAGCGGAACTCCACCACGTCGCCGTCCTGCATGAGGTATTCCTTGCCCTCGATGCGGGCCTTGCCCTTGGCGCGGGCCTCGGGGAGGGAGCCGGTCTCGACCAGGTCGGCGAAGGAGATGACCTCGGCCTTGATGAAGCCCTTCTGGAAGTCGGTGTGGATCACACCGGCCGCCTCCGGGGCGGTGGCGCCCTTCCTGATGGTCCAGGCGCGGGACTCCTTGGGGCCGGCGGTGAGGTAGGTCTGCAGGCCGAGGGTCTTGAAGCCGACCCGGGCGAGGGTGGCGAGGCCGGGCTCCTCCTGGCCCATGGACTGGAGCAGCTCCAGGGCCTCGTCGTCCTCCAGCTCGATCAGCTCGGACTCGATCTTGGCGTTGAGGAAGATCGCCTCGGCGGGGGCCACCAGCGCGCGCTGGGCCTGCTTGAAGTCCTCGTCGGCCAGCTCGGCCTCGTCCACGTTGAAGACGTAGAGGAAGGGCTTGGCGGTCAGCAGGTGCAGCTCGCGGATCGGGGCGGTGTCGAAACCGGCCTCGAAGAGGGTCTTGCCGGTCTCCAGAACGGCCTGGGCGGCCTCGGCGGCGGCCAGGACGGGGGCGGTCTCCTTCTTGAGGCGCGCCTCCTTCTGGAGCCGGGGCAGGACCTTCTCGACGGTCTGGAGGTCGGCCAGGATCAGCTCGGTGTGGATGGTCTCGATGTCGTCCTTGGGCGACACCTTGCCGTCCACGTGCACCACGTCCGGGTCGGTGAAGGCGCGCACGACCTGGCAGATCGCATCCGACTCGCGGATGTTGGCGAGGAACTTGTTGCCCAGACCCTCGCCCTCACTGGCGCCGCGGACGATGCCCGCGATGTCGACGAAGTCGACGGTGGCGGGGAGGATGCGCTGCGAGCCGAAGATCTCGGCGAGCTTGGCCAGTCGCTCGTCCGGGACGCCGACGACGCCGACGTTGGGCTCGATGGTGGCGAACGGGTAGTTGGCCGCCAGCACGTCGTTCTTGGTCAGGGCGTTGAACAGGGTCGACTTGCCGACGTTCGGCAGGCCGACGATTCCGATCGTGAGCGACATGAAGCGCAGTCCCGGGGGCTTGGAGGAGTTGGGCCGGCCCGCTCGCCGGGCCGATCTCCCAGTCTACGGGCAGCGGGTCAGGCGCCCGCCGCCGCCGGCGAGGGCTCCAGGAACTCCAGGCGGTTGCCGAGCCGGTCGCTGGAGTGGAACCTGCGGTGCCCGGGCAGGTTGTCGTCCCAGACCACCCCGTGGCCGTGCGCGGCCAGCCGCTCGGCCAGGGCGTCCAGGCCGCCGATCTGGAAGCCCGGGTGCCCCTTGCCGGACGGCCGGAACTCCGGCACCACCCCGAGGTGGACCTCCACCCCGCCGCCGCGGAACCAGCAGCCGCCGCGCGCGGCCAGCACCGGCGGCTTCGCCAGCTCCGTCATACCGAGCACGCCGTGCCAGAAGGCGCGGCACTCGTCCTCCGCCCCCGCCGGGATGTCGAGCTGGACGTGGTGAAGCCGTTCAAAGGTGAATCCGCTGGTCATACACTCCCCCGGGTGTGATCGGACGTCGGTCACATCAATACTCCGTCCGAAGACACGGAACAAGCCCCGACGGCCCATTACACAGTGTGGCGATGATCGGACCGTACGTTGGGCGGGTGGAGCAGAGCATCCGTACCCAGCCGCCAGGGCCCAGACGCCGACCGCCGAACGGCGCGGCCGGGGCCGCCGTCCCCGGGCCGGGCCGCGCCCCGGGAACCACGGGCGGACCGGCCGTCCGGCCCGCCGGGAAGGCCCCCGCCAAGGCCCCCGGGAAGTCGGGCGGGAGGTCGGGCGGCAAGACCTCCGGACGGACGGCGGGGCGGGGCGGCCACCCCGAGTCCCGACTACGCCCCGTGTCCGGCCCGCCCGTGCTGCGGGCCCGGCTGGCGGGGCGGCTCCACGGGCGGCGGCGCAGCGGCCGCCCGACCCGGCTGACCGCCGTCGGCGCCGGGGTGGCCGCGCTGGCGGCGACGATCACGGTGGCCGGCCTGGACCGGCTGCTCTTCGGCGGGCTGGGGCCGCTGTTCGGCCTCGGCTATCTGCTGGTCTGCTTCCAGCTGGCGGTCCGGGTCCGGTATGCCGACCTGCTGGCCGCGCCGATCAGTGGGCCGATCGCCTTCGCCGCCGCGCTGCTGCTGTTCGGCCCGGTCACCTCCTCCGGGGTGACGGCCCAGGTGGTGGCGCTGGCGACCAACCTGGCCACCCGGGCCGGCTGGCTGTTCTCCGGCACGGGGCTGGCCGCCGCGATCGTGCTGGCCCGGTTCGTGGCCCAGCGCCGGATCCACCGCGCGCGCTGAGGGAAGGCCGCCGGAACGGCCTCCCCTCGGCGCGCGGGACGGCGGACGGAAGAACGGCGGACGGCTCAGCCCGAGGCCCGGGCGGCCGCCATGGCCGCGCCGACGATGCCGGCGTCGTTGCGCAGCTCCGCCGGGACGACCCGGGCGCCGCGCTCGCGCAGCAGCGGCAGGAACTTCTCGTGCTTGCGGCTCACCCCGCCGCCGATCACGATCAGCTGCGGCGAGAACAGCATCTCCACCAGGTCCAGGTACTCGTCCACCCGGCCGGCCCACTGCCCCCAGCTCAGCCCGTGCCGCTCCTTGGCGGCCGAGGAGGCCCGCCGCTCGGCGTCCTTGCCGCGCAGCTCCAGGTGGCCCAGCTCGGTGTTGGGCACCAGCGTGCCGTCCACGAGCAGGGCGCTGCCGATGCCGGTGCCGAAGGTCAGCACCAGCACCACGCCCTCCTGCCCCCGGCCGGCGCCGTGGGCGGTCTCGGCCAGGCCGGCCGCGTCGGCGTCGTTGAGCACCACCGCCGGCAGGTCGAGCGCCTCCCGGAACAGGCCGGCCGCGTCCAGGCCGATCCAGCCCTTGTCGACATTGGCGGCGGTCCTGGTGTGCCCGTCGACGACCACGCCGGGGAAGGTCAGGCCAACCGGTCCCTGGTGGTCGAAGTGGCGGACCACCTCGCGGACGGCGGCGACCACCGCCTCTGGCGCGGAGGGCTGCGGGGTGAGGACCTTGTGCCGTTCCTGGGCGAGCACGCCCCGGGCGAGGTCGACGGGGGCACCCTTGATGCCCGATCCGCCGATGTCCACACCGAATACCGCCGTCATCTCGACCGCCCTCCGCCCGAACGTTGTCCACAGGCTGTGGACGGCTGTGCCTGGCCGTCCACAGAACCCTGGCTGTCACAAAACCTACGAGAGCCCGGCGGGCCCCGCACAGCGGAGGACCCGGCACCCCGTCGGAGGTACCGGGTCTCCCCTCTTCCGGCCGGGGCCGGGCCTGGCGCGTTACAGCTTGCCCGCGGCCTCGGCGCGCAGGTCGCGACGGAGTTCCTTGGGCAGCGAGAAGATCAGGTGCTCCTCGGCGGTCTTGACGGTGGAGACCTCGTCGTAGCCGCGCGCGGCCAGCCACTCCAGCACGCCGTCGACCAGGATCTCCGGCACCGAGGCGCCGCTGGTCAGGCCGACCGTGGTGACGCCGGTCAGCCACTCCTCGCGGATCTCCTCGGCGAAGTCCACCAGGTGGGCGGCCTTGGCGCCGTACTCCAGACCGACCTCGACCAGGCGGACGGAGTTGGAGGAGTTCTTGGAGCCGACCACGATCAGCAGGTCCGTCTCCGGGGCCATCTGCTTGACGGCCACCTGACGGTTCTGGGTGGCGTAGCAGATGTCGTCGCTGGGCGGGCTGACCAGCAGCGGGAAGCGCCGCTTGAGCTCCCCGACGGTGGCCATGGTCTCGTCCACCGACAGGGTGGTCTGGGAGAGCCAGACGACCTTGGACTCGTCGCGGACCTGCACCTCGGCGACGTCCTCGGCGCCGTCGACCAGGTGGATCCGGTCCGGCGCCTCGCCCATGGTGCCGATGACCTCCTCGTGGCCCTCGTGGCCCACCAGCAGGATGTCGTAGCCCTCGTCGGCGAAGCGCACGGCCTCCTTGTGCACCTTGGTCACCAGCGGGCAGGTGGCGTCGACGGTGGCGAGCTTGCCGGCCCGCGCCTCGTCGTGCACCGACGGTGCGACGCCGTGGGCCGAGAAGACCACGATCGAGCCCTCGGGCACCTCCTCCGTCTCGTCGACGAAGATCGCGCCCTTCTTCTCCAGGGTCTGCACCACGTACTTGTTGTGGACGATCTGCTTGCGGACGTAGATGGGCGCCCCGTACTGCTCCAGGGCCTTCTCAACGGCGATCACGGCGCGGTCGACGCCCGCGCAGTAGCCCCGGGGGGCGGCGAGCAGGACACGGCGCTGCGCGGTGTTGGAGGACATGGCTCCATCGTACGGGCGGAGGGCAGCCGCGCCGACGGGAGTCACGTTCCGGCCGGAACCGGTCCCGGGTGCTCAAATGTGGAAGCTATGAGCGAGCGAGCCGGGCCGGACGGGCCCGACGAGGGCGGGCCCCGGGGCGAGCTGCGGCGCAGCCTCGGCGTCCGCGACCTGGTGGTCTACGGGCTGCTGTTCATCGCCCCGATGGCGCCGGTCGGCGTGTTCGGGGTGCTCGACGCCAAGAGCCACGGCGCGGTCGCGGCGGTCTACCTGGTGGCCACCGTGGCGATGGGCTTCACCGCGGTCTCGTACGCGCAGATGGTGCGGGCGGTGCCGCGGACCGGTTCGGTGTACGCCTACGCGCGGGCCGGGCTCGGCGAGGCGGCGGGCTTCCTGGCCGGGTGGATGGCGCTGCTGGACTACCTGCTGATCCCCGCGGTCGCGTACCTGTTCTCCGGGATCGCGCTGCACTCGCTGGTGCCGGACGTCCCGCGCTGGGTGTGGACGGCGCTCGCGGTACTGGTGACCACCGCGCTGAACCTGGCCGGGGTGCGGACGGCGGCGGTGGTGGGCCTCGGGGTGCTGGTGGCGGAGCTCGCGGTGCTGACGGTGTTCGTGGTCGCGGCCGCGGTGGTGCTGGTGCGGGACGGCGCCCAACGCGGCTGGGCGACGCCGTTCACGGCGGTCGGCGGCTTCTCCGCGACCGCCGTGCTCTCCGCGGTCTCCGTGGCGGTGCTGTCCTACCTGGGCTTCGACGCGATCGCCACCTTCGTCGAGGAGGCGGTCGGCGCCTCGGCGGCGGTGGCGCGGGCGGTGCTGTGGTGCCTGGCGGTGTCCGGTCTGCTGTTCGTGGCGCAGACCTGGCTGGCGGCGCTGCTGGAGCCGCTCTCCCCCGGGCAGCTGGCGGCGGACCCGGCGGCGCAGGGGTCGGCGTTCTACGACACGGTGGAGGGCTCGGTCGGGCACTGGCTGCATGTGCTGGTCGCGGCGAGCAAGGCGGTCGGCGCGGCCTTCGCGGCCCTGGCCGGGCAGGCGGCGGCCGGGCGGCTGCTCTTCGCGATGGGCCGGGACGGGCGGCTGCCGCGCTTCCTCGGCGCGGTCGACCCGGGTTCGGCGGTGCCGCGCCGGGCGCTGCTGGTGTCGGCGGGGATCACCCTGGTGGCGGCGGTCTGGGCGGCGGACCGGGACGACGGGCTGGACCGGCTGACCTCGGTGGTGGACATCGGCGCGCTCACCGCCTTCACCCTGCTGCACGCCTCGGTGGTGGGCTGGTACGTGGTGCGGCACGGCTCGCGCGACTGGGCCAGGCACCTGGCGGTGCCGGTGCTGGGCGTGCTGGTGATCGGCGCGGTGGTGGCCGAGGCGGCCGGCTCCGCGCAGGTGGTGGGGCTGGTCTGGCTGGCGGTCGGCCTGCTGGTGGTGGCCGTCCGGAGCGGTTCCGCTGTCGGCGGGCGTCGCTAACCTCGTACGCATGGCCAATCCCAGTTCCCCCGAAGCGCCGCTCCCGGTCGGCAAGGTCTCCGCGCTGATCGGCGGCTGGATCGACCGGCTCGGCGCGATCTGGGTGGAGGGACAGATCACCCAGCTCAGCCGGCGGCCGGGGGCGGGCGTGGTGTTCCTGACGCTGCGCGACCCGCAGGCGGACGTCTCGCTGACCGTGACGTGCTTCCGCTCCGTCTTCGACCAGGTCGCGGACGCGGTGCAGGAGGGCTCCCGGGTGATCCTGCACGCGAAGCCGGAGTGGTACGCGGCGCGCGGCCAGCTCTCGCTGCGGGCCTCGGAGATCCGGCTGGTCGGCCTGGGCGAGCTGCTGGCCCGACTGGAGCAGTTGAAGCGGCGGCTGGCCGGCGAGGGCCTGTTCGCGGAGGACCGCAAGAAGCCGCTGCCGTTCCTGCCGCAGTGCGTCGGGCTGGTCACCGGGCGCGGCTCGGCGGCGGAGCGGGACGTCCTGGAGAACGCCCGGCGGCGCTGGCCCGCCGTCCGCTTCGAGATCCGCAACGTCCCGGTGCAGGGCGTCAGCGCGGTGGAGCGGGTGGGCGAGGCCGTCCGGGAGCTGGACGAGCATCCCGAGGTGGACGTGATCGTCGTGGCCCGCGGCGGCGGCAGCGTCGAGGACCTGCTGCCGTTCTCGGACGAGGGCCTGGTGCGGCTGGTCGCGGCCGCCCGGACGCCGGTGGTGAGCGCGATCGGCCACGAGCCGGACCAGCCGCTGCTGGACTTCGTCGCCGATCTGCGCGCCTCCACGCCGACCGATGCCGCCAAACGGGTGGTTCCGGACGTCGGGGAGGAGCTGGCGAAGGTCCGGCAGCTGCGGGACCGGGCGCGCCGGTGCGTGGTGGCGCGGGTGGAGCGGGAGCGGCACGGGCTGGACGGGGTGCGCAGCCGGCCGGTGCTGGCCGCGCCGCAGCGGATGCTGGACGGGCGGGGCCAGGAGGTGGCCGGGCTGCTGGAGCGGTCCCGGCGGACCCTGAACCACCGGCTGGAGCACGCGCAGAGCGATCTCGGGCACACGCTGGCCCGGGTGGTCGCGCTGTCCCCGGCGGCCACCCTGGAGCGCGGGTACGCGGTGCTGCAGCGGCGGGACGGCACGGTGGTGACCGATCCGGCGCAGGTCGCGGCGGGCGAGGGGCTGCACGCCCGGGTGGCGGGCGGCGGCTTCGACGTCACCGCGGACGGCGGCGACCCGGCGGACGGCGGGCGGTAGCGGGGCGGGTAACGGCAGGCGGCGCGGCAGCGGCGGGCGGGGCACGCTGTCGGTCCGGCCCCCTACGCTGGCTCCCATGGCAGACGAGGAGCAGAGCACGGCGGCCGCGCCTGTGGAGGCGCCGACCGCGGACGACGCGCTGGGGTACGAGCACGCGCGGGACGCGCTGCTGGAGGTGGTCCGGCAGCTGGAGAACGGCGGCACCTCGCTGGAGGAGTCGCTGGCGCTGTGGGAGCGCGGCGAGCAGCTGGCGAAGGTCTGCCAGCGCTGGCTGGACGGCGCGCGGGCCCGGCTGGACGCCGCGCTGGCGGCCGAGGAGGACGCTCCGCCGCAGGGGTGACGCAGGTCACCTGGGGCGCGGGGAACAGTTGAATCTTCACCCATGTTGGGGATGTCTGACCGGCTGCGGCCGGTCACGCGACAAACCCCCCAGCTTCTTCCTCCCCCGAGGTGCACTGACATGACCACCGACACCCTGGTTCTCGACGCCGCCGCCCAGGACCTGCTGTTCCGCGAGGCCCGCACGGCCAACACCTTCACCGACGAGCCGGTCTCCGACGAGCAGATCCAGGCCATCTACGAGCTGGTCAAGTTCGGCCCGACGGCGATGAACCAGCAGCCGCTGCGGGTCGTCCTGGTGCGCTCGGCCGAGGCCCGCGAGCGCCTGGTCCAGCACCTCGGCGAGGGCAACAAGGCCAAGACCGCCGCCGCCCCGCTGACCGCGATCCTCGCCGTGGACAACGAGTTCCACGAGGAGCTGCCGACCGTCTTCCCGCACTTCCCGGCCGCCAAGAGCTACTTCACCGAGCGCCCGGTCCGCGAGACCTCGGCCGCGATGAACGGCGCCCTGCAGGCCGGCTACTTCATCATCGGCGTGCGCGCCGCCGGCCTGGCCGCCGGCCCGATGACCGGCTACGACGCCGAGGGCATCAACAAGGAGTTCTTCACCGACGGCGAGCACTCGGTGCTGGCCGTGGTGAACATCGGCAAGCCGGGCGAGAACGCCTGGTACCCGCGCTCGCCTCGACTGGCCTACGACGAGGTCGTCACCACCGTCTGAGTCGTCACCGCCCGGGTCACCGGCCGAGTCACCGCCGTCCGGGCCCGGACAGCGCGAGGGCCCCGCACGCGCCGCGTGCGGGGCCCTTCCGCGCCACTGCCCGGCCCGCCCCCGGAGCGGAGACCTCCGCTCCGGGGGCGGGAACCGGACTACTTCAACGCCCGCGCCAGCTCCGCCAGCTCCTCGTAGGAGGCGGTGCCGGTCAGCACGATGACAGCGCTGCCGGTCTGCACCATGAGCGCCCGCGCCTTCGGGCCCCGCACCCGCTCCCAGGCCTGCCCGGCGATGTCCTCGGTGCCGTCCGGCTCGGCGCCGGCCACCGTCGCCTTGAGCACGTCGTCCCGCGCGATGTCGCTCTGCTCCACGGCCGCGTACTGGCCCGAGGGGGTGACGAAGCCCAGGTGCCAGGCGTTGCCCTTGCCGTTGTTGGTCGCCGCCGCGTTGTACGTCACCGAGGTGGCCCGCCACTTCGGTGACAGTCCCTCCGGGACGAGCAGCGGGTACGGCGCGGCGCGCTTGGCGGTGGCGGCGGCCACCCGGTAGTCGACCGGGCGCACGCCGTCGCCGTCCGCGTCGTGCGGCAGGAACAGGTACCCGACCCAGACCACGACGCCGACGGCCAGCATCGACAGGACCATGTCCCGCACGGTCTGCCGGCCCCTCATGCCCTTGCTCTCTCCAGCCACCCCCACATGGTGACTCATGCCGACGCGATCGCCCGCACCCGGGGTGGCCGCGCCGGGGCTCCGAGGGCGGAAGCCGCCCCCTGCGGGCCGTGGAGGGACCCGCGCCACAGACAGTCATCTCGTGGGCAGATACGATCGCAACACCCTCACCACGGCGTTCGACCAGGCAGTAGTCGGGCGCTTACTGGCCGTCGCGTACAGAGAGGTAACGACGATGACCACGCAGTACCCGCACCATCTCCCCAGCTCCCTCGAGGTCGCGCCCGAGGCTCCTGACCGGAACCTCGCGCTCGAACTCGTCCGGGTCACCGAGGCCGCCGCGCTCGCCGCCGGCCGCTGGGTCGGCCGTGGCGACAAGAACGGCGCCGACGGCGCCGCCGTCCGGGCCATGCGCACCCTCGTCTCCACCGTCTCGATGAACGGCGTCGTCGTCATCGGCGAGGGGGAGAAGGACGAAGCTCCGATGCTCTACAACGGCGAACGGGTCGGCGACGGCACCGGCGCCGAGTGCGATGTCGCGGTGGACCCCGTCGACGGCACCACCCTCACGGCCAAGGGCATGAACAACGCGGTCGCCGTCCTGGCCGTCGCCGACCGCGGCACCATGTTCGACCCGAGCGCCGTGTTCTACATGGACAAGCTGGTCACCGGGCCGGAGGCCGCCGACTTCGTCGACATCACCGCCCCGCCGGCCGTCAACATCCGCCGGGTCGCCAAGGCCAAGGGCATCGCCGTCGAGGACGTCACCGTCGTCGTCCTGGACCGCCCCCGCCACGAGGGCCTGATCCGGGACATCCGCGAGGCCGGCGCCCGGATCAAGTACATCTCCGACGGCGACGTCGCCGGCGCCATCATGGCCGCCCGCGAGGGCACCGGCGTCGACCTGCTCCTGGGCGTCGGCGGCACCCCCGAGGGCATCATCGCCGCCTGCGCGATGAAGTGCATGGGCGGCGTGATCCAGGGCCGGCTCTGGCCCAAGGACGACGCCGAGCGGCAGAAGGCCATCGACGCCGGGCACGACCTCGACCGGGTGCTCAGCACCGACGACCTGGTCAGCGGCGAGAACGTGTTCTTCGTCGCCACCGGCATCACCGACGGCGAGCTGCTGCGCGGTGTGCACTACCGCCAGGAGACCGCCACCACCAGCTCGCTGGTCATGCGGTCCAAGAGCGGCACCATCCGCGAGGTCCACGCCACCCACCGGCTGTCCAAGCTGCGGGCCTACAGCGCGATCGACTTCGACCGCGCCAACTGAACGACCCCGCGACCGGGCCGCCCACCGGCGGCCCGGACCACGGCAGAGCCACGACGAACCCGCGGCCTCGGCGAAGTCCCCTTCGCCGAGGCCGCGGGCGTACGCGGGGCCCGGCGGGCGTGTACCGGCCCACCGGGCGCGTACGGGCCCGGCGAGCGGGTGCCGACGCCCCCGGCCCGGCGCCGGAGGTCACCCCGCGATCCGGCCCCTCGCCCCCGGCACCCGGACCGGCTCGCACAGCTCGACGTCCCGCCGCCGGCGCCGCGCCAGCACCACCCGGCGCTCGGCCGCCGTCAGCCCGCCCCAGACCCCGTACGGCTCCGGCTGCGCCAGCGCGTGCTCCCGGCAGTCCAGCAGCACCGGGCAGCGGGCACACACCTGCTTCGCCCGCTCCTCGCGCGACAGCCGGGCCGCGGTCGGCTCCTTGGACGGCGCGAAGAACAGGCCCACCTCGTCCCGCCGGCAGGCCGCGGCGGTGTGCCACGGACTGTCCTCGCCCGCCGGCTGCGCCGGGGGCCGCTCCACCAGCTGCGCCGCGACCACCGGCGAGGCGGCGGCGGACGGCCGCCCGACCGGCGACGGGGCAGCCGGCGACGGGACGGCGGACGAGGTGGTGCGGGACTCGATCGGATGCAGCACGGCCGTACTCCTGACGAGGCTCTCGGACACGGGGAAGCTCGCTCCCCTGCCCGGCTGCGGGGTCCCCGTTCACACCCGGGCCGGCCTCAGGCCGCCTCCGGTACGCAGCCGTACAAGAAGCGATGTGCCAGAGGAACTACCCCACGCCGCCGGGATTCATGCACACTGCACGCAACCGACTACAGGGTGCACCCGACACAACGAGGAGTGCCCGGCCGGGAGTTGTCCCCGGCCGGGCACGGGACCGGCCGCCGAGCAGCGGAGTCCGTCGTTCCGAATGCGCCGCGGCGGCCCGTCAGAGCGTTCCGTCCGACCGCCGGGCGGTCCGACCGGTGGGCCGACGGGCCGGCGGGGCGGCGGGCTGGCGGGGCGGCGGGCTCAGTCGGCGCCGAGCTGCTTGCGCACCCACTCCTTGAGCTTCTTGCCCCGGCGCGGCTTGGCCTCGCAACCGCCGAACACCGCGGTGCCCTTGACCCGCACCACCGGCGCGTACGGGTCCGCCGCGGTCTGCTCCTTGACGTCGAAGCCACCGAAGATGCCGACGCCGCCGCCGTGCAGGCTGACGTTCTCCGGCACCTTGATCTCCACCCCGCCGAAGATCGCCACCACGTCGATCACCACCTCGGGCGACTCGAACACGGCGTCCGTCAGGTCGATCTCGACCCCGCCGAAGATCGCCACCGCCCGCAGGTTGGACCCCACCCGCCACCGGCCCTTGCGGGACGAGCCGCCGAAGACGGCCAGCATCGTCGGCGCCTCGTTGCGGGCCGGCAGCCGCACCGGTCCGTCCGGACGCGGGGCCGCCGCCGGGTCGCCCAACGACGGCTTCTCGAACGAGATCCCGCCGTGCACCGGAAGGTCCCGGGTCAGCGGCACGAGTTCGCCCAGGGTCTTGGCCGCGTACGCCGCCTCGATCCGGTCGGCGTGCTCCTCGACGTCCAACCGACCCTCGGCGTAGGCGTCGCGCAGCAGCTCCGCCACCCGTTCGCGGTCGGCGTCCGAGGCCCGGATCTCGGCCTCCGCGACCGGGGCGTGCGCGGGTCGGGCGGGCGGCGTCGCCCCGGACTTGGTCATCGGTACGGCCCCCCGGCCCTGATCGTCCATCCGCTGGTCCTGCGGGTCCTTCGACGGCGAGTTCTCCACGGGGGCCAGCCTAGTCAACCGGGCAAGTCCCTTCCCCACCGGCGGGTGACCCCGGTCACGCAGGCTGACCTTCCCGCGTGCGCGATTCCCGCGGGTCCTACCCTTGAGGGTGCTCTCGCCCTCCAGGGTGCTTCGCCGACGCAGCCGGAACACTGGCAACACTGGACATCTAAGGACCGCCCCCATGGCTCCCACGCCGGACTTCGAGTACAGCGACCTTCTCCCCCTGGGCGCTGACCCGACCCCCTACCGCAAGCTCACCTCCGAGGGTGTCTCCACCTTCGAGGCCGGCGGCCGGACCTTCCTCCAGGTCGAGCCCGAGGCCCTGCGGCTGCTCACCGCCGAGGCGATGCACGACATCTCGCACTACCTCCGCCCGGCCCACCTCGCCCAGCTGCGCCGCATCCTGGACGACCCCGAGGCCAGCCCCAACGACCGCTTCGTCGCGCTGGACCTGCTGAAGAACGTCAACATCTCGGCCGGCGGCATCCTGCCGATGTGCCAGGACACCGGCACCGCCATCGTCATGGGCAAGCGCGGCCAGAACGTGCTGACGGCCGGCGGCGACGAGGCCGCCGTCGCCCGCGGCGTCTACGACGCGTACACCAAGCTCAACCTGCGCTACTCCCAGATGGCCCCGGTGACCATGTGGGACGAGAAGAACACCGGCAACAACCTGCCGGCCCAGATCGAGCTGTACGCCACCGACGGCGACGCCTACAAGTTCCTCTTCATGGCCAAGGGCGGCGGCTCGGCCAACAAGTCGTACCTGTACCAGGAGACCAAGGCGATCCTGAACGAGGCCAACATGCTCTCGTTCCTGGAGCAGAAGATCCGCTCGCTGGGCACCGCCGCCTGCCCGCCGTACCACCTGGCCATCGTGATCGGCGGCACCAGTGCCGAGTTCGCGCTGAAGACCGCCAAGTACGCGTCCGCGCACTACCTGGACCAGCTGCCGACCTCCGGCGACGCGAAGACCGGCCACGGCTTCCGGGACCTGGAGCTGGAGGCCAAGGTCACCGAGCTGACCCAGAAGATCGGCATCGGCGCCCAGTTCGGCGGCAAGTACTTCTGCCACGACGTGCGGGTGGTCCGCCTGCCCCGCCACGGCGCCTCGCTGCCCGTCGCGATGGCCGTCTCCTGCTCCGCCGACCGGCAGGCCCTGGGCAAGATCACCGCCGAGGGCGTCTTCCTGGAGCAGTTGGAGACCGACCCGGCGAAGTACCTGCCGGACACCACCGACGATCACCTCGACGACGACGTGGTGCGGATCGACCTCGACCAGCCGATGTCCGCGATCCGCGCCGAGCTCTCCAAGTACCCGGTGAAGACCCGGCTCTCGCTCACCGGCACCCTGGTCGTCGCGCGCGACATCGCGCACGCCAAGATCAAGGAGCGCCTGGACGCCGGCGAGGGCATGCCCAAGTACCTCCAGGACCACCCGGTCTACTACGCCGGCCCGGCCAAGACCCCCGAGGGCTTCGCCTCCGGCTCCTTCGGTCCCACCACGGCCGGCCGGATGGACTCCTACGTCGACCAGTTCCAGGCCGCCGGCGGCTCCATGGTCATGCTCGCCAAGGGCAACCGCTCCAAGCAGGTTACCGACGCCTGCGCCGCGCACGGCGGCTTCTACCTCGGCTCGATCGGCGGCCCGGCGGCCCGCCTCGCCCAGGACTGCATCAAGAAGGTCGAGGTCCTGGAGTACGCCGAGCTGGGCATGGAGGCCGTCTGGCGGATCGAGGTCGAGGACTTCCCGGCCTTCGTCGTGGTCGACGACAAGGGCAACGACTTCTTCCGCGAGACCACCGAGGGCCCGCTGATCACCAGCCTGCGGGTCCGCTCCAAGGAGTAGCGCCCACCGGGGCGCGCCCGCCGCTCCCCGGCGGCCCACCGCTCGCGATCCACCCTCGCGACCCTCCCTCTCCGACCCACCGCCCCGGCCGCCGCCCGCGCCCGGGGCGGTGGCGCGTCAGGCGATCGAGCGTCAGATGTCGGGTGCCAGGCGGTAGGACGGTCAAGCGGTCAAGCGGTCAAGCGGTCAGGCGGTCAGGCGGTCAGGCGTCGAAGTCGTACTCCAGGACGTAGGAGGCCGCGTCCAGGATCATCTCGTTCAGCTCCACGACCTGGCCCTCGTCGGCGAAGGCGGTCCGGCAGATGAGGACCACCGGGGTACCGGCGGAGAGTTCCAGCCGGACGGCCTCCTCGGCGGCCGGCATCCGGGACCGGACCTCCTCGCGGAAGTGCACCGGCTTGGCGCCGATCTCGGCCAGCCGCGCGTAGGTGCCGCCCGGGCCGGTGTCCTCACGGGTGATGGCGGTACCGGCCACGAGTCCGGCGGGCAGGTAGGAGGTCGACAGCAGCACCGGCTTGCCGTCCAGGACGAAGCGCCGGTGCCGCACGCACATCGGTGCGTCCGGGTCGACGCCGAGCACCCGGGCCACGTGCTCGGGCGCGCCCTGCTCGGTGACCGACACCTGGTCGACGACCAGGGTGCGGTTGTCGATGTCGGCCGACCATATCGACCGGCCCGAGCCCCACTGGCCCTGGGCGAGCCGCTGGATCCCGCGCCGGCGCAGCGGCCGGAAGTCCCGGACGAAGACGCCGGCCCCGCGGCGGGCCTCGGCGATGCCCTCGCTCTGCAGCACTCCGAGTGCCTGACGGGCGGTCATCCTCGCCACGCCGTAGACGTCCATGAGGTCGTTCTCGCCGGGCAGCCGGTCGCCCGCCCGGTACTCGCCGGCGTCGATGGCCGCCTTCAGCGTGTCGGCGATCCGTTGGTACTTGGGCTGCTTCTCGCCGCTGCTGCTGCCGACCATCGCCTTCTCCCTCGTCCTCTCGGAAATCGTAGGCGCGCCCGCGGCCGCCGGTAAGCCGATAGGACCGGCTGGACCGTTGACATCTCTAGAGATATTAGCTTCTCTAGAGATGCTGGGTAGTCGCCGAGCAGAGCCGAACCACAAGCCAAGCCACGACAGCGACCAGGGCCGGCCACCACCGTCGCCGCGCCCGCACCGGAGCAGCAAGGAGCAGCGCGGTGAGCATCCGAAAGCGCGCCGCCGCGGCCTACCGGCCGCGCGTGGGGCAATCCGTCCTCGACACCAGGACCGGACGCACCGGCATCTACATGGACACCATCGGCGGGGAGCACTACCTCCGCCCGCCCGAGGGCGGTTGCGAGTGGACCGCCCGCCCCGAACACGTCGCCCCGGCCGGGGACACCGGCGAGGTGGAGGCCGACGCCGAACCCGCCGCCCCCACCAGGCCCGTCAGCCGCGCCGACCCCGCTTCGTCCGCCCCCGCCCACGCGGCCTGACCCCTCACCCGACGAGGCAACCCCGACAGCGAATTCCGGCCACCGGGTACGCGCGCGGGCCGCTCGCCGCCACGGCGGGCCGCCCCGCGAGGAGGGTCATGGGGAGGGTCGCGCGGTCATGTGCCGGAGGCAATTGCCGACATTCTCGACAAAGGCTCCGGCGGTCGCGGCCGTACAACTCGCGAACGCGACAACAGGGAGATCAACTCGTATACACATGGGCGATTTCCGCCGATATCAGTGCCGAATTGGCGCCGCGAATCGGCCCGCGAAACGAGGGCCGTCGACGGCCCGACGCGCGAACGCCCCGCACCGCCGACGGCGGGACGCGGGGCGCTCCGGTGCTGTGGGGCCGCGACAGGCCGGTGGACGGTCCGGCGGCGGTCGCGGCGTGATGGTCGATCAGCGCGGTCGTCAGGACGGTGACGACTCGCGGGACTCCCCGGTCGTCCTTCCAGGAAGGGCCGACCGCCCGACGGGAAGGGCCTACGGGTGGCTCCAGATGACGCCCTGCGGCTCCCGGCCGCCCTTGCCGGGCTCACCTGCGGCGGGAGCGTGCGGCTCCACCACGTAGTCCGACTCGTCGCCGAACGTCTCGCTCTCCAGCTCCGCCCGCTCCTCGGCGGTGGGCTCCTCGAAGACCGCGCTCGGGGCCGCGGCGACCGCGCCCTCGACGGCCTGACCGGCCTCCGCGGTGACGGCCTCGGCGGCCGGCTCGGTCGACACGGGGGTCGCGCTCTCGTTGTTGGCCATGGGCGGGCCGCCTTTCGATCATCAAATGTCTGCGCCCCACCGGCTCGGCGCGGGCACGGAGTCAGTATCGTAGGGTTGATTAAATGTCCGATAAACATCGTGCGGCTGACCGTGCCGTCCGGCAGAGTCGGCCCCCCGCCTAAGCTGAAGCCACCACAACGGCGGAACCGCCGAGCGCCCTACCGGGAAATCGACACCAGGCCATCGGGGGACTACATGGAGTTTCGGGAGACGCCGCCTGCTCCGGCGCTGCGCTTCCAGGTACTCGGTCCGGTCCAGGCCTGGCTCGACGGCAAGCAACTCGCCCTCGGCTCCCCGCAGCAGCAGGCCGTCCTGACCATGCTCCTGCTCCACGCCGGCCGCCCGGTCACCACCCAGGACCTCGTGGACGGACTCTGGGGGGACCGGCCGCCCACCCAGGCCGTCGCTGCGCTGCGCACCTATGTCTCCCGGTTGCGCACGGTCATCGAGCCCCGCCGCGAGGTGCGCCGGCCCGCCGAGTTCCTGGTCTCGGTCGCCGACGGCTACGCCCTGCAGATTCCCGCCGAGTCCCTCGACATGACCGTCTTCGAGCAGCTCGCGGTCGAGGCCGCGACCGCCCGGGGCGCCGGGGACCTCGACAACGCCCACCACCTGCTGGTCCGCTCGCTGGCGCTGTTCGCCGGCCGCCCGCTCACCGGCGTCCCCGGCCCGTACGCGGACTCCCAACGGCTGCGGCTCGCCGAGCGCCAGGTGTCGGTGGCCGAGGAACGCTGTGCGGTCGCGCTCGACATCGGCCTGCACGCCGAGGTGGTGGGCGAGCTGAACGCGCTCACCGCCGAGCACCCGCTGCGCGAGCGGCTGCGCGAACTGCTGATGCTCGCGCTGTACCGCTGCGGCCGGCAGGCGGAGGCGCTCGGCGTCTACACCGACACCAGGAAGCTGCTGATCGACGAACTGGGCGTCGAACCGGGCTCCGGGCTGTCCGCCATGCACTCCCGGATCCTCGCCGCCGACCCGGCACTGGCCCTCCCGGCCGCCCCCGCGCCGCCGGCCGCCACCCGCGACGAAGGGCCCGCCGCCCCGCCGGCGCCGGCCCAACTCCCGGCGGACGTGTCCGACTTCAGCGGCCGTACCGACATGGTGGCCGACCTCTCCACCGTTCTGATGAACGCCACCGGCCAGGCCGTGGTGGTCACTTCGCTGGCGGGCATCGGCGGCGTGGGCAAGACGACCCTCGCCGTGCACGTCGCCCACCGGGTCCGCGCGGAGTTCCCGGACGGGCAGCTCTACGTCGACCTCCGTGGCGCGGGCGCCTCACCGGCCGACCCCGCCGTGGTGCTCGGCGACTTCCTGCACGCGCTCGGCGTCGCCGAGAACCCGGAGTCGCTGGAGCAGCGCGCCGCCCTCTACCGGTCGCTGCTCGCCAGCCGGCGGATGCTGATCCTGCTCGACAACGCCCAGGACGCCGAGCAGATCCGACCGCTCATCCCCGGGGTGTCCAGCTGCGCCGTGCTCGCCACCAGCCGGTCCCGACTGGCCGGCATCCCCGGCGCGCACCTGGTGGACGTCGAGGAGCTGACCCCGGCGGAGGCGCTGGCGCTCTTCTCCGCGATCGTCGGCGAGCAGCGCGTCGACGCCGAGCCCGAGGCCGCCATGGCCGTGGTGACCGCCTGCGGCTTCCTGCCGCTCGCCGTCCGGATCGCGGCCGCCCGGCTCGCCAGCCGGCCGCGGTGGAGCGTCTCGGACCTGGCCCGGCGGTTAGCCGATCAACGGCGGCGCCTGGACGAGCTCCAGCTCGGCAACCTCGCCGTCGAGACCACCATCGGGCTCGGCTACGGACAGCTGTCCCCCGCCGAGGCCCGGGCCTTCCGCCTGCTCTCGGTGGTGGACTCGCCGGACCTGCCGCTGGCGGCGGTCGCCGCCCTGCTCGGGGTGGGGGAGGACGAGGCGGAGGACCTGGCCGAGGCCCTCGTCGAGGCCAACATGCTGGAAACCTTCTCCGCGGGCCGCTACCGCTACCACGACCTGCTCCGGCTCTACGCCCAGCGGAAGAACGAGCGGATCGGCGACGTCGAGGAGCAACAGGCCGCGACCCGGCGGCTGCTCGACCTCGTACTGCCCACCGTGCGCAACGCGGCACAGGCCATCGAGCCCGACGACCAGTTGCCCGAACCACTGAACCCGCTCGGCTCGCCCGGGCTGCTGTTCCCGTCGAGCCAGGCCGCCCGCGAGTGGCTGCGCACCGAGACCGCCCTGCTGCACAGTTCGGTCGAGGCCGCCGTCGGCGGCCCCAGCGAACTGCTGCGGCCGGCCGTGGACATGCTGATCGTCCTGCACAGCCTCGTCGAGGACCCGACCCACGGTCCCCGGGTGCGCCGGATGCTGGAGACCGCCGACCGGAACGCGGAAGCCTCCGGCGACTCGGCCGCGCTCGCGCGGGTCCACTTCGCGTTCGGCACCCTGCAGTCGATCGCCATCGACTTCCAGAACGCCGAGCAGTCCCTGCGCCGGAGCCTGGGCCTCCAGGACCCGGAGGACATGACCGTGATGCGGTCGATGGCGGCGAACACCCTGGGCATCATGCTCAGCCTGACCAGCCGTCCGGCCGAGGCCCTGCCCTTCCTGGAGCAGGCGCTCGCCATCAGCCGGGTGGTCGGCGCGCCGATCGGCGAGGCCAGACTGCTCGGCAACCTCGCCCGGGCCCAGCTCGGCCTGGGCATGGTCGAGACCGCCGTCCGCTCCGTCACCGAGGCGGTCGCCACCGCGCGGGCGTCCAAGAACGGCCCCTGTCTGGCCGACACGCTCTACCAGCTCGGTGTCGTCCTGTCCGCCGCCGACGAGCCCGGCACCGCCGTCGGGCACCTGCGCGAGTCGCACCGGCTCTACCAGTCGCAGCAGAACCGCCTGCGGGAGGGCTACACCCTGGCCCGGCTCTCCTCCTCCCTGCTCGCCGCCGGCCAGCAGGCCGAGGCGGCGGAGACGGCCGAGGAGTCGCTGGCGATCGGGCTGGAGATGGACTCCGCCTACTGCCAGGGCCTGGCGAACGCCGCGCTGGGCGAAGCGCTGCTCGGCCTCGCCCAGCCGGCACGCGGACTGGCGTGCCTGCGCGAGGCGCACGCCGTCTTCACGCGGCTCGGTGTGCCGGAGGCCTCCCCCGTGGCGGACCTCATCTCCCAGCAGCACACCGAGCCCTCCGCTCCCCCCGCGCCGTAGGCCCCCGTCCCCCGTACTTCCCCCCTGGGGTCCTCCCCGTGAGCGTTCGGTGCTCCCGCAGCCCCCCGGCTGCGGGAGCACCTTCAACGCTTCCCCGGCGCTGGACTCCACTGTGCACCGCGCCGATTGACGTTCGATAAACGTCGGATCGTCGGCCCGCGGATCGACGGATCCCCAGGTCGGCCGGATCGGATCCGCTGCCCGTACGGCGCGCGCGCCCCGGACGCACCCCCTCCGCCCGCGCCTCGTGCTTCCGGAGAGGGTTGCCGTCGGCCAACCGCCACGAGTTGGCCGAAAACGGACCCCATGGCGGAGTGATCACGCATATTCTCGGATTCCAGTACACACACAAGTGCACTTCTCCGGTGGAGCATCCGGCAAAAGGCAGCGCGGCGGCGCTTCCGCAGTGCAGAGTGTCCCTGTGCAAAGAGTCTGTGCAAAGTGTCAGAGTGCAGTCAGCGTGGCAATGCAGTCAGTGTGACGCGGGGAGCGTGACGTACCGCCACCGGCAGCGGGCCGGCGGGGCAGCGCGAGCGCCGGGAGGAGACGGCGGTCCTGCCTCGCGCCTCGCCCAGCCGACCGGAGGCCCGGCCGAAAGGTGCCTCTCAATCGTGACGACCGGACAGATATCGGATCCGTTCCCCATCGACGAGGACGCGGGCGGCGGTCCCGACGTCCTGCGCCGCCGGGCCGCGCGCGCCCTGCAGGCGGTCGCCTTCGACACGATCGGCACCGGTTACGCGGAGGCGTTCCCCTCCAAGCACGGCCAGCTGGCCTGCGGGCGCCGGCTGCTGGCCCGGCTGGAGCCGGGCGCCGCGGTGCTGGACGTCGGCTGCGGCAGCGGCGAACCGACCGTCCGCCAGCTGGTCGCGGCCGGGATGCGGGTCACCGCCGTCGACCTGTCGGACGTCATGCTGACCCTGGCCCGGGAGGCCCACCACCCCGGCCCGCACCCGCCGGCCCTGCACCGCATCGACATGTACGACCTCGCGACCGAACGCGCCGACTCGGCCTGGAACCTGCCGGGGCTCGGGCCCGCCGGGCGGGGCACCTTCGACGCGGTCACCGCGTTCTTCTCCCTGATCCTCCTCCCCCAGGACGAGATCCCGACCGTGCTGGCCCGGCTGCGCGCCCTGCTGCGGCCCGACGGACTGCTGGCGCTCGGTATGGTCGAGGCGGACCTGGACCACGTTCCGCTGCCCTTCCTCGGGCGGGAGCTGCGGATCAGCGGGTACCTGCGGGAGGATCTCGAACGGGTCCTGCTGGACGCCGGGTTCGTGATCGAGGAGCAGGAGGGGCGTCCGTACGCGCCGGCCAGCACCACGCTGCCGCCGGAGGAGCAGCTCTTCCTCCGCTGTCGACGGGTCGGCTGACGGCCGGTCGGCACCCGACGGACCCCGGCGGCGCCGGCGGACCGGAGCACGACCGCACACCCCAGACCAGCAACAGGCCCCAGACCGTACCGATCCCAGGACAGGCACCCGTGCGCGACCAGCTCAAATCCGAGGCCGGACAGCCGCCTGCCCTGCCGCTCCCGCGCCGGTCGCCGTCACCCCCGCCACCACCGGACCCGGCCGAGTCCGGACAGCAGCCGGAGCAGCAGGCCCAGCAGCCCCGGCCGCCGGACCGGGTCGCCGAGCGCCTCGCCTACCTCGACTCCGCGACCCGGCGGATCAACAGCGCGCTCGACCTGGCCGCCACCCTGCGCAACGTCGGCCGGGTGCTGGTCCCCGCCCTCGCCGACGCCGCCGTCGTCCACCTGCGCGACCCGCTGCCCAACGTCGAACGCGAGCCCGGCTTCCCCGAACAGCTGCGGATCCACCACAGCCAGGGCACCCGGCTGGGCCGGCGCGGCCGCCCGGCCGGCGACGACCAGCGCGACCGCTACGGGGACCGCTACGGCAGCCGGTACGGCGCGCGTTCCACCGCCGACCCCGGCCCGGCCACCCCGGTCACCCGCGGCGGCGCGCTCGCGCACACCCTGCTCAGCCGGCGCCCCGCCGAACCGGTCGTACTCGGCTCCGCCGAGGACAGCGGCAGCGCCCGCACCACCGAACTGCTGCGTGAGCTGTACGGCGCCCGGGGCCTGGCCAGGCTCAGCCCGGGCACCTCGGTGCTCGCCCTGCCGCTGCGCGGCCGCAAAGCCGTGCTCGGACTGCTGGTGCTGATCCGGCGCCCGCAGGAGAAGAGCGGCCGGCCCGGCTTCGACGCCGCCGACACCGCCACCGCCACCCACCTCGCCACCCAGGCCGGGCTGGCCGTGGACACCGCGCTGCGGTACGCCCGCGAGTGGGAGATAGCCAACGAGCTCCAGCGCAGCATGCTGCCGCTGCGACTGCCCCAGCCGCACGGTGTCCGGCTCGCCCAGCGCTACCTGCCCGGGGAGCGCGGCGCCCAGGTAGGCGGCGACTGGTACGACGCAGTGCCGCTGCCCGGCAACCGGGTGGCGCTGATCGTCGGCGACGTGATGGGCCACTCGCTCACCTCGGCCGCCATCATGGGCCAGCTGCGCACCAGCGCGCAGACCCTGGCCGCCCTCGACCTGCCGCCGCACGAGGTGCTCTACCACCTGGACGAACAGGCCCAACGGCTCGGCCGGGAACAGCACCTGGCGACCTGCGTCTACGCGGTCTACGACCCGATCGCCAACCGCGTGGTGCTCGCCAACGCCGGACACGTTCCGCCGGTGCTCGTCCAACCGGACGGCACGGCCGAGCTGCTCGACCTGGAGGCGGGGGCGCCGATCGGCGTCGGCGGGGTGGACTTCTCCTCCGTCGAACTGCCCGCGCCGCCGGGATCGGCCCTGCTGCTGTTCACCGACGGCCTGGTGGAGACCCGCAGCCGACCGCTCAGCGACGGTCTCGAACTGCTCCGCGCCCGGCTCTCGGGCACCCTGCGGCACGCGCCCGAGCACCTCTGCCAGGAGGCGCTGCGGATCCTGCCGCCGGGGGACCGGGGCGACGACATCGCCCTGCTGGCCGCCTGTTTCGACGGCATCCCGGCCGGGGATGTCGCGCACTGGTACCTCCAGCCGCGCAACGAGACGCCGGGGCGGGCGCGCCGGCTGGCCGCGCACACCCTGCGCCGCTGGGGGCTGGAGGAACTGACCGAGGCGACCGAGCTGATGGTCAGCGAACTGGTCACCAACGCCGTCCAGCACGCCACCCGCCCGGTGACGCTGAGCCTGGTCCGCACCACCCGGCTGCGCTGCGAGGTCGGGGACGACAGTCCGCTGCTGCCCCGGCCGCGCCGGGCCGGGCCGGAGGACGAGCGCGGACGGGGCCTGCAGATAGTGGCCAGGTGCGCCGAACGCTGGGGCGCGACCCGGCTGGGCAACGGCAAGGTGGTCTGGTTCGAGCAGCGGCTGCCGTGAGGAGGGGGCTGCCCCCGGCGCGTACGCCGGGGCAGCCCCCTCCGTGCTCGGGCCGGACCCGGCCGCCCTCGGCTCGGACCCGGCCTTCAACTCGGACCCGGCCGGCCTCGGCTCAGACCCGCTCGGGCAGCTTCGCCCCCGGGTCGGCGGCGGCCGAGCCGGCCGCCGGCTCCAGCCGGGCCATGAGCTGCTCGCCCTCCATGTCCACCCGCGGCACCACCTTGTCCAGGCTCTTCGGGAACCACCAGGCCGCCCGCCCGAACAGCGCCATCGCGGCCGGCACCAGCGCCATCCGCACCACGAAGGCGTCCACCAGCACGCCCACCGCGAGCGCGAAGCCGATCGGCTGGACGATCGGGTCGTGGCCGAAGACGAACGAGCCGAACACCGCGACCATGATCAGCGCGGCCGCCGTGACCACCCGGGCACCGTTCTTCACCCCGGCCACCACCGCCTCGCGCGGCTCCATGCCGTGCACGTGGTGCTCCTTCATCCCCGAGACCAGGAACAGCTCGTAGTCCATCGCGAGCCCGAACAGCACGCCGATCAGCAGGATCGGCACGAAGCTGACCACCGGCCCGACCTTCGGCACGTCGATCAGGCCGTCCAGCCAGCCCCACTGGTAGACCGCGACGACGGCGCCCAGCGAGGCCGTGATGGAGAGCAGGAAGCCGGCCACCGCCTTCAGCGGCACCAGGATCGAACGGAAGGCGAGCGCCAGCAGCACCAGCGCGATGCCCACGATCACCGCGACGAACGGCGGCAGCGCGTCGCTCAGCTTGGCGGAGACGTCGATGTTGGCGGCCGTGGTCCCGGTGACGTCGATCCGCGCGCCGGTCTCCGCCTGGAGGGCGTCGCGCTGGTCGCGGATGTCGGTGACCAGCTGCCGGGTGTCGGCGTGGTCCGGGCCGGTCTTCGGGATGACCGGGAGGAGCGCGGTGCGGCTCGGCCCGTCCGACTGCGGCGGGAGCAGCGTCCGGACACCCGGCAGCGCGCCGAGCCGCCCGGCCACGCCCTGGACCGCCTGCTCCGGCTGCGCCGCCCCGGCGGCGTCGACCACCACGACCAGCGGCGCGTTGAAGCCGGGGCCGAAGCTGTGGTCGACGAGGTCGTACGCGGTGCGGGCGTCGGTGCCCTTGGCCTGTGAACCGCCGCCCGGCAGGCCGAGGGTGAGGCTCGCGGCCGGCACGGCGAGGGCGACCAGGGCGGTGAGGCCCACCAGCAGCACGGCGAGCGGGCGGCGCACCACGAAGCCCGCCCAGCGCTCGCCGAGCGTCGGGCGCCCGGTGGTCCGCGGCGCGCGCCGCCGAACCGGCAGCCGGTCGATGCCGCGGCCGGCGAAGCCGAGCACGGCGGGCAGCAGGGTGACCGCCACCAGCACGGCGACCACCACGGCCGCCGAGGCGGACAGGCCCATCACGGTCAGGAACGGCACCCCGGCGACGGCCAGCCCGGCCAGGGCGGCGACGACGGTGAGGCCGGCGAACACCACCGCGCTGCCGGCGGTCGCGTTGGCGCGGGCGGCGGCCTCCTCCGGCTCCAGTCCCTCGGCGAGGTGGCGCCGGTGCCGGGAGACGATGAACAGGGCGTAGTCGATGCCGACCGCCAGACCGACCATCAGCGCCAGCACGGGCGCGGTCGAGATGACCTCGAAGGAGCCGGCCACGGTGAACACCCCGGCCATCGCGATCCCGACCCCGACCAGCGCGGTGACCAGCGGGAGCCCGGCCGCGACCAGTGACCCCAGGGTGACCACCAGGACCAGCCCGGCCACGATCAGACCGATCACCTCGCCGCCGTCGACCTGGGCCATCCTGTTGTAGGCGTCGCCGCCGAAGGCCACCGTGACACCGGCCGCCCTGGCCGGGTCGGCCGCCGCCCTGACCGCGTCGCGCTGCTGGTCGGTGATGTCGCCGAGCTTGCTGTCGAAGGAGACCAGGCCGAGCGCGACCGTGCCGTCCGGGGAGAGCGCGCCGGTGGCGTACGGGTCGGGGATGTCGGCGACTCCGGGGACGGCGGCGATCCGGGCGACCGCCTCGCCGACGGCCCGGGCGCTCCCGGGGGCCGCGATGCCACCGGCCGCGTCGCTGCGGAACACCACCTGGGCGGAGCCGTGGGCCTGCGCCGGGAAGGTGTCCTTGATCCGGTCCAGGGTGGCCTGGGCCTCGGTCCCGGGGACCTTGAACTCCTCGGTGGTCCCGCCGCCGAAGGCCGCGGCGCCGCCGCCGACCGCGATCAGCAGGGCGAGCCAGACGGCGAGGACGGTTCGCCTCCGGCGGAAGCAGAGGCGGCCCAGGCGGTACAGGTACGTGGCCATGCGTGCACCTTCGATCGGGTCGTTCGGGCAGGCGGGAGTGGGGTGCCCGGTCGTCCGCCTCACCGTACGCGCAACCTTGTCGCATGACAAAGTCGGACGACGCGAACGCTCGACGAGATCATTCGATCCGGTTGTCCGAACATGGCGATACCCTGGCCCAATGGCTCATGTCCCGGCCGCCGAGCGGCGCCCCCAACTGATCCAGGCCGCGATCGACCTGATGGCCCGCGAGGGGATCGCCGCCGGCAGCACCCGCGCGATCGCGGCGGAGCTGGGCGTGGCACAGGCGACGGTGCACTACACCTTCGGCACCAAGAAGGACCTCTACCGGGCCGTCGTCGAGCAGCTGACCGCCGAGTTCATCGGTCAGGTCCGGGCCTCGGCACCCGCCGAGGGCCCGTTCGGCGAGCAGGTCCGGACGATGGTCCACGCCCTCTGGGACAGCGCCGTCGGCGAGGACGGCAAGTGCGCGCTGATCACCGAGTTCTCCGCGATGGCACTGCGCGACCCGGACCTGCAGGAGACCATGCGGGCGCTCCAGCACGAGATCGAGGACACCGCCGCCGCGCTGCTCACCGGGCTCGCCGCCGCGCACGGACTGACGCTGCCGCTGCCCGCCCGGGAGGTCTCGGTGTACTTCCTGGCGGGCTTCAACGGCCTGAGCGACCGCTACCTGGTCCTCAAGGCCGCCGGCGAGGACCCGGAGCCGGAGTCCCGCCGGGCGCTCGACCTGCTCGTCGCCACCACCGTCGGCCTCTGCCTCGGGGCGTCCGCGCGGCCCTGAGCGCCGTCGGCGGCGGGCGGCCCTGAACGCCGTCGCGTCCGCGCGCCTCCGGTGCGCCCCCCGACCCCGTCAGGACTGGACGATCCGGACCGGCAGCTCGGCCAGCACCTCCCGCAGCGAGGCCGCGAAGCGGTCGTACTCGCCGCTGCGGGCCGAGCCCGGCCGGGCGGCGAGCCCGATCCGGCGGCCCGGCGCGGGCGCGGCGAAGCGGACGGCGGCCAGCCGGTCCGCGCGTCCCGCCTCGACGTCCAGCGCGGTGGCGGGCAGCAGGGTCACCCCGAGACCGCCGGCCACCAGCTGCACCAGGGTGGACAGACCGGCCGCCCTGGTGGTCGAGCCGCCGGGGTCGGCGCCGACCTCGCGGCAGATGTCGAGGGCCTGGTCGCGCAGGCAGTGGCCCTCCTCGAGCAGCAGCACATCCAGGTCGAGCAGCACGTCGCGGGCCACGTCCACCTGCCCGGCCAGCTCGTGGTCGGGCGGGGTGACCAGGACGAAGTCCTCGTCGAACAGCGGGATGTCCCGGGTCGGCGAGGCACCGCCGGCCGGCAGCGCGAGCAGTAGGACGTCCAGCCGCCCGGCGGCCAGTCCCTCCAGCAGCGAGGGCGTCCGCTCCTCGTGGACGTGCGGCTCCAGCTCCGGGTAGCGGTCGCGGACCAGCCGCAGCACGGTCGGCAGCAGGTACGGGGCGACGGTCGGGATGACGCCCAGGTGCAGCGGCCCGGTGAAGGGCCGGCGGGCGGCGTCCACCTCCTCGGTGAGCGCCTGCACGGAGGCGAGTACCCGGCGCGCGTGCTCCAGTACGCGCTCACCCAGCGGAGTGATCATGACCCGGCGCGTCGTACGCTCGACGAGTTGCGCGCCCAGTGACTCCTCCAACGCCGCGACCGCCCCGGAGAGGGCCGGCTGGCTCGTACCGGTGGCCGCCGCGGCCTCCCGGAAGTGCCGGTGCTCGGCCACCGCGACGAAAGCCCTGAGCTGGGCGACCGTCGGCGTCCGGGGGGTGCGCGAGGTGGCGTTCCCCACAGTCGCGTCGGGTTTACGGGCGGAAGCCCTGCGACGGACGGGGCGGGAGGGGGGCGTGGGACTGTTGATAACTCTCTCCGATCAGTCACATCGAGTGTAGCTATTTCCCTGATCAGTCCACGATGTGGAATGGTGGAGACCGTTCCGCAAAACGGACAAACTCCCCTCAGTCTCAACCTCAGGAGAAGCGAACGTGCTCACGATCGGTGACAAGTTCCCCGAGTTCGAACTCAACGCCTGCGTCGACCTGGACGCCGCGAACGCCTTCGCCGAGATCAACCACAAGTCCTACGAGGGCAAGTGGAAGATCGTCTTCTTCTGGCCGATGGACTTCACCTTCGTCTGCCCGACCGAGATCGCCGCGTTCGGCAAGCTGAACGACGAGTTCGCCGACCGCGACGCCCAGATCCTCGGCGTCTCCGGCGACTCCGAGTTCGTGCACCACGCCTGGCGCAAGGACCACAAGGACCTCCGCGACCTGCCGTTCCCGATGCTGGCCGACGTCAAGCACGACCTCATGCGCGCCTGCGGCGTCGAGGCCGCGGACGGCACCGCCCAGCGCGCCGTCTTCATCGTCGACCCGAACAACGAGATCCAGTTCGTCATGGTGACCGCCGGCTCCGTCGGCCGTAACCCGAAGGAGGTCCTGCGGGTGCTGGACGCCCTGCAGACCGACGAGCTGTGCCCCTGCAACTGGACCAAGGGCGAGGACACCCTCGACGCCCAGGCCCTGCTGGCCGGCTGACCCATGGCCCTCGACGACCTGAAGTCCGCCCTCCCGGACTACGCCAAGGACCTCAAGCTCAACCTGGGCTCGGTCATCGGCAACTCCGACCTCCCCGCCCAGCAGCTGTGGGGCACCGTGCTCTCCTGCGCGATGGCCACCCGCAGCCCCGCCGTGCTGCGCGAGCTGGAGCCCGAGGCCAAGGCCAACCTCTCCCCGGAGGCGTACAACGCCGCCAAGGGCGCGGCCGCGGTCATGGGGATGAACAACGTCTACTACCGGACGCTGCACCTGCTCTCCGACAAGGAGTACAGCAGCATGCGGGCCGGTCTGCGGATGAACATCATCGGCACTCCCGGCGTCGAGAAGGTCGACTTCGAACTCTGGTGCTTCGCGGTCTCCGCGATCAACGGCTGCGGCCAGTGCCTCGACTCGCACGAGGCCGTCCTCCGCAAGGCCGGCGTCGACCGCGAGGTCGTCCAGGCCTCGATGAAGATCGCCGCCGTCCTCCAGGCCGTCGCGGGCGTCCTCGACTCCGAGGCCGCCCTGGCAGGCATCACCGCCTGACCCGGCACCACCACGAACGGGCCCCTCGCCCCGGACTCCGGTCCGGGTGGCGAGGGGCCCGTTCGTGGTTGGTCAGGTGGTGGGGGGATGGGGGCGGGTGGCGGCCTCGCGGGCGGCTTCGAGGGCGGTGAAGACGGCCTGGCCGGCCTCGTTGCGGCGGCGGAGGTGGGTGACCACGGTGTTGGTGACCGCGATCAGGGGGACGGCCACGATGGCGCCGCCGATGCCGCCGATGATCGACCCCGCGGCCACGCCGAGGACGACGCCGAGCGGGTGGACCCGGACGGCGCGGCCGAGGATCAGCGGCTGGAGGACGTGGCCCTCGATCTGCTGGACGGCGATCAGGACCACCAGCACCATCAACGCCGTCCACGGGGTCGTGGTGACGAGCGCGATCAGGACCGCGACGGTGCCGGTGACCAGTGCGCCGACCAGCGGGACGAAGGCGCCGAGGAAAATGATCACGGCGAGCGGCAGCGCCATCGGCACGCCGAGCAGCTGGATCCCGACGCCGATGAAGACCGCGTCGATGAACGCCACGCAGACGGTGCCGCGGACGTAGGCGGTCAGCGTGGCCCAGGCCTTGGGGCCCGCGCCGGCCATCGCGTACCGGGAGTGCCTGGGCAGCCCGCGCAGTGCCCAGTTCCAGATCCGCTCGCCGTCGTAGAGCAGGAAGAAGGTGGTGAAGAACGCCAGCAGGACGGCGGTCAGCACCTCGACCGCGATCTGCGCGCCGGTGATGCTGGCGGAGGTGATCTGCTCGCTGTTGGTGCTGATCGCCTTGGTGATCTGGTTGGCGAAGTCGGTGATCTGCTGCTCGGTCAGGTGCAGCGGCCCGGTGATCAGCCAGTCCCGCAGTTGGTCGACACCGGCCTTGACCTTGCTGGTGACGGTCTCCAGGTTGGTGGTCACCTGCCAGACCACGAACCAGCCGACCAGCCCGATGCCGGCCAGTCCGCTCATGAACACTCCGCCGGCGGCCAGTGAGCGCGGGACCCCGTGCCGGCGCAGCCAGGAGACGGTGGGCTCCAGCAGCGCGGAGATCAGCAGCGAGGCGAGCACCGCGAAGGCGACCAGCCGCAGCATGTCGACGATGTAGAAGACGACGTAGAGCGCGGCGCCGAGCAGCAGCAGCCGCCAGGTGGACTCGGCGGCGACCCGCAGGCTCCACGGCACCGCCTCGGCGGGGGTGGCGGGCCGGCCGAAGTGGCCGTGCGGGGTCAGCGGGGCGGCCAGCGGCGCGGGGGCGGGCAGTGCGGCCACCGGGACGGGCGCGGCAGCCGGAACGGGCGCGGCAGCCGGAACGGACGACCCGGACGGTACGCCGGTCACGGCCGCCGCCGCCGCGGGTACGGCGGCACCGCGCGGACCGGGCAGCGGACGGGCGGCCGGAGCCGCCGCCGGGTCCATCAGGTCCACCGGCTCCACCGGGTGGAGGGTCTCGTGGAAGTCGGCCGCCATCGCGGCCCGTCGGCGCCGTTCGATGACGGCGGCCGCGCTCGCCACCACGGCCATGCCCTTGGCCACGGCCTTGAAGGCCTTTCCGCCCCGCGCCATGCTCGCTACCACTTCTCCCCGCCGGAGCCGCCCGCTGCGGCGGCACGCCGTGGGTCCCGCCACGGCCGTCAGGGATAGACGCTACCCGGCCGCGGCGCGGTGAGTCCGCCCGGTGAGCGGGATCCGCGCGGGTTCTTGCGGCGGGGGGCCGGTCGGGCAGGGGTCGATTCCGGGGCAAACCCGGATGTCCCCGGTGGTTTCAGGCACGGGAGAGCGGGGAGGAGTCGAGCGGGAAGCAGGAGCCAAGAAGCCAACTGTCGGCGGACCGGCCGGGCGGGGAGTCACCAGGACCCCTCCCCGTCCCCGCGTCCGCACCCAGGACCGCACCGCCCGTGGGCGCCATGGTCAGCGTCGGCGGGCGGCGCGGCCCGCTTCCCGGACCGCCGGGCCTCCGAAGCACTCTGGCCCCGACCCCGGCCCCGACCCCGAAAGAGCTGCGGAAACGCCGCGGGGGCCCCCC
>NZ_JAXCLC010000032.1:0-90263 GCF_034043715.1 Kitasatospora purpeofusca | reverse complement strand
GCACAGGGGGCGCACCACAACAACGCCGCTGCACCCGACCACCCCCACCACACGGGCGGCCAGGTGACCAGCGGCGTCGTGCATCCCCCCGACCAACACACCGGACCGCGATCACACCACCCGACCACCCGCCCAACCACGAAGACGACGCGCACCATCACCGAGACGGGTGGCGTAGAGCGTGCCGGCGCTGCCGCCGGCGAGTTCCTCGGTCGTGGTGGTGACACCCACGACCGTGCCGATCCCGGTCCGGGGGTCGAAGCCGGTGAAGTGGGGGCCTCCGCTCGCCCCGTGCGACATGTCGCAGGACTCGCCCCACAGCAGCGGAGCCGCCGGACCGGGACGGGCGGGTCCGGCGCAGTGGATCATGCGCGAGCCGGCGTACTTGGCGGCGGGATCGTTGAGCCGGTCCTTCGGATACCCGAAGGTGTCGACGAACTCGCCCGCCACGGGCCGGGTGAACGCGATCCGCTGGCTTCCGGTGACCTCGGCGACCCGCCGCCCGTCGGCCGAACGGTTCACCACGAGCATCCCGGTGTCGTGGCCGGCCACGGCGACGGCGTCCGAGCTGGTGCCGCCCGGGTCTGCGTCCCAGTGGGCGGAGGTGGCCATGCTCCGGACGCTGAAGCCGCCGAGCGGCTTGGTGCCGTTGCGGTAGCCGGGGACGAAGTACAGGTTGTGGCGCCAGGTGTCGTCGGCGGTCGGCGACCCGACGCCCCGGAGGCAGTGCGCGGCGGTGACGACGGTGCTGCGGTTCTCGGCGGTGACGACCGTGGCGGTGCAGCTGCCGTCGTAGCCGTCGGAGAAGGTGAAGAACAGTCGGCCCACGCTCCGGTCCACCGCCCCGCCGTGGGTCCAGACGGCCCCCGGGTCGGGGGTGCCGGCGGGCAGCGGCCGGGGGTCGTCGGGCGTGTGGTCGTCCTCGGGCACGGGCGTGATCTCGGGGACGAGGGCGCCCGCGAGCCGCATCCGGTCGGAGGTCCAGTAGGCGTCGATCCGGTCGCGCTCCTCGGTGGTGGTGGCGCCGGCGTGCGCCGTGACGGACTCTCGTCCCGCGGCGACCGCCGTGGTCGGCAGCAGCGACGCCGCGGTCGCACTCAGCAGCAGCGCCCCCAGGGCGGCGCGCCCGCGCGGAAGGGTCCGGTCGGTGGCGGTGGTTCCAGCTGTCTTGGGCATGGGCCGGACGCTAGCCAGGACACATCAGGCTTCTGTGTGGACGGCGTCGCGGGCGCCCGTCGATCGGGTCAGGATCCGGTAAAGGCGTCTCGGTCGCGTATCGGCGGCCACCGCGGCGGTCGGGCGTATGCCGTCAGCCAGTATCCTTTACGCACTGTCGGGCCTGATGGCACACCAGCACGAGGGAGCGCATCCGTGGCGGACACCGGGCTGCTGGCCCACCAGCGGCAAGCGATGATCGCCGAGATGGTGCGCCGCAGCGGGGCCGTGCGGGTCGCGGAGCTGGTCGACCAGTTGGGCGTCTCGGACATGACCGTGCGGCGCGACCTCGACGCCCTGGAGCGTTCGGGCGTGGTGAAGAAGGTGCACGGCGGCGCCGTCGCCGCCTCGGACACCGCCATCGACGAACCCGGCTTCGAGGCCAAGTCCGGCCTGGAGTCGGCCGCGAAGGCCGCGGTGGCCGAGGCCGCCGCGACCCTGGTCGAGCCGGGCAGTGTGATCGCCGTCGCCGCCGGCACCACCGCCTACGCGGTCGCGGCCCGGCTGCTGCACATCCCGCGCCTCACCGTGGTCACCAACTCGCTGCCGGTCGCGGAGCTGGTCCGCTCGGCCGGCGACGAACAAGGGACGGGCGCGCCCACGCTGCTGCTCACCGGCGGCTCGCCCACGCCCTCGGCCGCGCTGGTCGGGCCGCTGGCCGACCAGGCCGTCCGCTCACTCCACGTCGACCTGCTGATCCTGGGCGCCCACGGGGTCTCCGAGCAGGCCGGTCTGACGACGCCCAACCTCGCGGAGGCGCAGACCAACCGGGCGCTGGTCGCCTCGGCGCGCCGGGTCGCCGTCGTCGCCGACCACACCAAGTGGGGTGTGGTCGCGCTCAGCGGCTTCGCCGCGCTCGACGAGATCGATGTGTTCGTCACCGATTCCGCGCTCAACGCCCAGGCCCGGGCCGCCCTGACGGAGGCCGTCGGGGAGCTCGTCGTCGCCCCGGTCGCCGGGGCCTGACCGCCCGTCGCAGGAAGAGCAGCGGCGCCGAGACCAGCAGCGGCAGGAGCTAGTCGGCAACCGGGTCAGTAGCCGCCGAACCCGCCGTAGGAGTGCCCGCCGGTGAAGCCGCCGGTGCCACCCATACCGGTGCCGCCGAAGCTCGGCCGGGGAGGGGAGGCACGCTGCCCGGGCGGCACGAAGACCGGAGCGGGACCGTCCGGGCCGGGCCGCCAGCCGGGCCCGGCCAGGTCGTGCCACCACTCCAGGAAGGTGAGGCGCACCTCCCTGGCCAGGCACTCCGCCTCGGTCGCGGCTCTGGCGCGCTCGTCCCACCGGATGTCGACCGGGCTCTCCGCCCGTACCGCCAGGGCGTTCAGCGCGTCCGCCAACTCCCTTGCGGTCAGGAGCTCTTGACTGTCCGTCACCGAGTCCTCCGAAGCGACGGCCGCCGCACCCGGCCCCGGCAGATCGACGCGCCGGACGAGGACCGGCTCCCCCGGGCCGGCGCGGTGGTGGTGCCACACCCGGCGCAGGGCCAACTCGTCGAGGACCGTCCGACGGTGCCGCGTCGCCCGCTGCTCGGCCTCCATCGCCGCCCGGCGGGCCGCGCGCGCCTCGGTCACCCGAAGGGCGACCTCCGCCCGCACCGGCCGGTACTCCTCGACGGCCCGATCCACCTCCAGCGCGAGGACCCGCTGGGCGCGGGCCGACCGTTCGACGACCCTCCGCTCCCACCCCGGCCAGCGGCGCGGCCGGCCGATGCCGTAGCGGCTGCCCCGGCCGGTGACGAGGTCGATCTCGATCATGGTGCCGCCGTGTGCCCAGTAGAAGTCCTCCAGGGCCCGCGACAACCGGCCGAGGCAGGCCACGGCGGCCAGTTCCCAGCGCTCGTGCTCGGCCGGCGTGCAGGGCAGCGGCTCGCCCCGGCCGTCCAGGATCCGGTAGACCTCCACCCGGTCCGGCAGCGCCACCGACGGATCCGGCCGGAATCTCATGCCGCCGATCCCGGCCACGTCGAGCCACACGTTCTCCAGCGACACCCCGGTCCACTTCGTGGTCACCGCCGCGCCCTCCCGTCCTGCCGACGGACGGTGGACCCACCGGACGCCGCCCAACGGCCCGCACCCGGACGGTCACCCGCCACGACGGGTCACCTGCCCGCCGGCGCCGTCCCGTACACGCCGGATCCGTACCGGGCGCACACGGATGGGCCGGGGCGGCAGCCGAACAGCGGAGGAGGCGGCTCGGAAACCGGACAGCGGCGGGGCGGGGCGGGGCGGCGCGGCGGAGGGCTACCCGGGCAGGCCGACCGCGCGTTCGCCGGAGCGGGACTGCTGGATGACCACCGCGACCACCAGCAGCGAGCCCTGGGCGACGTTCTGCCAGAAGGAGTTGATGCCCTCGACGGTGAGGCCGTTCTCCAGTGCGCCGAGCAGGGCGACCGCCAGCAGGGTGCCGCCGATGCCGCCCTTGCCGCCCTTGAGCGCGCAGCCGCCGAGGGCCGCGGCGGTGATCGCCTTGAGTTCCAGGCCCTCGCTGCCGGAGACCGGCTGCCCGGAGCCGGTGCGGGCGGTGAGCAGGATGCCGGCGAGCGCGGCGACCGCGCCGATCAGGGCGTACACGGCGACCAGGTACTTGTTGATCGCGATGCCGGCCAGCCGGGCGGCGGTGTCGTTGCCGCCGATCGCGTAGAGATTGCGGCCCAGGTCGGTGTACTTCAGCAGGACGTGCACCGCGAGCGCGACCACGATCAGGATCCACACCATCACCGGCAGCCCGGCGATCTTCCCCCGGCCGAGGAAGACGAACACCGGGTCGCCGAGGACGTAGCCCTGCGCCCGTCCGTCGGAGACGAGTTGGGCGACGCCCTTGTAGGCGGCGAGGCCGGCCAGGGTGGCGATGGTCGCGTTGACCCGGCCGTAGACGATGACCAGGCCGTTGACGAGGCCGACCAGGACACCCACGGCCACCGCGGCCGCCATCCCGGCGAAGGCGTTCGACCCGGCCGAGGTGTAGGCCATCGCGCTGACCACCGAGGCCAGACCGGCCTGCGAGCCGACCGAGATGTCCAGGCCGCCGCAGATGATCACCACGGTCTGGACCACGGCGAGCAGGCCGGTGATGGTCGCGGCCTCGGCGATCACCTGGACGTTGGTCCAGCTGAGGTAGTTCTCGTTGAGCGAGCCGAAGACGGTGAGCACCAGGGCGAGGGCGCCGAGCAGGCTGAGGTTCTGGCCGCCGAGGGCGGCCAGGACGGCGAGCGGGCGGCCGCCGCTCCCGCGCGCGGGCCGGCCGGGCGGCGTGGGCCGGTCGACGGCGGGCGGGGTGGTGGCGCTGGTCATGAGACTGCTCCCGGGGGCTTCGTACGGGTGATGTCGTCGGCCATCGCGAGCTGGAGGACGGCCTCCTCGGTGGCGTCGGCGCGGTCCAGCTCGCCCGTGACCCGCCCGCCCTGCATGACCACGATCCGGTCGGCCAGGCCGAGGACCTCGGGCAGTTCGGAGGAGATGACCAGCAGCGCGACCCCCTCCTCGGCCAGGTCCGCGATGATCCGGTAGATCTCCGCCTTGGCGCCGATGTCGATGCCGCGGGTGGGTTCGTCGAGGATCAGCAGCTTGGGGCGGCGGGCCAGCCAGCGGGCCAGGACGACCTTCTGCTGGTTGCCGCCGGACAGCTTGCGGACCTCGTGCTCGATCGACGGGGTCCGCACCCGCAGCCGGCCCGTGTACTCGGCGGCCAGCTCGCGTTCGGCGCCGCGCCTGACGAAGCGCCAGCGGCGCAGCCGTTCCAGCACGGCGATCGAGATGTTGTCGCGGACCGACCGGTGCAGGAACAGCGCCTGGGCCTTGCGTTCCTCGGGGGCCAGGCCGAGGCCGGCGCGGATCACCCGGCCGGGGTGGCCGAACGGCAGCGGTTTGCCGTCGAGGGTGACGGTGCCGGAGCGGACCGGGAGGTCCCCGGCGAGCGCGAGGGCGAGTTCCGAGCGGCCGGCGCCGATGAGCCCGGCCAGGCCGACGACCTCGCCGGCCCGGACGGTCAGGTCGACGTCGCGGACGTGGTCGGTGGTGAGGCCCCGGGCTTCCAGGACGACCCGGTCGGTGGCGACGTTGCCGCGGGTGAACACGGCGGACAGGTCGCGGCCGACCATCTGCCGGACGAGTGCGGCCTCGTCGGTGTCGCGGGCGTCCTGGACGCCGACCAGCGCGCCGTCCCGCAGGACGGCGATCCGGTCGGCGAGCCGGAAGATCTCCTGCATCCGGTGCGAGACGTAGACGACCGCGATGCCCTGCTCGCGGAGCCGCCCGATCAGCGCGAACAGGGCGTCCACCTCCTGCTCGGACAGCGAGGAGGTCGGCTCGTCGAAGGCGATCAGCTTGGCCTCGCCGGTGAGCGCGCGCAGGATCTCGACCAACTGCCGCTGGGCGGGGGTGAGTCGGGAGCCGAGCAGGTCGGGGTCGAGGACCCCGGCGAAGCCGAGCCGGTCCAGGTCGGCGGTGATCCGGCGGCGCAGCTCGGCCCGGTCCAGCCGGCGGCCGCGGCCGGTGGGCAGGGCGCCGGCGTAGACGTTCTCGGCGACCGAGACGTGCGGGACGATCTCGGGTTCCTGCGGGACGATCCGGATGCCGAGGGCGCGGGCCTGGGCCGGGGAGCGCAGGTCGACGGGGCGGCCGTCGAGCAGGACGTGTCCCTCGGTGGGCTGGTGGTCGCCGGTGAGGATCTTCAGCAGGGTGGACTTGCCGGCGCCGTTCTCGCCCATCAGCGCGGTGACCGCGCCGCGGGGGAAGTCGAGGGTGACTCCGCCGAGGGCGCGGACGGTGCCGAAGGTCTTGGTGACGGCGGCGACGCCGGTGACGCCGGCCGCTGGCGGGGCGGCCGGCGTCGAAGGCTCCCTCGTCGAAGGCTCCCACGTCGAAGGCGGCCTCGTCGAAGGCTCCCTCGTCGAAGGCTCCCTCGTCGAAGGCTGCCTCGTCGAAGGACCTGGCTCGGGGGGCTCCGACGCCGACGGGTCCGGTGCGGGGGAGCCCGGCCGGGAGGAGTCCGGGTCAGCCACAGGTGACGCCGGCGCTCTGCCAACTGGCCGCGTCGACCATGGTGGTGGGGGCGAACTGCTCGGCCGGCAGGTCCTTGCCGCTCCTGAGCTTGTCGACCATGCTCTGGACCGCGAGCGCGCCGACCTCCTTGCCGTTGATGAACAGCGCGGCCTTCATCCCGGTCGGCTTGCCGCCGTTCCAGTCCTTGCAGGCGAGGTAGGCGCCCAGGCCGATGCCGATCACGTTGTCGGCTCCGACGCCGGCGTTCTGGAGCGCGGTGACGCCGCCGTGCACGTTCTCGTCGTTGCAGCCCCACACCACCCAGTGCTTGACGCCGGCGTTGGCGGTGATGGTCGCGGCGACCTTGTCCTGTGCGCCGGTGGGGGTGTTGTCGGTGGCGACGTCGATGTTCTGGACGCCGGGGACGGCCGCGTCGAACGCCTGCTTCGCCCCCTTGACGCGGTCCCCGCAGACGGTGACGTCCTGCTTCCAGGCGGAGATCACCCGGGTGTCGGCGGCCGTCCAGCCGGCCTTGGTGTACTCCGCGGCGGCGCGCTTGCCGACCTCGGTGCCCATCTGGGCGCCGCTGAAGCCGACCCGCGGCACCAGGTCGGCCTTGGCGCAGGCGGCCGGGTCGGGGCCGGTGGCGCAGACCTGGTCGTCGGAGGTGAGCAGGGCGATCTTCGCGTCCCTGGTGGTCTGCACGACCTGCGGCCCGACGGCCGGGTCCGGCACGACGATGATGACGCCGTTGGTCTTCTGGGCGATGGCGGCCTGGACCTCGCTGACCGTCTTGTTGGCGTCGTTGCCGAGGTTCACCACCTTGAGGTCGACGCCGAGTTCGGCGGCCTTCGCCTTGGCTCCGGCGGCCTCGCCGATGAAGTACTCCTGGTCCCCCTGCTTCTGCAGGTAGGTGATCGAGATCTTCCCGCTGACCGGCGCCACCGAGGCGTTGGCGCCGGTGGTCTCCTGGCCGTCGGAACAGGCGGAGACCAGGCCGAGCGACAACAGGAGAGAACCTGCCGCGGCTACGCGGCGGTTGGTGTTTCGGATCATGGAGGGGACCGCTCCTCATCAGCAGAACCAAACACATTCAAACGCGATGTGAAATATCACACCGCGCCCTGACGAGCCGTCAAGTGCCACCCGCCGCCGAGATCAAGTCGTGACACGCCATATGGGACAACTAATGACAACGGCCTCCTGAGCTTGCACGCCCTCTTGAGCGACAGGTTCAGCCATGTCTATGCTGCGTTGCTTTCTGTTCGAAAAAGAGACAGAAAGCATCAAGGCGACTCCCCGGCACGCCGCACCTCAGCGCCTCCACACAACCCCCACGCTTTCCCGCTCACCCCCACCCACCCCCACTCGCGCCCTGGAGCGCCCATGCGCAGAACTGCGCCGCACCTCCCCCGCCACCTCCCCCGCCGCCTGCCCCGGGCAGCGCTCCGAGCAGTGCCCCGCACGCTGCTCGCCCTGACCCTCGCCTCGGCCGGACTCGGCACGCTCGCCCTCGGCCCCTCGGCGACCCCCGCCGCCGCCGTCGACAACGGACAGGCCCTCACCCCGCCGATGGGCTGGAACTCCTGGAACACCCTCGGCACCGGCGTCACCCAGGAAGAGGTCGTCCAGACCATCGACTTCATGGTCTCCCGCGGCCTGGTCGCGGCCGGCTACAACACCGTCACCATCGACGACGGGTGGTCGCTGGGCCACCGCGACGGCCAGAGCGCCAACTTCGCGAAGACCGCCGAAGGCGCGATGCAGCTGTACGACGCCAACCACAACCCGGTCAGCGGCACCGACGGCAACGGCACCGACCCGACCAGCGGTCACCTGGTGCCCGACCCGGAGACGTTCCCGGCCCACACCGTCAACGGCCGGACGCTCAACGGCATCGAGTACCTCTCCTGGTACGCGCACAGCAAGGGCATGAAGTTCGGCCTCTACGCCACCACCACCTACACCACCTGCCAGGGCCGCCCCGGCAGCCTGGGCCACGAGAACGTCGACGCCGCCGACTTCGTCTCCTGGGGCGTCGACTACGTGAAGTACGACGACTGTCCCTACGGGCCGAAGATCATCGGTCCCGACGGCCACGACTACTACACCCAGGGCATCGGCCGTGAGCTCACCCGCTCCATCTACGCCCGGGTGCAGGACTTCCGCCGGGCCCTGGACGCCGCCTCGGCCGCGCAGAACCGGCCCAAGGTCACCCTGAGCGTGTCCGCCCAGCCGGTGCACTCCGGCGTGCCCTACCTGCTCGCCTCCGACGACCCGGCCCGCACCGACCCGGTCGTGGTCGCCGCCGGCACCCCCGAGCGCGAGGCGCCCGGCTACGCACCCACCGGCAAGTGGTGCGGCCAGGTCGCCAACCTGTGCCGGATCGGCGGCGACCGGGGCCCCGACCTGGACGGCGTGCTGTACAACGGCCAGCTGCGGACCACGCTCCAGTACCCGGCCAACGTCCGGCCCGGCAGCTGGAACGACATGGACATGATGTTCGCGGGGTGGCTGAACCCCTACGGCATCTACGGCACCACCGACAACTGCGTGTGCCACAAGCCGATGACCGACGACGAGTCGCGCAGCGAGATGTCCGTCCTCGCCATGATGGCCTCCCCGCTCATCAGCGGCGCCGACCTGCGCACCGCCGCCGACTCCCGGCGCAGCTCCGAGGGCTACACCTGGTCCACCGGCATCAGCGACTCGGCCCTGGCGGTCTACAAGAACGCCGACGTCATCGCGGTGAACCAGGACCGCCTCGCCAAGCCCGCCACCCTCGTCGGCCACGTCCCGACCAACGCCACCGACCCGATCGTCCTCAAGCGCCAACTCGCCGACGGTGACACCGCGGTGCTGCTGGTCAACCAGGACCCGTCCGGCTGGCGGAACATCACCACCACGTTCGCCGACCTCGGACTGACCGGCCCCGGCTACACCGCCAAGGACCTCTGGACCGGCGCCACCGGCACCTACACCAGCTCCATCGGCGGCTGGGTCCCGGCCCACGGCGTCTCCATGTACCGCCTCAAGGCGCTGCCCAGCACCGTCCCGGCGGCGGTCGTCGGCGACGGCCGCTACCACGGCATCAGCGCCGGCGGCACCGGCGGACAGGCGCTGGAGGTCATCGGGACGTGCTCCGCGCCCGACGGTTCGAGCACCGACATCAACACCTGGTGGGACTGGCACACCTCGGAGCAGTGGAAGTTCACCCCGAACCCCGACGGCACCGTCCGGATCACCGACAACTGCGCCACGCCCACCCAGACCCACGGCACCCTGACCGGCGGCAGCGGCAACGGCTCGCCCGCCTGGGTGCTCAACCGCTGGGACCCCAACAGCCCGAGCCAGAAGTGGCGGGTCACCCAGAACGCCACCACCGGCGCGCTGACCATCACCAACGTCGGCAGCGGACTCGCGCTGGACGCCCCGCGGTCCGCGCCGACGTCCTCCGTGGTCCTCAGCCCGCCGAACCCGGCCGCGGCCGGCCAGGCCTGGACGCCGCTGAACTGAGCGGACCGCTCCACCGGCCCCGCCCGCCCGACCCCTCCCGCCGGTCCGACCGGTCTGCCGCCCGGCTCCCCCGCCAGGCCGGCCGGTCTGTTTCCCCCGTCCAACTCCTTTCCCCCGATGGAGGATTCGTGCGAACCCCCGACGCCCGACCGGCGCGCCGTGCCGCGTCCGCGCTCACCGCATTAGCCCTGTTCGCCGGCGGCGGCGCCGTGACGGTGGGCCTCCAGCTCGCGACCGCACCGGCAGCCGCGGCCCTCGACAACGGCCTCAACCTGACGCCGCAGATGGGCTTCAACAACTGGAACTCCACCTACTGCGGTGCCCAGTTCAACGAGGCGATGATCAAGGGCATCGCCGACATCTTCGTCTCCAAGGGCCTCAAGGCGGCCGGCTACCAGTACGTCAACCTCGACGACTGCTGGGCCCTGCCCCAGCGCGACGCGGCCGGCAACCTGGTCGCCGACCCGGTCCGCTTCCCGCACGGCATCAAGTCCCTCGCCGACTACGTGCACGGCAAGGGCCTGAAGTTCGGCATCTACTCCAGCGCCGGCGACCACACCTGTGACGTCAAGGGCTTCCCCGGCGGGCTCGGCCACGAGCAGCAGGACGCCGACCTGTGGGCCTCCTGGGGGGTCGACTACCTCAAGTACGACAACTGCAACAACAAGGGCATCGACGCGCGGACCCGGTACAAGGCCATGGGCGACGCGCTGAAGAAGACCGGCCGCCCGATCCTCTACAGCATCTGCGAGTGGGGCAGCACCGGGCCGTGGAACTGGGCGCAGCCGGTCGGCAACTCCTGGCGCACCACCGGTGACATCAGCGACGACTGGCAGAGCATGATCTCCATCGCGCAGGCCAACCAGGGCCTGGCCAACTACGCCAAGGCCGGGGCGTTCAACGACCCGGACATGCTGGAGGTCGGCAACGGCGGCATGACCGGCACCGAGTACCGGACCCACTTCAGCCTCTGGGCGCAGATGGCCGCCCCGCTGATGATCGGCACCGACCTGCGGTCCGCCGAGCCGGAGACCCTGGAGATCCTCACCAACACCGATGTGATCGCGGTGGACCAGGACCCGCTGGGCAAGCAGGGCGCCGTGGTCTCCCGGGAGAACGGCCTGGTGGTGATGAGCAAGCCGCTGGCGGACGGCAGCCGTTCGGTCACCCTCACCAACGAGGGCTCCTACGACGCCACCATCAGCACCACCGCGCAGGCGGTCGGGATCGGCGGCGCCGAGTCCTACAAGGTCAAGGACCTGTGGTCGAAGAAGTCCAGCACCGGCAACGGCGCGATCAGCGCGGTCGTGCCCGGACACGGCACGGCGATGTTCCGGGTCACCCCGAGCTCGCCGGTCTCCCCGCCCTCGGGCGTGACCCGGCTGAGCGACCTGCCGTTCACCTCGGCGGCCAACTTCTGGGGCCCGGTGGAGCGCGACCGCAGCAACGGCGACCACGTGGCCGGCGACGGCGGGACGATCACCATCCGCGGCGCCCAGTTCGCCAACGGCCTCGGGGTGCACGCCCCCAGTGAGATCGGCTTCCACCTCGGCGGGACCTGCCGCAACCTGGTCACCGACGTGGGCATCGACGACGACGCCTACGGCCACGGCTCGGTGGTGTTCCAGGTCTTCAAGGACGGGGTGAAGGCCGCCGACAGCGGTCCGGTCACCGGCCAGGACCCGGCGCGGCGGCTCACCGCCGACCTGACCGGGGCGCAGGACCTGAAGCTGGTCGTCACCGACGGCGGCGACGGCACCTCCTGGGACCACGCGGACTGGGCGAACGTCCGGGTCGCCTGCGGCGACGGTCCGGCCGCCGGGACGTACCAGCTCTCCGACCTCAACTGGTCGGCGGCGGGCAACAGCTGGGGCCCGGTCGAGCGCGACATGAGCAACGGCGGCAACCAGGCCCGTGACGGCAGCGCCATCAACATCGGCGGCGCCACCTACGCGAAGGGCCTGGGCGTCAACGCCTTCAGCGAGATCGTCTACTACCTCGGCGGCGCCTGCTCCTCGATCAGCACCGATGTCGGCATCGACGCCGAGGCCCAGGGCCGCGGTTCGGTCTCCTTCGAGGTCTACGCCGACGACACCAAGGTCGCCGACAGCGGCCAGGTCACCTCCGCGTCCGGCGTCAAGCACCTGACGGCGGCGCTGGCCGGGGCCAACGAGCTGCGGCTCGTGGTGACGGACGGCGGCGACGGCACCAACAGCGACCACGCCGACTGGGCCGCTCCGGTGCTCACCTGCTGATCGTCCGACTTCTCGAATGTCTGATCGTCTGACTTCTTGAACGTCTGATCGTCTGACTTCTTGAACGTCTGATGGCCTGATCGCCTGAGTGCCCTATTTCCTGCCCGCGCGGGCGCGGTGCCGGACCCCCGGCGCCGCGCCCGCCCGGCGTGTTCAGACCCTGGTCACGTCACGGGTCCCCGTGCCCGGCCGGACGACGTAGATCCCGGACCCGGGCAGCGTCTCCCGGGAGTCCGCCCGCAGCTGGTCGACGCTGATGGCGGCGGGCCACCGGGTGCGCAGCTCGGACCAGCGGACCCCGGCGAGGTCGACCCCGGCGAGGTCGACCGAGGTGAGGTCGGCGGTGGTGAAGTCGTCCAGGACCTCGGCCAGGAACTCCAGGTCCAGGGTCTCCGGTTCACCGAGTTCGAGCAGTTCGCCGACCTGCTCGACCAGCACCCGGGACAGGTACTCCACCTCCCGGACCGCGCGGGTGAGGTCCCCGCCGACCACCGCGTACATGAACACCTCGCAGGCGCGCAGGAATTCGGCGATCGCCGGGTGGTCCGCCGTCCGCACCCGCTTGTCGATCGTGGTCACCATCTCCCGCACCAGGACCTGCCCGACCCGGCGCGCCCGGTCGATCTCCGGGTAGTGGGGTTCGAGCAGCGCGACGATCTCGTGGGCGAGGTCCCGCAGGTCCCAGGCGAGGGCGGCCCGCCGGTCCAGCTCCTGCGCGATGCCCCGGGCGACCCCCTGGGCGGCGAACACCGCCCGCTGCAGCGGCATCCCGTGGTACCGGCCGAATCCGAGGCCGTAGGTGAGGTCCTGGGCCAGCAGCACGGTGCGGATCAGCAGGTCCGCGAGGATGGCCGAGGTGACCAGCGGGTGCCCGCGCAGCACCAGGCGCTGCTCGGGGCCGATCAGCTCGAACCGCTGGTGCATCAGCCCGACGTCGTAGAGCGGGGCGGCCGCTTCCTCGAACTCCGTCCTGGCCGTGCCGCGGGACAGCACCGACACGAGACCGGCCTCGATGTCGAGCACGGCGTCCAGGTCCTCCGCCAGTTCCTTGTGACGGGCGCACAGCATCACCTCGCGCAGCCCGGCCTCCACGTCCAGATGCGTGTCGAGCCCGTGCAGGAAGGACTTCCGCAGCGCCGCCATCCGGTCCGAGAAGTCACGGGTGCGGCGCTCGGGAGAACCGCGCTCGGCCATCATTCCCCCTCTCGATCGGTCATTCTGCTGGAGACGGCCAGCCGCGCCTTGAACAGGCTGGCGCGGACCGCCGCGGGCCGCATGCCCAGCTCGGCGGCGATCTCCGTCGGCGTGTAGCCGTCCAGCGTCCACGCCAGGACCTGGCGCTGACGGGCGGGCAGACCGCCCAGCAGCCGCAGGACCTCCTGCTCGCCCTCCCACTCGGCGGCGTGCCCCGGGGCCGGCAGCAGCGAGGTCGGTTCGAGCGCGAGTTCCTCGATGCTGTCCTCGACCTGGCTGAAGGCGCGCACGAGTTCGCGGGACGCGACTCTCCGGCACCACGCCTCCGGCGACTGGATCCGGTCCCACCGCTCGTACGCCTTGACCATGGTGTCCTGGGCCAGGTCCGCGGCCAGCGCGGCCGGGGCCCCCTGCCACATCAGGAACGCCACCAGCCGGCGGAGGCAGGTGCGGTAGAAGTACGCGAACTCGCCGTTCCTGGCTCCGGTCCCGCTGCCGTCGGCAGGGGCCGGAAGGTGGCCGAGGGACGCCGCCGACGCGGCCTCCCCCTCCGGGCCGGTCTCACTCATGCGCGCCGTGACCCCGCTCCTCGTGCGGCTCCGACCGCCCCGGCCCTCTCGGCCGCCCGGCCCCGTCGTCCTCGGCCCGGCGTGCGCGGAGCGCCAGGACGACGACGACCGGGGGCCGCGGGGGCGGCTGCCGGTCCCGTCGGCTCGGCCGTAACTGCCCCACCAGGGTGACCAAGGCGCCCACCAGCCCCAGTACACCTGCCACCACCGAGCCCGTCACGGGATCCACCACTGCTCCTGTCGTCGTTCCCACACTTCTACGACCAAGAGCCGCGGGAGGGCGCAGGCGTTAACCGGTCCGGGGATTCTGTTACAGACCGCCCGGAGCGGGCGGGACCCCCGCGCCGGTGCGGCACGGGGGTCCCCGGGGCCTCCGCGACGGGCCTCCGCAGTGGGCCTCCGCGACGGGCGGCGGCGACGGGCGGCGGCGTCACCGGCGGCAGCGTCACCGGGACATGTAGACGCTGTCCATGAAGTCGACGATCTGCTGGTCCGTCAGCCGCTGGCCCTCCCGGTGGCCCGTCGCGAGGTCGGCCTCGCTGATCATGCCGACCAGCCGGTCGCCGTCGATGACCGGGATGCGGCGGATCTGGTGCTGCTCCATCTTGTGGAGCACCGCGTCCATGCTGTCGTCCGCGTGGACGCAGTGCAGGTGGCCGGCCAGCTCCATGGCCTTCACGGCCGCCGGGTCCCGCCCCTCGGCGATGCACCGGACGATGATGTCGCGGTCGGTGATGATGCCCTTCAGCTTCTGGTCCGCGCCGCAGATCGGAAGGGCGCCGACGTTCATGTCCCGCATCATCCGGGCGGCGTCGGCGAGGCTCTGGTCGGCGGCGACGCACTGGGCGCCGGCGTGCATGATGTCTCGGGCAGTAGTCACGGGGACTCCTCCTCAGGGTCTCCCCCCGAGCACCGGGTGTTCCGGTGCGCCCACCCTACGCACGGGTGCCGGAGGTCCGCGAGCGCATCCGGAGTGGGCCGTCGCGGAGCGTGGCCGGGAGGCGGGTTCCATGCGGGGCGGGGAGGCCGTTGCCGAACGTGGCCGGGAGGCGGGTTCCGTGCGGGGTGGGGAGGTGCTTTCCGTGCGTGGCCGGGGGCCCGGCGGGACGATACTGGGGGCGTGACGGAGGAGTTCGCCGGGGCGCCCGGCGGGGTACGGGCGCCGGACCGGACAGCGGTGACGACCACCCCCGACCCGGTCGACGAGGCGGTCCGGGCACGGCCCGCGACGGCGCTGCGCCCCTATGTGGCCTGGTACTCGGGCTACCGCCAACGGGGCCTGCCGCCCGCCCTGCACCGGGGTCTGCCGTCCCCGTACCTGACCTTCATCGTGACCCTGGACGAACCGCTCACCATGGCGCGCCACCCGGACCCGGCGCAGCCACCCGGCCGGTTCGCCACCCTGCTCGGCGGGCTGCACACGGCCCCGGCGCTGATCAGCCACGAGGGCCGGCAGTCCGGCATCCAGGTCGCCGTCCACCCGCTGGCGGCGCGGGCCCTGTTCGGGCTGCCCGCCGGGGAACTCGCCGAGCTGGACGTCCCGGCGGAGGCGGTGCTCGGCGCGGTGGCCGAGCGGCTCCAGGAGGCCGTGCGGGAGGCGCGGACCTGGCCGGAGCGGTTCGCGGCACTGGACGGCGCACTGCTGCGGCTCGCACACCCGTCCGGCCGGGTGCCGCCCGAGGTGCTGCGGGCCTGGGACGCGCTCCGGCGCAGCGGCGGGGCGCTGCCGGTGGCCGCGCTCGCCGAGGAGACCGGTTGGAGCGGCCGTTACCTGCTGGACCGGTTCCGCCGGGAGACCGGGCTCACGCCGAAGGCCGCCGCCCGGGTGATCCGGTTCGACCGCGCCCGGCGACTGCTGGCCGCGCCCGGCCCGGCGCCCCGGCTGGCGGAGCTGGCGGTGCGCTGCGGGTACTTCGACCAGGCCCATCTGGCCCGGGAGTTCCGCACGCTGGCGGGGTGCGCGCCGACGGTCTGGCTCGCCGAGGAGGGGCCGGACGCGGCGAAGTTCCGAAACGTCCAAGGCGGGGCGGCCGGGCCCGGGCCAGAGTGGGAGGCATGACGGCGGACCGGCCCCTCGTCCGGGCCGGTCGCCCCGAACGGAGGAGGTACCGGCCATGGATGCCGACACTGCGGGCTACGGCGGCGCGAACAGCAACGGCGCGGGCAGCGGCGGCGCGGGTAACGACGGCGCGGGCAACGGCGACGCGGGCAGCACGGGAACGGCCGCGAGCGGCGGCACCGGCGGCGGGGCGGCGCCCGCCCCGCAGGTCTGGCCCAGTCTGCGGGCCCGTGACGCCCGGGCGCTGATCCGCTTCCTGGGGGAGGCGTTCGGCTTCGAGGAGGTCGTCGCCTACGGCGAGGGCGAGTTCGTCGCCCATGCCGAACTGGCCCGGCCGGAGGGCGGCGGGATCATGCTGGGCTCCGACCGGCCGGCTCCCGAGGGCGGTGAGCCCTGGCCGGGCGGCCCCGGGACCTTCTCCGCCTATGTGGTGACGGCGGACCCGGACGCCCTGCACGCACGGGCGGCCGCCGCCGGGGCGCGGATCACCACCGCGCCGTACGACACCGACTACGGCTCGCGCGACTTCGCCGCCGCCGACCCCGAGGGCAACCACTGGTACTTCGGCTCCTACCGGGGCGCCCCGCGCCCCTCGGCGGGCTGAGCGGTGCGGGACGTCGACCGACCGGCGCCGGCGGACCGGCCCATCCCGGGACCGACCGACGGCGCGGCGGGCCAGGGACCGACCGACGGCGTGGCGGCCGTGGAGCGGCTGCGGGCCGTGGAGCGGCTGCGGGCCGTCTGCCTGGCCCTGCCGGAGGTGGACGAGCGGGTCAGCCACGGCGAGCCGACCTGGTTCGCCGGTCCCGGCCGCCGGGCACGGGTGTTCGTGATGCTCGCCGACCACCACCACGACGACCGCCTCGCGTTCTGGTGCCCGGCGGCCGCCGGCGCGCAGGAGTTCCTGGTCGCCGAGGAGCCGGAGCGCTTCTTCCGCCCGCCCTACGTCGGCCACCGGGGCTGGGTCGGCGTCCGCCTCGACGTGCCCCCGGTGGACTGGGAACGGGTCGAGGACCTGGTCGCGGACGCATACGCCCTGGTGACCGGCCAGGGTGCCGGGCAGCGGCCGTGAACTGTCGAGTCTCTGCCGTCTTGCAATTTTTAGGTCACCTGACCTAGTTTTTGCGTATGCCCACTTCGGAGAACACTCAGGCCCCCGACATCGACAGCCCCGACCTCCTCACGCTCGACCCCCGAGGACCGGTCCTGCTGGTCGGCGGCTACGGGACGGTCGGCGGTGAACTCGCCCGCCTCGTCGCGGCCGAGCGCCCCGTCCTGCTCACCGGCCGGTCCGAGCAGCGGGGCGCCGCCCTCGTCCGCGAACTCGGCGGCGCCCCGCACGCCACCGTCCGCCGCTGGGACCTCGCCGACCCGGCGCCCTTCACCGCGGCGGTGAGCGCCGTCGTCGGCGTCGTCAACGACCCCGACGACCGGGTGCTGCGGGCGGCGGCCCGCGCCGGCGTCCCGTACGTGGACGTCACCCGCTGGACCGTCCGGCTGCAGCGGGCCGCCACCGTGGCCGCGCTGCTGCGCCCCACCGCACCGGTGCTGCTCTCCTCGGCCTGGATGGGCGGCGTGGTCGGACTCGTCACGGCCGCACTGGCCGAACGCCTCGGCGGCGCGGACCGGGTCGAGACCTCGATCCGCTGGGACCTCGCCGACCGGGCCGGCGCGGACTCCGTGGAGTTCATGGACCGGCTGGGGCTGGACTACGAGGTGATCAGCGAGGGCCGGCGCCACACCGTAACCCCGCTGACCGGCGCGCACACCGTCCGGATCGGCGACCACCCCACCCGGGTCGCCCGGATCGACACGCCCGAGCAGTTCACCCTGCCGCTCACCCTCGGCACCACGACCGCCACCACCCGGATCGGCTTCAGCTCCGACCTCAGCACCCGGACCCTGCTGGCCGCCAAGCACACCGGCTTCTTCCGCTGGGGCCGGGGCGAGCGCTGGCAGTCCGCCCGCCGCGCCCTGCTGTACTCCCCCGGCGCGGGCGGCACCGCACTGCTGCGCGTCGACGTCGGGCACGCCGGCCGCACCCTCACCGCGGTCGTCGAGGACCGGTCCGGCCAAGCCCACCTCACCGCCGTCGGCGGCCTGCTCGCCCTCCGCCGCGCCCTCGGCTCGGACGGCGCGGCGGCGGCACCGGCCGGCGTCTCCTTCCCCGAGCAGACGCCCAGGCCGGCCGGGGTGGTGGCCGACCTCGCCGCCCTGGAGGTCACGGTGGACATCAGCTCCGCGCCGGGCTTGGATGCTGCCGCATGAGCACCACACCCGACCCGGCCCCGTCCACCTCGTCCGCCGACCCGTCCGCCACCTCGTCCGCCGGCCCGTCCGCCGGCCCGTCCGCCGGCCCGGCACGAGGGCGGGGGCGGAAGGGCGCGGAACGACGGGAGGCCCTGCTGGACGCCGCCGAGGAGGTCCTGGTCGCCGAGGGCGGGCCGGAGTGGACGATGCGGGCCGTGGCGGCGGCAGCCGGCGTACGACTGGGCCACCTCCAGTACTACTTCCCCACCCACGCGGAGCTGGTCGCCGCCGTACTGGAGCGGGTGCTGCGGCGGTCGGCCGAACGCCTGGCCCCCCTGCTCTCCGCCGACGCCGCCGCCCCCGAGGCAGCCCCCGGGGTGGTCACCGCACTGCTGGCCGAGCAGGAGGACGCCCGCCTGATGCGGCTGTTCGTCGAGGTGTGGGCACTGGCCGCCCGGGACGCGACCGTGGCGGCGGCCGTACGCGGCTTCTACGGCGACTACCGGGCCCAAGTGTCGGCGTTCGTCGCCCGCCGCCACCCCAACGTCCCGGAGGAGGAGCGCCGGGCCCGCGCCGGGGTGTTCATCATGCTGATCGAGGGTGCCTCCCTCTTCCGCTCCGGGGTGGCGGGCGAACGCGACCCCGCCACCGACGAGGCCCTGGTCCGCACCGCACTCGCCCTGCTCGGGCCGTGACTTTCGGAGGTTCAGTAGCGAGTACTACCGGGCGGCTCGGGCAGCACGGGATCACCTTCCCGGGCTGGGTCGGCGATCGGTTTCGGCGGCTCCGTCGGTGTCCAGGCCGTCGATCGGTGCCCACTCGTGCTCCAGGACCGAGTAGGTGATCGAGTCGCGCCACGCCCCGTGGACGAAGACGTGGTCCCGGATCCGGCCGTCCTCGGTCATCCCGGCCCGGAGCAGGGTCCGGGCCGAGGCTTCGTTGAGCGGTGACCGGGCGGCCCAGATGCGGTGCAGGCCGAGGACGTTGAAGCCGAGGGCGCAGAGCAGGTGGACGGTCTCGGTGCCGAGGCCCTTGCCCCATGCGGCCGGGTGGAGGGCGAAGCCGATGGTGGCGGCCTGCTGCGGCTCGGTGGCCAGGCGCGCGTAGCCGATCAGCTGGCGCTCGCCGCGTCGGGTCACGGCCAGGCAGTACTCAGTACGCGGGGTGGCGTGCGCGGAGTCGATGGAGCGGGCCGTGATCGCTTCGACCTGCTCGCGGGTGCGGGGTTCGAAGCTGAGGTGCCGGGTGGCGTCGGGGTCACCGTAGATCGCCAGGAGGTCGCCGGTGTCGTCAGGTTCGACCTCGCGCAGCGCCAGCTCGGGGCCGGTCAGGCGGAGTGGGGTCATGGCTGCGGAGCCTATCCGCAGGGTCACCGGACGAGGGCCGAAGTGGGGGTGGTGGTGAAGGCCTCGATCTCCTGGCGCAGACCGGCCGCCGCGCCGCCGCCCGCACGGTCGGCGGCGGCGCCGGCGGGAGGGGTCCGTCGCCAGCGCTGGTGGCCGCCGTCTCGAGGTCCTCGACGAGGCATTCACCGTCGCTGCCCAGGACTCTGTCCAGGCCCTCGGCCAGTAATGCCGGCCGCTGGAGTGTGCGGTCGCGCCCACCGGTGGTCGCCGTCCCGGTACTCGGCCCGGGTGTCAGGCCAGGTCGGTGAGGAGTTGGAGTTCCGGCGGGCCGGCCAGCAGGGTGGCACCGGCGGCGAAGGCCTCGGCCATGTGCGGCGCGACGAGGTGGGCGTCGAAGTCCGCCCGGCTCGCCCACTGTTCGACGACCACCCAGGACGCGGGGTCGAGCGGGTCCTGGTACGGGCGGTAGAACACGCAGCCCGGTTCGGCCAGCGTCGGCGCGACCAGCGACAGCGCCTGGACCCGCACCGACTCCTCCTGCCCAGGCGCGGCCTTCAGTCTGGCGACAGCGGTGATCGGTCCACTCATGGCGTTCCCCTCGATCCGATGATCAGCAGTGCCCGGACACTACCTGGTACTCCGGTGAGAGTCCTCCCTCGGGCCCCGCTCACCAGGTCACGGGCAGTGACCGCATCCCGTAGATGAACGAGTCGGTACGGAACTCGCGCTCGCCGGTCGGCCGCAGCCCCGGCAGCCGGCGGAACAGTGTCTCCAGGGCGATCTGGAGTTCGGCGCGGGCCAGCGGCTGGCCCAGGCACTGGTGCACGCCGAAGCCGAACGCCACGTGCCGCCGGGCGTCCCGGCCCAGGTCCAGCTCGTCCGTCGCCCGATGGCCGGCGCCGCCGAACACCGCCTCGTCCCGGTTGGCGGTGGAGAGCATCGCCATCACGCCCTCCCCGGCCCGGACGGTGACGCCGCCCAGCTCCACGTCCTCCAGCGCCACCCGGGGCAGGCCGGTGTGCACGATGGTCAGCAGCCGCAACAGCTCCTCCACCGCGCCCGGCAGGGCGGCCGGGTCGGCCAGGGCGGGGATCTGCTCGGGGTGCTCCAGCAGCAACGCGGTCGACAGCGCGATCATGTTCGCGGTCGTCTCGTGCCCGGCGACCAGCAGCAGCACGCCCGTGGCGGCCACGTCGTCCGGGGTCAGGTCGTCCCGCGCCGCGAGTCGGCTGAGGACGTCGTCCTCCGGCTGTGCGCGCTTGCGGGCCGTCAGGTCGCGCAGGTAGTCCAGGACCCCCTCCTGGGCCTCCCGGAGCTGCTCCACGGTGCTCTCCTGGCTGAGCATCGTGCGGCTCAGGCCCTGGAAGCGGTCGTGGTCCTCGTACGGCACGCCGAGCAGCAGGCAGATCACCAGCGAGGGCACCGGCAGCGCGAAGTCGGTGACCAGGTCGGCCGCGGTCCGGCCCGCGGTCATCCGGTCCAGTGCCTCGTCCACGATCCGCTGGATCTCCGGGCGCAGCGCCTCCACCCGCTTGACCAGGAACTCCCCGGTGAGCATGCGGCGCTGGCGGGCGTGCTCGGGGTCGTCGAGCCGCAGGAAGTCCGGATTGTCGGTGATCAGCTCGCGAGCGCCGGCGACCAGCAGCGGGAAGGCCGGGTGGCGTATGTCAGCACTGAACCGGCGGTCGGACAGCACGGTGCGGACCTCGGCGAAGCCGGTGACCAGCCAGCAGAGGTCGCCGTCGGGCAGCTCGGCCCTGGTCACCGGCCCGGTGGCGGCGGCCTCGGGGTACGCGGGCGGCGGGCCGAACGGGCAGCCGCCGGAGTGCCGGGCCGGCAGCGGGAGGACGGGGGTGGTAGGTGCGGCGGGTGCGGTGGGTGCGGTGGTCAAGGCGGGGGTCTCCTCACGTCGCGGGTGTTCTCGTGGGGTTCGGGGCGCGGAAGGTTCCCGGCGGCCTGCGGGCCGACGGCCGGGGTCCGTCAGGCCCCGGTCCGCGCGGGCCCGTCCCCGGTGACGGTGATCGCCCGGCCCGGGCAGAGCTCGGCGGCGAGCCTGACGTCGGCGAACTGCTCGGGCAGCAGGACGGTCTGACGGAGCATCACGAGACTGTCCCGGTCGTCCTGGTCGAAGACCGCGGGGGCGTTCGAAACGCACATGCCGGAGCTGCAGCAACGGTCCCGGTCGACGCTCACCTGCATGTCGGGCACCTTTCGCCAGGGCGGCGCCGGCTGCCCGGCGGCGCCTCTCGTTGTCACGGTCAACCTAGCCGTGGCTGGTCCGTTCACGGAGGGGTACGGTGGCCGGATCGAGAATGGCCGATTCGGCTCCTGTGCGTGAACCGCGATTGGGGCGCAATGCGTTTCAACCCGCTGTACTTTGCCGGCCGGGTCGGCGGACCCGGCCGCGCGGACGGCCTCACAACCTTCGGCGGTGGCCAACTCCCGTACGGGGGAGCCACCGTGTCGGCCTCGGCGGCGCTCTTGCCCGGCCGGTAGCGCACCACCCGGGCGGACCGCGGGGCCGGCCCGGCGGGGTGGCGGGGGCTGCGCCGGAGGCCGTCGAGGGCGACCTCGACGACCGGTTCCGGCCGGACCAGCACCCGTCCGGGCGTCCCGCCCGGTCTCCCGGGCGAGCAACCCGGCGGTCTGCCGCGCCGTCGCGACCAGGCCGGGACGGCTCGCGCCGCACCCCTGCCGCGGGCAGACTGGCCGCGACGGGCCCGGTGGACCCGGGCGGCCCAGGAGGGCCGCGCCGGGGGCCGGGGACGCGCGCAGCCCCGGAGGCGGCGATGCCGCAGATGACGGTCGACGGGCGCACCCTCGCGCTCTCGCACCTGGACAAGGTCTACTACCCCCGGACCGGCACCCTCAAGGGCGAGGTCCTGCGCTACTACGCCGCCGTCCACACCGCCCTGCTGGCGCATCTGCGCGACCGCCCGGTGTCCTTCCTGCGCTGCCCGGACGGCGTGGCGGCCGAGGTGTTCGTGGCGAAGCACCCGCCGCCCGGCACGCCCGACTGGGTGCGCACGGTGGAGGTGCCGAGCAGCAGCGGTGAACTGCGCCAGGTGGTGCTGGAGGACGGCGGCGGGCTGCTCTCGCTGGTCAACCTGGGCTGTCTGGAGCTGCATGTGCCGCAGTGGCACGCCGCCGCGCCCGGGCTGGCCGACCGGCTGGTCCTGGACCTCGATCCGGGCGCGGGGGCCGATGTCCTGACCTGTCGCACCGTGGCCGGGCTGCTGCGCGAGCGGCTCGCGGCGGACGGCCTGGAGGCCTGGGTGAAGACGTCGGGCGGCAAGGGCCTCCATCTGCTGGTGCCGCTGGAGCCCACGCCGAGCGCCCGGGTGTCCGCCTACGCGAAGGAGCTGGCGGCCGGGTTGGAGGCGGCCCGTCCGGAGCTGGTCGTGCACACCATGGCCAAGGCCCGCCGCACCGGCCGGGTGCTGGTCGACTGGTCCCAGAACTCGGCGAAGAAGACCACGGCCGCCCCGTACACGGTGCGGGCGCAGGAGCGGCCGACGGTGTCGGCGCCGCTGTCCTGGGCGGAGCTGGACGCGGCCGGGTCGGCGGCGGAACTGGTGTTCATGATCGCCGAGGTACCGGAGCGGCTGGCGGCCCACGGCGATCCGCTCGGGCCGCTGCTCGACCCGGCGCGGGCCCGGCCGCTGCCCACGGCCGCGCCGCGTCGGAGCAGCGCCGGAGCCGGAGCCGGGACCTCCGCCGCCCCGCCGTCCGGAAGCCGCGATCCGGTGGTGCTGACGCCTCCGGTGGAGGTGATGCGCCCGGCCGCCGTCCCCGCCGTGCCGCCGGCGGACGGCCTCGGCGGCGGCGGGGTGCTCTACGAACTGAAACTGGACGGCTTCCGCTGCGTGGCCTTCGCCCGGGGGCCGGACCGCCCGCCGTTCCTCCAGTCCCGCTCCGGACGGGACCTCACCGCCGAGTTCCCGCCCATCGCCGCGGCCGTCGCCCGGCTGCCGGCCGGGCTGGTGCTGGACGCGGAGCTGGTCGCCTGGCGCGGTGGCCGGTTCGCCTTCGACGAGCTGCTGCGGACCAGGCAGGACCGGGCCGCCGCGGATGTCGCGCTGGGGCTGATCGCCTTCGACGTGCTCGCCCTGCCCGGCCGGGACGTCCGGTCCCTGCCGCTGGCCGACCGGCGGCGGTTGCTGCTGGCCGCGCTGGCCGAGGTGCCGCCGCCGGTCCAGCCGGTCCTGGCGACCACCGACCGGGCCGAGGCGCTCACCTGGATGGAGCAGCTCGCCGACACCGGCGTGGAGGGGCTGGTCTGCAAGGCCGCCGGTTCGGCGTACCGGCCGCGCGGGGCGGGCCGGGTCTGGGTGAAGTACCGGCGCGGCGACACCGTGGACGCCACCGTCCGCGCCGTGACCGGACCGCCCGCCCGGCCCCGGGCGGTGGTCCTGGAGCTGGACGACGGCCGGGTGCTGCTGTCCTCCCCGCCGCTGTCACCGCTCCAGTCCCGGCAGGTGGCGGAGCTGGCGGCCGGCCGGCTCGGCGCGCCCGTCCACGATCCGCAGTACGGCGACGTCCGGCCGCTGACCGCCCCGCTGCGGGCCGAGGTGACCGTCACCGGCCGACCGCCGAAGGCCCTCTTCGTCCGCCTGCGCGGCGACTGAACGCCGATGCTTGCAGGCCGATGCTTGAAGGACGAAGCCTGAACGCCGACGCTTGAACGCCGACGCCTGATCGCCGACGCTTGATCGCCGACGCTGTCAGTCCCGCTCCGGCTCCGCCGCCGTGTGGCGGGACGGGGCCGGCTCGTGGGCGACGGCCCACGGCGGGTGCGGGCCCCCGGCCGGCCGGGTGTGCGCGAACTCCGTCACCAGGGCCTCGGTGAAGGCCGGCAGGTCGCTCGGCCGGCGGCCGGAGACCAGCAGCCCGGGGCCGTCCCGGCAGACGTGGACCGGTTCGTCGACCCAGTGGGCGCCGGCGTTCACCAGGTCGGTGCGGATGCCCGGCCAGGAGGTGAGGGTGCGTCCGCGCACCGCGTCCGCCTCGATCAGCGTCCACGCGCCGTGGCCGGTCACCGCGACCGGCCGACCGGCGGCGGTCAGTCGATGGACCAGGGCCACGGCCGCGCGGTCCAGGCGCAGGAAGTCGGAGCCGGCGACTCCCCCGGGCAGCACCAGGGCGTCGTAGGCACCCGGGTGCGCCACGCCGACCACGTCGTCGACGGGGAAGGCGTCCGCCCGGTCGAGGTGCCGGTACGCGTGGACGAGTCCGGGGCGGGTGGACAGCAGCCGCGGCGTGCCGCCGGCCTCCGCCACGGCCTGCCAGGGGACGGTCAGTTCCACCTGCTCGGCGCCCTCGGGGGCGACCAGGAAGGCGACCGTCCGGCCGGTGAGGACGGTCAGCGGCATCCGGGCCACCCCGTTCGTCGCCCGTCGGCGTTCACGGCGGCCGGCACCGGCTCAGCTCCCGGGGCGCGCACCGGACCGGTCGGCGCGGTCGGCGGCAGCCGGGCCGTACGCGGTCAGGTCGGCGGCGGCCGCGCCGTACGCGGTCAGTTCGACGGCGGCGGGCGGCGGGGCGATGCGGACCCGGGCGCGCGGGCAGTCCAGGTGGACGACCAGCTCCAGGTGGTCGACGCGGGCGACCGCCGCGATCGGGACCAGGACCGGGGCACCCGGTACCCACGGCCGGCTGTCCACCAGCAGATGGTCCCCGGCGTCCTGCTCGACCCGGCCGAGCGGGCCGTCCGTCGCCTCGACCTCGTAGCCGACCAGGGCGAGGTCGGCGGCGTGGTGGGAGCCCGGGCGGTACTCCCGCAGGTCGGTGGTCATCACGCCTCCGGGTGGTCCCACGGGCGGCGTTCGCGGCGGCCCCGGTCGTCGCGGTCGTCCTCCGGACCATCGCTCGGACCGTCGCTCGGGTGGCTGCCGCGCGGATGGCCGCCGCTCGGGTGGCTGCCGCCCGGGTGGTCGTCCCGGTCGCGGTACGGGCCCCAGCTCCGGTGCTCCCCGGGCCACGGCCCCCGGTCCCGGCGCTCCCCACGGTCCGGCGAGCCGTTGGCCGGATCCACTCGGTGCCGCCGGTGGCGGCGCAGCACGACCGACAGGCCGGCCGCGATCATGACGCTGCCGACCCACACGGCGGCCGTGGCGATCGCCACGACGGCCGTCGGCCTGCGCACCGCGACACTGAGGCACAGCGCCGCCATCACCAGCGCCGTCATCAGCACGCCGGTCGGCAATCGGCGGCCGAAGCCACGCAACGCGCTCCCGAAGCGGCGCGGCCGTGCGGCTCCCATCGTGCTCAACCGCCGGTCGAGGCGGGTGTCCCGGCTCAGATCGCACTCGATCTCGGCGAGGAGCCGCCGCTCCCGCCCGCTCAAAGCGGGTCCGTCCATCTCGGTCACCTCCGGCACGTTCGGTGACGACGACATCCCGGCCGGGCGACTGCCCGGCGGGGGGTGCGCTAACCGCTCCGGCCCGCGAGGGCGCCGGAGGCGGCCGGGCGACGGTCACCGAACGCCCGCGGACGGGCGAGCAGGCTGTCGTCCAGCGCACACAACAGGGCCGCGGCGTCGGGGTGCACCTCGGCGGCGCCCGCCGCCCGCAGCTCCGCGGCCGTGGCGCCGGGGCCGAGCACCGCGACGCAGGGCACTCCGGCCAGCCGCGCGACCCGGACCTCGGGCGCGCTCGCGGCGACGAACACGGCGTGCGACGGCTTCCCGTCGACCAGGTCGAGCGCCGCCCGGACCGGATCACGGCCCGGATCGGTCACGGTGAGTGCCGGCGTCCCACTCGGGCCGGGGGCGGTCAGGACCACCGTCCAGCCCCGTGCCGCGCACTCGCGCAGCAGGGCGGCGGCACCGCGCGACGTCGCAGGCCAACCGGCCCCGAAGAGTGCCGCCGAGACGACCGTCATGGCCCACCGTTCCCGTTCCGCACCGCGCACCGGCGCGCCCTTCCAGGTTAGGCCCGTACCCCCGGCTCCGCCCGGCACGGCCACCGCGGATCCCGCTGCGGGGCCGGGGGCGCCACCCACGACCTCCGGTCACTCTCGGTGACGACTCGCAGCTGTCCGGAACGCGGTCGGCGCCGGCGCCCGGCCGTGCCACGATCGGGCCATGACCACCACGCTCACCGCCGACGCCGCCACACCGGACGAGCCGTCCGCCGAGCCGGCCGAGGAGGACCGGCGAAGCCGGGGGGCACCGGTGGCCCGACCCCGCGCGGACCGGTCCTCGGGGGCTCGCGGGCCGTCATGTCGCGCCCCCAAGCCGGGGTCGGGACAGCCGACCCAACCAGCGGCGGACGGTGACCGCGCCGACGCGGTGCGCATCCGTTCCATTGACAGCCCGCCGGACCGGCCCGATCCTCGCCGGTACGGCCCAGTCACCGACCAGGGCCGCCCGACGACCGGGGGTGGTCAGCGATGACGGACCAGTGGGCAGCACGGCGAATGCCGCCGTCGGTCAGGTGGGCGGTCGCGGGCGTGTGGGTGCACGCCGCACTCAGCGGCTTCGCGGGCCTGATGCTGCTCGCCGCCCTCGGCCGCAACCAGGGCGGCGAGGTCGCCCCCGTGCGGTTCATCGCGATGGCCTCCGTCCTGGTGGGCCTGCTGCTCGGCACCTGCGCCGGCCTCGCCTCCCGCCGCGCGGGCTGGACCAGGACCACCGTGGTCGTCGTCGAGGCCCTCTCGGTGGCGACCGCCGCCGCCCTCCTCCTGACCGGCTCCCTCGCCGCCCTCACCGGCATCGCCCTCGGCGCCTTCGTCCTCCGCACCTTCCTCTCCCCCGACGGCCGCGCCTGGTTCAACGACCAGATGTACTGACCACGGAGGTTGGTGGCAGGGCTCATGGCGTGGTGATCGACCATGGGCCCACGCCAGGCTCTGCAGCACCGAAGCAGGAACGACGCGACGCCTCACGCGCAGGGCTGCACACCCACCCTCACCACCGTGGACGCACCGCACTCGCAGGCAAACCACCCGCTCACCGCGTCCCCGGTGCTGCCCTGCGATCAAGACCCCGGGGCGGGGACGTGAGGCCCTCCGCTGGGTGCTGGCGGAGATCGCCGAACGCGCGCACCAGGAATGGCTGCGCGGCTGACGGCTGCCACCCGAGACAGGGGAGTCCGGCACTCCGGATCGCGGGTGCCCCGGGCCCGTCCGGTCCGTGGGTCCGGCGCCTCCGGCCGGGAGGCGCCGGGCCCAGGACGGAGCTGGTCGGGCACCCGAGCCTTGAACTCCGCTCCGATGGGCGGGCGGGCGGGTCAGCCTCGGTTGCTGGGGGCGAGGCGGCCGAGGATGTGGAGGAGGCGGTCCAGTGCGTCGCGGGAGTTGGGCTCGGTCAGGTTGACCATCAGGCGGAAGGCCGCGCGCAGGAGTGCCGGGTTGCCGAGGCCGGCCGCGCCCGCGGCGCCGACCAGGCGGGGGCGGCTCAGGGCGGCGACGGTGAGGCGGCCGAGTGCGAAGTAGCCGTCGTAGGCGGCGCGGAGGGTCTGGGGGTAGGCGCGCAGGGCGAGGTCGCGGCCGCGGTCGGTGCGGCGGGCGAGGGCCTGGACGACGGTCTCGGCGGCGTAGCGGCCGGACTCCATCGCGTAGGCGATGCCCTCGCCGGTGGCGGGGCTGACCGTGCCGCCCGCGTCGCCGATCAGCAACAGGCCGTCGGCGTAGTGGGGTTGGCGGTTGAGGCCCATCGGGAGGGCGGATCCCCGGATGGGCTCGGTGACGGCCTCGGGGTGGTAGCCGTAGTCGGCGGGGAGGTTCTCGCACCAGCGGCGGAGCAGGTGCTTCCAGTCCACGTCGCCGGACACCGCGCCGGTGTCGACGACGCCCAGGCCGACGTTGGCGGTGCCGTCGCCCATGCCGAACACCCAGCCGTAGCCGGGTAGGAGGCGGCGGTCCGGGTCCGACGGGTCGCGCAGGTCCAGCCAGGCTTCCAGGTAGCGGTCCTCGTGGCGCGGGGTGGTGAAGTAGGTGCGGTAGGCGACGCCCATCGCGCGGTCGGTCCGGCGGTAGCGCTTCATCGCCAGGGAGAGCCGGGTGGAGTTGCCGTCGGCGGCCACGACCAGGGGTGCGCGGTAGGCGGCGGGGCGGCGCTCCTCGCCCAGCCGGGCGGTGACGCCGGTGATCCGGCCGGTCCGCTCGTCGAGCAACGGGCCGTCCACGTTGGCCCGTTCGACCAGCCGGGCGCCGGCCGCGGCGGCGCGGCGGGCGAGCAGTTCGTCGAAGTCGGCGCGGCGGCGGACCAGTCCGAAGCTCGGGAAGGCGGAGAGTTCGGGCCAGTCGAGTTCCACCCGGCGTCCGCCCGCGACGATCCGCAGTCCCCGGTTGTGCAGCCAGCCGGCGGACTCCGAGACGTCGATGCCGAGATCGATCAACTGCCGTACCGCGCGCGGGGTGAGGCCGTCACCGCAGACCTTCTCCCGGGGGAAGGCGGACTTCTCCAGCAGGAGGACGTCCAGGCCGGTCCGGGCGAGGTGGTAGGCGGCGGTGGAGCCGGCGGGGCCCGCGCCGACCACGATGACGTCGGCCGTGTCGGCGCCGTGCCCGGACGCTTCGGCGGCGGCGGCCGGTTCGGCGGCGGCGGTCCCGCCGGAGGGGTCGGACGGGCGGGCCGGGCGGGTGGACGGCTGCTGTGCTGGGCCGGGCATGCGACGCTCCCACGGGTGTCGGTCCTGCGGCGGACTCGGCTGATTCGGCGGACACCCGACGATATGGAGCCCGGAGGTCGCGCCGCACCCGACACGCGGACATCCGGCGGCCCGCCCGGCCGCTCCGGGCGGCTCCGGCGCACCGGCCCCCGTCCCGAGCCGCTCCGGCCTGTGCGGACGAACGGCGGGCGGGCGGGCGGCGGACGCGGACGGCGGACGGCGGGCGGCGGACGGCGGGCGGCGGACGGCGGGCGGCGGACGGCGGGCGGCGGACGGCGGGCGGCGCTCAGGGGCTGATCGCCAGCACCACGTACGCCGCCAGGATCGCCAGGTGCACCGCGCCCTGGAGCGGGGTGGCGCGGCGCGGGATGACCGTGAGGGTGCCGACGACGAGGGTGAGCACCAGCAGCACCAGGTGCGAGGCGTCGAGGCCGAGGACCAGCGGACCGGCGAGCCAGTGCGAGGCGATCGCCACCGCCGGGATGGTCAGGCCGATGCTCGCGAGGGCCGAGCCGAGCGCCAGGTTGAGGCTGGTCTGCACCCGGTTGCGGGTGGCGGCGCGCAGGGCCGCGATGGTCTCCGGCAGCAGGACCAGCAGGGCGATCACCACACCGACGACCGAGGACGGCAGCCCCGCCGAGTCGACCGCCGACTCGATGGTCGGCGACACGCCCTTGGCCAGACCCACCACCGAGATCAGCGCCACCCCGAGCATCACCAGGCTGAACACCATGGCGCGGGCGGTCGGCGGGTCGGCGTGGTCCTCCTCGTCGAGCACCTTGCCGTCGGAGCCGACCGGCAGGAAGTAGTCCCGGTGCCGGAACGTCAGCGTGGCCACGAACAGTCCGTACAGCACGAGCGAGGCGGCCGCCGCGAAGGCCAGCTGGGCCGGGGCGAACTGGGGGCCGGGCGAGCTGGTGGTGAAGGTCGGCAGGACCAGGCTCAGCGTGGCGAGGGTCCCGATGGTGGCCAGCGCCGCGCCCGTCCCCTCGGCGTTGAAGACCGCCACCCGGTGCTTGACGGCCGCGACCAGGATGGACAGGCCGAGAATGCCGTTGCAGGTGATCATCACGGCCGCGAACACGGTGTCCCGGGCGAGCGTCGACGCCTTGTCCCCGCCGTCCGCCATCAGGGTCACGATCAGCGCGACCTCGATCACCGTCACCGCGACCGCGAGCACCAGGGAACCGAACGGCTCCCCCACCCGGTGGGCGATCACCTCCGCGTGGTGCACGGCGGCGAGCACGGCGCCCGCCAGGAAGCAGGACACCACCCCCACCACCCAGCCGGGGAGGTCGCGGTGCCAGGTCAGGACGAGGACGAGGAGGGCCAGCAGCGGGACGACGGTGGTCCACTGCGCGACGAGCGGTCGGAGCTTGGTGAACATGCCGCCGAGCATCCCATCCGGAAGCCCGGGTTCCGTGGCGGCGCCGCCGGGGAGACGGCGCACGGGGCCGGCCTCATGGCCCCGCCACGCCGCTCCCGCCGTACTCGGCGAGGTAGCCGAGCACGCGTGCCACGTGCGCTCTCACCCGTTCGGGGACGCCGCCGGTGTCGGCGACCGTCTTGTCGCTCGTCCGGTAGCCGGCCGTCACCAGGGCGGGCAGCTCGGCGGCGGGAAAACCCCGCTGCTTGAACCGCTGGCCGAGCCAGCAGACGTAGCCGCCCATCGCGGCGATGGCGTCGTCCGGGTCCAGATAGCTCTTGACGCCGTCGTGGTCGGCGTCCTGCGCCCAGGCGTTGAAGACCGTGGGCGTCCACATCGCCACCCCGTACTCGCCCGTGGCGGGGCGGGCGGCGGCCGGGTCGAAGCCGGACTCCGCCTTGAGCATCGCGGCCAGCAGCACCGGGGTGATCTCGGGCTCGGGGCAGCGGCGGGCGGCGTCGTCGATCGGGCCGCGCAGGGCGGCGGGGACGTCGGCTCCGGGCGGGAGGGAGCCGGGGCGCGCGGGGACGGCACGGCCGGGCCCGCCGGACACGGGGCCGGAGGAGTCGGCCTGCTCCGGCGCTCCGGTGACGAGCAGGGTCGCGGCGGCGACGAGCAGCAGCGCCGCGCGCGTGGCGGCTCGGCCCCGGCGCTGACGGCGGCCCGGCGTGGCGGGGGCCACGACCCCGGCACCCCCACCACCGCCACAGCCACCCCCACCGCCGCCCCCACCCCCACCCCCACCGCCACCGCCACCACCCAGGGCACCGGCGAGCAGGTCGGCCAGGTCCAGCTGCGCGCGCCGCCGCCGGTCGGCCGTCAGGCAGGCGGTGACCAGCGGCCGCCACCGCTCCGGCAGCGCGGCGTCGAGCCGCAGCGGGGCGCTGCCGCGCGCGTAGGCGACCGCGGCCAGCGAGCGCGCGCGGGCGGTGGCACCGAGGAAGGGGTGCAGTCCGCCGGTCAGCACCTGGTGGGCGAGGACGCCGTAGGCCCACAGGTCGGCGCTCGGGCGGAGCGCCGCCCCTCGCGCGCCGGTCCGCTCGGACCACCACTCGGGCGGCACGTGGTCCGGCGAGCCCAGCGGCGGGGCGTACGCGTGGGTGCCCTCCAGTTCCGCGGTCAGCCCGAAGTCGGCGAGCTTGGCGGTGCCGTCGTCCATCAGCAGGACGTTGCCGGGCTTGAGGTCCCCGTGCACCCAGCCGGAGCCGTGCATGTGGCTGAGCCCGGCGGCGACCTCGGCCAGGATCCGCTCGGCGCCCGGCGGCGGGTGCGGCGGCCGGGCGCCGGCCAGGAGGTCGTGCAGGCTGCGCGCGGCGCGTTCCATCACCAGGGCGACGGCGCCGTCGAGTTCGGGACGGTCCGGGTCGGTGAGGGTGAGCACGGCGAAGGTGCGGATCAGGTGCGGGTGGTCGGCCAGGCGGCTGAACCGGATCTCGCTGCGGGCGGCCTGGGCGACGGCCTGCCGCTGCCCCGGACCGAGCCGTCCCGAACGGAGGAACTTGACCGCCACTTCGACGGGTTCGCCGCCCGCCGCGCGATCCGGGTCGGCCGCGCGGGCGGCGTGCACACTGCCCCAGCCGCCGGCCCCGATCCGCTCGCCGACCAGGTAGCCCCCGACCGGATAGCCCACCGGAACCGCGAACCCCGCCCCGCCCCCGGACGGCCGGGCTCCGGGCGGGTCCACCGCGCGTGGCGCCACCGCCCGGTCACCCGCCGCGCCGGGGCGGGAGCAGCACCAGGTGCTCCTCCCGCACCAGGTCGAACCTCAGTGCCAGCGCCACGAGTTCCTCGCGTTTGCCGCCGGCGCCGGCTCCCCCGGGGTCGACCGGCTCCGCCGGGTCGCGCAGCCGGAGCTTGCTGCCGACCAGGTAGTCGATGTGGTAGTTGACGGCCGACCGGGTGAGGTCGCGACAGGAGGGCAGGCAGCGCAGCCGGGCCAGCACCTCGCTGACGCCGGGGACGGCCGCCGCGGAGGGCGAGCGCAGGCGCGGCTCGCAGAGCGCGAGCAGGACGAGGAAGTACTTGGCGCCCGGGTCCAGGGCGAACGGGCTGACCGTCGGCTCGCTGCACCCGGTCCCCGGCGCGCCACCGCCGGCCGCGCCCACCACGCCCTCCGACCAGCTTGCAAGATAGGCGTGTTGGGGCGCGAAGACCTTGAACGCGACCGGCTCGCCGAGGGCCGGGAGCAGCACCCTGGAGAACTCGAACGGCACCGGCGCGCCGAGCCGCCCGGGCGCGACCTTGACGTGCTCGCCCGCGCCTTCGAGGTTCTCGACGACATAGGTCGCGGTGGCACTGAAGTTGGAGAGCCGCCAGTAGTCCTCGGCGGCCGTGATCTCGCCGGCCCGGCGCGACACGCCGAGGTCGGGGATCGGCACGGCGAGCGGCCGACCGGGCTCGCCGCGCCCGAACTCCACGCTGTCGCCCGGCCCGAGGTGCAACAGGGCCGGTCGGTCGGGCGGGGCACTGCGGGGCGGCTTCGGCAGCCGGGCGAACCGGCGGTCGGCTCGTACCGGCGGGCGGGGGTCGGGCAACTGCACGATGACCGTGTTCATCCAGGTCACCTCCGGGGGTCGGCCCGATCGTAGCTGCCCGAACGACCTATGGGCGCAAGGCCCACTCGAACGAGTGAAGGACGCATCGTGGCGCAGGAGTTGCCCGGGATGAGCGGGGGCGGGCGGCTTCGGGCGGCGGACCGGGGGCCGGCACCCGTTCGTCGGCGCAGTGACACCCGACGGTAATCGTGAGGTCACTGGTGAGATTGCAAAGTGTAGTTGAGCGGTCACCATGAGTGTGATGCAGCACACACGGAGCACATCCATATTTTGTGCAAGACTCATCCCACAGAGTGAGATTCCCTTTCATTCCAAGGAGGTTGACATCATGAACGCTCGTATCGCAGCTCTGATGGTCGCGGCGGCAGGGATCATGGCGGCCACGGTCGCTCCGGCTTCGGCCGCGACGGTCACCGCCGGGAGCACGACCTCGGTCACGAACGGGGCGGGCGGCGTCTCCTGTACTACGGTGCTGAACCAGCCGTGCGTCTGGCAGGAAAAGGACGGCGGAGGAGTCGTCGGCGTCGCCCAGGTGTCCGCCGACCCCGGGCAGCTGACGATAGTCAAGGTCGAGGTGCGCACCCAGCGCGCCTGGGGCAGCCCGTGGCTGCCCGCCGCCTCGGCGACCACCGTCACCCAGGGCTCCGCCAAGGCCGTGACCCCCCGCGTGGTCACCGGCGACCTCAAGATGGTCTGCGCCACCGCCGGCCCGGCCCTGGAGGCCGCGCAGCAGGTGACCACCTGCACCTACCCCTTCTGAGGCCCCGTCGGGCGAGGAAGGGGTGACGCGGTCGGGGCCCCGCAGCCCCGGCCACGGCCGGCCGCCGGGTCCGCAACCGGCGGCCGGACCGCTTCCCTCGCAGCGGCACCCGTCCCCGCTCCCACCGGCAATCACCACCGGCAATCGCTCAGGATGCTCCCAGCCGTCGCACAGGCCGCCGGCGCGGAACCGAATTCGCCAACCTCTCACCGGAGCCCGTTCGCACCGCACAACCCGGTTCGGAGCATGGGTCTTTGCACTATCTTGGGAATTCGTGGACGGGGCGGGCCGCCCACCGGGCAGACCCTGTGCCGAACGGCCGGAACTGCCCGTGCGACGCGTTCCACCCCCGCCGCCGCAGCATCACACGGGGAGGAGGGGGGAGCGTGTCCATGCCCGAGGGGACGGCACGTTCGACCGGGACCGCGCACGGGCCGAGCGCCGGAACAGCCGGCGGAACAGCCGGCGGAACAGCCGGCGGAACAGGCACCGGAACAGCCGGCGGAACGGCCGGCGGAACGGCCACCAGACCGGTCCCGGCACCGACCGGGGCACCGGCAGCGCCACCGGCCACCGGCCCGCGCAGGGCACGGCTCGCCGGCCGTCGCGCCACCGTCGACGCCGTCCTGCGCAACTCGCCGCTCCAGCCGCTGTTCCGGCTCGCCGCCACCCGGCGGCTGGCCGTCCTCGCCTACCACGGGGTGGACGACCCCCGGGTGTTCGCGCTCCAGATGGAGCGCCTGGTCCGCGTCGCCCGCCCGGTCCCGTTCGCGGCCGTCGAGGAGGCCGTGCGCACCGGCCGGGCCCTGCCGCCCCGCAGCGTGCTGGTCACCTTCGACGACGGCGACCGCACCGTGCTCACCGAGGGCCTGCCCGTACTGACCCGGCTCGGCATCCCCGCCGCCGCCTTCGTGGTCACCGACCTCATCGGTGGTGACCAGCCCTTCTGGTGGGCCGAGGCCGCCTTCCTCGCCGCCCACGGCGGCACCGCCCGCAGCCTGGCCGACTGCCCGCCGGGCGAGGCCGTCCGCCGGATGAAGGCCCTCACCGACGGGGAGCGCCGGGCCGCACTGGCCGAACTCCGGGAGAGCGCCCGGGCCCGCGCCCCCCGCCAGGAACAGCTCACCCCCGCCGATCTGCTGACGCTCGTCCGGAACGGCGTGGCGGTAGGCAACCACACCGCCGGCCACCCGTGCCTCGACCGCTGCGAGGGCGGCACCGTACGGGAGGAGATCCGACGCGCGCACGACGCGCTCACCGGCTGGCTCGGCGGCACGGAACCCACCGCCTTCGCCTACCCCAACGGCAACGTGGACCCGCGCGCCGAGGCCGAGTTACGGCGCCTCGGCTACCGGACCGGCTTCCTCTTCGACCACCGCCACGACCGGCTGATGCCACCGCACCCACTGCGGATCAGCCGGCTGCGGGTCAACTCGACCACGGGCCGGGACCGGTTCGACACCATCCTGTCCGGGCTCCACCCCGCCGTGCACCACCTGCGCGGCGGCCACTGACCGCCTGCGGCCCTGCCCGCCAACTCCTGCGCCGGTGAAGCCCGGTAACGGCAGGGAGCAGACCGAACCGCGTCACCCGGGGCCGGGAATCCGGGAGAATACGGACCTGACCGCGACCGGAGCGCCGACCGGCGGCGCACCGGGGCGGCGGAGACCTGGAGGCACAGGCGTGCGGACAGGAGACTTGGGGGCAGGAGACTTGGGAGTCGAAGGGGTCGGGGCGGCGCATCGGAGGCCGGCCACGGCGCGCGCGGTGCCCGTCCGCCACCGGACGCCCGCGCTCCCGGCGGAGCTGGTCGACGGCTGGCGCGAACTGGCGGCGGGCGAGGCCGGCGGCGCGTGGTTCAGCACCCCGGAGTGGACGCTCGCCTGGTGGGAGACGCTGGGCGCGACCGCCGGTGACGGCGAGATCGTGGTGTGGCGGGACGGGGACGGCCGGATCGACGCCGTGCTGCCCCTGCTGCGCACCGTCCAACGGCTCCACCCGCGCGCGCCGCTGCCCGTCCCCTGCCTGACGGTGCTCGGCTCCGGCGCGGGCGCGGCCGACCACTGCGGCTTCGTCGTCGCACCGCACCGCCGCGCCGAGGTGGCCGACTGGCTCGCCCGGCGCGGGCGGCGGACGAGCCTGCTGCTCACCGACCTGGATCCCGGACAGGCCGACCTGCTGCCGCCCGGCGCGGTGCAGATCGGGCGCACCGCGTGCCCGCGCGCCGATCTGGCGGCCGGTCCGGAGGCGCTGGGGAGCCGCCGGTTCCGCGCCAATCTGCGCCGCTACGGCCGGAAGCTGGCGGCCGAGGGGATCACCTTCCGGTGGGTGCCGCCCGCCCTCGCGGCGGCCGAACTCCCGGAACGCTTCGAGCTCCTGCACACCGCCGTCCGGCTGCACCGGCTGCGCCGGGCCGCGCTGGGCCGGCCGACCACCTTCGACGAGGCCAGGGCGCCGCTGCACCTGCGGGTGATCGAACGGGCGGCCGACACCGGACGCGGCGAGGGCCCGGCGTTCCTGGTCGCGGAGCGGGCGGGCGAAGTGGTCGGCGTGCTCTACGGGTTCCAGTGGCGGGACACCTTCGCCTACTACCAGATCGGCTGGGACCAGAGCTGGGCGCCGCTGCGGCTCGGCACGGCGGTGATCGCCGAGGCGGTCCGGGCGGCCGCCGGGCAGGGGCTGAGCACCTTCGACTTCCTGCGCGGCACCGAGCCGTACAAGTACCGCTTCGACGCGGTGGACCGGGAGGACGTCTCCTGGCTGGTGCCGCACGGCCTGCCGGGGGCGCTGCTCGGGCTGAAGTACCGTGCCAAGGCCGCCCGTCGGGAGTCCTCGGCGGAAGCGGCCCCGGCCCCGTCACCGTCACCGGCGACAGAGGCGGAGGCGGAGGCCGAGGCGGGCCCGGCCGCGCGCTGACGACGTCCCAGGGACGAGGCCTCAGTACCGGCCCTTCAACCAGGCGGCGAAGGCGTCCAGCGCGGGGGCCGGGTCGCGGCGGCCGAGGCCGATCCGGAACCGGTCGGCGGGCGTCGGCGTCAGCTCCGAACGGAAGACGGAGGCCGGCAGCAGCAGGACGCCGGCCTCCTCGACCAGCCCGGTGCAGAACGCCTCGACGCCTTCCGCGCCCAGGTAGCGCGGATAGGCGACGCAGCCGCCGTCCGGGGCACGCCACTCGAACAGGCCGTCGAAGCGGGCGAAGAACTCGTCGAAGAGCGGCAGATTGGCCGCGAGGATCGCCCGGTTGCGGGCCAGGATCGACTCGCGTGCCTTGATCGCGATCCTGGCGAGGACCTCGCTGGGAGCGGCGTTGCAGATGGTGGTGTAGTGCTTGGCGCGCTCCAGCCGTCCGCGCAACTCCCGGTCGCGGCAGGCGATCCAGCCGATCCGCAGGCCGGGCAGGCCGAGCGACTTGGAGGTGACGTTGAGCGAGAGGCCGCGCTCGGACAGGTCGACGGCCTGGGGCAGCGCGCGGGCCGGGTCGCGCTCCAGGCCCCGGTAGACCTCGTCGCTGAAGAGGTGGATGCCGCGCTCGTCGCAGATCTCGGCCAGCCGGACGAAGTCGGCGGCGTCGATCACCGCCCCGGTGGGGTTGTTGGGGAAGTTGACGGACACCACCCGGGTGTTGGGGCGCAGCGCGGCGGTGAGTTCGTCGAGGTCGAGCGCCCAGTCGCGGCCGGGGTCGAGGGCGACCCCGGTGACCTCGCAGAGGGACATCGGGATGCTCTCGGCGGACTGGTAGTTCGGCGTGAGCACCACGGCGTGGTCCTCGGGGCCGAGCAGCACCTGCATCGCCAGGTTGAGCCCCTCCTGAGCGCCGCCGAAGCAGATCACGTCATCCGCGTCGGCCCGCTCGTAGAGTCCGGCGATCGCCTCGCGCAGGGCCGGGTCGCCGAAGGTCTCGGTGTAGCCGAGCGCGAGGGTGTCCCAGGCGTGGCGGTCCTCCGGGTCGGCGAGGGCGAGGAGTTCGGACATCGCCATGGTCTGCGCGTCGGAGGCCGTGAGGTGGTGGCGGGCGGTGAACTCCCAGCGCGAGAAGTACGTCTCCAGGCGGAAGTCGGGGAGCCGGGTCATGGCGGGTCTCCTTCGTCGGTGGGGGTCAGTCGGCCCGGCGGGCAGGCGGGCCGGAGGTCTCGGGTGCGCCGGGCACGCCCGGGTCGTCGGCCGGCCCGGAGGTCTCGGGTGCGTCGGGCACCCCTGAGCCGTCGGCTGCCCCAGGGGTCTCCCGCAATTCGGCGAGCAGGGTGTAGACGGTGGAGCGGGACACCCGCAGCGCCGTGGCGACGGCCGGGACCGCGCGCCGGACGGCGAGCACCCCGGCCCGGTCGAGCTCGCGGAGCACGGCGAGCCGGTCCTCGCGCCCGAGCCGCTCCAGGGGCCGGCCGTGGGCGCGCACATAGTCGCCGACGACCTCGTTCATCCGCTCGGTCCAGTCCTGCTCGAACAGCGGTTCGGGGCGGGGGGCGGTCGGCGCGGCGAAGGCGGCGAGCAGGGCGGCGGCGTGTTCGAGCGGTCCCCGGTCGAGGTTGACGCACAGGACGGCGGCGGGTCGGCCGTCCTCGTCGCGGAGCACCGCGCTGACCGAGGAGAGCCGCCGGCCGTCGGGCAGCAGCTTCGGGTAGGGGCCGTAGACGTCGGGGGCGGCCTGGTCCAGGGCGTCCAGTTCGCCGAGCAGCGAGGGGTCGCCCGGCCCGCGCCCGCCCATCGGGTTCCAGATGGCGAGGACCTCGTCGCGGGCGGCGTCGTGCAGCACCACTTCGGCATAGGGCCCGAGCAGCAGGGCCACCGCCTGGCAGGCGGGGGCCCAGGCGCGCAGGCGCGGGTCGGGGGTCTCGGAGGTCATGATTGGACTGTACGTCCAGACTGGACGTTCCGTCCAGTACGGGTCGTGGCTCGGGCCTGCCCCCTGGGTGCGGAACCCCGGGGGCAGGCCCGTAACGGATCAGGCGGGAGGGGGTCAGCCGCAGGTGATCTGGAGCAGCGCCACCTTGCAGCTACGGCTCGCCGAGTCGTTGCCGGGCACCGGGTCGGCCGGGGCGCCGGCGGTCCGGGCGGTGGTGACGGCGAAGGTCCGGCCGAGGTCGAACAGGCCCACCTGCACGGTGAAGTGCCGGGTGACGCTCGCACCGACGGCCAGCGGCCCGGCGATCGCGCAGGTCAGCCGGCCCGAGGCGATGACGCAGTCACCGCTGGTGGCGATCATGCCGCTCGGCAGCGCGGCCGTGACGGTGGCGGCGGTCACCGGGTCGGGGCCCCGGCCGGTCACCGTCAGCGTGTAGTCGACCCGGCCGCCCAACAGGCCGGACACCGGGGAGGCGGCGAGCGCGACGGCGGCGTCGGCGGTCGGCGCGAGGTAGCCGAAACGGTCGGCGGGCACGACGGCGCTGGTGCCGCCCGCCGTGGTGACCCGGACGTCGACCGTCCCGGCGACCGACGAGGCCGGCGCGGTGGCGGTGCAGGAGGTCGCGGTGCAGGAGAACGACGCGGCGTTGCCGGCGGCGCCGAAGCCCACCGCGGTCGCGCCGGCCAGGTCGGTGCCGGTCACGGTGACCGCCGTGCCACCGGCCTGCGGGCCCGTGGCCGGGCTGACGCCCGTGACCACCGGCGCGGGCGGCGGGAAGTCGAGGACGCTGACGGCGGACCCGTCGAAGTCGGCCAGGTAGCCGTGCCTGCTGTCGGGCGTGACGGCCAGGCCGAACGGGCTCGCGCCGACCTGGACGGTGCCGGTGACGGTGCCGGTGGCGGCGTCGATCGCGGTGAGCGTGCTGTCCGCGTAGTTGCTCGCGTAGAGGGACCGGCCGTCGGGGGCGGCGGCCACCGCGTACGGGTTGGTGCCGACCTGGACGGTGGCGGCGACGGTCCGGTGCGCGGTGTCCACCGCGCTGACGGTGGAGTCGCCGCCGTTGGCGGTCCACAGCCGGGAGCCGTCGGGAGCGAGGGCGAGGCCGAACACGCCGTGGCCCACCGGTATCGAGGCGCCGACCGTGGCGGTGGCGGTGTCGATCACGTCGACCCGCTGGTCACCGGAGGCGGCGACGTACACGGACGCGCCGTCCGGGGAGACGGCCACGCCGTGCGGCTCGGCGCCGACCGGGACGGTGGCGGTGACCGTCGCGCTCGCGGTGTCCAGCACGCTGACCGTCCCGGCCTCGGCGTTGGTCACATAGGCGTGGGCGCCGTCGGGGGCGACCGCCACGCCGAAGGCGCCGGCGCCGACCGGGACGGTGGCGGCGACCGTGCCGGTGGCGGTGTCGACCACGCTGACCGTGCCGTCGAGGTGGTGGGTGAGGTAGGCGTGCCGGCCGTCCGGCGCGACGGCGGCGGCGTAGGAGCCGGTGCCGGCGGTGAAGCTGCCGGCGACCGTGCCGGTGGCGGTGGCCAGGACGGTGACCGTGCCGCTGCCCTGGCTGGTCACGTACACCCGGGCGCCGTCCGGGGTCACCGCGACGCCCGCCGGGTACGGGGCGACGGTGACGGTGGCCGACACCGCGGGCGGCCGCCCGGCGGCCGCGGCGCCGCCCGTGGTGTCGGCGGACGCGGCACCGGGCTGGGCCAGCAAGGCGGCCGTGGCCGCGCCGACGGCGGCCACGGCCGTTAAGAACCGGCGCGGGGACGGGCGTGTTGTCACGGGATCTCCAGACTCGTCGGGATCGTCGGATCCGGACGCTTCACGGCCGCACCGGGCTTTCCGGGCGACCCGGGGGGACCGTCCGGATCGCCCGAAGCGTAGAAGGTCGATTGACGAACCGTCAGGAGATGACCGGGATTGTTGCCAACCGTTCAAGTCTGTTCAATTGGTCACTGTTCGAACCGTCCGGTTCCTTCACCCCCCGCCCTCGCCTCTCGACACCGTCCACCACAGGACCGACCGATCGTCACCAGGCGTCGAGAAGGTCGGTCAGGCAGGCGGCGGCCCGGGCGCCCCGGGCCTCCGGAGCCTCGGCGGGGACGGGGCCGTCCGAGCCGCGGACACCGCGCTCCCGGTGCGCGGCGGCCCGGTCGTGGACCCGCTCGGTGAGGGTGGTGACGACGGTCGTGTAGCGGTCGGGGTCGGCGTGGAACGCCAGGGCCGCGGCCGGGACGAGGAGCCCGGCGCCCGCCGCGGCCCCGGGCGGGAGGGGAGCACGGCGGAGCAGGGCGTCGGCCGTCGCGCGGAGCAGCGCGTCGGGGACGACGGGGAAGAGGCCGAGCAGGGTGCTGCCGCCGAGCCCGTCGAGCGGGGTGGTGAGCAGTGTGCGGACGGTCGGCCGCAGCACGTCGGGCGCGGCATCGCTCGCCGCCACCTGCCCGTTCCAGAGGGCGCGCAGTTCCGCCGCGGCGTCCTCGTGCCCGGCCTCGGCCAGGGTGTCCGCGACCAGCGCCACCCGGACCTTCGGCACCGGATAGCGGTCGCTCGGCGGACCGCCCGGGGTCAGCGCCACGAAATCGGCCAGGATGAAGGCGAATCCGGAGCCCGCGCAGAGCGTCCCCCAGAGGTCGGCGAACACCTCGTGCAGCCGGTCCGTCCACCACGTGGCACCCGCTGTGGTCCGCCGCAGCAGGTCGCCCAACTCATCGGCGAGACCGAAGGCGTCCAGGACGCAGTGCCCCACCTCGTGCGCCGTGAGCACGGCCTCGGGCAGGTGCCGCGACTGCGCGAACGGCAGTCCGACCAGCGGCACCGGAAGCGCCCGCTGCAACTGGCCGACCTTCGCCGGCCGCCCGTCGGCTGCCGGTCGGGGCAGCGCGAACGGCACGGCGTGCCGGGTGAGATGGACCAGCGGCGGTTCGGCGGCCGGCGGGTCGGCGGCGGCGACGGACCGGGCGGCGGTGAGCGCGGGCAGGTAGCAGGACCACGCGAAGTCGTCGGCGAGCGCGAGGAACGGCGCCGTGGAGGCGTCCCAGCGCTGGGCCAGCGCGTCGCGCAACCGGCACCACACCTCCTGGATCAGGCTCAACTCTACGTCGGAGCGGCGTGGTTCGCCGTCCCGGACGCGGGCGAGCAGCGGGCGCAGCGCGGCGTCGAGCGCGCGCACCTGGGTGTGGTGGTGGGGGAACGGCGCGGCGGCGTCGGCGGTGAGGCCGAGCCAGTGGTCGAGGTCGGCGGCCAGCCCGTCGGCCCGGGCGAGCAGCGCGGCACGGCGCCGCCGGTCGGCGGGAGTCATCGCACCTCCGCCCAGAGGGGGACGAGGAGATCGGTGGGCACGGCGCTGAACAGCGCGGGCAGCGCGATGCTCGGCGGGCCGGGCTGCTGCAGCAGTGCCTGCGTCAGCCCCCGGACGGCGTCCGCCGGATGCGCCCCGGTGACCAGCGATTCGACGAACTGTCGCCGGGCCCGTTCACTGTCCGGCGTGGGTCGCAGGAACGGGCCGATCGCCAACACGGCCGAGACCCTGCCGCAGGCGAGCAGATCGGCGGCGAACAGGTTCCGCAGCAGCAGCTGGCGCATGGCCTCGTGGTGCGAGCCGGGGTGCATCGCCTCCAGCACCACCAACGGGTTGGGGCCGGTCCTGGTGCCGAGGTACTCCCCCAGTCCGGCGGCGCTGCTCTTCCCCCGGGTATCCCAGCCAACACTCGGTTCGGACGCCTCCTTGTGGAAGCTGCCCTGGATGTGGAGGAGCTGGGGGACACCGCGACGGTCGACCCGCCGGGTCGGATCGACCATCCGCACGGAGCGGTGGTTCTCGTAGAGGGGGAGGACGGGCGGCAGCGCCGACCGGCCGCCGGTGTGCTCGGAGCTGTCACGGGACCGTCGCCGTGCGAGCACACCCACCCGGACCTGCTGGTGCGGACTCCTCCAGAGGTTCAGGGCGAACTCGCGGAGGTCCGTCGACGGGGAGGAGCTCGTCGTGTCCTGCTCCAGGGCCCGCAGCCGGCGAAGTGCGGCCGCCTCCGCAGGGTGGTCGACGAGCGCCCGGTAGACGTATTCCCGGTCGGGCCGGAGCACGGGAAGGACGCCGTCCTCGGTCGCGGCCTCCCACGGCGCCGCGAGCAGGGGCTGCTGACCGAGGGCAGCCTCCAGGCGGAGGTCCGTGGGCGCCGGCTCGTCCGCCGCCACCTGGCCGGTCCGGTCGGGCAGTACCGCCCCCAGCAGGACGCCGGCCTCCCGCGCCCACTCGGCCGCCGAACCGGACAGCGCGGCCTGGAGCGCGTCGAGACCGCCGGTCCAGTCCGAGGGAACCCCATGGGACTGGGCCAGCCTGCTCCGGCTTTCCGGACCGGTGGATTCGAAAAGTTGGAACGACAGGTGACCGGCGGGCCTCGACGTGAGTGGGTCACCGTCGATCCTGAGGACCGACTCGCGCCAGCTCACCGCCGGTTCCGCGGCTCCGGCGCAGAGGTACTCGGGGACGTAGCGGGATTCGGGCTCGCGGCCCAGCTCGCGGTACAACTCGTGGGCCAGGTCGGCCAGAACCCGGACCTCCGCCTGCGGCTGCCCCGCCCACACCGCGACCGTCGCCGTCACCCCCACGCACCGCGCCCTGGTCAGGCTCGCCGGGCGGTCCTCCACCAGGCTCCAAGCGCGCGGGGCCAGGTGCCGGGCGTCGGCTTCCCGTCCCTCCTCGAGCGCGTGCAGGGCCCGGTCCGTCAGCACCGCGGCGGCGGCCTCCGGGAACTCCCCGTAGTACCCCGCCAGCACGTCGGCGAGGTCCTCGGGGAGCCGGGCCGGGCCCCGGTCCTCGGGCGCGGTGCGGGCCAGGTACGGCAACCAGACTGCAGGCTCCGCCCGGGCCAGCGGCTCGGCGCACACGTGGGCCAGGTCGGCGGCCTCCCGGGTGCGGCCCAGGACCCGCAGGAGTTCCGCGAAGGTGAGCCCGAGCGCCGCCGCATCGGGGGTCTCGGTCCACCACACGTCCGGGGTGCAGAGCTCCGTCAGCCGGTCAGCCGTCCCCCGGGAGACCTGCAGCCTGCGGCGTACCCGATGCAGCCGTTCCAGGGCGACGAGCCGCGCCTCCGGGCTTCCCAACGGCCCGAGCGCGTCAACCAGTTCGCCCGTCAGTTCCTCGTCGGTGCCGGGGTTCGCCCGCGCCAGCGCGCCCAGCAGCCAGACGACCCGGACCGGTGGCGGTGCGTCCGCACGGCGGTCGGCGCCGGGCACGGTCAGCTCGGGCCACAAGGGCTCCGGCCACCAGACGAGTTCGGCAAGTACCTCGGGCGGTGCGTGGAGCACGACCTGGTTCCGCCGGGAGTCGGCCAGTTGCTCGACCTGGGAGAGCAGTCGGTCCACCTCCGCCTTGCTGCCTCCGGCCGTGTCGAGGAGTTGTGCCACTCGTGCCAGCAGCAACAGCGTCTCCGGACTCGGCGACATACGGGCGAGAACCAGCGACGTCAGTCGGGTCACCGCCGCCACGGGCGCGTGGAGCAGGGCGAGCGCGGCCGCGCGTGTCATCTGGACGTCGACCCACAGCTCACGGGGCTCCGAACCTTCGGGCCACTCCCCGCCCCACTCGGCCGTCAGCGCCAGTACCGCGCCGGGCCGGTGCAGCCGCAGTGCTGCCAACGTGGCCTGTTCCAATGGCAACTCACGGACGTCCGGTTCGTGGAGAAAGCGAACGGCCAGCTCCAGGGCCTCGGCGGGACGGCCCGTGGCGAGCAGCAGACGCAGGTACAGCCTGGGGGCGGCCCGTGCGGACAGGCGCGGGAGCCAGCGGGCCGCGTGGCCGACCCAGCCGGCGTCGAGGAGGCTCACCACGTCGGCCAGGGTCCCGGCCGTGAGCTCGCCCCCGTCGGGGCTCAGCACGCGGTCCGCGTGCTCGAACGCGTCCTGGGCCTCGTCCCCGCGCCCTTCGGCCAGGGCCAGAGCGCCGGTGATGCGGTGGTACTCGGCCACGACAACGGGGGCGGCGAGGTCGAGCTCCGGCGCCACGGCGTCGAGTCGTGGGCGGGCATCGGACGGGCTACCCCGGCGCAGCATCATGCGGGCACCGGTCAGCTCGATCGCGCGCCGTACCTCCGGGTCCCCCAGCTCGATCCCGGCCGTCCCCAAGTCCAGGACGGTGAGTTCTTCCTCGGAGAACCCGGACCCGTTGCCCGTACGCTCCCGGTAGGCGAGGAGGGCCGCCCGGGCCAGGGCGGTCGGGGGGACCGTCGACTCGCCGGTGCGGTTCAGCTCGATGATCCTGCGGGCCAGGTCGGCCAACGACGGGTCCGGCGCGTCGAAGCGGGGTTCACCGATCAGCCGGGCCCAGGCCTCCGCACCGTTCTCCTGATCCTCCGCGAAGCGGTGGTAGAACTCCTCCACCGTCCACCGGACCCACTCCGGGGGACTCTCGGCCTCGGACGCCCGGCGCGCGAAGTGCTCGGCCAGGTCCCGGTTGAGAAGCTTCGACACCGTGTGGTCGGCGAGCAGTGCGCGCAGCGGGTCGCGGACGGTCCGGTCAATCACCAGCACCTCCGGGTCGGCCGGGTCGCGGCCGACCCAGACCGAGTCACCGGCGTAGCGGGTGAGGGCGGCCCAGAGGTCCGGGAGTTCGGCGGCCCCGTCTGTGAACCCGGGAAAGGCCGGCTGGAAGATCTGGAGGCGCATGACTGGACGGTCGTCCCGGCTGGGGTCGTCGGCCGTGCCGGTGCCGCGGATGCCGTCGCGCAGGTGCGGGAGCATCACCTCGCGGACGATCCGCAGGGACAGCCGCCGGGGGATCACCCCGTACCGCAACAGCCAGCGGAGGCGGTCGTCGTGGACGCGTTCGAGGACGCGGTCGATGGCGTAGAGCAGCCCGGGCCCGGAGGCCGAGCGGATCTGCTCGGGGGTGAGGTCCTCGGCGAGATCGGCGAAGAGGGCGAGGGTGTAGGGCAGGCCCGCGCTGCTCTCGCTCATCGCCCGGCGCAGCTCCGGCTCGCCGACGGCGCGGACGTCGCGCAGATAGGCGTCGGACTCCTCCTCATCGAACGGGTCGAGCCGCAGGACGCGGGCCGGAAGCGGCAAGGCGTCGCCCAGGTCGTAGCGGCCGGAGAGGACGATTCGCAGGCCGTGGACCCGCCCCGCGAGCCCGTTGAGCATGGCCGTGAGCTCTCCGAGTCGTGCGCCGTCCCGGAGCAGGACCTCTTCCAAGGTGTCGAGCACCAGGACGGCACGTGTGGCTTGGCGGTCGAGGGTCTCGCTGAGGACGGCGGCGAAGTCGGCGACAACTGCCGTACGCCGTCCGACGATCTGGACCGACAGGAAGGCGTCGGCGGCCCGGCTGCGGTTGCGCGGGAGCGCGGCGAGTTCCTTCCGGTAGGTGGCGAGGAACGCGTCGAACGGCGATTCGAGCAGTTGGCCGTTGAGCTGCTCGGCGGCCTCCAGGACGAGCAGCCACGGATGGGTGACAGCAAGGGCCGGGTCGGTGTGGTCGAAGTCCAGGTAGGCACAGGGAACCGGCACCGGCCGGTCCTGGCAGTGCCGGGCCATGAACCAGCGCAGCAGCATGGACTTGCCGGAGCCGCCGGTGGCGTGGATGCGCAGTGGCCGACGGTCGTCGGACGTGAGCAGGGTCCGCAACGGCTCCTCCACCCGTGGCCGCGGGAAGTAGCCGGCGGACTGGTGGTAGGCCGGTCGCCACAGCGCGCGTGCCCTGGCCCTGGCGGCGGCCTCGGCGACGGTCCGGCCGAGGTCGGGCCGGAGCAACGGAGTTACCTGGGGGTCGGACACCGCGTTGACGAGGTCCTGGCAGCGGGCCAGGTCGAACCGTCGGTCGGCCGCGTCGAAGGCGGTGCGGAAGGCGTCGGCGTCGAGGTCGCCGGCGATGGCGAGGAGACGCAGCCGTCCCGGCTCGTCCTCGGCCGCCGCGTACGCACCGGCCAGCCGCACCGCGAGGTTCCGCAGCGGCTCCGGAGCGGTCGTGGCCGGGACGGGGCTGTCGTGCCACCAGGAGTCCCAGCAGGCGAAGCGCAGCAGCTCGGCGATACGGTAGTGCCCGGGGCGGGCGGTGTGTTCGAGCAGGCCGTGGTCGAGCAGTTCGGCGACGGTGGGTCCGCCGGGCGCGGGGCACAGGACGGCACCGTAGAGGTCCTGGGTGAAGTCGGGGACGACGCTGCAGTGGCGCAGGACCTCGCGCCACTCGGGTCCGATCCGGTCGAGCAGGATCCGCTCCAGTGGCTCGCCCCGCTCCAGGCGATCACCGAGCTCGAGGAACGAATCGGCCGGACGGTCCGTCATCGCCGCCCCACCCTGTCTCTAAAGCCCATCGCGGTCCTGAGCTGATCGGGCACCAGGCCTCCGTGCTGCTCCCGGTAGATGTCCGTGATCCTGGCGAACCTGAGCGCTTCGTCGTCGGACAGGTCGTGGGCCCTGCCGTAGTCGCCGACCGCCGCGTCGAGATCGTCGGCAGCGAAGGTCTTGAGGGTGATCCACCGTGCGGTGTCGGACAGCGGGAACGGCACCAGTTCTGCCTCCTCCTCGTTCGCGACCAGGACCACCTTGGCGCGTCCGCCGGCCTGGGCGGCCAGTGGTTCCACCAGGTGCGGGACCAGCAGTTGCTGAACGGTCAGGTGTTCCAGAGCACCGAGGCTCCTGAGCGCGAGGACGAGGCCGGTCTCCGAGCCGATCCGGAGGAGCGCGTCCGCCAGGTGGCGCAGTGCGGTGTGACGGCGGTCGGCGAGGTGGCCGACACTGTTGCCGGGAACGAAGTCCTGCCAGATCCGGTCGGGCCCGAGGGTGAGAAGGGGCTCCTTGTCGTCGGTGGCCCACTGGGTGTGCAACTGGGCCAGCCGGTGTTCCAGGAGGCGGAGTTGCGGGTGGCCGGGCGCGGCCTCGCCGAGCCGGTCGACCACCTTGAGCGCGAGGTCGAGCCAGGTGGCGGTGCGGCCGACCTCCTCCAGGTCGGTCCAGAGCGTCAGGGCGCCGTTGCGGTACCAGGTGTGCAGGACGGAGCGGACCAGGGTGGCCTTTCCGGTCCCGGGGCCGCCGGTGACGACGGTGACCGGGGCGTCCGGCCCGGTCGGCGCGAAGCCGTCGAAGAGCGCGCGCCGCTCGGTGACCCGGTCGACGGCGTACCGGAGGTTCCACCGCTTGTGCGCGAAGCGCTTGTCGGTCTCGTTCGCCACGCGCAACGCGGGCAGACGGGTGAGGACGGTGTCCCGGGTGTCCCGGACCACGAGCACCGGGCGGGCCCAGTCCACCCGGGCGAGGTCGGCGCGCAGCAGGGCCTGGCGGGCGGTGAGGACGGCGCGGTCGACGGTCTCGGCCCGGCCGAGGGCGGCGTAGAACTCCTCGGCGAAGCGCCCTGCCGGTCCGGACTCGATGCCGCCGCTCATCCCGACCACCGCAGCGACGCCGCTGCTCATCAGGCCGGTGAGCAGCGGTTCGGCGGCGTGGCCGGCGGTGTCGCAGGCGTTCAGCACGACCAGGCGAGGCACGTGGGCGGTGAGCACGCCGTGCACGGTAGCGCCGGTGATGTCCCACGGCTCCTGGTGGGGCGGGCGCACGGTGAGCACACCCGCGCCCGTACCGTCACGCTGCTGGTGGCCGATGAAGTGAAGGACGTGCGGAGTCAGATCCGCGAGCCGCGAGGCGAGTTCGTCCGAGGTCGGGGTCCGCACCACCTCGACGTGCCATTCCCCGAACGGCTCGGTCAACCCGGCGCGGATCCGTCCTGCCTCCTTCTCCGCACCGAGCCGGGGATCGGTGTCGCCGATCACCACGAGCAGGCGCAGCGGCAGGTGGAGCGGGTCGAGCCGGGTGTTCAGGAGGGCGGACGCGGGCCGCAGCAGCCGGGCGAACGTGAGCCCGGGGCCGACGCCGACGCAGAGCGGGACGGGGTCCCCGGGGGCGGCGACCAACTCCCAGGGGAGGGTGCGCAGGCGCGGGCACCGAATGTCAAGCAGGGTGTGGGCGGGGCGGCCGTCGGCGTGGCACTTTCGGATCGCGTCGAACCAGGGATCCAGCAGGTCGGCCGCGAGGAGCGCGTCGCCGAGCAGCCCGCCGGCCGTACGGACGGCTTCGGACATCGGGGTGTCCGGGTCGAACAGCTCCCGGCAGGCGCGGAGCTGATTCTGGTCGAGGAAGCCGTCCGGGAGCGGGCGGCCGTGGTGGACAGCGCCCGACGGGTCGCCGCCACCGAGGGCGAGCAGGGTCGGATGGCCGCTGCCGTCGGCCGCCGGGGTGCCGATCCGGATCAGCGCCGTGCGGGGCGGGAGCCGGGCAGGGGCGTGCTGGTCGGGCACCGTCAGGATGTCCGTCGGCCGGCCGCCTTGCGTTCCTGCAGGGTGCGGGCGAACTGCTCCAGTTCGACCATGCTCCAGCTCCGCGCCGGTGCGGCGAGCGGGCGGGCGCCGTGGGCGCCGGGCGGCAGCTCGGCGGTGCGGGCGGCGTCGCCCCCGTCGGTGCCCGCACCGCCTTCGGCACCCGCACGTTCGGCGGCGGCGCCGAGCTCGATCGTGCTGAGCAGGGTGTCGAGGACGTCGTTGTTGTCGCGCCCCGCCTCGGCGGCCTCGGCCTGGCGGCCGGCCTCCGCCCGCGCGGCCGCCGCGTCCTCCCGGGCCGCGTTGAGCGCGCCGCGCTGGACGGAGCCGCCGAAGGCCAGACCGGCGGCGGCGAAGACGATGGCCTCCAGGCCGGAGAAGAGGAAGACCAGGCGGTCCCAGTTGGCGTCGCCGCGCTTGAGCGCCAGGAAGGTCATCATCGCCGCGTAGCCGACGAGGACCGCGCAGATCAGAACGTAGATGCTCCAGTGGATCGGCGGCGGGGACGACGACGCCGGTCCCGGTGAGCGGGAGGAATCCCCGCCCGGCTCCGCCACAGGCTCCACTGCCGACATCGCGCGCCCCCCTGTCGTCCGTACCACGATGTGCAGGGGCGAGTATGCCAGAGCTTGAGTGATCGTCTTCCTGCTTCGCGGACAGGGGAGTTGGGCGGACGGCGGGACCGTCCCGGCTCAGCGCTTGACGGCCACGCCGCCGTACATCGCGATGTCCTGGTCCCGGATCGGCGCGGCGTCCGGGTCGGGGTTCCACTGGTGGACCAGGGTGACCCCGGGGTCCAGCAGCTCGTAGCCGTCGAAGAAGGCCAGGGTCTCGGCCCGGTCGCGGATCTGCAGCGGGATGCCCCGGGCGTTGTACTCGCGGCCCACCCCGCCGACGCCCACCGGGTCGGTGTCACCGGTGAAGACGGTCAGCGCGAGGAAGCTCCCCGGCGCCAGCCGGTCCATCAGCCGCCGCACGAGGCCCTGCGGGTCGTCCGCGTCGAGGACGAAGTGCACGATCGCGATCAGCGACAGCGCCACCGGCCGGGAGAGGTCGATCACCTCGCGCAGCGCCGGCGAGTCCAGGATCGAATCGACGTCGCGCAGGTCGGCGTCCAGGTAGGCGGTGCGGCCCGCCGGCCCGCTGGACATCAGCGCACGGGCGTGGGTCAGCACGATCGGGTCGTTGTCGACGTACACCACCCGGGACTCCGGGGCCACCGCCTGGGCGATCTCGTGCACGTTCGGCGAGGTGGGGATGCCCGTGCCGATGTCCAGGAACTGCCGCACCCCGTGCTTCTCGGCGAGGTGGCGGACCACCCGCTCCATGAAGGTGCGGGTCGTCCGCATCGAGGTCGGGAGGGCCGGCCAGGCCTGCACGGAGGCGTGGGCGGCGACCCGGTCCGGCGCGAAGTTGGTCTTGCCGCCGATGAGGTAGTCGTACACCCGGGCCGAGTGCGGGACGTCCATCCGGAGGTCCACCCCCGTCCAGGACTCCCGGCCCGGCTCGCCCGGCCGCTCCCCCGACACCCAGTCAGCGCGTCCCATGTCGCTCTCCCGCTCTTCCCCGTCCGACGTTCAAGTCCGGCCCCCGCCGGCGGCCCGCCGCGTCAACTCGGCGGTGGGCACGCCTTCGTGCGCACGGTAACCGACCGTACACCAGGCGGCCGGGCGGTGCCTGAACGGACGGCGCGATCGGGCAGCGGCTCAGATCTGCCCGAACAGCGCCGCGAAGGCCGCCTCCAGACCGGTCACCGCCGCCGCCAGCACCGCGACCGTGCGCAGCGCGTCGACCACCGTGCCGACCCGTCGGCGCAGCGGGCCTTCGCGGGGCTCGTCGAGTGCCGTCTCGGCGAGGATGCCGGCCAGGGCGGCGTCCGCGTCCTCGGCGTCGGCGTCCGCGACGGTGCCCGGCCGTTCGGCCCGCAGCCGGGCGAGCGCGGCGCGCAGCGCCTCGGCCGCCGCCCGCAGGGCCTCGGGCCCGGCCGGGGCCGGCCGGGCCGCGTCCGCGCCGATCCGCACGGTCGCGCCCTGGCCGCCGGCCACCGGGCCGTGCACGGTGGAGCCCACCACCTGGACCCCGCCGGTGTTCCAGTTGGCCCCGGCGGGCGGCTGGTCCGCCTCCGGCCCGGCGGCGTTCGCGTCCTCGGTCACTTGCCCTTCCCCTTCTCCTTGCCGATGTCGACCTTGGCCCCGGCACCGCCCGCGACCGGGCCGTGCACGGTGGAACCCACCACCTGGACACCACCGTTGTTGATGTTGGTGATGCTCTGCGACTGCTCCTCGAAGGCCGCGCTGTCGTAGCCGCGCGCCTTCAGCTCGCCGCCGACCGCGCTGAACACCCGCTCGGTCACGGTGCTCAGGAAGCGCTGCACGTCGTGCTCCTGGAAGATGTTCTGGTACGCCGCGCCGCCGCCGAGTTCACGGACGCTCGACCGGGGCGCGTAGTCGACGGCGTAGCCGGCCCGGGTCAGATGGCGGTACCGGCGGGCGAGCCGGGCGGTCCGGCGGCGCGACTGCCAGACCTGCCGGACCTGGCCGACGGCGATCGCCGTGTCGCCGCCGAGCCGGCGCGCGGACCAGCCGAGCGCGTTCATCCCGTGCATGAAGCCGGAGCGGTGGCCCAGCAGGTCGACCACGTGGTACTCCTGCGCCACCGGGCCCAGCACGTACGGCAGCCACTCCAGGTACAGCAGGCCGCCGCGGGTACTGGCCCGGACCAGCACGGTGACCACGACCTCCTCCTGCCAGGAGCCGACCCGGATCGCCAGGTAGTGCCGGAGCCGCTCGTGGCCGGACCGGCTCAGCAGGTCGGCCCAGGCCGGTTCGAGCAGGACCTGCTCCCCGGCCCGGCCGGACATCGCGCCCAGCCAGCTGTCCGGGGCGTCGTCGCGCAGACTGGGGCGGAACACCCGGTCGGTGACGGAGAGTCCGCGCAGGGAGTCCTCCGGGTAGCGCTGGTCCTGGGCGAGCGCGCGGACCCGCGCCGCGACGGAGCGGTAGAGCGTAGTGCTGTCGATCACGTCCGGCGCCCGGCCCTGCGCGGCCCGTTCGGCGGAGGGGCGCAGCTCGAAGGTCATCCGCCAGATCCGGCCGGCCGTGCCCAGGCCGACCAGGGGGGCCTGGCGGCGGTAGAGCAGCTCCGGTCCGGCCTGCTGCTCGCCCAGCCGCTCGTACACCCGGGCGGCCCGCGAGCCGCGGGGGCTCGGCGGCGGCACGGGGGTGGGGTCCATCCCCGCGAGGGCGGACAGCCGGCGCCGCAGCCGGTAGCGCAGCAGGGCGGCGGCGAGCCAGAGCAGGGCCAGTTCGACGAGCAGGCCGGCGCCGGTCGGGCCGGACAGGTCGGGGACGAACACCCGGTTCAGGTCGGACTCCTGGAGCGGGCCGTAGAGGTAGCCGGCGACGGTGGCCACCAGGGCCAGGGTGGCGAGCAGCCGGCCGAGGCCGGCGACGGTCCCGCGCCAGCCGGTGGCGCGCGGCGACCGGGGGGTGATCATCAGCCGCTCGATCTCCAGGCCGAGCCGGTGGTCCATCCGGCCGGACCCGAGGCCGCCGCCGGCCAGGGTGAGCAGCAGGAGCAGCGCCAGGGCCGCGAGTCCGGCGCCGAGGCCGAGCACCGGGAAGGCCAGGACGATGACGAGGACGCAGAACAGGCCGGTCCTGGCCTCCCAGCGGCGGGCGGTCAGGGCCTCGTGCAGCACCCGGACGAGGTCGGTGCCGGGCGAGGGGGCGGGGATCCGGAAGGACTGCTCGACCAGTTCCTCGATCAGCGTGGCGCGGAAGCGCCGGTCCAGCCAGGCGGCGGCGCACAGGTAGCGGGTGGCGTCGCCGGGGACGGTGCCCGCCTGGTGGTGCAGGTTCTCGGGCGTCGCCGGGACGGCGGGGCCGGGTGCGAAGGCGGAAGCGGGAGCGGATGCGGGGCCGGGAACGGGGGCGGGAGTGGGACCGGACGCGGGGCCGGGCGCCCCGGGGCCGCCGGACGCGGGACCGGGCGTACCGGCGGAGGTGAACGAGGGGCCCAGGTACGTCGGGGTGTCGTACTGCTCCGGCGGCTCGGCGGGCACCGGCTCGGGTGGTACCTGCCGGGGGCGCACCGGTTCCGGCTGCGGCGGCACCCGCCTCGGCGGGAGGACCGGTCCGGTCCGGACCGGCGGGAGTGGCGGAGGCGACGGCGGCGGATACCCCTGTGGCGGGGCGGGCGGGCGCGGCGGCGGGTAGGGCGAGGGCGGCGGGTAGGGCGGTGGTGTCCGCGAGGGTTCCTGCGGCGGAGGTGACGGTGGGGTGCCACTGTCCATGCTGTCCCCATTCCCCAGGTCGAATTCCGGCGAACGAGCTTGGCCAGTAAAGCAGTTGACCTGCCCGACGGACAGCGTGCCGGACGCTTCGGCGGGTAACGGTTCGGCTCCGCCGGGTGGCGCGTGCAGGAAATTGGAGTCGTGGAGTCGTATTCGCTAGCCTTTCGAACGTGAGGCTGACCAAGAGCACCGACATCGCCCTCCGCATCGCCATGCGGCTGGCCGTCCTCGACGAGGAGGCCAACCCGACCACCCGCGAGGTGGCCGAGGCGGTCGGCGTGCCCTACACCCACGCCGCCAAGGTGGTCAGCCGACTGCGGCACCTCGGCGTGGTGGAGGCGCGGCGCGGCCACGGCGGGGGCCTGTCCCTCACCACCGCCGGCCGCACCGGCTCGCTCGGCCCGCTGCTGCGCGAGCTGGAAGGTGTGGGCGACGTGGTCGGCTGCGAGGAGGAACCACCGTGCCCGCTGCGGGCGGCCTGCCGACTGCGCGGGGCACTGCGCACCGCGCAGGAGGCGTTCTTCGCCACTCTGGACCCGCTCTCGATCGGCGATCTGGTGGCCGCGCCGACCGGACCGGTCCTGCTCGGCCTCACCACTCGACCGGACCCCGGCCCGGGCCCCGGCCCCTCCGGCTGAGCCACCCCGGCCGACCCCACCGCACCACCACCCCACCGCCCACCGGTCCGCGCAGCCGCACGGCCGTGAATACGACTCTCAGATACCAATTTGGAGCGCCTCCGATGCTGTCCGCCAAGTCCGCCGAGGTCGTCGAAGCCACCCTGCCCGTCGTGGGTGGCGCGATCGGCGACATCACGCCGCTGTTCTACGACCGGATGTTCGCCGCCCACCCGGAGCTGCTGCGCGACCTGTTCAACCGCGGCAACCAGTCCAACGGCAGCCAGCGACAGGCGCTCGCGGGCTCGATAGCCGCCTTCGCGACCGCCCTGATCGCCGCCCCGGACACCCGCCCGGACGCCCTGCTCGCCCGCATCGCGCACAAGCACGTGTCGGTCGGCATCAGCGACGACCAGTACCGGATCGTCCACGAGCACCTGTTCGCCGCCATCGTGGAGGTGCTCGGCGAGGCCGTCACCCCCGAGGTCGCGGCCGCCTGGGACGAGGTCTACTGGCTGATGGCGAACGCCCTGATCGCCATCGAGGGCCGGCTGCGCGCCGAGGCCGCCGCCGCCCAGCACCTCGACCCCGCCGACCTCTGGCGCCCGTACACCGTGGTCGCCCGCTACCCGGAGACCGACGACGTCACCACCTACCTGGTCCGCCCGGCCGACGGCCGCCCGATGCCGGCCGCCAGGCCCGGCCAGTACCTCTCGGTGCGCGCCGAACTCCCGGACGGCGCCCGGCAGATCCGGCAGTACAGCCTCTCCGGGGTGGCGGACGGCGCCTTCCGGTTCACCGTCAAGCGGGCCACCGCCGAGGCCGCCGGCGGCCCGGTCGGCGAGGTCTCCAACCACCTGCACGAGCACCTGCGCGCCGGGGACGTCCTCGAAGTCTCCCCGCCGTTCGGCGATGTCGCGCTCGCCGAGGGCGAGGGTCCGGTGCTGCTCGCCTCGGCCGGCATCGGCAACACGCCGATCACCGCCATGCTGGCCCATCTCGCCGCCACCGGCTCCACCCGCCGGGTCGTCACCGTGCACGGCGACCGCGACCAGCTGTCGCACGCCTTCCGGGCCGACCTCGCCCAGCTGACCGCCAAGCTGCCCGACGCCGACGCCCACGTCTTCTACGAGCGTCCGCTCGGCGACTGGCCGGCCGACCGGACCGGCCTGGTCGACCTGTCCACGGTCGACGTCCCCGCGGGCGCCACCGCCTACCTCTGCGGCCCGCTGCCCTTCCTGCGCTCGGTCCGGGCCCAGCTCCTCGCGGCGGGCGTCCCGGCCGCCGACATCCACTACGAGGTGTTCGGCCCCGACCTCTGGCTCGGCCAGGACGCCTGACGCCGGCCCCTGACCGCGCCCCCGCCCCGTACGCCGGGCTGTCCGACCGTCACCGCTGCTCAGTGCGGCCCGACGAACGGTGGCCCGGCGTTGAGGGTCACCATCGGCACCTTGCCGGTCTGGGTGCAGAAGAACGGCGTCCCCGTCGTCCCGGAGCACGTGTTCCACAGGTAGATCCACACTTCACAGGTGTCCCCCGGGTTGATGTCGAAGACGACCGGGAACAGGCGGCTCCCGGGGAAAGGTCCGCCGGAGAGCCCGACGAGATCGGTGATCCCCAACCGCACCGTCTCCCCCGAGACGGGCGACATCCCGACGCGGTTCCAGAGCGTGATCTCGGTCTTCACGTCCTGCACCGTATTGCGGAAGACGATCGCCCCGGCTCCGCCGCGGGTCTGCAGGTTGGGGTGGGTCTGGAGGTCGAAGAAGGAGTGCTCGTACGTCCCCTGCGGAGTGACGACGACCGAGGCACGCGCCGTGGCCTGGACGAAGAAGCTGAAGCCGGCGCCGGAGAACGTGTCGCCCCCGATCAGCGTCATGTGTCCGTCGAGGCGTGACAGCGGAAGCCCGAGGCCGGTCTGCCAGCTGTTGTCGTAGGGAGCGGCAACCACCTGGCTGCCGGGCTGGAGGTTGACCGTGAGCTCGGCGAGTTCCGGTCGGACGCGGTCGGCGTAGCTCTCCAGCAGATCGCGCTTGAAGTCCTCCACCAGCTCGCCGCCGCCCTGCGGCGGCGTAATCGCGGCCGCGAGGTCGTCGGGATACCGGCGGCGGCCGCGCAGCTCGGCCAGCTGGGCCGCACCGAATTCCGTGAGGAGACGCTCGAATTCCTCGGCCGAGGAGTACTGAGGTAAGTCGTCGGGGACGACCCGGCCGACCGGCCGGGAGAGCTCCCGGTCCAATGCCCTGGTCATGGTGCCACCTCTGATCTGAAAAATGCGCGCCCGCGGTCCGGGGAGTGACGGCGATGTTCCGTTCCGCCGTTGTTCGGACCACCTGGCGGCGTGCAATCCCTGTTCCCAGCCTGCGCGCATCCCAAGGCGATTGCCAGTAGCATCCGGCACGAATCGGCCCGGCTTCGGCGCCGGGAGCACGGGGTGGCGCCGTCCGGCCCCTGCGTGGCGGCGGTGCGCACCGCCCACCTGCGGACCGCCGCCCGGGCCGGCGGCGGACTGGCGGCCTCCGTCGGCGAGTTGACGCTCCGGGTGTACGAGCCGAGCGAGTCCCTGGTCGACGTCCTGGGCGTCGAGGAGTGCAGCGGCTTCGGCGGCACCTCCACGGTGAAGGACCAGGCGGTCCCGGCCGCGACGGCCGCCGCCACCTGTGCGCTCGACCGCCCCGGTCCGCTGCGGGCCGGGGCGGTCGAGTCGGCGCCCGCACCCGGCGGCTCGACCCGCGCCGGCTCCCCGGCCCGTCGGCCACCAGCGACATCGAACTCACCCGGGGTGGAGGGCGTGCACGGCCCCCGCATCCTGGAGGTCGTGCCGGTGCGGGACCGACCTCCGGCGGGGGCGCGGGGGCGTGGGGGCGCCGAAGCGGGACCTCAGGGCCGGAGTTCGAGCGTGCAGCACTTGGGGCCGCCGCCGCCCTTGAACAGCTCGGAGAGGTCGACCGGTATCGGCTCGAAGCCCTCGTCGGCGAGGCGGGCGGCCAGCGCCTTCGCGGCCTCCGGCAGCAGCACCCGGCGGCCGTCGGAGACGGCGTTCAGGCCGAACACCTCGGCGTCCTCGCGATCGGCGAGGACGGCGTCCGGGTAGAGGCTGCGCAGCAGCGCCTGGCTGTCCGGGGTGAACGCCTCCGGGTAGTACATGACCAGGTCCTCGTCGAGGACGGCGAGCGCGGTGTCCAGGTGGTAGAAGCGCGGGTCCACCAGAGCCAGGGTCAGCACCTGGAGGCCGAAGAGCTCACGGGCCTCGGCGTGCGCGGCCGGGTCGGTGCGGAAGCCGCTCCCGGCCAGCACCCGGCGGCCGGCCACCAGGTGGTCGCCCTCGCCCTCGTTGACGTGCGCGGCCCGCCGCACCTCGCGGTAGCCGCCGGCCCGGAACCAGGCCTGGTGGGCGTCGGACTCGCCGGCCCGCTCGGGGTGGCGGAAGTTCGCGACCAGCACCCGGCCGTCGATCACGGTGGCGCCGTTGGCCGTGTAGACCATGTCCGGCAGGCCCGGCACCGGATCGATCAGCTCCACGGTGTGGCCGAGCTGCCCGTACAGCGCGTACAGCCGCTCCCACTGCCGGACGGCGAGCGCGGTGTCGGTCGGCCGCCCCGGGTCCATCCAGGGGTTGATCGCGTACTCGACCGTGAAGTGCGTCGGCCGACACATGAGGTAGCGCCTCGGCCTCGCGGTGCGCTCCGGGATTAGGTACGGCATACGGCGACCTCCGCGGTCGGGAAGCGGTCGGGAACGGGACGGGGCAGGGGCGGGGCAGGGGCGGAGCGGAAGAGGCGGACGGAGCCGGACCGGGGGCACACCGACGCGGGCTCCCGGTACGGGGCACGGGCGCCGCCCACCGCCTACGTCCGTACGGTCCAGAAAGCGGCTGCCCCGGCCGCGCCGTCCCCACACCCGGGTGGGCGCGCCGGATGGCGCAGTACCCCGCGCATCCGGCGCGCCCGCCCGCGCGCCCCTGGCGCACAAGGGCGCTCGCGAGCCGTTCCGGAACGTCCGAACCCGTCGTTCCCGCTCCGGCGGGACTCCCCCCGGCTCCTCCCGGCCCTTCCGACCCTTCCCTCCCGGGCTGTCCGACCGGACGTGGCCGATCTCACGTCCCGCTACCGGCCACCTACGGTGGCGTAGGTCACTTGAGACAGTGAACTATCTCCTTCATGTCGTACCTCCAGGAGACTCTTGACCTCAATTCGTACGTCGCCCTCGGGGACAGCTTCACCGAGGGCCTGAACGACCCCGGCGCCGGCGGTGCTTTCGCCGGCTGGGCCGACCGGCTGGCGGGGCTGCTCGCCGGCGACCGGCCGCCGGGCGGGTTCCAGTACGCGAACCTCGCGGTGCGCGGCCGGCTGCTGGACCAGATCATGGCCGAGCAGGTGCCGGAGGTCCGCCGGATCCAGCCCGACCTGGTCAGCTTCTGCGCGGGCGGCAACGACATCCTGCGCCCGGGCAGCGATCCGGACGAGGTGGCCGAGCGCTTCGAGGCCGCCGTCGCCCAACTCGTCGACGCGGCCGGAACGGTGCTGATCTGCACCGGCTTCGACACGCGCGGCGTGCCGCTGTTCAAGCACCTGCGCGGGAAGATCGCCACCTACAACGGCCACATGCGCGCCGTCGCCGACCGGCACGGCTGCAAGGTGGCCGACCTCTGGTCGCTGCGGGCCGTCCAGGACCGCCGTGCCTGGAGCGAGGACCGCCTGCACCTCTCCCCCGAGGGCCACCAGCGGGTCGCCCTGCTCGCCGCCCGCTCGCTGGGGCTGCGCACCGAGCAGGACCCGGAGGCGCCCTGGCCGTCCACCCCGGCGCTCTCCCCCGCCGAGCAGCGCCGGGAGAACCTCCAGTGGGCCCGCGAGTTCCTGCTGCCGTGGGTCGGCCGCCGGCTGCGCGGGGAGTCCTCCGGTGACAATGTCGAGCCCAAGCGCCCCGAGCTGATGCCGCTCTGACGGACCGTCACCTGACGGATCGTCGGACGGCGGCCGGTCGTCCGGTCGCCCTCGTGCCCGCGCGGACCCCCGCGTGCGCGAGGGCGGCCAGACCGGCCCCGACCAGGTACCAGAGCAGATCCGGCGGGTTGAAGGTGGAGCCGAGCACCAGCCGGGCGAGCGCGCTGCGCCGGGCCAGACCGTCCGGGACACCGGTGAGCTGGAACAGCTCGACCGCCCAGCTCAGGCCCGCCGCCCAGGCGGCCGCGACCGGCGGCCTCAGCCGCGGCGCGACCAGCACCGCGAGCGCGTACAGCAGCACCGTGTAGAGGGCGTCGCCCGCGTACTTGGCCGCCTCGCCGCCCGCCACCGTCCGCATCGCGAGCCCCGCACCGACCGTCAGCACCGCCGCCACCGCGGCCGCGCCCCGGACCGCCCACCGCCCCCGAAGATCGTCCATCCCCGCACCCTACGGCCGGCCGGCGCCCTCGCCGACCGTCCACGACCCGCCCCCCGACCCGCCGACCCGCTACGACCGGCCCACTTGCCACGACACGACCCGCCGACCCCGGTGGGAACCGCGGTCGCCCCCGGCGCGTCCCTCCCTGCCGGAAGACCGGACGGACGGACGGTACCCTGCTGGCCGGCCCGGTTCCGGGCCGGCGCCCGCGCAGGCCGCGGACGGGAACGACAGAGACAGGGCGGGGCGCAGTGACGCAGCTGACCGAGACGGTGAACGGGTCCGGGATACCGGTGGACGTGGCGGGGGCCGGGCAGGGGCCCGGACGGCGGTTCACCGTCGAGGGCTTCGCGCCGCGCCAGGACGGCGAGGCGCGCGAGCGCGGCAAGGCCCTGCGCACCCGCACCCCGCGCGAGCGGCACGCCGAGTTCCCGGCCGTCACCGACCGCCCGACCGCCGTCCAGGCGATCGAGGCCTCCAACGACGGCCGGCTGGCCGAGCTGGTGCCGATCCGGCTGGGCCGGATGGCCGCCACGCCGTTCGCCTTCCTGCGCGGTTCGGCCGGGCTGATGGCCACCGACCTCGCCGCCACACCGGCCAGCGGCACCGTCGCCCAGCTGTGCGGCGACGCCCATGCCGCCAACTTCGGCCTGTACGGCGACGCGCGCGGCCGGCTCGTGATGGACATCAACGACTTCGACGAGACCGTCCCCGGCCCGTGGGAGTGGGACCTCAAGCGCCTCGCCACGAGCCTGGTCCTGGCCGGCCGGGAGATCGGCGCCGACGGGACGACCGCCCGGCAGGCCGCCTTCGACGCGGCCGGCGCCTACCGCCGGACCATGCGCACCCTGGCCAAGCTGCCCGCGCTGGACGCCTGGAACGCCGTCGCGGACGAGCAGTTGGTCTCCTTCGCCCAGGCGCACGACCTGACCGAGCTGCTGGAGAAGGTCGGCGCGAAGGCGCTCGGCAACACCAGCGCCCGGTTCGCCGCCAAGTCCGCCGTCCGCTCGGAGGACGGCGCCTGGCGCTTCACCGCGGCACCGCCGGTACTCCGCGAGGTGACGGACGCCACGGCCACCGCGGTCGCCACCGCGCTCGGCGACTACGTGCGGACCGTGCCCACCGAGCTGCACCCGCTGCTGTCCCGCTACCGGGTGCAGGACGTGGCGTTCCGCGTCGTGGGTACCGGCAGCGTCGGCACCCGCTCCTACGTCGTCCTGCTCACCGACCACCGTGAGCAGCCGCTGGTGCTCCAGGTGAAGGAGGCGCGCCCGTCCGTGCTGCTGCCGCACCTGGCCCGGGCCGGGCACCCGGTCGCCGCGGCGGACGGCCACGAGGGCCGCCGGGTGGTGCTCGGGCAGAAGCGGATGCAGGTGGTCAGCGACACCCTGCTCGGCTGGACCACGGTCGACGGGCTCCCCTACCAGGTGCGCCAGTTCCGCAACCGCAAGGGCAGCGTGGACCCGGCCGCCCTGCTGCCCGCGCAGCTGGACGACTACGCCCGGATCACCGGCGCGCTGCTCGCCCGCGCCCACGCCCACACCGCCGACCCGGGGGTGATCAGCGGCTACTGCGGCAAGAACGAGGCCCTGGACGAGGCGGTGGCCACCTTCGCGGTCGCCTACGCCGACCGCACCGAGGCCGACCACGCCGATCTGCTCACCGCCATCCGCGCCGGCCGCCTCCCGGCCGAGCACGGCGTCTGAGGCCCCTCCCGGATCCCGACCCCGGCCGTCGGCCGGGGTCGGCGGCCTGGGCGGTCGGCCGGGGCGTCAGGGTGCGAGGAACGGGGCCACGGCCGCGACGAACTCCGCGGGGCGGGTGCGGTGGACGAGGTGGCCGGCGTCCACGGTGACCAGCCGGCAGTCCCCGATCAGTCCGGCCAGTTCGGCCGGTCCGTCCTGCGGGACGTGGCTGGTCGGGCCGCCCGCGACCAGGAGGGTGGGCGCGGTGATCGTGCTCATCCGCTCCAGCCACCGCGGGTCCGGCCGGTCGATCTGGCCCTTGACCGCCCGGACCACCCCCCAGTCGAAGTCGACGGGCTCCTCGGGGGCGTCCGCCACCTGGCTGGCCGGGCGGGGACGCGGGGCGGGGACGTCCTCCAGGACCAGCCGGCCGACCCGCTCCGGCCGCTCCTGGGCGACCAGGTAGGCGACCACGCCGCCCATCGAGTGGCCGACCAGGTCCACCCGGTCCAGGCCGTGGGCGTCCAGCAGGGCGAGCACGTCGTCCCGCATCGCCTCCAGGCTGTACCGGCCGGGACGGCCGCTGTCACCGTGGCCGCGCAGGTCGAGGGCGTGGACGCGGTGGTGCGGGGCGAGGCCGGGGAGCACCACGTCCCAGTCGGTGGCCCGCTCGCCGAGGGCGTGCAGCAGGACCAGCGGCGGGCCGCCGGCCGGGCCGCTCTCCCGGCAGGCGAGGGAGAGGCCCGGTAGTTCGACCGTCAGATGTTCCGTCATGCCTCCCACGCTAGGACGTGCGCCCCGGATCGCGCCCGGCGTTCGCGCAGCGCTCAACGCTCAACGCTCAACGGGCCGGCGTCGTCTCGCGGACGGGGCCGCCGCCCGGCGCGCCCTCCCCGGCCACCGCCGTCTCCCGCGCCGCTTCGCGCGCCGACACCCGCCCCGCCAGCACCGAGGCGACCACCGCCAGCGCCGCCAGCGCCGCGCAGACACCGCTCGCCCACGCGTACGCCGCCCGGTGCCCGCCGCCCCCGCCGGTCGCCCGCAGATAGACGCCGGACAGCGCCGAGACGCTGACCGCCGCCGCGATCCGCTGTGCCATCTGCAGGATTGCCCCGCTCACCCCGGCCGCCTCGGCCGGCGCGTGCCGCAGCACGAACGCCTGGTTGGAGGCCGCCATCAGCCCGACCGAGGCGCCGCCCAGCAACTGGAGCAGCGCGAGCAGCCAGGGCAGCGGACCGGTCGGCGCCCAGCGCGCGACCAGGCCGCCCGCGAGCATCACCAGCGCCGAACCCGCCATGCCCGCGGTGACGGTCCGCCGGCCGAAACGCTGGACGACCCGCCAGGCGAAGGCCGAGGCGAAGCCCATCGCGACCGCCGACGGCAGCGCGACCAGGGCCGCGCCCATCGGCGAGAGGCCCAGCCCGTCCTGGAGGAACATCGTCAGCACCAGCCCGGCGGCCAGCGAGGAGCCGAACTGCGCCATCGCCACCGCCGTCCCCAGCGCGTAAGGCGCGGAGCGGGTCAGCGCCGGGTGGATCAGCGGGTGGCCGCCGGACCGGGCGTAGCGGTGCTGCCACCGGGTCAGCGCGCCGAGCAGCGCGGCCGCCGCGGCGGCGAACCCGAGCCAGCCGGCCCAGCCGGGAGGCTGGACGAACGGCAGCATCAGCGCCAGGGTCAGCGCGGCGACGAGCAGCAGTCCGACCAGGTCGAGGTCGGCGTGCCGGGCGCTGGGGCGCGGGCGCGGCAGGTGGCGGACCGCCAGCAGCAGGGTGGCCAGCCCGAACGGCACGTTGAGCAGGAAGGTCAGCCGCCAGCCCTGCTCCGGTCCGACGGCGGCGAGCACCGCGCCGCCGATCGGCGGGCCGAGGGCGAAGGCGAGGCCGCCGGTCACGGCGTACATCCCGAGCGCGCGGGCCCGCAGCTGGCCCTGGAAGACGTCCTGGAGGGTGCCGATCATCTGGGAGTTCACCAGTCCGGCGCCGGCGCCCTGGAGCAGCCGGGCGGCGACCAGCACCCCGGGCTCGGTGGCGGTCGCGGAGAGCAGGCTGACGAGGGTGAACAGGGCGAGGCCGCCGACGAAGAACCACTTGCGGCCGCGCACGTCGCCGAGCCGCCCGCCGGGTATCAGGGCCAGTCCGAAGGCCAGCGAGTAGCCGGCGACGATCCACTGCAGGTGCGCGGGCTGGGCGTGCAGCGACTCGCGCAGCGCGGGGATCGCGGTGTTGAGCACCGACTGGTCGATGAGGGTGGTGAAGCCGCCCGCCACGCAGACCAGCAGCACCCGCCGCCCGGCCGCGTCGAACCGCTCCTTGACCGGCGGTGCCGGTATCGCGCCGGTCGCGCTCACGGTTCGACCACCACCAGCGCGTACCGGGCGCCGGCCGGGCCGGGGCAGTGGAAGCGGCTGGTCTCGGCGGTGAACCGCAGGCAGTCACCGGCCTCCAGCAGGTGTTCCGTGCCGTCGACGGTCATCGACAGCAGGCCGTCCAGTACCCAGAGGTGGTGCTCCCGGCCGGTGTCGCAGGGCTTGTCGTAGGCGATGTCGGCGCCGGCCGGCAGCCGCCCCTCGATCACCTCGGCGCGCAGCGAACCGTGCGGCGGCGAGACGGAGCGCCGGACGTACCCGGTCGCCTCGTCCCGCCAGACCCGCTGGTCCCCGGCCCGCACCAGCCGGGCGGGCGCCGCCTCGACCTCGGCGAGCAGCCGCGACATGCTCCGCCCGTACACGGCGCAGAGCCGCCCGAGCAGCGCCGCCGTGGGGCTCACCTCGGCCCGTTCCACGCGTGACAGGGTCGAGCGGCTGACCTCCGCCCGCCCGGCCAACTCCTCCAGCGTCCAACCGCGTTCGACCCGCAATTCGGCGAGCCGTTCCGCCAGCCGCTCGTCGGCGGCCGTGTCGATTCCCATATCCGTGATGCTATCCCGAATATGGGACGCCCTTGGGTGGGGCCGACCGGCCGCCCTTCCGCGGCGGCCGTCAGGCCAGGGCCTCCAGGCGGGCGCGCGGCTTGTCGAGGTCCGGCCGCCGGTCCGGGTAGGCGTTGGTGATGTGCAGGGCCGCCTCCTTCAGGGTGGCGGCCAGCTCCCTGCGGACGTCCGGCGGCACCGGTGTGCGGCCGTGGACGGTGCGCAGCAGCTCGACGTCCTCCGCGAAGTACTCGGCGAGGCCGGCCAGGACCTTCCGGTCCACCTCGTCCGGCAGTTTGGCCACCGCGGGGATGTCCTTCGCCAGGCGCTCCCAGCGGGACCGCAGGTCGGCGAGGACGGCGGCATCGAGTTCGACGGCCAGGGCGGCCCACCGGTCGGCGCTCGGCTGGACGGCCGGTACCGCCGCGAAGATGCTTCGCAGCGTGGCGACGCCCTGCCGCTCCACGTCCCGGTCCTGGTCGACCAGGGCGCGGACGAGTTCCCGCGCCCGCTGGGCGAAGGGCTTCGCCGCCGGCAGGGCGCCCGTGCCCTCGATCAGGGCGTCCAGCAGGAGTTCGGCGAGTGCCAGCGGCGCGCGGTCGACCGTGCCGCGCGGGACCCGCAGGGCGCCGGAGGCCGGGTCGAAGGTGATCCGGTCGCCGCGCTCGACCAGGACCGGGTCGATCCGGTCCACCGCGTACTTGAGCTCTCTCAGGTAGGGGAGGAGCTGGGCCACCACGGCCTGGTCCCTGGGGAGCAGGCCGGCGACGCCGCCGCGGACGGTCCGCTCGGTGATGTACCCCCAGGAGGCCAGCTGGTTCTCCAGGGCGAGCAGGCGGGCGTGGCGCTTCCAGACGGACCACTCCGGCGTCTTCCACTTGGCCTCGGTGAAGGTCTTCCGGGCGAAGCCCTCACAGTCGTCGGCGCGGACCCAGGCCCGGTTGACCATGACGTCCAGCCAGGCCAGCGCGCCGCCGAGGGTGGTGGTGCCCGACCGCCGGGCCAGCTGCCCGCGCCGGGCCGCGAGCCGCCCGAACACCTGGTACTGGCCCCAGGCGTTCTCGCTCCGCTCGACGAGCAGTGCGGCGGCCTCCGCGTAGGTGTCGGCGTTGCTCCGGGCCACCTCGGCGGACAGGTACGTCCAGGCCCAGCCGGTGCGGTACGCGTAGTCCTTGACCGGGTGGCCCCCGACGCCCTCCGCGAGGCTGTGGGACAGCTCGTGCACCAGGGTGAGGGCGCGGTCGGTGAGGCCCCGGGTGCCCGGGCCGACCAGGCCCGGACGGAGCTGGACCTCCAGGACCTCGGGGAGTTCCTCGTCGGTGATCACCGTGTTCGCCCCCATCGTGGCGGGCAGGTCCTCCCGGACCACGAACCGCACCTCGCGCGTCCGGCGGCCCAGCCGGGCGAAACGCTGCTGGAAGGCCGGGTAGTCGGGGGCGGCTCCCGGGCCGTTCAGGACCGCGGTCGCGGTCAGCTCCGCCACGGTGCCGAGGGCGACGATCGCGTCGATCCGGGCGGTGATCGTGGCCAGCACCTTCTGCTCGGCCGGGGACAGGTCTCGGGTCAAGGGTGGTACCTCCGCGGCTCGGTTCGCCAACCGGCTTTCCTGGCGGGCCGGTTCACTCGGCGACGTGCGGACGGAATGATGACGGGCGGGAATGGACAACGAATAAACACCGGACACCCGGTTTTCGTCCGCACCCCGACGGACCGGGCCGGGCGGGGTCCGGGGCCGGTCCTCGGTTCCGGAAGAACGGGCCGCCGATCATATGATATCCGCGATCGAGGGCCTGGTGGCCCATGCACAACACGGGGGAACCACATGTTCGGCATCATCAGACCGTGCCGCCACCGGCTGTCGGAGCGGCTCCAGGCGAGCTGGATGGCCCATCTCTGCGGCCTCTGCCTGGCCCTGCGCGACGACCACGGGCAACTGGCGCGCACGGCCACCAACTACGACGGGCTGATCATCTCCGTCCTGGTCGAGGCCCAGGCCGCCGCCGGGCACACCGCCGCCGGGGCCGGGCGGCGGACCGCCGGACCGTGCCCGCTGCGCGGCATGCGGACGGCCTCGGTCGCGCGGGGCGAGGGTGCCCGGCTGGCGGCCGCCGTCTCGCTGGCGCTCGCCTCGGTGAAGATACGTGACCACGTCGAGGACCAGGACGGCGTGTTCGCCCGGCGTCCGGTGGCGGCCGGCGCGCGGGCGGTCACCCGGCGCTGGGACCGCAAGAGCTCGGGCAGCGCCTCGGTGGTCGGCTTCGACACCTCGGTCCTGCTGGACGCGGCCGCCCGCCAGGGCGAGTTGGAGCGCGAGCTGCCGGCCGGCGGCTCGGTACTGCTGGTCACCGAGCCCACCGAGACCGCCACCGCCGCCGCGTTCGCACACACCGCCGTGCTGGCCGGACGGCCGGGGAACGAGGCGCCGCTGGCCGAGGCCGGGCGGCTGTTCGGACGGCTGGCGCACCTGCTGGACGCCGCCGAGGACCAGGAGGCCGACGCCGCGAGCGGCGCCTGGAACCCGCTCGACGCCACCGGCACCGAGCGTGCCGAGGCCGAACGGCTGTGCCGGGACGCCGTGCACGGCATCCGGCTGGCGCTGCGGGACGTCGAGCTCACGGACCGGGCGCTGGTGCACATCCTGCTCGCCCATGAGACCGAGCGGGCCGTCGAGCGGGTCTTCGGGCGGCCCGGCCACGCCGCCTGCCGGGTCGGGCACGAGCCCGGCGCGACGCCTGCCGACCAGCAGCAGCACGGGCAGCCGCACCAGGACCAGGGCCACCCGGACGGGGGCGCGACCGGCTCCAACCCCTACCAGGCCCCGCCGCGGCACGATCCCGGCCAGGTCCCGCCACCGGGCCCGGGCGCACCCGTCCCGCCCTGGGTGCCGCAGGGCCCCGGCTTCACCCCGCCCGGCGCACCGCCGCCCAACCGCCGTAATCTGCTGGCCGGTTGCGCCGCCTGGGCACTGATGGGCTGCACCTGCCAGCTGCTCTGCTGCGAGCACGACCACCCGTTCTCCGGCGAGCGCCGCGAGGGCTTCTGCGCCCGCAACGACTGCTGCGACTGCGGCGACTGCTGCGACGGCTGCCAGTGCTGCGGCGAGAACGCCCAGTGCTGCAACGACTGCGGCTGCTGCGACGGTTGTGACGGCTGCGACTGCGGCTGCGACTGCTGAGTCCGCACCGCCCGGGGCACGCCCGCGGGCGGAGCCGGACCCGGTCCGACGGCGTGCACCGGACCCGGCCGGCTCCGCCTCGCGGCGTATCCGCCGTCCCCCCGTGGAGTGACGCGCCGGAGCGTGGCATTCACCTAACGTAGCGTCATGTCGAAGACCGCCCGGTGGCGTTCCGCCGCCCTGCCGATCGCCTCCACCGCCCTGGTGCTCGCCCTCGCCCTCGCCGGCCCGGCCGCCGCCTCCGCCCCGGCTGCCGCCGCCACCACGACCGCTCCTGAGGCCGCCACCGCTCAGGACGGCGCGCCGAACGCCGCCACGGCTCAGGACACCGCCGGCCCCCGGGTGCCGGCCACCAGCACCCGTCGGCCGGTCGGAACGACCTCGGCCCGCCTGGTCGACCGGGACCGGCCCGACCCCTGGCGCCCGGACACGCCGTCCCGCGAGCTGATGGTCACCTTCTGGTATCCGACCGAATCCGCCCGGGGCGCCCACGCGCCCTACCTGTCACCGGAGTTGTCCACCGCCCTGTACGGCACCGACGCACCGGCCGGGGTACGGACCGGCGCCGTGGCCGGGGGCCGCCCCGTCCCGGGGCGCCATCCGCTGGTCCTGCTCTCCCCCGGCTTCGGCCTGAGCCGCACCACGCTCACCGCGCTCGGCGAGGAACTCGCCGCCCGGGGCTACGCGGTGGCGGCCGTCGACCACACCTACGAGACCCTGGTGGAGTTCCCGGGCGGGCGGATCGAGCCCTGCCTGGTCTGCGGGCGGGAGGGGACCGACCCGGACTTCGGCGCGACGGCCTCCCGCGCCCGCGCGGCCGACCTGCGCTTCGTGATCGACCGGCTCACCGCCCCCGGGGCCCGGGGCCCGGTCCGCGGGCTCACCGTCGACCCGGGCCGGATCGGCGTGGCGGGCCATTCGCTCGGCGGCGCCGCCGCCCTGGAGGCGATGGGCGAGGACCGCCGGATCCGCGCCGCCGCGAACCTGGACGGCACCGTCTGGATCCCGCCGACCGGCCTCCGCTCCCGCCCCGTGCTGCTGTTCAGCGCCCAGCTCGGCGGCTCCCCGGGCGCCACCGGGAACTGGGAGGACAGCTGGAAGCGGCTCACCGGCCCCCGGTACTGGGTGGACCTGCCGACCGCCGGGCATCTCTCGTTCTCCGACGAGCACTGGGTGGTGGACGCCCTCGGCAGCCGCGACCAGCTACCGGCCGACTCGGGGCCCGACGTCTTCGGCACCGTCCGGGGCGACCGCGCCCTCGCCGCCACCCGCGCCTACCTCGGCGCGTTCCTCGACCGGCACCTGCTGGGCCGTCCGGCCCCGCTGCTCGACCGGCCCTCGCGCGCCTTCCCCGAGGTCCGCTTCGCCAAGTAGCGCTCCGGGCACGGCGCTCCGGGCGGGCTCACCCGTCCGGGCGCCGCGCTGCCACAGCGGCAGCACCTCGACCCGAGCGGCCGGGCGGCGGTCCACCGGGCGGTGGTCGGCCGGACGGCGCTCACCCATCGCGGCCCACCGCCGGTCTCGGGGCCGGTACCGCCGCCGATGCCGCCGTGCCGCGGCGGTCGGCCGCCAGCGAGTCCTCCAGCCGGGCCAGCAGCACCCGGAAGCGGTCCGTGTCCTCGGCCGTCATCCGGCCGCCCTCGGCCGGGGTCCGCATGCCCCGGCCGCCCCTCGTTCCCTCGATCATGCCCCGACGCTAGGCGATGACGATCAACGCCGGATAAACGGAGCGGGCCCGGCCGAACGGAATCCCGCCCGCCGGAGGCTTGGGCCCCAGCGGTCGAGAGGGGTGCTCAGGCCCGCCCGAGCACCCGGTCCACGGCGATCTCGACGACCACCCGGTCCGGGTTCACCCGGGGCTCGCGGTAGCGCTCGGCGTACCGGCGCTCCGCATCGGCCACCGCCGCCGGCTCCTGCCGGACCACGGCCACGCCCTCCAGCGTCGACCAGCGCGCCCGGTCCACCTGGCAGACCGCGACCCGCTGGCCCTCCGCCCCGGCCTCCAGGACGTTCCGCACCTTCCGGCTGGTCCGACTGCTGATCACCCGCGCGATCCCGGTCCCCGGGTCGAAGGTCACCCCCACCGGCACCACGTGCGGCGACCCGTCCGGGCGCAGGGTGGTCAGGGTGGCGATGTGCCGCTCCCGCCAGAAGGCGAGGAAGGCGTCGTCGAGCGCGCGGGGATCATGGGCCATGCCCGCGATGGTACGTCGCCGGGCCCGGCGGACGGCCGCCGGGCCCGGGTGGGGGCAGGGGTACGGGCCCCGACGCGCGTGCGTGCCAGTGCCCCCGACGCGCCCGCGTGTCAGTGCCCGCGGGCGATCCACTCCGGCAGGGCCGGGCTCTCGGCGCCGATGGTGGTCGGGTCGCCGTGGCCGGTGCGGACCACCGTCTCCGGGGGCAGCGTCAGCAGGCGCTCCCGGATCGAGTCGATGATGGTCGGGAAGTGGGAGAACGACCGGCCGGTGGCGCCGGGGCCGCCGTGGAACAGGGTGTCACCGGTGAAGACGGTGCCCAGCTCCGGGGCGTACAGGCAGACCGCGCCCGGCGCGTGGCCCGGGGTGTGCAGGACGGTCAGCGCCGTACCGGCGACCTCGATCCGCTGCCCGTCGGCGAGTTCGCCGTCCGGCAGCCGGTCGGGGTGGGTGAGCTTCCACAGCGGCAGGTCGTCCGGGTGCAGCAGGATCGGCGCGCCGGTGCGCTCGGCGAGCGCGGGGGCGGCGTCGATGTGGTCGTTGTGGGCGTGGGTGGAGACGACGGCGAGCAGCCTGCGCCCGCCGAGGGCCGCCTCGATCGCCGCGGCGTCGTGGGCCGCGTCGATCACCACGGCCTCCGCGTCGTCGCCGACGATCCAGACGTTGTTCTCCACCTCCCAGCTGCCGCCGTCGAGTTCGAAGGTGCCGGCGGTGACGAGCCGGTCGATCCGGACGGTACCGGTGCTCACAGGACCACCACCGAACGGAGCACGTCGCCGTGGTGCATGCGCTCGAACGCCTGCTCCACCGCGTCGAGTTCGATGGTCTCGCTGACGAACGCGCCGAGGTCCAGACGGCCCTGGAGGTAGAGGTCGATCAGCATCGGGAAGTCCCGCGAGGGCAGGCAGTCGCCGTACCAGGAGGACTTCAGCGCGCCGCCGCGCCCGAACACGTCGAGCAGCGGGAGTTCCAGCCGCATCTCCGGCGTCGGGACGCCGACCAGGACGACGGTGCCGGCCAGGTCGCGGGCGTAGAAGGCCTGCTTGTAGGTCTCCGGGCGGCCGACCGCCTCGACCACGACGTCCGCACCGTTCCCGCCGGTCAGCTCGCGGATCGCCTCGACGGCGTCGGTGCTGGTCGAGTTGACGGTGTGGGTGGCACCGAGCTTCCGGGCGGTGGCGAGCTTGCGGTCGTCGATGTCCACCGCGATGATCTTCGCCGCGCCGGCCAGCCGGGAGCCCAGTACGGCCGCCCCGCCGACCCCGCCGCAGCCGATCACGGCGACCGAGTCGCCCCGGCCGACGTTGCCGGTGTTGATCGCGGCGCCGATACCCGCCATCACGCCGCAGCCGAGCAGACCGGCGACGGCCGGGTCGGCGGCCGGGTCCACCTTGGTGCACTGGCCGGCGGCGACCAGGGTCTTCTCGGCGAACGCGCCGATGCCCAGGGCCGGGGACAGCTCGGTGCCGTCCAGCAGCGTCATCTTCTGCTTGGCGTTGTGGGTGTCGAAGCAGTACTGCGGGCGTCCGCGCCGGCACGACCGGCACTGGCCGCAGACGGCGCGCCAGTTGAGGACCACGAAGTCGCCGGGAGCGACCTCGGTGACGCCCTCGCCGACCGTCTCCACGAGGCCCGCGGCCTCGTGGCCCAGCAGGAACGGGAACTCGTCGTTGATCCCGCCCTCGCGGTAGTGCAGATCGGTGTGGCACACACCGCAGGCCTGGATCCGCACCACCACCTCGCCCGGCCCGGGGTCGGGCACGACGATCGTCGTCACCTCCACGGGCGCGCCCTTGGCGCGTGCGACGACTGCCTTGACCTGCTGGGCCATCCGGTTCTCCTCCGTCGGCCGGTACCCCTGCGCACCGGCGTGACCTGCGTCGACGCGAGTCGGACGACTCGCCCACGCAGCCTAGCGCCCGTCACGGCGGGCGGCCGGGGAACGCCCCTGGTGATCCGTCCCACCGGTCGGCCCGGCCCGCCCGCAGTACGCGGTCGCGCCCCACCGGGGCCCCTCCAGGGCGCGAGGTGGGCCCCTCCGGGGCGCGAGGTGGGGCGCACGGCCACCGCTGAGCGCCTGTCAGTACCGCCGCACCCTCACCGCCCCGCCCCGGCCCCGGCGTTGGCTGGAATCGTCGCTGACTGTGGCCCGTCGCCCACGTACGGTCGTAGCGAACCCGGCCCACTCGGCACGCCGTCGACCACGCCGCCCGTCCCCGCGCACCGCCCGGATCCACCCCCCGTCGGCCGCCCGCCGCGCGGCCACCGCCCTGGAGTCTGGAGTACGGATGTCCGCCGAGAACAGTGCCACCCGTGCCCGTACCGGCACCGCCCCCGACCCCGGTCCCCCCGCCCGGGCCGCCCAGGCCGCCCAGGCCGTCCTGCCGCCGCTGCACTGCCTACGGCTGCTCGAGCCCGGCCCGCCCCGGCTGGCCGCCCTGCCCACCGGCACGCCCGTCTGGCTGGTCAGCCGGCACGCCGACGTCCGGCAGGTGCTGACCGACCCGCGCCTGGGGCGCGCGCCGCTCCACGCCCCCGGCGCCCCGCCCGTCTCGCTCACCCCGAACCTGCTCGACGACCCGTCCTCGATGCTCAACATCGACGGCGTCGAGCACCAGCGGCTGCGCCGCACCGTGCAGCGCGCCTTCACCCCGCGCGCGATCGCCCGGTGGCGCCCCTGGGTCGCCTCGGTCGTCGAGGGACTGATCGACGAGCTGATCGACCGGGGCTCGCCCACCGACATCGTCGCCGGCTACACCCGTCAGTTGCCGATCGCCGTGATCAGCCGGCTGATGGGCCTGGACGGCCTCGACAGCAAGCGCCTGGAGCACTGGAGCGACCACGCCCTGTCCGCCACCGCGTACTCGGCGGAGGCCATCCGCGCCGCGATGACCGAGTTCGCCGGCTTCGGCGCCGAGGTGATCGCCGAACGCCGTGCCGCGCCCGGCGACGACCTCGTCAGCAGCCTGCTGGCGGCCGCCGCCGACACCCCGGGGATCACCGAGCAGCAGATCGTCACGCTCGTCATCGGCCTGGTGGTGGCCGGGCACGAGACCACCATGACCTCGCTCGGCAACGCCCTGGTCTACCTGCTCAGCGACGGACACGACGCCTGGCAGCAGCTGGCCTCGGACGAGCAGAGCGCCGCCGCCGCCACCGAACAGCTGCTGCGCGCCGTCCCGCTGGGGGACTCCGACGTCCTGCCCGGACTGCTGCGGCGGGCCGTCGAGGACCTCGACATCGGCGGAGTGCGGATCCCGGCCGGGAGCGTGGTCGCCGCCGACACCGACGCCGCCAACACCGACCCCGCGGTGTTCACCGGCGACCTGCTGACCGAACTGTTCTCCCCGCTCGCCGCGCCGATGTACACCTTCGGCGCCGGGCCGCACCACTGCCTGGGGGCCTGGCTGGCCCGGATGGAACTGGAGCTCGCCCTGCACCGGCTGGCCCGCCGGCTGCCCTCGCTGCGGCTCACCGGGACGGTGGAGGCCATCGACTGGCGGCGCGGCCTGCTCACCCGCAGCCCGCAGCACCTGCCGGTCGCCTGGTGACGGGCCGCGAGGCGACGGGCCGGGAGACGAGCGGCCGGGAGACGACCGATGCGGCGCCGGCGGTCATCGTCCAGGTGGACCGGGACCGCTGCATCGGCTCCGGCATGTGCGCGGCCACCGCGCCCGGCTCGCTGGCGCTCGGCGCCGACGGGCTCGCCCGCCCGGTGCGGGAACAGCCGACCGGCGCCGCCGGCGAACCGCTGACCTCGGAACTGGCCGACGCGGTCGACTACTGCCCGGTCGAGGCGCTCTCCCTGTACGGGGTACGGGACGGGCGCCGGATCGACCCGACGGGCTGACCCGCTCTCGGCGCCGCGCCCGTCCGGCGCGGCGCCGACGGCGGCCCGACGGCGGCCCGGTGGCCACCGGAGGCCCACACGGGTCAGCCCGCCGCCGCCAGCGCGCTCCGGACCTCGCCCGCCGGATCGCCCTCGTGGTACGGGCGCTCACTGTCCTCGATGTGGTCCAGGAACTCCTGGTACCGCAGCGCGCACCCGAAGTGCACCAGCGGCCCGGCCAGCTCCAGCGCCCGTTCCGGCAGGCACCCCGGCACCCGCTCGCGCCAGGCCCGTGCCCACTCCTCGGCCACCTGCGCCCAGCGCTCCCCGTCCAGGAACCCGCGCGGCCGCAGCCCGTCCGTCACCGGGTGGCCGAAACAGGTGTCGGCGAAGTCGATGACCACCAGTCCGGAACCGTCGGAGCGCCAGTTGCCGGGGTGGAAGTCGCCGTGCACCACGGTCTCCGGCAGCCCGCAGGCGGCGAGTTCCGCGGCCAGCTCCGGCAGTCGCGCGGCCAGCGCCCGGGCGGCGGCCAGCTCCTCGCCCGTCAGCTCGGCCGTCGCGGCCAGCCGGTCCAGCAGCCCCGGGGCGGCGGCGGCCACCGCACCCGGGCTGCGGTCGGGCAGTCCGGCCGAGGCGGCCCGCCCGTCGGCGGCCAGCGCGGCCTGAGCGGCGACCAGCCCCGGCACGGCCAGTGCCACCTCCTCGGCCGAGGGGCCCCAGCAGTCCCTCCCCGGGACGTCGTCGAGCAGCACCCGCCCGTGCGCCGGGTCGGCGGCGAGCACCGTCGGCACCAGTGCCGGGGCGACGGCGCCGAACAGCGCGATCGCCTCCGCCTCGGCGGCGTTGAAGGCCGGATTGATCACCTTCAGCCAGGCCGGTCCGGCGGCGGTGGGCAGCCGGAACACCCCGGACAGGTTCCACGTCCGCACCTGCTCGGCCCGCCCGGTGACCGGTCGTCCGGCGGCGGCCAACGCCCCGTCCGCCCAGTCGAGGGCCGCCCGGACCCCGGCGGGCGTGGCCCACCCGGCCCGCCGCTCGGCCGGGCCGAGCAGCGCTTCCACCTCCGGACCCGCCGGCCTCGGCGCCCGGTCCACCGGCCGCTCCAGCGCCTCGGCGTGGTACACCGTGTGCCCGCCCCGGCCGCCCTCACCGCCCGTCACCCCGGCCAGCCGGACCACCGCCACCGGCACCCCGGCCTCCGCCGAGGCGCGCTCGGTCAGCGCCCCGACCGACGACCACCAAGGTTCCGCCAGCTCGAACGGGCCGAGCTGCCCCAGGTGGTCGCCGTCATGGGTGAGGTGGACGGCAGCCGTCCGACCGGTTCCTTGGTCCATCCGCGTAGCGTCCACCATCCGCCCGCGTCCGCGCGACCCATTTTCCGACCGGTCGGGGCCACCGACGCGCGACCCCCGGCCACCTGTGCGGCGGCCGGGGGTCGGGTACTGCTGCTGAGGCTCGGGACCGTCAGCCCTCGGCGGAGCGACGGCGGCGGGACACCACGACCAGCGCCGCACCGGCGGCGAGCGCCGCGGCGGCGCCGCCGGCCTCCAGGCCGAGGCCCTCGGTGCCGGTGGCCGCGAGCTGGCCGGAGCCGACGGCCGCGGTGGCGGTGGTACCGGTGGTGCCAGTGGTGCCGGTGCTCGTCCGGGTGACGGCGGCGGTGCCGGTGCCGGTGCCCGAGGTGGTACGGGCGGCGGCCTGGACGGCCTGGCCGCCGGTGGCGGCGCTCTGGGCCGCCGGTGCGGCCGGGGCGGTGGTCGGCTGCTCGGTCGGCCGGACCGTCGGCTCGGCGGAGCCCGGCTCGGCCGCGGCCTCGTCCTCGGCCCGCGCCTTGGCCCAGCCCTCGAGGAGGAACGTCGCCACGGCCTGCTCGTTGCCGTCCAGCGCGGCGAGCGCGGCCTTCTTGACGGCCGGTCCGCCGGTCTCGGCGATCTGCGCGACCTGCGCCCGGTTGTCCTTGGCGCGGGCCGTGTACTGGCCCTCCTGGAGGAACTTGACCACGTCCGTGTACGAGCCGTCCATCGCGGTGTTCGCGGCGGCCCGCACCTCGGGACCGCCCTTGGCCATGATCTGGCTGAGCGCAACCCGGGCGTCGTTCTCACGCTGGACGGGGAGTTCGGCCTCCACGAAGTGCCGCAGCGCGGCGGGCGTGCCGGTGTCCAGCGCCTTCTGGGCCGTCTCCCGCACCCCCGGTCCGGTCGCCGGGTCGGCGAGCAGCCGCTCGACCTCCGCCCGGTCGTCCTGCGCGCGGGCCGTGTACTGGCCCTCCTCCAGGAACTTCACGACGTCCGCGTAGGTACCGTCCATCGCCTTGCTCGCGGCCTCCTGCACCGCGGGACCGCCCTTGGCCATGATCTGCACGAGCTTGACCCGGTCGTCGCTCTCGCGCCGGTTGGGAAGCTCGGCCTCCAGGAAGTGCCGGAGGGCGGCGGGCGTACCGGCGTCCAGCGCCTTCTGCGCCCCCTCCCGCACGCTGCGTCCGGTGGCCGGATCGGCCAGCAGCCGCTCAATCTCGGCCCGGTCGTCCTGCCCGCGGGCCGTGTACTGGCCCTCCTCCAGGAACTTGACGAGGTCCGCGTACGAGCCCAGCAGCGCGGCCTTGGCGGCCTTCTTGACGGCCGGGCCGCCGACGCCGAGGATCTGGACGGCCTCCACCCGCTGGTCGATGTGGCGGGCGTTCTGGAGGCCGGTGGTCAGGAACTCCCGCAGCGCGGCGGCGGTCCCGGCGGCCAGCGCCTTCTCGGCGGCCTCGCGCACGGACACGCCGCTGGCCTTGTCGGCGAGGATCCGCCGGACCTCGGCCCGGTCCAGGTCCTCCTGGCCCGCGTCGGCCGGCGCCGCGTCGGGGGTGCCGGCGGAACCGGTGTCGGGCCCGGAGGCCCCGGCGGGCCGGGGTGCGTCGGCTGCGGAGGCCGAGTAGGGGAAGAGGACGGCGGGGGCCAGGACGGCGGCCGCGACCACGGCGGACACCTTGGGAAGCTTCATCCGGCAGACCTTGCTTCGTGCGAAGACATCGTGAACGCACGAAGCATAGGGCCTTCAAACCGATCTTCACACCACCATATTTGCGGCTCCCGAGCACCGGGCATCGCGGCCCCAACGCCCCCGCTCGCCCACCCCCGCCTGACCCTCCCTCAACAGTCAGGAAGCAGGCTCATCCTGGCCGATGGCGACCGCCGCGCCGGAGACCCGGACCCGTGGGGCCTCGGTGCCCAGGTCGACGTGGAGAGTGCCCGGGCGGCCCAGGTCCTCGCCCTGGTGGAGCGTGAGGACGGCCGGGGCGGCGGCCGGATCGAGGGCGCGGAGGTAGGCGCCGAAGGCGGCTGCCGCGGCCCCAGTGGCCGGGTCCTCGACCACGCCGCCGACCGGGAACGGGTCGCGGACGTGGAAGACGTCGGGTGCGGCCCGCCACACCAGTTGGACGGTGGTGAGGTCCCGGGCCGTCATGAAAGCCGCGAGCCCGTGGAAGTCGTAGTCGAGCCGGGCCAGCCGGTCGCGGGTCCCGGCGGCGAGGACGAGGTGGCGGGCGCCCGCGTAGGCGTACCGGGGCGGCAGCGCGGGGTCGAGGTCCCCGGCGGCCCAGCCGAGCAGGGCGAGCGCCTCGCCGACGTCCGCCGCGTCGGCCTCCTCCACCCTGGGTTCGACGCTGGTGAGGGTGGCTCGCAGGCCGCCGTCCACGCCCTCCGCCACCTCGACCGGGACCTCGCCCGCCGGGGTGCGGTAGAGGTAGCGGCCGGGGCCGGTCCGCTCGGCGAGCGCCACGGCGGAGGCGACGGTGGCGTGGCCGCAGAACGGCACCTCGGCCAGCGGGCTGAAATAGCGGACGGTGTACTCCCCGGCCGGGCCGGGGAACAGGAACGCCGTCTCCGAGTAGCCGACCTCGGCCGCGATCGCCAGCATCCGATCGGCGGTCAGGCCGGAGGCGTCGAGGACCACGCCCGCCGGGTTCCCACCGGCCGGGTCGGTGGCGAAGGCGGCGTAGCGGAGGATCTCGGGAGTGGCAGGAGTGGCGGGAGTGGCCTCAGTGGTCATGCCCGCTCGAACGCGCTCCGCCCGGCCGGTGTTCCCTGTGTATGCAGCCCCTGTGTATGCAGCCCCTGTGTATGCAGCCCCTGTCGATGCAGCCCTGTGGAGGCAGCACCGTCACCGCAGCACAGCCTCCAGCAGATCGGCGCCCAGCCGGGCGCTGCCCGCCAGGTCCAGCTGGTACAGCATGTAGCGCCCGCGCCGATGGGTGGTCAGCAGCCCGGCCCGGCGCAGCACCGCCAGGTGCCGGGACACCTCCGGCGCGGTCAGCTGCCAGGCGGCCGCCAGCTCGCCGGTGGTGTGCGGGCCTCGCGCGATGGTGCGGGCGAGCCGGAGCCGGACGGGGTGGGCGAGCGCCTCCAGCCGCTGCTGGACCACCGCGAGCGAGACCGGCTCGGGCACGCCCGGGGCGGCCACGGGGTACTGCACCACCGGGCGCCAGCCGGCCGCGGACACCACCAGCAGGTGCGGCCGGCCGAACGCGGTCGGGATGAAGGTGGCACCGCCCGCGCCGGTCGCGCTGGTGGTGTTGTCCTGGAGCTTGTCGACGACGATCCGGCGCCCTCCCTCGCCCGCGTCCTCCAGGACGATCGAGGAGGAGACGGCGGCCAGCGCCCCGACCGCGCCGTGCCGCACCAGCAGGTCCGTCTTGCGGCGGGCGTCGGCGGCCAGTTCGGGCAGCACCCGGCGCCAGGCGTCGGCGAAGAACGCGTCCGCGCAGTCCTCCAGCAGCCGCCGGACCAGGGCCCGGACGGCGGGCGGGTCCGTGAGCAGCCGGTCGGCGAAGTCCGCCTGCCGGGGGCCGCGGGCGAGCGCCAGCTCCCGGGCCCGTTCCTGCGCCTGCGGGTCGGTGAGCGGCGAGGCGGTCCGGTGCGCCAGCCGGGAGACGCCGCAGGCCGTCACGAGCGCGGCCCGGACGTACTGCTCGTCGTCGATCCGGTCGACGGCGTCGAGCTCCTCGGCGAGGGTGGCGCCGGGGATGCCGGGGACGAGGAAGTCGGCGCGCGAGGAGCGCCAGAGGAACTCCGCCTCGGTCAGTCGCTCGGCGAGCGCGGGCGGCACGGTGGCCGTGGTGCTCGCCGCCCAGCCGTGCAGGTCGGGGTGGTGCGCCGGTTCGGCGAGCACGTGCAGCATGGCGCTGAGTTCGGCCAGCGGCGAGGGCGTGAAGAGCAGCCGCTCGTCGGGCAGGCCGGTGATGTCGATGGTCAGGCTCACGCCCCGATCCTGTCACCTGCGGCGGCCCGGTCCGGCGTCGATTGACGGGACTCGTCAATCGACGTGCGTGCGGGCCGGGTGCGGGCGGACGGTACCGGCCATGAGCCTGATCCAGAGCCCGAAGCGGCGGCCCGACTCCCCCGCCGCTGCTCCCTCCCCCACCTCTACCACCGTCGAACGGCCCCGGAGCGGACCGGCCGCGCTGCTCGGCCTGCTGACCGCCGCCGGCGGGCCCCGCTACGCCGCCGCCCTGCTGGTGGACGCCCTCGGCACCGGGCTGCTGCGGCCGTTCCTGCTCCTCTACGGCATCGGTGTGCTCGCCCTGGACCCCGGGGCGGCGGGCCTCGCGATGTCCGCCGGCATGGTCGCCGGGCTGCTGGTGCTCCCGCTGACCGGCCGGTGGATCGACCGCGGCGCGCGCAGCCTGCCCGCCGCGGCGACGCTGGTGGTCCGGGCGGCCGGGTCGGTGACGCTGCTGCTGGCGGACGGGATGGCCGGGTTCACGGCCGCGGCGGTGCTGCTCGGCGTGGGCAGCCAGTCCTGGCCCGCCACCCACGCGGCCGTGGTGTCGACGCTCACCGAGGGCCGTACCCGGGACGCCGCCCTGGCCGCCGGCCGGACACTGCGCAACGCCGGGCTGGGCGCGGGCGCCCTGCTGGCGACGCTCGCGGTGGCCGGCGGCGCGGGGGCGCTCCAGCTGCTCGCCGGAGTCACCGCGGCGGCCTGCCTGCTGGCGGCGGGGCTGGTGCACTCGCTCCGGGTGTCCGCAGCACCGGCGGAGGTCCTGCGGCCGTCCGCGGCGACCACCCTTCCCGCCCCGGCGCCCGCCCCCGCCCCGGCACCCGCGCCCGATCCCGCGCTGCGCCGGATCACCCTGCTCAGCGTCGCCAGCCTGCCCTTCGCCTTCACCTTCGACGTCCTGGAGGTGGCCCTGCCGGCCCTGCTGGTGCTGCACCTGCACGCCTCCGCCGCCTGGTCCTCCGGCATCTTCGTCGGCAACACCGTGCTGGTGATCGCCCTCCAGCTGGCCGTGGTGCTCCGGCTCGGCGAGCGGTCGCGGCACACCGTGCTGGCCGCGGGCGGGATCGTGCTCACCCTCTCCTACCTGGGCTTCTGGGCGGCCGGAGCGCTCGGCGGCACGGCCGCGGCCGGCGCGGTGGCGGCGGTGTCGGTGCTGTACACGTTCGGCGAGATCCTCTACACCGGCTCGGGGACGGCGCTGGTGGCCGCGACCGCCCCGCCGCACCTGCTGGGCCGGGCGCTGGCGCGCTGGGAGCTGTCGACGGGCGTCGGCCGCGCCCTGGCCCCGGCGGCGCTGACCGCACTGCTGGCCGCCGGTCCCGGCGTGCTCTGGCCCGCGCTGGCCGGTGCCACCCTGGTGTCCTCGGTCGCCGTGGCCCGGCTGCGCCCGCGCGGGTGAGCCACAGGCCGCCGTCCCGGGGTGCGGGCCGGCATCGTCCCGGGGTGCGGGCGTGCGCCGGGTCGCCGATGCTGGGCGTCGAGGCGTGCGCAACCCGGCACGCGAGGCGTGCACACCCGGCACGCGGCACGACGCGCCCGGCCGCGAGGAAGGACACGTTCATGAGCGCCCTCGACTTCGAGGTCATCGACAGCCCGGACAGCTCGCTCAACAAGACCTCCGTGCTGGTCACCGGCCCCCAGGACGCGCTGCTGGTGGATGCCGGGTTCACCCGGTCCGACGGCCGGCGGCTGGTGGAGCGGATCCGGGCCACCGGCAAGCAGCTGACCACGGTCTTCGTCAGCCACGGCGACCCGGACTTCTACTTCGGCGCCCAGGAGGTGCAGGACGCCTTCCCGAAGGCCCGGTTCCTGGCCACCGCGTCGACCGTCGGACACATCCAGGAGACCTTCGAGGCCAAGCTCCGCGCCTGGGAGCACCTCGGCCCCGAGCTGCCGACCCGACTGGTCCGCCCGGAGGTGCTGCCCGGCGACGAGCTGGTCTTCGAGGGCCACCGCTTCGAGCTGCGCGGTGCCGACTTCCACCTGCCGGACCGGCACTACCTCTGGCAGCACCACCACCGCGCGCTGTTCGGCGGGGTGCTGCTCTTCCAGGGCCTGCACGTGTGGACGGCCGACACGCCGACGCCGGAGCAGCGCTCGGCCTGGATCGACCTGCTCGACGGCATGGCGGCGCTGGAGCCGGACTTCGTGGTGGCCGGGCACCGGACGGCCGACGCGCCCACCGACCCCTCCTCGATCGACCACACCCGCGAGTACCTGCGGGCCTTCGAGACCGAGGTCGGCCGGGCGCCGGACGCGGCCTCGGCCCGGGAGGCGCTGGAGCGGCGGTTCCCCGGGCTGGGCATGCCGCTGGCGGTCGACCTCGGGACGAAGGTCGCCAAGGGCGAACTGGTCTGGGGCTGAGCGCGATGATCGAGATTCCGAGGGGCACGGCCGCGTTCGCCGAGTCGGACGCCCCGGCCGACGTGGTCCGCCGCCAGTACCTGGCCTCGGCGCGGGGCGACCTGGCCGCGCTGCGGGCGACGCTCGCCGAGGACGTGGAGTGGACGGAGATGGCGGGCTTCCCGCTGGGCGGCACCTACCGGACGCCGAAGGGCGTCACGGGCGGGGTGATGGACCGGCTGGCCGCCGAGTGGGACGACTGGACGGCGCACGACGACCGGTACGTGGTGGACGGCGAGGACGTGGTGGTGCTGGCCCGCTACACGGCGGTGCACCGGACCACCCGGCGGCCGCTGAACGTGCGGGTGGCGCACCACTTCACGGTGCGTGGGGGGCGGATCGTGCGGTTCGAGCAGTTCACGGACACCGCCCTGGTCCGGGACGCGATGATGCCCTGAACCTCCCCCACGCCCTGAACGCTCCCCCCACGCCCTGAACCCTCCCCCGCCCCCGCGCCGCGTCACCCGTTCGGGGGAGCCGAGGCGGCGCGCCGGACGCCGTCTCGACAGGCCCGACGGCCGGCGGCAGGCTGTCCGTGGTTTCCGCCGCAGAGCGAGGAGTTCAGTATGGCCACGGACAGTACGGGTACCGACGGCGCCGGGCGGCAGCGTCCCATCGTGATCGTCGGCGCCTCCCTCGGCGGCGCGAAGGCGGCGCAGGCGCTGCGCGAGGCCGGGTACACCGGCGGAATCGTGCTGATCGGCGAGGAGCACGAGCGCCCGTACGAGCGGCCGCCGCTCTCCAAGGGCTATCTGCTGGGCAAGAGTTCCCGGGAGAAGATCTACGTCCACCCGCCGCAGTGGTACGCGGAGCACGACGTCACGCTGCGGCTCGGCACCCGGGTGGTGTCGATCGATCCGGCCGCGCACACGGTGAAGCTGGCCGACGACGGGCGGGTGGAGTACGCCAAGCTGCTGCTGACCACCGGCTCGGTGCCGCGCCGACTGCCGGTGCCGGGCGGGGACTTCGGCGGTGTGCACTACCTGCGCCGGGTGGAGGACAGCGAGCGGATCCGCAAGGAGTTCCGCCCCGGCGCCCGGATCGTGGTGGTCGGCGCGGGCTGGATCGGCCTGGAGACGGCGGCGGCGGCCCGCGCGGCGGGCGCGGAGGTGACCGTACTGGAGGCCGCCGAGCTGCCGCTGCTGCGGGTGCTGGGTCGCGAGGTGGCCCAGGTCTTCGCCGATCTGCACCGCGACCACGGCGTGGACCTACGGTTCGAGGTGAAGGTCGCCGAACTGACCGGCGCGGACGGCCGGGTCACCGGCGTCCGGCTGGCGGACGGCACGACGGTGCCCGCGGACGCGGTGGTGGTCGGGGTCGGCATCGCCCCGGACACCGGACTCGCCGAGGCCGCCGGGCTGGAGGTGGAGAACGGCATCAAGACCGACGAGCACCTGCGCACCTCGGACCCGGACATCCACGCGGCCGGCGACGTCGCCAACGCCTACCACCCCTTGCTGGGGCGGCACATCCGCGTCGAGCACTGGGCCAACGCCGTCAACCAGCCCCAGACGGCGGCCCGCGCGATGCTCGGCGAGGAGGCGGTGTACGACCGTGTCCCCTATTTCTTCTCCGACCAGTACGACCTCGGCATGGAGTACGTCGGCTGGGTCGAGCCCGGCGGCTACGACCGGGTGGTGTTCCGCGGCGACCCGGCCACCCGCGAGTTCATCGCCTTCTGGCTGGCCGAGGGGAAGGTCCTGGCCGGCATGAACGTGAACATCTGGGACGTCACCGACCCGATCCGCTCCCTGATCCGCTCAGGACGAGTGGTCGACCCGGCCCGCCTGGCGGACCCCGAGGTGCCTCTCGGCGACATCTGATCCGAAACGGGCCCCGGTCGACGCAGTCCCGACCGGGGCCCGCGGACTACCCGACCACGTCGCCCGGGCCGTCCAGCCAGGCACGGCGCTGACCGTCCACAGAGACGGTGAGACCGAACCGGTCGAGCCCTGGCGCGCCCTGACGCTGCCACCACCGGTACTCGGCCGTCACCTCGTCCCACAGGTTCCGCGGGCCGGACTGGGAGACGGCGTGCTTCCCCTCCCGGTCGGCCAGTCGACAGTGGGCGTAGGAGATGCCGTCCCAGACCTCCAACCGGCCGGTGCCGAGCCGGTCGTAGGGTGCCGCGACGCTCTGACGGAACACGTCCGGCAGGCGCAGCCCGACCGCGAACGCCGCGTCGGTGGAGTCCGCGACGTCCGCGGGGTCGATCTCCGACGGGCCGTAGCGGACGTCGTCGATGTCGAACTCCCCACTGTCTGGCTGCTGGTCGCGCACCCACATGAAGGCGACGTCCTCGACGAACGGGCCGGTCGCCGACTCGCCGTCGTCGGCGACTGTCAGCCGCGCCAGCGCTCCGTTGCAGAACGCCGTCCCGTAGGGCACGAGAATCACGCCGCCCGGTCTCGTCTGCTCGATCAGCGCCCCGGGCAGCCTCTGCACGGCGGCCGTCAGGTGGACGCGATCGTACGGGGCCCCGGCGGGGTGACCGAGCATGCCGTCCGCCGCCACCACCGTGGGCGTGCGTCCCATGGTGGCGAGCTGTGCGCGGGCGTCGATCGCGAGACCGGGGTCCGCTTCGATGGTGACCACGTTCTCCGCACCGACCCTGCTGGCCAGAAGGCCGGCCGTCCATCCGGTGCCGGTACCGACCTCCAGGACCCGCATCCCGGGGGCCACGTCCAGGTGCCGGAGCATCGTCGCGACCACGGTGGGCATGGAGCTGGAGGACGACGGGGTGCTGGTCCCGTCGTAGACCTGCGTCACGAGCGGCAGATCGGAGGCCACGGCCGCCGCCCAGCGGTCAGGGTGCGCCGTCCGATCGATCCACTCCCCGTCCACCCGGATCCGGTCCGGGGTGAACCGATCGCGCGGGGTGGTACGGAAGATCTGTTCCCAGTCGGCCGACAGGGCCCCGGACTCCAGGAGCGTGTCGGTCAGCTTGTCCCACGTCATGATGTCCCCTACGGCTTCTCGGGCTTGGGCAGGTTCTTCGGCGGCGCGTCCCGCCGGCCGTCGTGCGGCGCGGTGTCCGGCGCCCCCGAGTGCCCGCCGCCCTGGCCCCCGCCGGCCTTGCCGGGGCCGTCGTTGCCCGATCCTCCACCGTGCTTCGCCATGGTGGTGTTCCCTCCTGTGCAGTGTGCGATCGCGAGCGGGAGAGGGCCGGCTCCGCTGCCTGCGCGGAGCCGGCTCTCTGGTGGTCTAGCTGACGTCCGGGGCCGTACCGGGCTCCGGCGCGGTCGGTCCGGGCGGTCGGTCGGGGTCGACGGTCGGTTCGGCCGCACTTGGTGTCTCCTCACGCTGTGACGGTCCCAATCACCGGTGGGTGTCGGGTCGTTCGGTGTTGCGGACCCGCTCCGTCCGCTGCTCCCTGCCAGGACTCGGCGGCCGGAGCGGGGGCTCAGGAGCCCGTGTACTTCCGCCGGGCGCGTTCGTTCGCCCGGCGGACGCGCGCCAGCATGTCGGCTCGTCGCTCCCGCTTTTCAGGGGGCAGCGGAGCCGGGGCATGGTCTTCCGGGCTCAGCACCGGGCGCGGTCCGCGCCACTCCGGCGGTATCGACTGCGGCTGCTCCGCCAACTTCGCAGTGGGATCAGCCACTTCATCCACTGTGAGCCTCCTCCGAGTGCCGCGCCGCGCGCGCCCTGGCATCCAGGGCGCGGGAGTGGTCACCGGACTCGGCAGACAGACGCTCCAGTGCCTGCCATGCCGCGCACATGAGGCAGATGACAGGCTCGGCGGGCACTTCCACCGCGATCGGCGCGCTCACGGTTCCTCCTCCGGCACCGCGACCCAGGGCGTGTGCGTGACGTGCTCCTAGGAGCGGTGGTCCTGCTCCACTCGCAGGTGGTCCGCCATCCATTTCCGCGCAGCCGCGAAGTCACCGCCCTCCGGGCCCTCTGCGCCGCAGGGAGTGCCGTCCTCGGATTCACCGAGGCATCGGAACCGCTGCGTCCGCGACGGCCGGTCGGGCTCGATGTCGGTCCGGAGCGTCCACTCCAGGAAGCGGTAGATCTGCCGGGGCGGCTGGAGGCCGCCGACCGGACAGCCGCCTGCCGACCGTCCACCGAAGCCCGCGCGGATCACCTGTGCGCGTGCACGGCGGGGGTCAAGACGCTGCCACGCGGCTGTCTTCGTGACGGGGCCTCACTGGAAGAAACCGTGGATCGCATCCTCACTGCCTGCCCTCAGGTGCACCCGCTGGAAGCGCACAGATGGGCGCACGGCTGGAGCCGTCCGGAACTGTCCGCTCGCATCGACCGTGAGTACGAGGCCGACGGACTGCTTCCTCCCGCGATGTCGGACGCTGAGCTGTGTCGCTACGAGCACGGTCAGCGGCGACCCTCGGACGACCGGATCGATTACCTGTGTCGCACCTACAGCACGCGGCCCGATCGCCTCGGCTTCGGCCGTGACTACAGTGGACGCATGTTGGGACATCTGGAGTCGTCCGGACTCCAAGACCTCTTTCCGCTCACCAACTCCGACTCGAAGACCGATCTGATCCAGCGCGTCCGCGACGCCCGGTCGAGGATCACCATGTTCGGTCTGACGCGGAACTTCTACGGCACGGACGAGCTCCGGGAGCTCTTCGTCGCCAAGTCGCACGAGGTGCCCGTCCGCGTCTTCATCATGGATCCCTTCTGCGAGTCGCGGAAGGACAGGTACCGACTGGAGCCCTCCGAGGCTGCCATGGAGGACCCGGCCCGGTACCTGCGCGAGGTCCTCACCCCTCTTGCGGAGGCTGCTCGCACGGGTGGCGGCGACTTCAAGGTCTACTTGTTCAACTTCCCGTGCAGCTTTGCCCTGGAGATGATCGACGACACGATGCGCGTCATGCTCTACGGGCACGGCAAGCGCGGCACGGACGGGCCGATCCTCGTGTTCGACCGAGGCTCGGCCGAGACGGGTCCAACCCCCTACTGGCAGTACTTCGAGGACCAGTTGGCGTGGATTCAGCGGCTGGCGGACGCCGACGAAGTACCCGAGCCGTGGCGCTCGAAGGGAATCCGCGTTGTGCCGTGCTGAGGACTGTCCCGTAACTGGGTGCGGCAGGGCATCCCTGCCTGGCATCATGGTTCCCGTGATCATGTGTCGAAAGGCCGATGCCGCGTAGACGGCCGCGCGCGCTTCGCGCTGAACGACCGGTCTCCCGCGTCTGGGGGCCGGCCCCTCCGCTCCGGATTCACGGACTCTCCGCCGGGGCTAGCCTGGCTGTGCACCGGGTCGAGTACCTGAGCGCCAGCTTCTACATACACCTGGGTGCCACCGACCGGGCATTGCGGCGATACCGCGAGTTCCTGAACCCGCCCGGAAGACGTCCGCTGTACCCGCAGAAGTCGCATTGCTCGTGCTCCGGGTGTTCCTTCGACGACGTCAGGCACGCGCGTGATGTGCTGGAGGAGATCCTGGAGAGACTGCCGGAACGGGCGCGTGCCGAGCTCGGCCGGCTTGTGGAGCCTCTGGATACGGCGTTCTTGCGCCGCACCCTGCCTGACCCGTTCGCCCACCGGCGCCAGTGGCGCACGGAGTTCTGGTGGTACCGCCGCCTGGCTGACAGATCGGAGTGGGGGTGAAGGAACCCGCGGCCGGCCCCGTACCGAGATGGGATGATCACGGCCATGGCTGTGATCACGGCGTCGGACCCGTCCTGGATAGCCCCCTTCACGGGGCTGAGCCCGCGCGTCTTCCGCAAGTTGATGACAGTTCTCCGTCGAGAGGGCGCTGACACCGTGCGGCCGGGCCGGCCCTGGAGTATTCCGCTGGAAGACCGGGTCCTGCTGGTTGCGGCCTACTGGCGGACGCGTCCCCACTCACGACCACACCATCGCGGAGAAGTCGAAGAACTACAGGTACTCCACCAACCATCAGGTCGTCGTCGACGCCCACACCCGGCTGGTCGTCGTGGTCGGCACCCCAGTCCCGGGCAACCGGAATGACTGCAAGGCCTGGGCCGAGTCCGGCGCCAAGGCCGCCGTCGGCCGGACCACCACCACCGCCGACGGCGGCTACCCCGGCACCGGTCTCGTGATCCCGCATCGCCGGCCCAAGGGCGGCGAACTCACCGAATGGCAGACCGAGCACAACCGAGACCACAAGCGGGTCCGCGCCCGCGTCGAGCACGTCTTCGCCCGGATGAAGACCTGGAGGATCCTCCGCGACTGCCGCCTCAAAGGAGACGGCGTCCACCACGCCATGCTCGGCATCGCCCGCCTCCACAACCTTCTCCAGGCCGCATAGTCCGGGTCTGCTGCCGATGGGCGACGCCTGCCCAGCCACCGCCAAAGATCAATTACGGGACAGCCCTCAGACAGAGCAGCTCGAACCTTCCCGACTCCCGCCGTCCCGCGTCACGGCTGACGGAGCCGGAAGCCATGACGTGACGTGACGTGACGAGGAACCAGCCCACGGAGTGGTCCGCGCAGCCGAACGGCCCGCTCCCGGGAGGCTGTTTCCGGGGGCGGGCCGTTCGGCTGCGGGGTGGGTCAGGCGACGGGCGGGAACGCCTCGGCGTCCGGCTTCAGGAGCTGGCCGGGGGCCGGGGCCTTCTGGTTCACCAGGTAGTCGGTGACCAGCTTGCCCAGCTCCTTGCTGCGGCCGACGGCGCAGTGCTCGACCACGTCGACCGAGACCAGCACCGCGTTGCCCAGCTGGCGCTGCATGCGCTGCGCGAAGCCGTAGTTGGTCGCCGGGTCGTAGAGGTTGCCGATGACCATCACCGGGGCGGCGGTCTTCCCGTTCCACGGGCCGGTGAAGCGCTCGGCGTCGCGGGCCGGGGCCGGCCAGGAGGCGCAGGTCGGGCCGTCGAAGGCCTGGTAGCGGCCGAAGGTCGGCGACTCCTTCTCCCACGGCTTGGCCAGGTTGGCCAGGGTCCACGGGTTGGACGGGTACGGCTTGTCCTGGCAGTTGACGCCGTAGTAGGAGTCGTCGGCGGAGTACGGGGTCTCCGGCAGCGCCTCGCGCAGGGCGTTCGGCACGGTCTTGGCCAGCACCTTGGCGTTCTCGACGACCGCCGGGTCGACGGCGGGCGCGGCGGCCAGGCCCTGCGCGGCGACGGCCGGGGCGTTGAACACCTGGTAGGCGGCCTGCAGCGACACCGCGAGCGGCGCCTGGAGGCGCTGCGCGTAGAGGGAGCTGGCGACCTGGCTGGTGAAGCTGGACAGCGTGACCTGGGTGCCGTCCGGCAGGGTGAGCGGGCTGGTGCGCAGGTGGTCGCGGAGGGCGTCGAACTTGGCCCGGGTGTCGCCCTCGCCGAAGGCGCAGCGCGGGGCGCCCGCGGTCTGGCAGCGCTTGAGGAACTCGGTCAGGGCGACCTCGAAGCCGGTGGCGCGCTGGCGGTCGTACTCGACGCCGTTGTGCATCCGCAGGTTGGGGTCGACGTTGCCGTCGACGATCAGGGCGCGCACCTTGTCCGGGTACATGCCCGCATAGGTGGCGCCGATCAGGGTGCCGTAGGAGAAGCCGGCGAAGTTCAGCTTGCTGTCGCCGACGGCGCGCCGCATCCGGTCGAGGTCACGGACCACGTTGATGGTCGACATGTGCTCGATGAGCGGGCCGGCGTTGCGCGAGCAGGCGTCGCTGTAGTCCTCGGTGGCGTCGATGGTCTGCGCTATCTCGGCCCTGGTCACCGGGACGCCGATCATGCGGTCGTTGACGCCCGCGGCCTCTTCGTCGGTGGTGAAGCACTTCAGCGGGTTGCTGCGGGCCACGCCTCGCGGGTCGAAGCCGACCAGGTCGAAGCGGTCCTGGACGTCCTTGCCGAAGCGGGCGGTGGTCGCCCAGAGGTAGCCGCTGCCGCCCGGGCCGCCGGGGTTGAGGAACAGCGAGCCGATCCGCTTCGCCGGGTCGCCCGCGCGACGGCGCATCATCGCGATGCCGGTGGTCTCACCCTTGGGGTGGTCGTAGTCGAGCGGCACCTGGTAGACGGCGCAGTCGTAGATCTTGGGGTCCGGCTGGCTCGGATCGGGGTTGCACGGCTTCCAGTCGACCGCTGCCACCTTGGCCTCGGCGGCTGCGCCGGGGGCCGGTGCTGCGACGGCCGCCGCGGCCGAGCCTGCGACGAGGGCGAGGGCACTGGTGACCGCCAGTACCGTGCCGGTGAATCGGGACACGAAACCTCCTCCGGTTCTGCAAACCCGCACAGCCTGTCAGCCCGCCCCCAGCAGGGGAAGACAGAAGTGGCCGCAGATTCTTGCGGGGAGTGACCGAATGGCCGTCAATTCCGCTCATGAACGGCATATTGACGGGAAACAGCGCGACCGATGGCCGAAGATCATTATTAACCGTATGGTCTGGCGGCCCGAGGGCGCGCCGCGAGCGGCGGACGCCGGGTCGTGCGTCCGCACTCCGTTGACCGTGTACAGCCCCGACTCGATACTCGGCGTTGCGCAACCCCGACCGAGCCGTTCCTGAGGATTCGCCGGCCACGACCGGCGGAGAGGTGGACACTCATGGGCTTCCTGACCGCACCCGACGACGATCCCGGACTCCCGCCACGGCCGGACCGACGCACGGTGCTGACCCGGGCACTGGGCCTCACGGCGGTGGCCGGCCTCGGCGCCGTGGCCTCGATCGGAGCGACGGCCGGACCGGCGACGGCCGATGGCTCCACGGACGCGGCGAAGGCCAAGGACGCGAGAATCCTCGCCAGCCAGGCGGACTGGCGGTTCTGCACCAAGTGCTACGGCATGTTCTTCCGCGGCTACCCCACCGACGGCGCCTGCCCGGCGGGCGGGGGCCACGACTCGGCCGGCTACAACTTCAACCTCCCGCACGACATCCCCGAGACCCCGACCGCCCAGCACAACTGGCGCTTCTGCACCAAGTGCTACGGCATGTTCTTCTGGGGCTACCCCGACAACGGCCGCTGTCCCGCCGGCAACGCCCACGCGGCGGCCGGCTACGACTTCGTCCTCCCCCACGACATCCCGGAACCCCCCGGCTCGCAGCGCAACTGGCGGTTCTGCCCCAAGTGCTACGGCCTCTACTTCTACGGCTACCCCACCAACGGCCGCTGCCCGGCCGGGAACGCCCACTCGGTGGCCGGGTACGACTTCGTCCTCCCGCACCTGTAGGAGACCGACCGGGTGCGGTGCGGCGCCGCCGCACCGCACCCGGTCGCCCCGGGCTACGACGGCTGGGGCTTGTGCAGTTCCCAGTCGTCGCGGACGCCCTGTACCCCGCAGAGGTGCTTCCGGGCGGCGGCGACGACCGTCGCCCCGCGCTCGGTGCCGAGGGTCTGGTTCGCCGAGGCGACCAACTGGTCCTCCGTCCGGCCGGCGAAGGAGTAGTAGCAGAGGTGGATCCCCTCGGTCCACGCGTCGACGTCATTGGCCGCAAGGGCCGGGTCGGCGGCCCGCAGATCCGCGAGGTACGCGTCCAGGACGGCCTGCGGCACGGGCTCGAAGCCTCGGGCCACCGACCTGTTCTCACCGGTCGGGGTGGCACTGCTCGGGCCGCTCGGACTGCTCTCCGCGGCGGTCGCCGACGGTGCTCCCCCACCGCCGCACGCCGTCAGCACGGAGACCAGAGCCACGGCAACGGCCAGCAGAGCGGCTGCGCCTCGGGTGTTGTTCATCGTTCCCTCAGGTGTCGGTCGGGGGGGGCCGGGGGGGGGCCCGCGGCCCCGCCCGGG
>NZ_JAXCLC010000031.1:0-90776 GCF_034043715.1 Kitasatospora purpeofusca | reverse complement strand
GCCGCCCCGGCGCGGGGGGGGGCGGGGGCGGGCGGGGGGGGCGCCCCCCCCCCCCCGCCGCCCCGGCGCCGCCCGCTCGGGGAGGGCGGCGCCGCCGGGGCGGCCGTGGTGGGTGCGGACACGTGCGGGACCTGCTCTCTGGAATCCCTGGGGCGGGCTCGGCAAACTCGGCAAACTCGACGGACTCGACGGACTCGACGCGCTCAGCGCGCTCGGCGGGCTCAGCGCGCTCGGCGGGCTCAGCGGGCGGCGAAGGCCGAGGTGATCTGCGTGGCGGCGTCGCCCGAGGCCTTCGCCACGTCCGCCTTGCCGGTGACGACCTGCTGGAGCATGGTCGGGATGACGGCCTGCGCGTCGATCTGCGCCCAGGCCTGGTCCAGCGGGACGAAGCGGGTACCGGCCGCGATCGTGTCGGTGAACGGCTTCAGGAAGGCGTCCTTGGCGGCGACCTTGGCGTTGACCGACTTCAGGGTCGGCAGGTTGCCCATCGCGTCGTACATCTGCTCCTGGTAGCCGGGGCCGGCCAGCAGCTCGGCGAACCGCACGGCCAGGGTGCGGTGCTTGGCCGCCTTCATGACGCCGAGGTTGTTGCCGCCGGCGAAGGCCGGGGCGATGGTGCCGGCCTTCGCGCCGGGCAGCGGGACGACCGCGTACTTGCCCTTGGCCGCGCCCGCGTCCACCTTGCTGCGGCTGGAGTTGGGCAGGATCGCCATGGCGGCCTTGCCGGCCGCGAACAGGTCGACGGTCTTGCCGCCGGTGAGGTCGGCGCACTGCTGCGCCGGGCAGCCGGCCTCGTCGAAGAGGTCCGTGTAGCGCTTCACCCCGGCCTGCGAGGCGGCCGAGTCGATCGCCGCCTTGAACTTGTCACCGTCCTTGGCCGCGATGTCGCCGCCCGCGTCCCAGACGAAGGGCAGCGCGCCGAAGGTGTACTTGCCGCCGACCGCGATGCCGAAGGTGTCGGAGTGCGCGGCGTGGATCTTCCGGGTGGCGGCGACCAGTTCGTCGTAGGAGGCCGGCGCGGCCAGTCCGGCCTCGGTGAACAGGTCGGTGCGGTAGTACAGCGCGCGCACGCCGACCCACCACGGCAGGCCGTAGGTCTTGCCGTCGAGCACGGCGGTCTTCGCGATCGCCGGGTCCAGGTCGCCCTTGTCCGCCCAGCTGTCGAGGTCGGCGCCGATCTCGGCGAGTCCGCCGGCCGCGACGTAGCCGGGCAGGTCGGTGTTGCCGAACTCGACCAGGTCCGGGGCACTGCTGGGGTCGTTGAACGCGCCCTTCATCTTCGCGGCGCGGGCCGAGGCGTCGGTGTCGATGTAGCTGACGTTGACGGTGACGCCCTGGTGCGCCGCCTGGAACTCGGTGACCGCCTTGGCGACCACCGCTTCCTTGGCCGCGTTGCCGGCCTCGTTGTACAGCCACACCTGCACGGTGCCGCTCTTGTCGTCGGCGGCCCTGTCGCCGGCCGGCACGGCGGTGCCGGGTGAACAGGCGGCGGCAAGGCAGGTCGCGGCGAGGACGGCGGCCGAGGTGGTCAGTCTGACGATGCGCATGGGTGGGAAGCCTCCCCTCCCGACAGTTGCCGCCGGGACGCGCCGTCGCGGACGGGCACGTCGCAGCAGGCCCTGACCGGGGCCGATGGTGGATGTGGGGGTGGTGACGCGGGTGGGTACGGCAGTGCGGCCGCTCGGACGGTCGGCGTCTCCTGCTCGATGCCAGGGACGTTAGGCGGGGGCGCCGACGCCCAACAAGAGCCGATTCGGGAAGTTTTGCAGTGCACAACGCCGTATCGAAAACGCGGCCGCCATGCCCGTAGGGGGTACGGTTCGACAACCGCCGCAGTCGGACGGCGGAACGAGAGGGGAACGGACCGATGACGGAGCAGACCGCCGCCACCACCGGGCAACCGCGGAAGGCGGCGGGCGAGCGCAACCAGTCGTCGTCGCTGCGCCGCGCCCTGTCCGTCCTCGGCTACGTCCGCGACCACGGCGACGGGCGCGGCGTCCCGCTCGCCCAGCTCGCCGAGGCGCTCGACCTCAACAAGTCGACCGTGCTGCGGCTGACCGGCCCGCTGCTCGACGAGCACCTGCTCGACCGCGACCGGGAGACCGGCTGGTTCCGGCTCGGCCACGGCTCGCTCCGGCTCGGCCAGGCCTACCTCTCCACCCTCGACCTGCGCAGCGTCGCCGCCGAGCACCTGCGCCGCCTCCAGCGCGAGGCCGGCGAGACCGTCCATCTGACCGTCTGGCAGGCCCCCGGCATCGTCTACCTGGACAAGGTCGAGGACGAGACCAACGTCCGGATGGCCTCCCGCGTCGGCAGCCGGGCCCCGGCCTACTGCACCGCCACCGGAAAGGCGATCCTGGCCTGGCTCCCCGAGGAGGCGGTCACCGAGGTGGTCGCGGCCGGGCTGCGCCCGGTCACCGCCTGGACCATCTCCGACGAGCCCCGCCTGCGCGCCGACCTCGCCCGCATCCGCGCCCGCGGCTACTCCATCGACGACCGCGAGAACGAGCCCGAGGTCCGCTGCGTCGCCGCCCCGATCTTCGACCACACCGGCGAGGTCAGCGCGGCCCTCTCGGTCTCCGGTCTCACCTCCCGGATGACCGCCGCCCGGGTCCGCGCCCTCGGCCCGGTGGTCGCCCAGGTCGGCCTGCGGATCTCCCGCGAACTCGGCTCGGACCGCCCGGTCGGGTGACGCGGACGGGCCCGCTCCGGCATCGGGCCCGGAGCCGGATCCGGATTCGGGCCCGAGAGCGCGAACGGGCCCGGTACCTCTTCAGGTACCGGGCCCGTTCGACCGTGGAGCGCCAGGCCCGGGTTGCACGGACTCTCCCCACTGAAAGTGGGGCGTGCTCTGGTAGCACCGCTGACGCCTGACGAGAGATCATTCCCTCGCGACAGAAAGAACAGTACCAGTCCGGAACACCCGCCCGAACCGCAGGAGAACCACCCATGTCCGTCACGATCCCGGCCGAAACCGTCGAGTACGCACCCGACCGGTTCCTCGACATCCATCGCCCGCCGGCCGGCTCCGCCGGGCCCTGGCCCGTGCTCCTCCTCTGGCACGGCAAGGCCCCCGACTCCCGGTTCGAACTGGCCCCGCTCGCCCGGGAGGCGGCCGGGCACGGCCTGCTGGTGCTCACCCCGGACTGGCGCTCCGACGCGGAGGACAGCGGTCGCGCCGACCTGCTGGCCTCGCTGGAGCACACCCACCGGCACGCGGCCGACCACGGCGGCGACCCCGCCCTCGGCCTCGTCCTGGCCGGCTGGTCGATGTCCGGCCGGGAGGCGATAGCCCTCGCCACCCACCGCGACCTCCCCGAGGACCGCCGCCCCACGGCGGCCGTCGGCATCGCCTCCAGCTACGCCCGCCCGGCGGTCACCACCGGCGAGGCGCCCCTCGCCGCCCTCGCCGACCGCCCCTCCCCCGTCCCGCTGTTCCTGGTCCACGGCACCGGGGACGACCTCGTCCCCGCCGACACCACCCGGGCCCTGGACACCGCCCTGCTGACGCCGGCGGCCGAGTTCCTCCAGCTCGACACCGACCACGCCGGCGTCATCCTGACCGAGTACGACCCGGCCCTCGGGCACTGCGTCGCCGCCCGCGCACCGCACGCCGTCGAGGCCGGCCGCGCCACTGCCGCCCTGCTGGCCCGCGCCGCCGGAGTCCCGGTCCGCGCCTGACCGGAGCGGGCCCGGAAACGGGCCCGCTCTCCGGGCCGAGGGACGCCAACGGTCCCGCTCCGGCATCCGGGCCCGGATCCAGGAACGCGAACGGGCCCGGTACCTGAAGAGGTACCGGGCCCGTTCGACCATGGAGCGCCAGGCCCGGGTTGCACGGACTCTCCCCACTGAAAGTGGGGCGTGCTCTGGTAGCACCACTGACGCCTGACGAGGAATCATTCCCTCGCGACACGGAGAACACTACCAGGTCGGAGCGGGTGCGCCGGACCACGAACGGCCGCCGCCGCCGAACTGCCTCGCCGTCACAGCTTCATAACGTCACGTCAACTGAGTAGCTGTGACATTGCACATATCACATCATGCTCACCATGAGAAAAGTCATCACCTTACTGTCCGCCGCGACCGCGATCGCCCTCCTCGGCGGCGCCGCCGCCGTCGGCGTCGAACCCGGGGCCGACGGACTCGACGACCGGAGCGTCCAGTCCGACACCGGGCAGGGCACCCTGGCCTGGAGCTCCTGCGAGGACCCGGCCACGCCGGCACTGCAGTGCGCGATGCTCGACGTGCCGGTGGACTACTCCGACCCGCGCGGCCGCAAGATCAAGGTCAAGCTGAACCGGCTCCCGGCCACCGCGCCCAAGGACAAGCGCCAGGGCCCGATCCTGCTCAACCCCGGCGGCCCCGGGAACTCCGGCCTCTGGATGCCCGCCTTCATCGCCGGACAGATCCCGGCCGACGTCGCCTCCACCTACGACTGGATCGGCTTCGACCCGCGCGGCACCAACGGCAGCGAGCCCCACGTCGTCTGCGACCCCGACTACTTCGACGCCGAACGCCCCGACTACCAGCCGGACCAGGGCACCTCGAAGGCCTGGCTGAAGAAGGCCGCCGGCTACGCCTCCGACTGCGCGGCCGACTGGTCCTGGCTGCTCCCCCACATGACCACCGTCGACAACGCCCGGGACATGGACAGCATCCGGCGGGCACTCGGCGAGCCGAAGATCAACTTCTACGGCGGCTCCTGGGGCACCTCGCTCGGCTCCACCTACGGACAGCTGTTCCCGTCCCGGGTGCGCCGGATGGTGCTCGACAGCATCGTCGGCCCGACCACCACCTGGTACGAGCACAACAAGCTCCAGGACAAGGAGCACCAGCGCCGCTTCGAGGCCTTCACGGCCTGGACCGCCAAGGCCGACTCCGTCTACCACCTCGGCACCGACCCCGCCGACATCCAGCGCGCCTACGACCAGGTCGAGGCCGCCCTGCGGACCGACCCGCTGGACGCCGCCCCGGCCGTCGGGAAGATCGGACCGGCCGAGTTCGAGGACACCTTCTACGGCGGCGGCTACAACTTCCTCCGCTGGCCCCGGATGGCCACCGTGCTCTCCGCGTACGTCACCCAGCACGACACCCGGCCGCTCGCCATCGCCTACAACCGCTACGCCGCCCCCGGCGCCGACGACGGCTCCTTCCCCGCGTACAACGCGGTCCAGTGCACCGAGAACGCCTGGCCGCGCGACTGGGAGTACTGGAAGAAGGACCAGGCCAAGGTCGACGCCGTCGCGCCCTTCTACACCTACAACAACATGTGGTACAACGCCGCCTGTATGTTCTGGCCGTACGAGGGCAACCGGGCCGGCCGGCTGAAGATCACCGGCAAGGGCCTGCCGCCCGTGCTGCTGTTCCAGTCCACCGAGGACGGCGCCACCCCCTACGAGGGCGGGCTCGCCATGCGCGACGCGCTGCCCAGCGCCAAGCTCGTCGTCCAGGACGGCGGCAGCTTCCACGAGATCCTGTTCCACGGCAACGCCTGCCTGGACGACACCTTCACCGCCTACCTCCGCGACGGCAGCCTGCCGAGCGGCAAGGGCCGGATCGCCAAGACCTGCGCCCCCGGCGCCGAGCCCGCCCCGGTCTACGTGACCCCGCCCCCGGCCGCGAAGTCCCTCACCGGCGCCACGGCTGCGCCCGACGCCGCCCCGCTCGCCCCGACCGACCCCGAGGCCGTCCGGGGCGTGCTCCGCTGACGGAGCACTGAACGACGGCCGCACGACAGCCGAACGACGGCTGAACGACCGCTGAACGACCGAAACGCGAACGGGCCCGGTACCTGAGGAGGTACCGGGCCCGTTCGACCGTGGAGCGCCAGGCCCGGGTTGCACGGACTCTTCCCACTGAAAGTGGGACGTGCTCTGGTAGCACCGCTGACGCCTGGCGAGGGGTTCTGTTCGTCCCCCTCGCGACAGGAAGAACACTACCAGGACAGAACGGGTGCCCGAACCCAGGGGGAACGGGCGGGTGACTCCAGGTCATTCGTAGACGACGTCACCGGCGAACGGGAAACCCATCGCGCGAAGCCTCCGCGCCACCTCGGCCGGATCATGTTCGCGCCCCGCCAGCCGGAGCACGTCCACGAGAGAGACCGGGCGCTCCGGACTCGGCCCACCGCCGAACTCCGGCACCAACGCCACGCCGTCCTGCAGGGCCACGATGCCGTCCGGCAACCGGTGACCCAGCTCCGAGAGCCTGGCCACCACTTCACCCGGCGGCAGACCGAGTTCCGCCGCACACGACAGGACGTGCCAGACGTCCAGCGGTCTTCCCGGCCTCAGCCAAGGCGGCTGCCCGGTCTGGAACTCACTGAGAAGCAGCAGGTCGTCGGAGTTCACCGTCGCGGGGAGGAGCGAGGGATCGGCCAGAGGGTGACCGAACTCCGCCAGCCGGTCGGCGACCTGCCCGGGTGACCGGTCCGCCAGCCGGCCGGCGGCTCGCAGGACATGGCCCACCGACACCGGCTCCCCCGGTGACAGCCAGGGTTCACGCCAGTTCAGGTCCGCACTCAGGATCAGGAGGTCCTCCGGCAGCGCCCGGTCGGGAACCTCGATGCCTTCGGCCAACCGATGGCCGAGCTCCGCCAGCCGGTCGGCCACGGTTCGCGGCGAACTCTCCCGGAAGTTCGCCACCCACAGCACATGTCCCATCGACACCTGGGCACCGGCCCTTCTCAGCGACCCGACCGACCCCTCCTCCTCAGCCCTGAGCAGCGCCATGTCGTCAGGTACCGGAGTCGTCGCTCCACTCGTGCCTTCCGCCACACCGTGGCCGAGCTGCGCCAGCCTCGCGACGACATCCGCCGGTGTGCGGTCGAGCCGTGAAGCGGCCGACAGGACATGCCAGGCCGAAACCGTCTCCCCGGTCCCCAGCCACGGCTGCCTCTCGTCGAGATCACGACTCAGCACCATCAGGTCGCCTTGTTCGACGTTCGTCGGCACCTCCGGGCCCGTGTAGGCGTGGCCGAGTACCGCCAGATCCCGCACGACCTCACCAGGACGACGTCCCGTCCGCTGCGCCATGCTCAGCACCTGCCGCAGGGACACCGGACTCCCGGGAACCAGCTCGAGGGCACGCACGAGCTCCACGGCTTCGTAGGACTTCGGGAGCGTCAGATGCTCCAGCGACCCGGCGAGAAGGCCACTCAGCCGGTTCACCACCACTGCCGGTTCGAAGTGCGACCTGTCGGCGGCCGCCAGGACATGTCGGAGCGATACGGGCTTCTCCGGGTCGAGCCACGGAGGTTGCGCATCGAGGTCTCGGCTGAGGAAGGCGAGATCGTTCCTGTCGAAGGACTCCGGGAGCCGATGGCCGGCCGGCAGCCGGTACCCGAGCTGCGTGAGCCGGACGCCCACCTCGCTCGGTGGGTATCCGATCCGTTGTGCCGCCGCCAGAACGTGCCCGAGCGGCACCGGTGCGACCGGATCCAACCACTCGGAGATCTCGTTCGATTCGGAGGCTTCGAAACTGCGTGTCCCGTGCAGTTCCCTCGGTTGGAGAACGAACCGGTCGGTGGGCCTGGCCACCGGCATGCCGGTGCTGACCACTGCCTTCGCCCGGGGAATGCCGGAGCCCGCCCATGCCAAGGCCCGCCAGTCCTCGATGTGCCTCGGGACACCGATGAGGTTGCCGATCGGATTGGGAACCCGCGAATCACGCACTCCGAGGAGCACGGCATCCGGAGGGAAGCACCCCACGGCGGTGATGTCCACCTCGTGGCCGCGCACGGCCCACGGCCGGTATGCGGCGGCCACGGCCGCCTCGGCGATGACGTCGGCCAGGACCGGGTCGTGGTCGACCAACTCCGAGAGCCAGTCGTGGGTGAGGACCCGACCGTCCTCGCGCAGTAGCGCCGGAATCTGTTCACGCAGCAGTCCGGCCACGTAGTCGGTGTCGTACCCCAGGACACGGGTGCGGTCGACGGTCAGCCTCGGTGCCTGGGACCCCCTCAGGTCGACCACGGCACCGAACAGGCGCTCCCCGGCCCAGAGGCCGTCCGACAGGATGCCGCCCCAGGAACTCAGCCACCACAGTCCCGGACGCTCCGTGGCGTCCACCCGGACCTCGGCCGGTTCAACCGTGTCCGGACTGTCGTGCTCCTCCGCATGCTGGAGTGCGAACCGGGCGAGCACACCCGCCTCCCACGTCAGCCGCTCCCCCGCGTCCTCCGCCGTCACGTCGTACGGAGCGATCCACAGCAGCCGCCCCAGCAGATCCGTGCACGACGGCGCCGTCTCCGGACTCCGCAGGTGCAGGCGGACGACGGTGCCGGCGTCGTGGCCCCGGCCCAGGTTGCGGATGCGGAAGACCGAGCCCGGGCCGGCGATGTCGACCTGGAGGCGGTCGCCGGGGTGGCCGTCCTGGTCCAGGCGGCAGGTGGTGACGGAGATGTCGTCGGCCATCATGAAGTAGCTCAGCACCCCGATGCCGAAGCGGCTGTTGGGGTGGAACTCGATGCCTTCGGCCCGCCAGGCCGCCTGCTCGTCGAGGAACTCGGGCAGGTCGGCGAAACGCATGCCCGCGTAGGAGAACACCTCGCGCAGTTCGCGCTCGCCCATGCCGATGCCGTTGTCCCGGCACTCCAGGTAGACCTGGCCGCGCTCGTCCACGCCCCGGCGGAAGGCGATCCGACCCGACCACGCGGGCACCTGCGGGTCGCGGCGGCGGAGGTAGGCGGTGCGGGCGTCCCGGTAGCGGCAGGCGTCGAGCGCGTTCTGGTACAGCTCGCGGATCGCCAGCGCCTGGTCGCCGTAGAGCTGCTCCCCCATCAGGAGTTCCTGGATCCGGTCGTCCGCGAGCCGGAACCGCAGGTCGGTGGACTCGTAGATGGGCCGCCCCCGATCGTCGGCGGCGGCGTGGACCTGGTCGGCGGTCGCGTGGACCGGCAGGTCCTGGAGCGGGGCGAGCTGGGGGTCGGCACCGGCGTGGAGGTCGATCGCGCCCAACAGGGTGTCCAGCGCGGCGGCGTGCTGACGCAGTGCCAGGCCCACCGCGGGGTGGTGGCAGGCGGCGGTGAGCACTCTGGTCCGGCCGCGCGGGTCCCAGCGCGCGCCCTGGACCGTCCGGTGCAACTCGGCGAGGTCGACCGCGTACGAGATGCCCAGGTGCTCCACCACGACGTCCGGCAGCCGCAACGGGTCGACGGCCAGCTGGTGCGCGACCGCGAGCAGCGCGCCGAGCAGTTCCTCCCGGATGTACTGCTCCGCCTCGGTGGCGCCGGCCAGCTGGCGGACCGGACGGACCGCGGTGGTGTCGTAGGAGGTCCGGAGCGAGCGCAGCAGGCTCGGGAGGGCGTCCAGGCCGAACAGTTCGGCGACCAGGTCCCGGTCACCGGATGCCGTGAGGTGCTCGGTGAGCGCGCCGACCGGTCCGCACAGGCCGGTCAGGACGTTCTCGTGGTGACCGCCCGGCCTGCCCGCCAGCCACTGGCGGAACAGCCACCAGGCGATGCCCGCCGCCCCCGCCGTGTCGCCGCCGCGCTCGGCCTGCGCGGCGCGCCGGACCAGCCGCGCGCGGCCTGTGACGAACTGCTCGTAGCCGGCCCTGATCGGGGAGGGGGCGGCCGGGGCGGCCGACGGTGCGAGCTCGGTGGGCCGCACGGCCAGGGCCTCGACCGCGACCCGGTTGGCGCAGGCCACGTGGGCGAAGGGCGCCGCCACCAGCAGCGCCGCCTCGGCCGGGGCGAGCGCCAGCTTCTCGGCGTTGAGCACCTTCGACAGCAGCCAGCCCAACCGGCCGGACATCCGCTCGGCGAGGTCGGTCAGCCGCCACGGGTCGTCGGCGAGGGCCCGGTCGTCGGCCGCCGCCAGGGGGGCGAGCCGCTCGACGAGGGCGGTCACCGCCGAGCGCATCACCTCGGCGCCGGGGCCGTCGGCCACCTGCCGCCAGGCCGGGTGCTCCCGGGCCCGGACCACCCAGGGGTGCTGGCCCGCCGCGCCGGCGGGTTCGCGGTCCGGCCGCTCGAACAGGACGAAGCCGTCGAGCCCGCCCTCGGCGCGGACCCTGACCTGCTGGCGCGGGCACTCGTGTTCGCTCGTGAGCGCGTCCACGGCCGTCTGGAGCTGCTCCTGGAGGTCGGCGAGGGTGCTCGGGCCGGTCTCGCTCGCCACCACCGTGCTGAGCGCCCGCGAGAAGAGGCTGAACGTGGTCCCGCCCGCCGTGGCGTAGCGGGCGCGTTCGCCGGGCGAGCAGGCGTAGACGTGGCAGTAGTGCCGTCTCCCGACCCGGCGGACCTTCGCCTCGGACCAGCCGACGGCGTTGCTGGGCGCCATCTCCCGCATGACGATGCCCTCGCGGCAGGCGTCGACGAGGACGGCCACGTCGCCGGCCCGGCTCTGTTCGACGTACGGGGCGAAGTCGAGCGCCAGGCACTTGCCGCGGAAGTCCCGGGCGCTGGTGAGCGCTCCCCTGGGGACCAGGTAGTCCGTGCCGTCGTGGTGGATGCCGTGGCCACTCAGGTAGACCAGCAGCGTCTGACCGGCGGTGGCCTGCTGGAAGAAGGTCTCGACGGCGGCGTCGATGCTCTCCCGGTCCGTCTCGTCCGGCTCGTGGACGACCACCTCGTAGCCGGCCGAGGACAGTGCCTCCTCCAGTTCGGCGAGGTCGTCCCGGACGAACGGGAGGTCGGTGATGTGCTCGTCACGGTACTTCGGCACGCCGATCAGCAGTGCCCGGAAGGATCCCTTCATCGTGCGCTCGTGGTCCGCGCGGGCGGGTCAGGAGGCGGAGGCCGGGGTGGCGGCTTCCTCGGCCGTCACGTCGATCGTCACAACCGGATGCTTCGCCTGCTCGAACAACGCGTTCCCCATCCCCAGCGGCTGTCAGCGAGATGACACATCATAGGTCGCTCGCCCGCTCGCCCGATCGCCCGATCGCCCACTCGGCCGTCGGGCCGTCGGGCCGTCGGGCCGTCGGGTCGTCGGGTCGTCCAACGTCATGCCGTCCGGCCGTCATGCCGCGAGGTCGTAGCGGCCACCGGGGCGCGGGCCGCGCGGAGCCGCGAGGAGGGCCGCGACGAGGGCGGCGACGGTGAGGAGGAGGACGTGGGCGGCCTCGGCGGCCGGAGCGGCGAGGCCGAGGGCGCCGTGCCGGTGTTCGACGAAGCCGTTGTGGAAGAGCCAGGCCGCCGGGCCGATCAGCGGCGCGGCGGCGGGACGGGAGCGGCCGCCGACGGCGGCGCAGAGGGCGGCGTAGGCGGCGAACGCGACCCAGGTGGGGCGGAGTTCACCGAGGACGGAGAGGGCGGGCAGCAGGGCGGCGGACGCGGTGAGGGCGACCGCGGCGGACATCGAGGGGGCGAGGCGGGTGGTCACACCGTCACCGTCAGCCGGGTCCTGGGGTGGCGTTCCATGGCCTCCAGTTCGCGCTGGAGCGGCGGTTTCGGGACGGCCAGTACCGGGCAGGCGGCGTGCCGTACGCAGTAGGCGGTGATCGACGGACGCAGGGTGCGGGCGAGCAGGCCGCGGGGGCCGGCGCCGAGGACGAGCAGGTCGTCCGGCCGGTCGGCGCAGCGGACCAGGGCCTGCCCGGTCTCACCGCGGACGGCGACGCTGCGCAGCCGGACGCCCGGCCAGGTGCCGCCGAAGGCTCGGTCGAGGGCCTCGCGCAGCCGGGTCGCGGCCGCGTCGCGGCAGGCGGAGAGGAGCGGCGGGCAGGGCGCCCGGCGGTAGCCGAACTCGCCGCCGACCGGGGTCCAGCAGTGCACGGCGAGCACCTCGGCGTCGAGCCGCCGGGCCTCGGCGACGGCACGGTGCAGGGCGGCGAGGCTGCCGAGCGAGCCGCTGACGCCGACCACGATCCGGCCCCCGCCGTCGTCCTCCCGCGGCCCCGACCCGCTGGGGAGGGCTGTTGGCTCGTCCGCCATGGCGCTGTCCGTCCTTCCGACCGGTCACCGGTCGCTGATGACCGGTGTCGTCGGTGCCAGCCAAGCCCGGTGGGCGGGGGAAGGGCGGTTCGTTGACGGAGCTCTGACGCGGGCGGGGCCGGTCCGTACGGGTTCCTGACGCGGGGGCGGTCAAGCGGCGGACGGGTGGGTCAGGTGTCGGCCGGGGTGTCGGCCGCCCAGAGTTCGGCGAACGTCCGGTCCAACCGCTCCTCGCCGACCGGCGGGACGGGCAGCGGGTGGGTGGCCCCGGTGCGGAAGCCGTCGAGCAGCAGCGCGAGGTGGCGACGCCACAGGTCGGGGCGCAGTTCGGTGGCCGCGGGCAGGGCCCGGCAGAGCGCGCCGAGCATGAACAGCAGGTCCGTGGTGACGACGTCGGCGCGCATGGTGCCCTGCTCCTGCGCGCGGGCGACCAGGGAGCCGACCGTCGCGGCGTTGCGCCGGCTGATCCCGAGCAGCCCGGGGACGGTCGGGACGGCCCGGGCGACCAGGTCGTTGATCCCCCGGTCCGCGGCGACCAGTTCGAGGATCCGCTCGAAGTAGCGCTCGATCGCGCTCCAGGCGTCCTCGGTGGCCAGCGCCTCGTTCGCCGCTTCGGCGAGCAGGTTCGCGGCGTCCGCGAAGACCTCGCCGACCAGGGCCTGGCGGGTCGGGAAGTGCCGGTAGAGGGTGGCGTTGCCGACGCCCGCCTCCTTGGCGATCTGGTCGAGCGGGACGTCCAGCCCGTGCCGCGCGAACAGGTCGCGGGCGGTGGCGAGCAGGAGGTCGCGGTTGCGCCGCGCGTCGAGCCGCAACCGCGCGGGGGGACGAGGACCATCACCGGGACCACCGGGACCACCGATGCCCGTCCTGCTCACTGCCATGCCCCGACCCTAACAACGCCGGCCCCGGGCACTGGACACCGTGCCCGGGGCCGACGGCGTCGTGGTCAGCGCCGGGCGCCCGGGCGGAGCCAGACGGCCCAGGTGAGGGCGGAGCAGCACAGGTAGGCGACGAGGAAGGCCAGGTAGGCGTCGTCGCCGTTGCCGCTGCCGAGGAAGGACTGCCGGAAGGCCAGGTTGACCAGCACCCCGCCGAAGGCGCCGATCGCGCCGGCCAGGCCGATCAGCGCGGCGGTGCGGCGGCGGGCGGTGGCCTCGGCGGCGGCCGGGTCGGCGCCGTCGGCGACGGCGAGGCGGGCCCGGCCCTCGTAGTGGGCGGGGATCATCTTGTACGTCGAGCCGTTGCCGATGCCGCTGAGGACGAAGAGCGCGATGAAGCCGGAGAGGAAGAGCGGCAGGGAGCCGGCCCGGGAGGCGGCCAGGACGACGGCGGTACCGGCGCCCATCGTGACGAAGGTGACCAGGGTGACCCAGGGGCCGCCCCAGCGGTCGGCGAGCCGCCCGCCGACGGGCCGCAGCAGCGAGCCCAGCAGCGGGCCGAGGAAGGTGAGCGCGGCGGCCTTGACCGGGGTGTCGAAGCGGTCGTGGAACTGCACCTGGAGCACCTGGCCGAAGGCGAACCCGAAGCCGATGAACGAGCCGAAGGTGCCGATGTACAGGACGGACACGGCCCAGCCGTAGGGATCGCGGGCGACCTCGCGCAGCGAGCGGTCGGCGGGTGCGCCGGGCTCGCGGGGCGCGGTCGGCAGGTTGTCCATCCGGCGCCAGGCGAGCGCGGCGGCGGCCAGGATCAGCGGCAGGTAGATCAGCGGCAGCAGCCGGGGGTGGGCGGCGCCGGCGGTGGCGAGCACCAGCAGGCCGAGCAGCTGCACGGCGGGGACGCCGAGGTTGCCGCCGCCGGCGTTGACGCCGAGGGCCCAGCCCTTGAGGCGGTGCGGGTAGAAGGAGTTGATGTTGGCCATCGAGGAGGCGAAGTTGCCGCCGCCGACACCGGCGACACAGGCCACCGCGAGCAGGGTGCCGTAGGAGACGCCGGGGGTGAGGACGAGCGCCGCCAGTCCGGTCGGGACCAGCAGCAGCAGGGCGCTGGCGACCGTCCAGGTGCGGCCGCCGAACCGGGCGACGGCGTAGGTGTACGGCAGCCGGAGCAGGCCGCCGAGCGCGGTGGGGAGGGCGGTCAGGGTGAACTTGCCGGCCGGGTCGATGTGGTACTCGGGGCCGAGGAAGAGCACCAGGACGGACCACAGGCTCCAGACCGAGAAGCCTATGTGCTCGGAGAGCACGGAGAGGATCAGGTTGCGGCGGGCCGTGCGGGCACCGGTCCGTTCCCAGAACTCGCGGTCCTCCGGGTCCCAGTGGGTGAGGGTGCGGGCGCCGGCCGTCCGGGCCGGGCGGGTGCCGAGGGCGGTGGTCATGCCCGCTCCTCCTTCCGGGAGTCGGCCGCCGCGGCGCGGACCGGCCACCGGCGGAGCACCGCAGGGGTGCCGTCGGGGGCGGTGTCCTCGTCCAGGCAGCGGCCGTCGGTGAGGTCGAAGGTCTGCTTGTACATCGGTGAGGCGAGCGTCGGCCGGCCCTCGCGGCTGCCCAGCAGGCCCCGGGAGAGCACGTGCGCGCCGCTGAACGGGTCTCGGTTGTCGACGGCGTACAGCGCGCCGGAGCGGTCGACGAACAGGGCCACCTGGGTGTCGGCGGGGGGCAGCAGGACGGCGACGCCGCGGCCCGGTTGCAGGTCGTCGAGGCTGCAGACGGGCTGCCAGCGGGTGCCGTCGTGGATCTCCACGGTCACTTGGCGAGCACCTCCAGTCGGGGGCCGGCCACGAGGACCGGGGCGGGGGCGGGGACGGGGACGGGGAGGGCGTGGCCGTCCTCGTCGGGGCGGGCGGGGCGGATCTGGCCGCGTTCGGGGACGAAGGTGACGGCCGGGTCGGGGGTGCCGGGAGCGTTGACGAAGGAGGCGAAGCGGCGGAGCCGGTCCGGGTCGGCCAGCGTAGCGGCCCACTCGTCCTGGTAGGAATCGATGTGGCGGGCCATCAGGGCGTCGAGTTCGGCGGCGATGCCGAGCGCGTCGTCGAGGACGACCGCGCGCAGGTGGTCGAGGCCGCCGTCGAGCCGCTCCAGCCAGACCGAGGTGCGCTCCAGCCGGTCGGCGGTCCGGATGTAGAACATCAGGTAGCGGTCGATGGTGCGGATCAGCGTCCCGCGGTCCAGGTCGGCGGCGAGCAGGTCGGCGTGCCGGGGCGTCATGCCGCCGTTGCCGCCGACGTAGAGGTTCCAGCCGGCGGAGGTGGCGATGACGCCGAAGTCCTTGCTCCGGGCCTCGGCGCACTCGCGGGCGCAGCCGGAGACCGCCGACTTGAGCTTGTGCGGGGAGCGCAACCCCCGGTAGCGCAGCTCCAGTTCGATGGCGAGGCCGACCGAGTCCTGGACGCCGTAGCGGCACCAGGTCTCGCCGACGCAGGACTTCACGGTGCGCAGCGCCTTGCCGTAGGCGTGGCCGGACTCGAAGCCGGCGTCCACCAGCCTGGCCCAGATGGCGGGGAGCTGGTCGACGCCGGCGCCGAACAGGTCGATCCGCTGGCCGCCGGTGATCTTGGTGTAGAGGCCGAAGTCGCGGGCCACCTCGCCGATCGCGATCAGGCCGTCCGGGGTGATCTCGCCGCCGGGCACCCGGGGCACCACCGAATAGGAGCCGTTGCGCTGGAGGTTGGCCAGGAAGTGGTCGTTGGAGTCCTGGAGGGCGGCCTGTTCGCCGTCCAGGATGTGGCCGTTGGAGAGGCTGGCCAGGATCGAGGCTACGGTCGGCTTGCAGATGTCGCAGCCCTCGCCGGTGCCGTGCCGGTCGACCAGCGCGGAGAACGTGGTGATGCCGGTGACCAGGACGATCTCGTACAGCTCGGCGCGGCTCTGCGGGAAGTGCTCGCACAGGCCGGTCCCCACCTCGGTGCCCGCGGCGGCGAGTTCCTCGGTGACGACGGTGGTGAGCTGCTTGAGGCAGCTGCCGCAGCCGGTGCCGGCCCGGGTGCACTTCTTGACCTCGGCGACGCTGCCGCCGCCCTGCTCCCGGACGGCGGCGCGCACCGCGCCCTGGGTGACGTTGTGGCAGGAGCAGAGCACCGCGTCGTCGGGCAGCGCGACCGGGCCGGCGGCGGCGGATCCGGCGGGCAGCACCAGTTGCCCGGGCGGCACGGTGAGCGGCCGGCCGGCCGTCGCCAGCGGGCGCAGGGTGCCGTAGGCGTCGGTGTCGCCGACCAGGACACCGCCGAGCAGGGCCCCGTCGGAGCCGATCACCAGCTTGCGGTAGACGCCCAGCCGGCCGTCGCTGTAGAGCACGTCGAGCGCGCCCTCGGCGGTGCCGTGCGGGTCGCCGAAGCTGGCGACGTCGACGCCGAGCAGCTTGAGCTCGGTCGAGGTGTCGGCGCCGGTGAAGCCGGGGCCGGGGCGGCCGGCGAGTTCGCGGGCGGCCGTCTCGGCCATCTGGTAGCCCGGGGCGACCAGTCCGTAGACGCGGCCGTCGGCGGCCTGGGCGCACTCGCCGATGGCGAGGACGGCCGGGTCCTCGGTGCGGCAGCACTCGTCGACGACGATGCCGCCGCGCGGGCCGACCGCCAGGCCGCAGTCCCGGGCGAGCCGGTCGCGCGGGCGGACGCCGGCCGAGAACACCACCAGGTCGGCGGCGAGTTCGCGGCCGTCGGCGAGGAGCAGGCCGCGCACCGCGCCGTCCGGACCGGTGGCGACCCCGCTCGCCGCGGCCGCGGTGTGGACGGTGACGCCGAGCTCCTCGATCTTGCGGCGGAGCAGTTCGCCGCCGCCCTCGTCGACCTGGACGGCCATCAGGCGGGGGGCGAACTCGACCACATGGGTGGTGAGTCCCATCGCCCGCAGGGCTCCGGCCGCCTCCAGGCCGAGCAGACCGCCGCCGACCACGATGCCGGTGCCGCCGCCCGCCACCGCGGCCTTCGTCGCGTCGGCGCGGATCGCGTCGAGGTCCTCGATGGTGCGGTAGACGTGGCAGCCGGCGGCGTCCCGACCGGGGACGGGCGGCACGAACGGGGCCGAACCGGTGGCCAGCACCAGGGCGTCGTACCGCAGTCGGGCGCCGGAGCGGGTGGTGACGGTGCGGGCGGCGCGGTCGACGGCGGTCACCGGGTCGCCGAGGCGCAGGTCGATGCCGTGCTCGGCGAGGAAGCCGGGCGGGCAGAGCGTGAGGTCCTCGGGCGTACGGCCCTCGAAGAGCGAGCTGAGGTGAACGCGGTCGTAGGCGGGACGGGGCTCCTCGGCGAGCACGGTGACCCGTCCGCGCCGGGCGCCGGGCTGCTCGGTCCAGGCTTCCAGGAAGCGCTGGCCGACCATGCCGTGGCCGACCAGGACGAGGTCCAGCGGCGGCTCGGCCGGCTCGGCCGTGTGCGACGTCATGCGTGACTCCTCGGGTGGTGCGGGGGCCGGGGGCTGGGGGCCGGGGGCCGGAGGGCGGGGGCTGGGGGCCGGGGGCCGGAGGGCGGCGTGGGTGTGGGTGTGGGCGTGGGTGTGGGCGTGGCGGTCGCGCTCCCCGGTGTCCCGGGGTCGTGCCGAGAAATTTCGCCGGTGGGCGTTTCGCCCCCGGGTCCGCCGTGTTGCGCCCGCGGTACGCGTCGCTCACACCCCGTACCGCCCGAGGTGCGGTTCCGGACATCCCCCGTAACGGGAACCACCGCTTCGCTAACGCCGGGGAGACCGACGGGCAATCAGCCCGTAACGAGCGGCCCGCACCCTTTCGGCCATGGCAACAACCACCCTCACCGGACCGCGCCCCACCCCGCGGCCCGGGCCCCTCACCGGCTTCACCATCGGGGTGACCGCCGCCCGCCGCCGGGACGAGCTGACCGCGCTGCTCACCCGGCGCGGCGCCCAGGTCGTCGAGGCGCCGGTGCTGCGGATCATGCCGCTCGCCGACGACCTCGCGCTGCGCCGGGCCACCGAGTCCTGTCTGACCGCGCCGCTCGACTACGTGGTCGCCACCACCGGCGTCGGCTGGCGCGGCTGGATGAGCGCCGCCGAGGGCTGGGGCCGGGGCGCCGCCCTCGCCGACGCGTGCCGGCGGGCCGTCGTCCTCACCCGGGGCCCCAAGGCCACCGGCGCCGTCCGCGCCAGCGGCCTCGGCGAGGGCTTCTCCCCCGGTTCCGAGGCCACCGACGAACTGCTGACCTGGCTGCTCGCCCGCCCGCTGACCGGCCGGCGGATCGCCGTCCAGGAGCACGGCGTGCGGCTCGACGCCTTCGCGGCCGCGCTGCGCGAACGCGGCGCCGAGGTGATCTCCGTCCCGGTCTACCGCTGGGCCCCGCCGGACGACCCGGCCCCGGTGCGGCGGCTGGTCGAACAGACCGTCCGCCGCCAGGTCCACGCGCTCGCCTTCACCAGCGCCCCCGCGGTCAGCGCGTTCGTCGAGACGGCCGCCGCCGACGGCCTGCGCGACGCGCTGCTGGACGCGCTGCGCGGGGACGTCCTGCCGGTCTGCGTCGGCGCGCTCTGCGCCCGGCCGTTCGCCGACCTCGGCCTGCCCGCGGAGTTTCCCGAGCGCGGCCGGCTCGGCTCGCTGGTCCGGCTGCTCGCGGAGACCCTGCCGAGCCGGGGCCGCCGCGAACTCGACCTGGGCGGCACCAGGTTGACCCTCCAGGGGAACGCCGCCCTGGTCGACGGGGAGAGTCGCCTGCTCAGCCCGCGCGGCGCGGCCGTGCTGCGCGCGCTCGCCGAACGCCCCGGGCATGTGCTCAGCCGTGCCGACCTACTGCGCACGGCCTGGCCGGACGCGGCCGCCGACGAGCACGCCGTCGAGGCGGCGGTCGGGCGGCTGCGGGCGGCGCTCGGGCCGCACGGGGGGCTGATCCGCACCGTGCCCAAGCGCGGGTACCGGCTGGCGGCGAGCTGATGGGGGCGGGGTTGGCGGGGGCGGGGTCGACGGGGGCGGGGTTGGCAGGAACGGGTCTGACGGTGGCGGGGTTGGCAGGAACGGGTCTGACGGTGGCGGGGTTGGCAGGAACGGGTCTGACGGGGGTGCGGCTGGCAGGCCCGCGGCCTGTCGGCGTGCGGCGGCCGTCGGCCGGAAGCCGGCCGGTCCTGCTCGCGGTCGCCCACGGCAGCCGCGCCGCCGCCGGAGTGGCCGCCAACCGGGCGCTGCTGCGCCGGGTCCGGGCGCTGTGCCCGGGTCTCGACGTCCGCTGCTGCTTCCTGGACCTCGCCCGCCCCTCCCTGCCGGAGGCGCTCGCCGGGCTGGACGGGCGGGCGGCCGTACTGGTCCCGCTGCTGCTCGGCGGCGGCTACCACCTGCGGGTGGACCTTCCCGGGGCGCTAGCCGCAGCCGGACTGACCCGCCTTCCGCTCGCCCGGGCGCTCGGCCCCCACCCGCTGCTGGCCGCCGCGCTCGCCGACCGCCTCGCCGAGGCGGGTCGCCCGGCGGGCGCCGGGCCGGTGGTCCTCGCGGCGGCCGGCTCCTCCGACCCGGCCGCCAACGCCGACACCGCGCGGACGGCCGAGCTGCTCGCCGACCGGCTGGGCGACGGCTGTCCGGCCGTCCCCGCGTACCTGTCCGCCGCCCGCCCGACCCCGCGGGAGGCGGTCGCCGCCCTGCACGCCGCCGGGCACCGCCACGTCGCCGTCGCCACCCACCTGCTCGCCCCCGGCTTCTTCGCCGACCGCGCCGCCGCCACCGGCGCCCGCTGGGCGAGCGCCCCGCTCGGCACCCACGAGGCGCTCGCCCGGCTGGTCGCCCTGCGCTACGACGAGGCCCGGGCCGAATCGCCCGCCGGCGCCCGCCCACTGTCGGGCAACCGCTGACGTACGACAACCGCTGCCGTCCGGCAACCGTTGACCGTCGAGTCCGACCGTCAGGCGCGACGCCGCCGGTGGTACGCGTACGTCAGCGCGAGGATCAGCGGCCCCCGGAGCACGAACAGCCCGGCGCGGAGCAGCGCGAAGCCTCCCCCGGGCTGTCGGCCTCCTCACACCCGGCGCACAATCCCCCACCGCGCTGCCCCCGCCCCCTATGGTGATCTTCCTCGGCACGGACGCGGACCGGACGATGGGGTGGAGCAGATGAGCATGTCCCTCGCGGCACATCAGCTGATCGGACTGCTGGTCGACCCCGGCTCTTTCGTGAGCTTGGACGATCCGGTGACCACCCGGCCGCGCGACCCCGAGTACCGGGCGAGCCTGACCCGCGCCCGGGAGCGGACCGGCATCGACGAAGCGGTCATCACCGGCATCGGCCGGATCGGCGGGGGACAAGCAGCCCTGATCGCCTCCGAGTTCGGCTTCCTCGGCGGGTCGATCGGCGTGGCCACGGCCGAACGGATCACCCGGGCCGTCGAACAGGCCACCGCCGCCCGGCTCCCACTGATCGCCCTCCCGGTCTCCGGCGGCACACGGATGCAGGAAGGGTCGGCGGCGTTCCTGTGCATGCTGCGGATCACCGCCGCCGTCCAGGCCCACCGGGCGGCCGGACTGCCCTACCTCACCTATCTGCGCAACCCCACCATGGGCGGGGTCTTCGCCTCCTGGGGCACCCTCGGGCACCTGGTGTTCGCCGAGCCGGAAGCCCGCCTGGGCTTCCTCGGCCCGCGCGTGTACGAGGAACTGCGGGGCGTCCAGCTGCCGCCCGACGTGCAGCGCGCCGAGACCCTCGCCGAACGCGGCCTGGTGGACGCGGTGGTCGCGCCCGAGGAACTGCGCGAGGTACTGCGCCGCTCGCTGTCCGTCCTCACCCGCCGCGCCCTGCCCTCCCCTCCCCCTTCCCCCGTTCCTCCGACCGCCGTCCCCCCGGCCCCCACCGAACACCCCGACGCCTGGGAGGCCGTCCTCCGCACCCGCCACCCCGACCGCCCCGGCACCCGCGAACTGCTGCGCCGCACCGCCGAGGAACTCGTCCTCCTCGACTCCCCGGGCGGCCGCGACGGAGCCCTCGTCCGGGCCCTCGCCGTCCTCGACGGCCAACCCGCCGTGGTCGTCGGCCAGCAGCGCCGGGCCGGCGCCCAGGAACGCCCCTTCACCGCCGCCGACCTGCGCTCCGTCCGCCGCACCGCCCGGTTCGCCGAACAGCTCGGCCTCCCCCTCGTCACCGTCGTCGACACGGCGGGCGCCGAACTCTCCGTCCAGGCGGAGCTGGACGGCGTGGCCGTGGAGATCGCCCACTGCCTCACCACCCTGCTCTCTCTGCGCACCCCCGTCCTCGCCGTCCTCCTCGGCCAGGGCTCCGGCGGCGGCGCGCTCGCCCTCCTCCCCGCCGACCGCGTCCTCGCCGCAGGCAACGCCTGGCTCGCCCCGCTTCCCCCGGAGGGCGCCTCCGCGATCGTCCACCGCGACGGCTCACACGCCCCCGACCTCGCCCGGACCCAGGGCATCGGCGCCCACGACCTCGCCGCCGTCGGCCTGGTCGACACCGTGGTCCCGGAGCTCCCCGACGCCGCCGACGAGCCCGCCGCCTTCTGCGCCCGCCTCGGCCACGCCATCGCCACCGCCCTCGCCGGCCTCACGGCCATCCCGACCCCGGACCGCCTCACCGCCCGCACCACCCGGCACCGCCGCCTGGGCGACCTCGTCACCTGAGGACGGACGCCGGGGTCGGAGGGTGCCAGGGTCGGAGAGGGTGCCGGGTTCGCGAGAGCGCCGGGTGTTCGGGACGGCTGGGCGTCGGCCCGTCATCCTGTGGTGCCGGTCTCAGATCAACGGCGACGCCGCGTACCGGAGACACGGCGCCGGGTGACGGGGGCGGCGGCGAAGCGGTGAGTGCGCTCACAGGGAATCCGTCGGCACGACGGCCGGTAGTGCTCACGGCCGGTGCGGTCCAAGTCCCGGATCCGCGCAGGTCAGGAGCGGCCGGCGGCGGCCTTCGAATCGACGGCGTGCGAGATCGCTACGACGGCGCGTCGTAGCAGAGGGGTCTTGGCGGGAGCCGATCCGGTCTGGCAACAATGGCTCTCGTCGCCAGCCGCACCCGGTACCTGTCCCACCGGAGCGCGGCTCTTCACGAACTACTGCCGGTGCGCGCCCCGCGACCGTTACGGCCCCTGTCCGGCCACGGTCCGGGCGGGGCGAGCACCGGCCCAACCTGATTGAGGTCTTGTTCTTCATGCCCGCTTTCAAGCTTCGTATGCGTACCTCGGCCGCACTTCTTGCCGGTGCCGCCGGTCTGACCGCCCTCGGCGCCGGTGTCGTGCCCGCCACCGCGTCCGCCGCGGCCGCCTCCCCGCAGGCCATCGCCGCGCAGATCGTGCCGGCGAACCAGCTCTCCTCGTTCAGCCAGATCATCTCCCACGAGTCCAGCTGGAACGTGACCGCGACCAACCCGAGCTCGGGCGCGTACGGACTGGCCCAGGCGCTGCCGGGCTCCAAGATGGCCACCCACGGCTCCGACTGGAAGACCAGCGCCACCACCCAGATCCGCTGGGCGCTGGACTACATGAACAGCCGCTACGGCAGCCCGAACGCCGCCTGGACCTTCTGGCAGAACCACCACTGGTACTAAGCCGACCCGGGGAACCCTCCACGGCGACGGCATCCGGACCAACTGTCCCCCTCACCCCGGGGTCGGACAGGGACCACCGGGGTGACCGAGGCCCGGCCGCGCGCGATCCGCGCGGCCGGGCCTTCGGCCGTTCCCGCCCTACCTCCCTCTAGCCTTCCTCTCCCTTTCTTTCCCTTCCTTGCCGCCGTTCCCGCCAGTCGCGTGTCCGCCGGTGTCCGCCCGTGTCCGCCCGCTGTGTCGTACCCAGCGGATATATTCGGGCCGAGACGAAGTCCCGCCGCCGTTCGGGCCGTGCCCGGCACCGCCCCGCCCCGCCCCGCCCGTCCAAGGAGCACTCGGTGCCCAAGCCCCCGCGCCCGGCGACCGCCACCACCCGGACCGTGGCGCGGGTCAACCAGACCGTGCTGCTGGAGGTGCTGCGCCGCGGCGGCTCGCTCTCCCGGCAGCGACTGGCGGCCGAGAGCGGCCTGTCCACCGCGACCGTGCACCGGCTGGTCGAGGCGCTGCGCACGGCGGGGCTGGTGGTCGTGGAGCCCGAGCGCGCGCCGTCCAGCGGCGGCCGACCGCCGCAGCTGATCCGCTACAACGCCGGGGCGCAGACCGTGCTGGCCGTGGCACTGCGACCGCGCCGCGTCGTCGGCGTGGTCACGGACCTGCACGGCACGGTGCTGCACGAGGCCGAGCGGCAGTGGGCGCCGGTACTCGGCCCCGACCGCACCCGCGAACCGTCCGCCGAGGAACTCATCGGACCCCTGCTGGCCCTGGTGGACGGCCTGCACGGCTGGGCCGCGCGGCACGCGGGCACGCCACGCGCCCTGGTGGTCGGGGTGCCCGGGGCGGTCCGGGACCGCGACACCGGGCTGGTGGAGTTCGCGCCGGTGCTGGACTGGCCCGGGCTGCGGCTGCGCGCCCCGCTCCAGGAGCGGCTGGGCGTGCCGGTGGCGGTCGAGAGCAATGCCGACCTGGTCGCGCTGGCCGTCCAGCACAGCGAGGCGGGCGTGGGCGTGAGCGACCTCGTCGCCGTGACGGTCGGGATCGAGGTGGGCGCCGGGATGGTGCTCGGCGGCCGGCTGCACCGGGGCCGGCTGGGCGCGGCCGGCGCCCTCGGCCACCTGATGGACGACCGCCGGGCCCTGGAGCGTCCGGCGGGGCGCACCGGCGACACCCAGGCGCGGATCGGCGACCGGGCCGTCGATCGGAGGATCACCGAGGCCGGACTGGCCGTGGCCGGGACCTCGGCCGAGCGGGTCGCCGAACTGTTCCGGCTGGCCCGGGCGGGCAGTCCGACGGCGGTGCGCCTGGTGGACGAGCTCACCGACGACCTGGCCCTGCTGGTGGCGCGGACCACCAGCGTCCTCGGCCCCGAACTCGTGGCCCTGGGCGGACGACTGCTCCGGGAGAGCGATGGCGGGATGCTGTCCGCGATCGAGTCCCGCCTCCAGGGCCGGGTGCCGGTGCTGCCGCAGCTGGTGACGATCCCGGCCACCGCCACCGAACTCGTCGGCGCGACCGCGGCCGCCGTCCGGCTCGCCGACGGGGCCACCTTCATCACGCGCTGAACCGGGGCGACGCCCCTGTTCCTGACTGTTCCCCCGGGTATTTCTTGGTGTGACAGGAACCGCCGATGGCCGTTCGCCTCGGACCCGGCGTCGCCGCGGGCGAGGTGAACGACCGGCCGGTCCCGGTCGGCCGGACCTCCTGCCACCGCTCGGCGACTTCGCCCAGCTACGGCTACAGCGACAGCTACAGCCGCACCTGCGACCCGGCCTGCCCGGGCACGGCGCGCTCGCACCGGAGCCGTGGGAACACGTGGTGGCGAGGACCCGCCGGGAGCGGCAGGGGTTCGAGGACGCCCTCGGCCGGACGGTCCGGGGCGAGCGGCACGACTACGTCTGCCGGCCCGGGGCGGTCACCGCGAGCAGTTCCGAGCGGAGGCCGACCCCGACGCAGGCCGGACCGGGTGCACACCGGCGTCAGTCGGAGTCCGGTGCCAGACCCAACAGTTCACGGGTGCGGCGGTACTTGGCGGCCAGCCGTGCGGCGGTCGCCGGGTCGAGGCTCGCCAGTCGGGCCGGGTCGGAGTTGTGCGCGAGGTCGGCTTGCTTGACGACGAGGGCGCCCGGCGTGGCGAGGATGCGTGCGGTGTACTCCTCCAGCGGCTCGCCGGGGCGCTTGGTGAGCGCGTCCACGATGGCCTTGGTGGCATCGCTCAAGGCGGCGTCGGCCAGCCACTCGCGGGTCAGCGCGTCGTCCTCGACGGCGTCGTGCAGCCAGCCGGCCGCGATCTGCTCGGCGCTGCCGCCCCGGGCCGCCACCCCGTGGGCGACCGCCGCCAGGTGCTCGGCGTAGGGGCGCCCGTTCTTGTCGGTCTGCCCCGCGTGCGCGTTCCGGGCGATCCGCTCGACCTCGGCCAGGCTCAGGTAGTCCACGCCGCCCATCGTAGGCACCCGGCCCGCCCGGCCGCGCGGGGGCCTGCCCAGCGGCGGCTTCCGGGCGACTGATTGACTTCCGAGGTCCCACCGCCCCGGGGTGACACGGTCCACGGCCGTCCACCCGACCACCACGCCGACGACCGCCCTGCCGACCACCCGACGACCGCGCCCGACGACCCGCGCCGAGGAAGCCATGCCCAGCCTGCACCCGCTGCTGTCCGGTTTCGCCCCGATCTGGGCCCTGACCGGCGTCGGCTACGTCCTCGGCCGCAGCAGGCTGCTCGGCGACCAGGCCGAGCAGGTGCTGAACCGGTTCGTCTTCCATGCGGCCATGCCCGCCGCGCTGTTCCTGATGATCGCCCGTACGCCGCTCGACCGGTTCGCCAATCCCTCCATGCTGGCGTTCACCGCGAGCACCGCGGTCGCGGTCGGGCTCGGACTGTTCGCCTCGTACCGGTTGTTCGGCCGAGCGCTGCCGGAGCGGACGCTCGGCGGGATGGCCGCCGGGTACGTCAACTCGGCCAACCTCGGCATCCCGGTGGCCGTGCAGGTACTCGGCGACGCCTCCTTCGTCGGTCCGGTGGTGCTGTTCCAGATCCTGGTGGTCACCCCGACGGTGCTGACCGTGCTGGACTCCGGCCGGGCGGGCGTACGGGCGGCGCTCACCCTGCCGCTGCGCAATCCGATCCTGCTGGCGGTGGGCTTCGGCGCCCTGCTCTCGGCAACCGGCTGGCGGCCGCCGGCCGAGCTGAATCGTTCCTGCGAACTGCTGGGCGGCGCCGCGGTACCGACCGCCCTGGTGGCGCTCGGCCTGTCGATCTGCCACCCGCCCGCGGTCACCGGCGCCTCCCGCTACCTGGAGGTCGGGGCGGCGGTCGCGATCAAGAACCTGGTCCAGCCGCTGACGGCCTGGGCGGTCGGCGCCCTCGTGCTCGACCTGCCGCCCCACCAACTGCTCACCGTGGTGCTGTTCTCGGCCCTGCCCACGGCGCAGAACGTGTTCACCTACGCCCGCGAGTACAACCACGGCGCCGCCTTCGCACGGGACTCCGTGCTCGCCTCGACGCTCCTCTCGATGGCCACCCTGTCCCTGGTCGCCTGGGCGCTCGGCCCGGCGTAGACGCTTCTCCTACTCCTCTCCTACTCCGCCCGGGCCGCGGCCACCACCCCGGTCATCGCCGCCAGGAACCGTCGCGCCACGGCGAGCTCCGCCTCCCCGAAAGCGCCCATCGCGGCCATCAGGTCGGCGATCAGACCGCCGAAGAAGACCTCGCCGAGTTCGACCGCGCGCTCCTCCACCAGCAGCCGGACCTTGCGGCGGTCCTCCTCGTCGCGCTCGCGCCGGATCAGCCCCGACCGCTCCAACCGGTCGACCAGCCCCGTCGTCCCCGCCGAGTTCAGCCCCAACGCCGCACCGAGCCGCCCCGGAGTGACCACAGCCCCGGCCCGCCCGGCGTCCAGCAGATGGATGAGCCCCCGCAGATCCGTCGGATGCAAGCCGTTCCGCGCAGCGAACTCGGCACCGAACAGGTCGAGTTCGGACGTCAGCCCGCGCAGCAGTCGGATCAGCTGCGTCGGCGTCTGCGACGACTCCACCCTCATCGCCCCTTCCCCGGAGTCCCTGAACACGCCCAGAACCCCACCCCTACCCCCACCCGACCCGGCCGACGCCCCCATCTCCGGACCACCCGGCACGGCTGGTCCGGCGTTGGTGACCAGCGGACTCCGCCCGGCACCACCACACACGCTACGGATCCGAGCCGACCACCGACCGGTCCCCAGCATCAGGCCGCGAGGCCGCGAGGCCGCGAGGGAGAGCCGACGGCGGCTACTGCCCCCTCCCCTCTTCCGCCCCGCACCCCGAGGCGGCCCCGATTCCGCACCCGTCGGAATCCTCGCCGGGCGCGCGGCTGTGGCCATCGCCGCCGAAGGGAGCGAGCATGGTCGACGGCAGCCGTCGAGGCCGACGCGGAGGTGGCGATGAGGGTCGTGTTCGTGCACGGGGCGTGCGTACGGGACGGGTCGTGGTGGTGGCGCCGTACCGCCGGACTGCTGCGGGAACGCGGGGTGCCGAGCGTGGCCCCCGAGCTGCCGAGCTGCGGCGGGACGGGTTTGCCCGCCGGAACCGGCGGACCGGGGCTGCCCGAGGATGTGGCGGCGGTACGGCGGGTGCTGCGGGCGGACGACGAGCCGACCGTCGTGGTCGCCCACAGCTACGGCGGAATCGTCACCGCGGAGGCCGCCGCGGGGATCGGATCCGTACGCCATCTGCTGCTGGTCTCCAGCTACCTGCCCGAGGTCGGGCAGAGCCTGTCGGACTTCGGGGTGGGCGGCCCCGCCCCCTTCCTGGACGTCGACCCCGACACCGGCACCTTCGGCGTTCGCCCCGAGCTGCTCGTGGACACCTTCCTCCAGGACTGCGACCCCGAGGACCAGGCCGCGGCGGGGCACCACCTCGCCCGCCAGAGCGTGCACGTGACCGCGCAGCCGGTCGGCGCGGCCGCATGGCGGCAGGTGCCCTCGACCTACCTCGTCTGCGCCCAGGACCGCGGCACCCCGGCCCGGCTGCAACGCGGCTTCGCCCGCAGGGCGGGCAGCGTCGTCGAACTCGACGCCGGCCACCACCCGTTCCTGTCACGGCCTGCGGCGGTCCGGGACCTGCTGCTGAGCCTGTGACAGCAGCCGGGCCGGGCCAGTGGACTGCGGTCAGTGGACCGTGGTCAGTAGATCAGGTACCCGGGCCGGTGCCCTTCGTCGTCGATCTCTCCGGTCGCCTGCGCCCGTAGCTTGCCCGCGAGCGCCTCCAGTGCCCGGGAGGCCGCGACCTCTTCGCCGATCCTGGCGAGCGGGCGGTCCTCCGCGCTCTTGGTCGCCTCCCCGTGTGCCGTGAGACCCGGCGCCCGGGCGCCCGTCAACCTCGCCTGGCACCCGGTGTGAACACCGTCCTCATCGAAGCTCAGCTCCACATCCCACTGGTTGTGCATGCCACACCTCCTGGCGCCGGCGCACGTCGCGCCCGCTCGGGCCGGTCCGGGCAGTACTCCCGTGGCGGCCGCTCACACCAGGGTGCGCCCGTCGGCACGGCAGCGGCAAGCGGACTCCGGGGCGGCGGGGCCCGGCGCCACGCCCGGACCGTTCCGGGGGTCGGCGCCCCACCCCGGCGGTAGGCTGTCCACAGCGCGCCAATGCCGCGAAACCCTGCTCCGGAACACCGAAACCCGCCTGGGCACACCCCGCCGAGGCCCCGGAGCCCGGCGGTGCGGCGCGGTCGGCAACCATCGGGCGGTCCATCCGTGGCGGTCTTCCTCCTGGCATTGAGTGCCGCCTGCTTCCTGGGCCTCGGATTCGTCCTCCAGCAGCACGCGGCGCAGCGGGCCCCGCGTGCCGACCTGCTGCACTGGCGTCTGCTGTTGGACCTGCTGCGGATGCCGGAGTGGTTGCTCGGCACCGGATTCATGATCATCGGGTTGATCCTCTCCGCGCTCGCCCTCAACCAGGGCGAGGTATCGCTGGTCGAACCGCTTCTCGCGACCAACCTCATCTTCGCGATGGCGCTCGCCAGAGTGCTCACCCGCCAGACGCTCGGACGCTCCGGCTGGGCGGGAGTGGTGCTGCTGGCGCTGGGCGTGACGGTGTTCATCGTGGCCGGCCGCCCCACCGGCGGGGGCCCACCGGTGGGCGAACTACGGCGCTGGCTGGTGATCGGGACGGTGGTCGGGCTGACCCTGCTGCTGGTCTCGTTCGCCCGCCGGCTGCCGCTGTTCGAGGAGGCGACCCTGCTCGCCCTGGCGGCAGGTCTGCTCTACGGGCTCCAGGACGCGCTCACCCGTACCACCACCCAGCGGCTCGACCACCAGGGACTGGACGCCGTCCTGCGCAGTTGGCAACCGTATGCCGTCATCGCGGCCGGTGTGGTCGGCCTGCTGCTGGTCCAGAGCGCGTTCGAGGCCGCGCCACTGCGGATGTCCCTCCCCGCGCTGACCGCCGCGCAGCCGATCTCCGGCATCGCCTGCGCGGTCGGCTTCCTCGGTGACCGCCTCCGGGTCACCCCGGGCGCACTGGCCTGGGAGGTGATCGGTCTGATCGCCATCGTGGTCGGCGTCGTGGTGATCGGCCGCCACCCCGCTCTACCGGGCAGCACCGACGCCGGCGACAGCCCGGAGCCGGTCGGTCCGGTCGCCGGTACCACGGAGGGCGGCCCGGGCGAGGCGGCCGGCACCGCTATCACCGCGGCAGACGCGTCGGCCGACCCACCCGGCCCGACCGACCCGACCGACCGCCCACCCGAGGCTTCCACCCACGGCGGCCCCGACGGCGGCACCGGCACCGGCACCGGCGACCCCAGCGGCACCGGCTGACCGCCCGCCCTCAGGACCGTTGACCGACCGCCCCATCGCCGACCACCGGAGACCCCATGTGCTGGAGTGCCCAGGCGGACCTCGTCGTCGGCAGCGCCGTGACGGCTGTCGGCGTGCTCTGCCTCGTGCGCGCCCACCGTGCCGGCCGACCCGAACGCCTGCCGCTCGCCGCTCTCCCGCTCGTCCTCGGAGTGCACCAGCTGATCGAGGCCGCGGTCTGGCTGGGCAGCGACGGCGACCTGCCGCCCGCACCGGCTGCCTGGGCCCGCACGGCCTGGGCGGTGATCGCCCTACCCCTGCTCCCGCTCCTGGTCCCGATCGGCGTCAGCTGCGCCGCTCGGGTCGACCGCCCCCGCCAGCGTCTGCTGACCGGGTTGGTGATCCTCGGCCTCCTCGTCGCCGTGCCTCTGGCCCACACCATCGCCACCCATGCTGTCGGCGCCACCACCCATGCCCACACACTCGACTACCGCCTCGGCGCCCCGTACCCCGCTCTCCTTCTCACCGGCTATCTCCTCGCCACCGTCGGCTCGCTCCTCCTCAGCGGCGACCGCCTCCTCCGCCGTCTCGGCCTGCTGACGGGAATCGGCGCCCTGGTCTGTGCCCTCCTCTGGCAACTCGCTTTCGTCTCCACGTGGTGCGCCCTCGCCGCCCTCACCTCCGTCCTTCTCCTCGGCTGGACGACCTCACCGCTTCCTGCCGCGCGCCGCCCGAACTCATAGCCCGCCATGCCCGTGACCGCGTCCGGTGGGCGTCCGGTCGCCGTGCGGGTATCCGGCGGGCAGGTGGCTGCCGCCGCCCGGCCCTACGGTGGTCAGCCGGGTTCCGGGGCCGCCGGGCCCGGGACCTTCTGCTCCGGGGCGCTGCTCGCGTCCGGGGCCGCCGCCGGGGCACGGCCACGCTTGCGGTCCATCTCCCGCCACTCCGGCCGCAGGCCGGACAGGGCGGTGGTGGCGATGTACAGACCGCCGCACGCGAGCAGCACCGGTATGAGCCCGACCGTGGACACGGCCACGCCCGCGAGCAGGCCACCCACCGGGATCCCCGCCCAGGCGAGCGAGTCGCCCAGTGCATTGACCCGGCCCAGCAGATGGCGGGGCACCCGCTCGAACTGGACGGCACCGAGGATCGGGTTGAGGAAGCCACCGCCGAAGCCGCTGACCACGAAGACCGCGATCACCAGTCCCATCGGCACGTCCATGGCGAGGACGAGGAAACGTGGGGCACCGACGAGCAGGAAACCGACGAAGAACACCGTCCGGCGCGGCAGGCGGTGGGCAACCGCCGCCGCGATCAGGCTGCCGACCACCGCCGCGATCCCCCAGGCACTCCCGGTCAGACCGATCGCGGCCGGGCCGCCGCCCGTTTCCCTGGCCCAGACGGGCACCAGCACGGTGAGGAACGCCGCGTCCAGGAGGTTGGTCACCGCGACCGTCACGATGACGGTCAGCAGCAGTGGATCGCCCCGCAGGAAGGCGAATCCCTCCCGGAACATGCGCCAGTAGCCGACCGGCCGTTCCCCGTCTCCGGTCGCCGCTCCGCCTCCCGCCGGCGCGGTCCTCGGCCCGGATGCCTCCGGTGCAGCGGCCGGGCGGCCCATCCCCTGGGGGAGCGCGACGGCGATCACCAGCGAGCCGAGTGCGAACGCGACCGCGTTGACCGTCAGACCGGCCATCGGGCCGAGCAGGGCGATCAGCCCGCCGCCGACCGCCGGACCGATCGTGGTGGCCAGCCGCTCCGTGACCCCGGACAGACCGGTGGCCCGCTCCATGGGGATCCGGCCCCGGTCGGCCGCCTCGGCGACCATGACCTCCTTGGCCAGGTCTCCCGGGCCGCGGGCGGCGCCGATCGTGGCGACCATGACCAGCAGGAGCCAGAACGGCAGCAGGCCGAGCGCGTGCAGCAGGGGGACGAGGCCCGCCGCGACGGCGCTCACCGCGTCCGTCGTCCAGGAGACGACGCGCGGACCGAGCCGGTCGATCACCGGTCCCGTGAAGGCCTTGACGAGCACATAGGGCGCCAGCTCGACGAACGCGACCACTCCCGTCATCGTCGCGCTGCCGGTCGTGGCCAACACGAACCACGGCAGGGCGATCGCCGAGACCCGGGTGCCGGTGAGCGAGACGGCCATCGCCGTCAGCACCCCGGCCAGTGGCCGGAAACTGCGCGACCCGGTGTCCGGCCCCTTGGTGGCAGGCCCACCGACGGCCGCGGACGCCGACCCGGGCGACGGCACCCGGCCCGGAACCGTGGCGTCCGCGCTCATGAGCGATCCTCCGACGCGTCGTCGTCGACGGCCTGGGGCTCGGGAAGCACGTGGACGACCACGGCCACCCGGTCCGTTCCCTCAGGTGCGGGAGCCCCCGGATCGATGCGGCGGTAGCGGGCGACCACCGCCGACATTTCTCCGGCCAGGGCCCGGGCCTCCTCCGGGGTCAGCTGGAGCACCATGTCGCTGAGGTCCATCGCCTGCCGCCACTCCGGCGTCATCGTCTCGTAGGCGTTGAGCGCCGTCTGCGCCATGAGGGTGTGGGCCGCGACGATCGACCGCAGATAGCCGAGCGCCGCCTCCGGATCCTCTTCCGCCAGGCTGCTGTCCGTCCACCAGGTCACCTGGTGGACGGACTTCCACCAGCGGTCCCGGGCATTGCCGCGCTCGGTGTCCTCGGCGACGAAGCCGGACGCCGCGAGCTGGCGGAGGTGGTAGCTGGTCGCTCCCGAGTTCAGCCCCAACTGCTCGGCCAGCTTGGTGGCGGTGGACGGGCCGTTCTTCCGGAGCAGCCCGATCAACTGCACCCGCACCGGGTGGGCCAGGGCCCGCAGGCCCTTGGCATCGATCACGACATCGGTCTGCGGATCCGGACTGTGCGGCCACCGGCGGTCATCGGTCATGGCACCACCGTACGACCGCAAAGGGTTCTTCGCAAAGGTTTTTTGCGAAGAACCCTTTGCGATGTCGAACAGGGCCGCGCGCCGCGCCGGTACCGGCCCGCGCCGCCCGAGAACGGCCCGGGTCTCAGTCCCGCGCGACGGCCAGCACCAGCACCACGGTGAGCCCGCCGCCGGCCGTCTGCTCCACCCTCAGCCGGCCTCCGGCCGCGCGCACCAGCGCCGATATCGAGGGCCCGACCGGCTCCGGCCCGCCCGTCCCCCGCCGAGGGCCGGCCGCATCCCCCGCACCCTCCACGGCCCAACCGCTCCCGCCACCACTGCCGGGACCACCGAGCCCGCCTCCCGGCGGCCAGCCGGCGCCCGGGATGCCCGGCTCGCCGTACATCCCGGCGAGCAGCCAATGACGGGCCTCCGCCGGCTCCGACTCCCCCCGGTCCACCACCCTCAGCTCGACCCGGGCGGGCTCGGCCGTCCACGCCTCCGACCCGCCGAACGCTCCGCCGGTGAACGCCCTCCTGCCGAGTACCCCCTTGCCGAAGGAGCCCTTCCCGGAAGCCCCCCGGCCGAACACCCCTCCCGACCCCGCCCATCCCCGAGCACCCAGCAGGCCGTCCGGCCCCGGCAGCGGATCGGCCCGGACCAGCACCCTGGCCCCCGCCGGGCTGCGACGGATCGCGTGATCGACCAGTCCGGCCAGGGCCGCCTCCAGCCGCGGGGCGTCCGCGACCACGACCGGCAGTCCCACCGGAAGCCGCACCACCACCGAGGCTCCCCGGCCGCCGCCCCGCAGCACCCGCCCGACCACCTCGGCCACCTGCACGTGCCTCGCGTCCGGCACACAGCCGCCGGCCCGGTCGATCCAGCGCAACCGCTCCAACTCCGGCCGCGACAACAGCTGCGGCCCGGCCATGCCGCCGACCGCGGACCGGCTCGGACTCCCGGCGCCCACCGTCCCGATCGGCGCGGCGAGCATCACCCCGTGCCGGTCAGGCTCCGGCCGGCCACCCCCACCCACGCCCCTGAGCAACCGCGCGCCCGCCAGCGCCCCGGACCGCCCGAGCGGGCCGAGCCCACCCAGCGCCCGGGCACCCGACGCGACGTAGCCCCAGAGCTTCCCGCCTGCCATCGTCCTGCCCCTCGTCCCTCGCAGACCCGATCCGCCACCCCGTGGCGAACCGGTGCGGGCCGCTTCCCCGGCCCTGCGCCAAGCCTGCGCCCCCGCCGCCCGGGTGACAATCCGGCCCCGGGGCCACACCAGCCGCTGTTACCCCGCCGATCAGCGGGGCCGCCCTCCGGCAACCGGTGGGAGCACCAGACCGGCGCACGTCGGTCCGCACGCGCCCCCCATCCTGCCGTCGATCCCTTCGCCGCACTGGCGGCGCCCGTCTCCGGCACCCGCCGACGGATGGCGGCGGACACCCGGCCCGATCCGCCCGGCGAACCTAGACTGACCCCATGGCCAGGCTCAACGACAAGGTCAGGGAACTGCTGCAGGAGTACGCCGAGCTGATCTCGATCACCGGCGGCGACGCCTTCCGCGCCCGCGCCTACGAGAAGGCCGCCCGAGCGATCGGCGGCCACCCCGCGGACATCGACGGCCTGGACGTGAAGGAGCTCCAGCAGATCCCCGGGGTCGGCAGGTCCACCGCCGAGAAGATCGCCGAGTACCTCACCGGCGGGCGGATCGAGGCACTGGAAACGCTCCGGGCCGAGATCCCGACCGGAGTGCGCGCGATGATGTCCGTCCCCGGCGTGGGACCGAAGCGCGCGCTCGCGCTCTACCGTGACCTCGGTATCGCCTCCGTCGACGAACTCGCCGAGGCGATCCGCGCCGACCGGCTGAGCGAGGTCCCCGGTCTGGGCGAACGCAGCGGCGAGAAGATCCTGCACGGCATCGAACTGATCCGACAGTCCGGCGGCCGGACGCTGCTGGACGCCGCCACCGCGCTGGCCGAACGGATCGTCGCGGCACTGACGGCCGTACCGGGGTGCACCCGCTGCGCGTACGCGGGCTCGCTGCGCCGGATGCGCGAGACGGTCGGCGACATCGACATCCTGGCCACCGCCGAGGATTCGGCGCCCCTGATGACAGCACTCACGACGCTTCCCTACACGGCCGAGGTGATCGGCACCGGGCCGACCAAGACCTCGATCCGCACCACGGACGGGATCCAGGTCGACCTGCGCGTGGTCACGGAGGAGGACTGGGGCGCGGCCCTCGTCTACTTCACCGGCTCGAAGGCGCACAACATCAAGCTCCGGACGATGGCGGTGCGGGCCGGCCTGAAGCTCTCCGAGTACGGACTCTTCGACGCCGAGAGCGGCGAGAAGATCGTGTCGGCGAGCGAGGACGAGGTGTACGCCGCGCTCGGCCTGCCCTGGATCGCCCCGCCGTTGCGCGAGGACCGGGGCGAGATCGAGGCGGCCCTGCGCGGCGAACTGCCGGAGCTGGTGGCCGAGGCGGACCTCCGCGGCGACCTGCACACCCACACCGATCTGACCGACGGGCTGGCCACCCTGGAGGAGATGATCGACACCGCGGCCGCCCGCGGCTACGCGTACTACGCGGTCACCGACCATGCCCCCGACCTGGTGATGCAGCGGATGACGGCCGAGAAGATGCTCGCCCAGCGTGAGCGGCTGCGGGACCTGGCCGGACGGCACCGGCGGATGCGGCTGCTGCACGGCACCGAGTTGAACATCGGACCGGACGGCACTGTCGACTGGCCGGCCGAGTTCCTGTCCGGCTTCGATGTCTGTGTGGCGTCCGTCCACTCCCACTTCGGCGCAGGCCGGGAGGCCCAGACCCGTCGGCTGATCCGCGCCTGCGAGAACCCGCACGTGCACATCATCGGCCACCTCACCACCCGCCGGATCGGCCGGCGGGGACCGATCGACGTCGACCTGGACGCCGTCTTCGCCGCTGCCGCCCGGACGGGGACCGCGATCGAGATCAACAGCTCGCCCCAGCGCCTCGACCTGCGGGACGAGGACGTGCTCCGGGCCAAGCGCCACGGCGTGAAGTTCTCGATCGACAGTGACGCGCACGCGGTGCCCCACCTCGCCTATCCCAGGTACGGGATCGGCACCGCCCAACGCGCATGGCTGACTGTCGACGACGTGATCAACGCCTGGCCGTGGCAGCGCCTCAAGCGGTTCCTCCGCAAGGACGCGCTCCGCACCTGAGTGTCCGACCCGAGATGGTTCGATCAGAGTCAGAAAAATGCCCGATTTGTGGAATTTTTTCCGGATACCCCTGGTGTGGCGCTCACCCTAGGCGCATCATGGTGGTGGGCCTGTGAGGTAGCCGCGGAGGTTCGACCGCAGGAGGCAGTGGCGACAGATCGAGACGGATCAGGGTCTGCCGCTGGTACCTCGGTCGACGATCGAACTATTGGCCGGAGGACGGGATGTCCGGAGGCCACCCCCTACCTCGCAGGTTCCGCATGTCCGGCCGGACCCCTCGCCGGCCGGACGTCCTGCGTCGACCCACCACTGGTCAGGCGCCGGCTTCCGCCCGCTACGGTGCGGTCGGCACCGTGTACCCCATCTCCCACGCGTGCACGGCGATGCCCACCCGGTTCTGCACACCCAGCTTGCGCTGGATGCTCGCCACATGCGTCTTCACCGTGCCGGGGGAGATGAAGAGTTCGGCGGCGATGTCGGCATTGGTCCGGCCGGCCGCCACATGACCGGCGATCTCCACCTCGCGTTCGGTCAACGGCGCCGCGGGGGCCGATCGGCGGTCCACCCTCCGGGGTGCGGTCACATGCTGGAGCAACCGCACGGTGACCGCCGGGCTGATCAGGCTCTCCCCTCCCGCCGCCGCCCGGACCGCCTCGGCGAGCAGGACCGGACCGGACCGCTTCAGGAGGAACCCGGAAGCGCCGTGCCGCAGGGCCGGATAGACGTACTCGTCCAGGTCGAAGGTGGTCAGCACCACCACCCGCACGGGCGTGACAGCCCCCGGACCTGCCAGGCGCCTGGTGAGTTCCAGGCCGTCCATCCTGGGCATCCGGATGTCCACGAGCGCGACGTCCGGGCGTAGCTCCGCCGCGAGTTCGAGCGCGGCGATCCCGTCGGCCGCCTCCCCGACCACGGTGATGTCGGGCTGGGCCTCCAGGATTCGCCGCACGCTCCGGCGGACGGCTTCCTGGTCGTCCGCGATCAGGGTACGGATGGGATCCGGGCTCGGACTCGTCACGCACGGAAGTCTCGCACGGCCGGCCGTAGGCGGGCCCGGCCCCTCGACGCCCTGGCGGACGGTCACAGCGGAACCGGTGGGGGACGAAGCGGGTTCGGCGACCATGGCAGGCCCTCCTACTGGCACGGGATACGGTCGATCACGACTACGAGCATCGCCGCTCACCGAGCCGCTGCCATCTGCCGATCGGCACACTTCTACGGCCGATTTCTTTCCGCTTTCTTTCCGCGCCCCTGCCGTTCGGCCTAGCGGACCGGCAGTTCGCAGCTCGTCCGCCAGCCCTTCGGCCGCAGCGGAGCGGGCTCCAGCGGTCCGGACTCCAGCGTTCCGCCGTACACGGCGAGGCGTTCGGCGAGCCCCGGCAGGCCGGTCCCGCCGCTGTCCCGAAGGCGACGCAGCCCACGGATACCGCCTGCCGCCTTGCCGTCACTGCTCACCGACACCCGTACCACCGCCGCCCTCCCGCCCTCGGCTGCCTGGACCTCCAGCCGAACGACCGCCTCCGCGGCGTTCGGAGCGTGCCGTCGCACATTGGTGAGCGCCTCCAGCACCACCGCGTACGCGGCGCCCTCCGCCTCCCCCGACAGCAGACCAGCAGCCTCCTCCGCCGCCTCGAGTCGGGCCCGGGTAGGACCGGTCCGGTCGAAACGGCCCACCAGCTCCGGCAGGTCGGCCAACCCGTACACCCGGGTCGCACCGGCCGCACCCGCCTGGCTCCCGATCCCGCCTCCAGAGTCCGCCCCGCCGTCCCCGCCGTCCCCATCGCGACCGCCACCGTCCTCGGGCGGCTCCCGCAGCGCCCCCACCATCGCGTCCATCGAGTCCAGCGCGCGCAGGCCGGCCTCCTCCAGCCGCCGCAACAGTGCCGCCGTCTCCTCAGGTTCCTGACCACCCGGCAGTTGACCGGCCTGGGCCTCCAGCACGATGCCGGTGATCTCGTGCGCCACGAAGTCGTGCAACCCCCGCGCCACCTCCAGGCGCTGCTCGCGCCGTGCCTTCGCCACCGCGCGCTCGCGCCGCGCGTCCAGGACCCGCAGATACAGGCTCGCGCCGACCACGACGGCCAGTGGCACCCCCGAGGTCAGGACGGCCAGCAAGGAGGCCGTCCAACCACCGTTCGGGGTCCGGACGGTGAAACGCAGCGGCACGGCCACCACCGCCATGGCCGCCAGGACACCCACCGGCCCGGCCCACCGCCCCCGGGCCCGCCGGACCACCCGGCCCGCCAGCATCAGCAAGGCCGCCCACTCGAACGGCAGCCAGAAGGCCGCCAGCCGGTACGGGCCGGAGTAGACCAGGTCGAGCAGCAGCGAGGCGGCGGCCACCCCTCCCACCGCGCCGGCGAGCGACACCCGGCCTCTCGGCCACGGCACCGCGGCCACCAGCACCGCCGTCGCGGCCGTGCCGGCCAACAGGAGCGCGACGGAACGCTGACCTGGATGCGCCAGCAGGACGGGCGCGAGCACGAACAACGCGGCCACCGCTCCCACCGGTCCACGGAGCGCCGCGAGACGACCCGCACCGTTGCGGGACGCGGGGACGGCGAGGGCGGGAACGGCGGACCGGCCGTAGGCCGTGTCCACCGGGGAATCGGCAGGCATACGTCCGAGCCTAAGGGCGCACTGTCGGCCGGCCGACGGCCCCCGCCCCTGGCCAACTCCTCTCGAAACGAGCCGAATCCACCACAAGCAAGGTCAAACTCCCTCGTCCGAGGGAGGTACGAGCTCCAGAAAGGGGGGATGTTAGTCCGTGACCGAACAGAGAGCCGGACCGGCTCGACCAGGCCCAGGAGAGGACGCCCTCCCATGCGCTTCCGCACCAGCACCACGCCCGCCCCGGCCGACTCCTACCTGCCTTCGGGGCACCCGCCCGGAGCCACCGGGGCGCGGTACCTTTCATCGGGACCGGCACCGGCGCCTCCTCGGCCGGCGCACCGGGCCGAGCCGCTGCCGCGTACCGCTGCCGCCACCACTCGCCCCAGCTCGCCGCACGGATCCGGAGGACCAACCCGATGCCCACCAGTGATCGCCCGCCCTCCGACCCCGTCCGGTCACACCTCGCCCCGTCACCCGCCGTCGGCCGCACCGCCGCGACGACGACGGTCGGCCGCCGATGAGTGCCGCGCCCGGCCTCGGACGGCTCGCCGCCGTCGGCCCGTACTTCGCGCTCGACACCGGCGACGTTCCCGGGCAGGGCCCGCCACCGGGCTTCCGGCCGCTGCGGGAGTTCTACGCCCCGGGCCGGGACAGCCCGTTGGCGGCCCGGGTTCGGGAGGTCGGCCGGAGGCTCGGCACCACTGAGGCACGCGTCGCGGCCTCGATCCTGCACCTGGGCCTCGCCGCCAGATTCTGCTCGGTGGGCCTCGGCACCGCCGTGCTGCTCGGCGACGTCCCCGACCTGACCCCCGACGAAGCGTGGGTCCGCGTCCCCGAACAGGGGCCGATCGACCTCTGGGCTCCCTACCCGCCCACGTCGACGGCACAGCCCGCCTCGGAGGTCACGCTCACGTCGGCCGATCCAGGTCGGCTCGCCGACCGGTTCCACCGAACCGTCGTCGAGGGGCAGTTGACGGAGCTGGCGGTGGCCGTTCGCTCCACGGTCCCGCTCTCCGACCGGCTGCTCCGGGGGAACGCGGCCTCCGCCCTGGCCGGTGCTCTGCGCATGCTGGACACCCACATCGCGCGAGCGGCCCCCGACAAGACCTGCATGGATCCGGGACTGGCCCGGATCCTGGTCGCCCACGTGCTCGACCACCCGCCTCTGGCCGGCACGGGGACCCTGACCGTCGGCGGTGCTCAGCCCGGCAGCGGGTTCCGACGCACCAGTTGTTGTCTCTACTACCGGGTCGGTCCGCAGGCAGGCGTCTGCGGTGACTGCTGCTTCACCCGTCCACCGCGCCGCCCCTGAGTCGAAAGGAGCGAGCAGAGGGCCCGACGCCCGGACCCACGCACAGTCCCGACGGACCCACGCACAGTCCCGGCGCGAGCTACCGCTCCAGTGTGGCGGCCAGCAGGTTGGGGTCGCTCCTTGAGTAGAAGGCCGCACTCGCCACGTACACCCGGTCACCCCGGATGCCGACCGAGGTCGGGTTGGAGAGACCGTCCGAAGCGTCGAGAACGGTGTGCCGAGTACCGTCACCGCGGAGGTAGACGGCCTCGCTGGAGGTGTTGAGCGCCGCGATCAACTCGTCACCGATCCCGACGAAGGCGAAGTCGTCGAGCCCTGCCAGCCCGTCGGCACGGAGCTCGACGGGGCCGGCGGAGCCGTCCCGACCGATCGGGATTCGCAGCAGCGAGCCACTGTCGGTGTTGCCGACCCAGACGGCACCGCGGTGCACCTTCAGGCCGTTGGCTCCGAACGCACCGGTGGGCTTGAGGCGGGCGTCGTCGGACCAGACCACCGGGGCGCCGCCGGCCGTCGGCACGACCCGGACCAGGCCGAGCGCCGAGTCTGCGGAGTACAGCACGCCGGCATGCTCGTCCAGTGCGAGGCCGTTGGGCAGGCTGTTCGCGGGGAGGGCGGCGATGCGTTCCGGTTCACCGCCGGGGCAGAGCCTCCAGATACCGGTGAGGTCCTCGGTGCCGGTGGCGTAGGCGAAGTACAGCGTGCCGTCGTGGGCGCGGGCCAGGCCCGAGACGGCGGCGGCGCCGATGACCGGGGTCGCGGGGTGTGCGGGTGCGGGCATGGCGGCCAGGACGACGACCCGGCCGGCGCGGTCGAGGTGGACGACCTGGCGGGCGAAGGAGAGGGTGAGGTCCACCGAGCCGTCGGGTTGGACGGCGATGTTCTCGGGCTGGCGGCCCTGGGCCAGATCGAAGTGGGCGACGATCCGGGGCTGCGAGAGCGGCGGCGCGACGGCAACGGCCGGGGTCGCGGCGAGCAGCGCCAAGGTGATGACGGTGACCGGCATCGCTCCCAGCACCCGGTCGGCAAGAGCGGTACGGAGTGGACGGGTGGCGGAGGACGCATGGACCGCGCAGGAGCCGTGAGGCGCCGGGCACTTACGGGCAGGGCGGAAGGGTCGAGGCACGGCGGTACTCCTCGGGGACGGCGAACGGACGGGGCGGCGGCCCCCGTCGGCAGAGCACGCCCGATCCTGCCATCCGGGGGGCAGCGGGCCGTGCCGCCACGCAGGTCAGCCGATCCACCGCGCCGGGGCGGCGGGGCGCGTCTCGACGGCTGTGGCCCGCAACCGGCTTGTCCAGAGCCGGTCGCGGGCCTCCGGTCCCTCCCCGGAGTCGATGCCTCTGTCACCGGGTGAAGCTCGCTCGCGAAGTTGACGGCCGATCAGGTACGAGTTGGCCCTCGCGACCAGGAGTAGGGGGTGGCTCGCATCGGGAGTAGCGGCGTCACCAGCGCCAGGCCCGTCACCCGAGGTCCGTCAGCCCAAGCCCGTCACCCGTCACCCCAGGTCGAAGACCCCGTACGAGAACCCGTCCGCCCGCAGCTCACCTGCCGCTCCGACCCGCACACCCTGGACCTCCAGCGGGGTGACCCGACCCACCCGACCCGCCCTACCCACCCGATCGGCCCGGTCGGCCGCGCCGATGCCGTCCAGCAGACCGTCGAGCGGGAGAACCGCCGGTTCCCGCCGCGGGTTGACCACCACCAGGTACCGCCCGGCCCGGGTGTACACCAGCGGGTACCCCGCGTGCCGGACCTCCACCGAGCCTCGCGTCCCGAGCCCCGGGTGCTTGCGGCGCAGTGCGATCAGCCGCCGCACGGTGTGCAGCAGCGAGGTCGGGTCGGCCCGCTGGGTGCCGACGTCCGGCCGGTGGGGGTCCGGATCCACCGGGAGGTAGAGCCGGTCCGCCGGGGCGGTCGAGAAGCCCGCGTTCGGGCCGGGCGCCCACTGCATGGGTGTGCGCGAGCCGGCCCGGTTGTACGTCGGGCCGAGCACGCTGCCCTCGGTGTCGGGAAGGTCCGGCACATAGCGCATGCCGATCTCGTCGCCGTAGTACACCGCGGGCAGGGTGGGCCAGGTCAGCAGCAGCGCGAAGGCCGGGGCGAGTTGCTCGGCGGTGCGCGGTCCGGTCGCGAGCCGGGAGAAGTCGTGGTTGGCGGTGGGGAGGGCGATGTGCCCGGCACCCTCCGTCAGTTGGGCCGCCGAGCGCCAGGCGTCCAGGAACACCTGGGGCGTGCCGCGTCCCTCGGCCTCGAAATAGCACGGGCCCTGCTTCCAGAAATCCTCCACCGTCCCCGCGTTGTTGTTCCAGAGCGAGCGCAGCGGCAGGCCGTGGTCCGTGCCGCCGAATTGGAGGAGGAAGTCCGCGTGGAAGCCCGCGGCGACGGCGGCCGCCGGGTCGCCCCACTCGGCGAACAGCGCGGCCTGCGGGTGGTCGCAGTCGAGCCAGTCGCGCAGCTCGGCCCAGAGCTTGCCCGTCTCGATGAAGCCCGGGTCGTCCTTGACCAGGGAGGAGGCCATGTCGACCCGGAAACCCGCCAGTCCCAGGCCGAGCCAGTGCGCCATGATCCCGCGCAGTGCGGCGCGGTTGGCACGAGGCCCCTCGGCGTCGACGGGCTGGCGCCAGGGCTGTTGGGGGTCCTCGCGCCCATAGCCGAAGTTGAGTGCCGGCTGGCACTCGAAGAAGTTCGGCCGGTACCACCCGGCCCGGCTGCCCGGCGAGGCGACGAAGCCGTCCGCCGGCCGGTCGGACCAGATGTAGCGGTGGTCGGACGGGTCCTCGGCCGAGGCCCGGAACCAGGGGTGCTGGTCGGAGGTGTGGCCGGCGACCAGGTCCAGCAGGATCCGGATGCCCTTGCGGCGCGCCGCCTCGACCAGGGCGGCGAGGTCGTCGGCCGTGCCGTAGCGCGGGGCGGGTGTGAGGTAGTCGGTGACGTCGTAGCCCGCGTCACGGAAGGGCGAGGCGAAGCACGGGTTCAGCCAGACCGTGTCCACGCCCAGCCAGGCGAGGTGGTCGAGGTGCTCGGTGATGCCCGCGAAGTCGCCGATGCCGTCGCCGTCGGAGTCGGCGAAGGTCTGGGGGTAGATCTGGTACAGCACCGCGTCGGTCAGCCAGTCGGGGCCGGGGCGGGTCGAGGTCATGGGTGGGATCCTCCTACCGGGTGCCGGGGGGCTACCGATTCTCGTCGAATCCCCGTCGCCCCAACAGTCCGGCTCGGCCACTCCCTGACCGGCGTGTGACTCCCGGAAGGAGCCCCCAGCCATACCGCGCGCCCTCCCGAGCCCCTCCCACTCCTTCGCGCCCCGCGTTGGCACCCACCGTGTCGGACCTACGGCTGACCAGATGCCGCACTGCGGCCATGGCGCGCGTCGAGCGCCTCGCGACAACGCGCGTCCAATCCTGGCAGGCCCTCTGCGGGGCGGCGCCACCTCCTCACCGCCCCGCGCACGGAACCGCCCGCGACCGGAGTCTCCCCATGACCGGCCCCCCCGGAGTGGACGACGCCGACGCCGACACAGTCGCCCCGGTCACCCCCGCTACCGGGGCGCGCAGGCTTCCGTGAACGCCCGGGCCCGGCGGGTGATCTCCGCCCAGTCCCCGGCCGCGACGGCCTCCGGCGGCACCACATCCGTCCCCGCACAGACGGCGAGCGCTCCATGCGCGAGGAACTCCGCCGCGTTGCTCGCATTGACACCGCCGGAGGCGACCAGCGGGACATCGGGGTACGGGCCCCGCAGGTCCTTGAAGTAGCCGGGGCCGAACGCCCGGGCCGGGAAGATCTTCACCGCCGCGGCGCCGAGGTCCACCGCCTGGGCGACCTCGGTCGCGGTAAGGGCGCCGAGGATCACCGGGACTCCTGCCGCGTGCGCGACATCCGCCACATCGGGCCGCAAGCCGGGCGTGACCAGGAAGGACGCCCCGGCGGCGAGCCCCTGCTCGGCTTGCTGGGCGGTGAGCACCGTCCCGACGCCGACCCGGTGGCCGGCCTGTGCCGCCCTGTGCAGGTGGGTCGTCACATCGGGGGTGGTGAACGTGAATTCGGTCCAGGTGATACCGCCCTCGGCGAGCGCGGCGCAGAGCGCGGCGGCGTCCGGTATCCGTGGCGCCCGGACGACCGCGACCACCGGCGAGGCGGCGAGCGCGGCCCGCGCCGCCTCCGCCATGGCGGCAGCAGAGGGCGTACGGGCCGCGGCGCCCGGGCTCCCCGGACCCGGACCCGGACCCGGACTCGGGCCCGCAGGCTTCCGAGCCACGAAGCTCGCTTCGACCGACCACGGATCAACTGAACTCGAATTCACGGCGTTCGCTTCCATTCCACTCGGATTCGCCTGGGCGCCCGGACTCACGGGGCGCTCTGATTCACGGGGCACCCGGATTCACGGGAACCGGCCCCGCACCGGCCCCCACCACCACCGCGCACCCACCACACCCACCACACCCACCACCGCACGCACCACCGGCGGGCTCGGCTCCACAGCACGCGGCTGTCATATCGCCTCCGCCCCGCGCCCCGTCCGGCGCAGCGCCCGACCGGGACGCGCGCCCGTGGTGCGGCCCTGCTCCACCACGGCCACACCGTTCACATAGACGTGTTCCACGCCCACGGCGGGCCGCCTCGGCTGCTCGAACGTGGCGGTGTCCTGGACCCGCTCGGGGTCGAAGAGGACCAGATCGGCGTGGAACCCGGGGGCGATCCGCCCACGTCGGTGCAGCCGCAACCGGGCCGCGGGCCGCCCGGTCATCCGGGCGACCGCTTCCTCCAGCGTGAGCACGCCGGACTCCCGGACGTACCGGGCCAGGTAGCGGGGGAAGGTGCCCCAGGCCCGCGGGTGCGGGCGCGCGCCGACCAGCAGTCCGTCGCTGCCGACGGTGTGCACGCGGTGGCGCATGATCGCCCGGACGTTCGCCTCGTGGCCGACGTGCTGGAGGATGGTGGTGGCCAACTCGTCCTGGAGCAGCAGGTCGAGGAACAGCTCCGTGCCGCTCCGGCCCTGCTCGGCGGCGAGTTCGGCGATGGTCCGGCCGACCGCATCGGCGAGTTCGGGGGCCCGGACGCCGGAGAGCTGGATGGTGGTCCAGTCGGTGACCACGCCGTGGCAGCCGTCGCTGCCCTTCTCCTCCACCTCGTACTGGATCCGCTCGCGCGCCACCGGGTCGCCGAGCCGCTCCAGGGTGGCCTGCGGTCCGCCTTCGGTGGCCCAACTGGGCAGCAGGGCCGCCAAGGTGGTGGATCCGGGCAGGTAGGGGTAGCTGTCCAGGGTGAGGTCGACGCCGTCGTCGAGGGCCCGGTCGAGCAGGGCCAGCAGTTCCCCGGCGCGGCCCTCGTTGACGCCGAAGTTCATGGTGGCGTGGGTCAGATGGAGCGGGCAGCCGGACCGCCGGGCGATCTCGACCATCTCCGCGTAACCCTCCAACGCACCTGCCCCGTAGGAGCGTTGGTGGGGGGCGTGGAAGCCTCCGAAGCCTGCGACGACCCGGCAGAGTTCGACCAGCTCGGCCGTTCCGGCGTACATCCCCGGGGTGTACGTCAGGCCGCTCGACATCCCGACCGCGCCCTCGACCAGCCCCTGCGCCAACAGCTCGCGCATCCGGTCTAGTTCGGCGACACTCGGGGCCCGGTTCTCCCAGCCCATGGCGAGCATGCGCAACGAACCGTGCGGCACCAGGTAGCAGGCGTTGACGGCGGGGCCGGTTCGGTCCAGCCGGTCCAGGTAGCCGCCGACGGTACGCCAGTCCCAGTCGAGGTCGTCCGGGTCCCCGTTCCAGCCGGCGATCTGGCGGCGTAGCGCGGGCAGGGTGGTGTCGTCGACCGGCGCGTAGGACAGGCCGTCCTGGCCGAGGACCTCGCAGGTCACGCCCTGGGTGACTTTGGCCGGGTGCTCCGGTTCGCGGAGCAGGGCGAGGTCGGAGTGGGCGTGCATGTCGATGAACCCGGGCGCCAGGACCAGCCCGTCCGCGTCGACCGTCCGCGTCGCACCAGCACCCGACCGACCGACGCCACCGACGCCACCGGCACCGCCACCGACGCCACCGCCACCGCCACCGCCACCGCCACCGACGCCACCACCAGCACGGCCGCTACCCGCACCACGCGGCACCACCGCACCCCCCGGCGCTCCGACCTCGACGATCACCCCGCCGGCGATTCGGACGTCCGCCCGGAACCGTCCCGCCCCCGTGCCGTCCACCACCGTGGCGCCACGGAACAGCACGCTCCCGCCGCCCCTGGCGCTCATCAGAAGAACGTCCTGACCAGCCCGGTCACCTTCGGCTCGGCCGCCGAGGCATCGTCCAGCACGGGGATCAGCGTCCACTTGTCGAAGGCGGTGCACGGGTGCGAGATGCCGAGCCGCAGCACGGCGCCGACCGGCGCGAGGTCGCCCGCGTCCCGGAGGAACGCGTGCTGGTCGTTGAGCGCGGTGATCCGCGCAGCCGTACCCGTCAACTCCGCCCCGCCCCGGACCAGATGCGGTTCCGGCAGGCCCTCGTCGAACGGCAGGTCGCGCTTGCCCGCGTCCAGCAGCGCCAACTGCGGCTCCGGCCGGGACACCACGCGCGCCCACCCGTGCAACGCCCCACGCAGCGCACCCCCACCGCCGGCCCCCGACTCCTCCGCACCCCGGGCGAGCGGCGAGATCCCCCGGTAGAAGCCGTCGTCGTGCGCGAGGTACGCACCCGAGCGCAGCACTACGAAGGCCTCCGGCAGCGACCCCAACTCCTCGGCCACCAGGTCGAAGTAGGCGCTGCCTCCGGCCGTGACCACGGGCGCCGCATCCTCGGCGTACCGACCGGCCAGCCGCCCGTGCAACTCGGCCAGCGACCGCAGGTACCCGCGTACGGCGCCGAGCCCGCCCTCGCTCGCGTCGTGGGCCAACGCCCCCTCGTACCCGCCGATGCCGGCCAGCCGGAGGGTCGGCGCGCGGCGGGCGGCATCCGCGATCTCCACCGCACCGTCGACGGTGCGGGCGCCGGTGCGGCCACCGGGGCCGCCGAGTTCGACCAGCACCTCGACCGGACGCTCGGCACCGGCCGCGCGCAGTGCCTCGTCCATCAGCCGGACGCTCTCCACCGAATCGACCCAGCAGGCGAAGGCGAAGTCGGCGTCGGCGGCGAGCTCTCCCGCCAGCCAGCGCAGGCCCGCCGGGTCGAGCAGGGAGTTGGCGAGCAGCAGCCGCCGGACACCGAAAGCTCGGGCCACCCGGAGCTGCGGCAGGTTGGCGAGGGTGATGCCGTGGCTGCCCGCGTCCAGCTGGGCCTGCCAGAGCGCGGGGGCCATGGTGGTCTTGCCGTGCGGGGCGAGCGCCACGCCGGCGTCCGCGCACCAGCGGGCCATGGTGCGCAGATTGTGGTCGAGCGCGCCCTCGTCGAGCGTGAGCAGCGGAGTGCCGAGGTCGGCCAGGGTGGGTTCGGTGGCCAGGTACTGGCTGACGGTCAGGCCGGTGGCGGCCGACGGCAGGGCCTTGAACCGCCAGTCGAGCACCTCCTCGGCGAGTTCCGCCACCGCGTCGGCATCGATGCCGGGACCGCCGCCACCGGGACGGCTACCGCCACCCCTGCCGCTGCCATCAACGCCACTGCTGCCACTACCGCCACTGCTGCCACTGCTGCCACTGCCACTGCTCGCGAAGGTCTGGTCCACCGTCTTCCTCCATCTGCCATATTGCAACATGTGCAACGAGGGTTGCACATGCTGGCAACACGGTTCTAGCATCGGCGCCGGACGAAGGTCAACGACAGCCGCCCGCCGCACGCGGGTCAGCCAGGCTCGCCGCAGCACCCCCACCCCGGCCGGGCCGCAGTACTCCGAGGAGCCCAGCAGATGCCACGCCAGGACGCCGCCGCGAGCGAGGCCACCCCGTCGCCCGGCGATCCGACGGCCGCACCGCCCCGCACACCGGCCGCCCCGGAACCTTCCCCGCCTCCGACGCCCTCCCCCACACCGACCCCGACACCGACCCCGCCCCGGGCACTCCCCGCGCCCCAGGCATCGACGGCCGCCACGCCCACCCCACCCCCCACCCCCCTGGCCGTCTGCGTGGGCGAGTCGATGGCCGTGCTCCTCCCCGACCGCGCGGGCCCGCTGGAGTCCGTGGAGAACTTCCGGCTCTCCGTCGGCGGCGCCGAATCCAATGTGGCCGGCGCCCTGGCCGCCCTGGGCGTGCCGAGCGCCTGGATCAGCCGGGTCGGTGACGACGGCTTCGGCCGCCGCCTCCTCGGCGAACTGACCGCCCGAGGCGTGGACGTCTCAGCCGTCGCGGTCGACCCGCACCGCCCGACCGGCGTCTACCTCAAGGAGGTCGGCGGCACCACCGGCGACCGCCACGACCTCGGCCCGGGGCGGAGCCGGCTGCACTACCACCGGCGCGGTTCGGCCGCCGCCGCACTCTCCCCCGAGCTGCTGAACGACCCGACGGCCGCCCGCCTGCTGACCGGTGCCCGGTTGCTCCATCTGTCCGGCATCACCGCCGCACTCTCCGACGACTGCCTCGCCCTACTCCGCGCACTGCTGGCGGAGCGCCGCTCCGACCGACTGGTCAGCTTCGACCTCAACTGGCGCCCGGCGCTCTGGCGCGACCGTGACCTCTCGGTGCTGCCGCCCCTCCTCGACGCGGCCGACCTGCTCCTGCTCGGCGCCGACGAGGCCGAGGCCGCCTTCGGCACCGGGGAGCCGCACGCCCTGCGCCGCCTCTTCCCGTCGCCCGCCACCGTTGTGGTCAAGGACGAGGCCCGGCTGGTCACCGCGATCGGGCGCGACGGCACGACCGTCGCCGAACCGGCGCTGACGGTCGAGGTGGTCGAGGCGACCGGCGCGGGTGACGCCTTCGCCGCCGGCTACCTGGCCGGCACCGTGCGCGGCCTCGACCAGCGGCGCCGCCTGCGGCTGGGCCATCTGAGCGCGGCCTGCGCGCTGACCACCCCCGGGGACCAGGCCGAGCTGCCGCCCGACTCGGTGGTCGACGCCCTGCTCGACGCCTCACCCGAGGCCTGGGCGGCCACCCGGGTGTCGGCGGATGGCATCGTGTCCCCTGCTCTCCCCGCAGCACCCACCAGCATGTACGCCTCCCCCACCGACCTGCCCTCCCCGCCCCTCATCGACCTGCCCTCCCCCGCCCCCACACACGCCTCCCCCACCCACCGCTCCGCACCCGTCGCACCGGGGGGCGGTGCGCCCGACCCTCGACCGGCCGCCACCCCGGCCCTTGGAGCGCCATGAGCCAGACCGTCACCCGCGCCCTGCGCATCCTCGCCGAACTGGGCGAGGGCGAGCGCTCCCTGGACCAGTTGGCCGAGGTCCTCGGTGTGCACAAGACGACCGTGCTCCGGCTGCTCCAGAGCCTCGAAGAGGAACGATTCGTCTACCGCGACGCCGGATACCGCTACCACCTCGGCGCCGGCCTGTTCGCGCTATCGGGGCTCGCCCTGGAACAGCGCGGGATCCGCCGGATCGCCGCGCCGCACCTCGCCGAACTGAACGCCGGCACCGGCCAGACGGTGCACCTGGCCGCGTACGAGGGTGGCGAGGTGGTCTACATCGACAAGTACGACTCCCGGCACCCGGTGCGGATGTACTCGCGAATCGGCCTCCGGGCCGCCCTGCACAGCGCCGCGGTGTCCAAGGTGCTGCTCGCCGACCTGCCCACGCCCGAACGGCGGCGGGTGGTGGCCGGCATCGACTTCACCCCGCACACCGCGCGCACCCTCACCACGCCCGAGGCGCTGCTGGCCGAGCTGGAGAAGGTCGCCGCCCAGGGCTGGGCACAGGACCACGCCGAGCACGAGGCGTTCATCAACTGCGTGGCCGCGCCGATCCGCGACGCCAGCGGCCGAGTGGTCGCCGCCGCCTCGATCTCCGTGCCGGACGTCGTGCTCCCCTACGAGCAGGTGATGGAGCTACTGCCCCAACTGCTCGCCACCGCACGGGCGATCTCCGCCGACTGCGGCCAGCCCCCGCGCCACTGACCAGCCCCTACCACTTCACCGCCTCACCCCCTCACCATCACGACCGCCTTTCCCCCCGACGAAGTGAGCACGCATGAGCGTCCAGCACGGCAAGACCGAGATCCGTACCGACGGCGCCCCCGCCCCGGCGTGGATGTTCTCCCAGGGCGTCCGCAAGGGCCCCATCCTCCAGGTGTCCGGCCAGGGCCCGCAGGACCCGGCCACCGGCAAGTACCTCCACCACGGCGACGTGAAGGCGCAGACCCGCCGCACGCTGGAGAACGTCAAGGCGATCGTCGAAGCGGGCGGCGCGACCGTCGAGGACGTGGTGATGTTCCGCGTGTACCTCACCAAGCGCGCCGACTTCCCGCTGATGAACGAGGTCTACGCCGCGTTCATCGAGGAGAACATCCCGCCGGGCGGCGTGAAGCCCTGCCGGACCACGATCTTCTGCGAGCTCCCGCAGGAGCCGATGCTGGTGGAGATCGACGCCCAGGCGGTCGTCGCCTGACCCGCACCCACCATCCGTACCAGAGGGGCCCCGACTCCGCGTCGGGGCCCTTCACGCATGTCCGGCCCCGGCCCGGCGACGACACCTTGCCGTCGCCGCCTCAGGTCATTAGGTTAGGCTCACCTAACTACATCCTCAGCTCGTCCGCCGGAGGTCCCGATCCCATGAGCCCGCACCCGCAGCACGATGCCGGGAGTCCCGAGCCCACCGCCGCCGAACGGATCGGCAGCCTGCTGACGGCCACCTCCTCCGTGGTCCTCCGCGTCGGCGGCGAGCGCCACGAACTCTCCACCCCCGTCTCGGTGCACGGCTCCCGGCTCCGGCTGCGCGCGCCGCTCGACTCCCCGGTGACCTCCGCCGCCGCGCGCGAGCAGGACGGACTCGCCGTCGTGCTCGACCTCACCGACATCGCCCCGGTGGCCGTCCGCGACCGGGTCCGCGGGCGTCTCACCCTGGCCGGCCGGCTCCACCTCGCCCACCTCGCCGACGACGGCCTCAGCGTGCACCTCCGCCTGGACGTCGCGCACGCCGTGCTCTCGACCCCGTACGGCACCACCGCGATCACCGACGCCGACCTCGCGGCGGCCACCCCGGACCCGCTGGCCCGGTACGAGGCCGGACTGCTCACCCACCTCGCCGACGACCACGCCGACGCGCTGGCCGTGCTCACCCGGCTGCTCGACCCGGCACTGCTCGCCGACCGTCCGGACATCCGCCCGCTCGCCCTCGACCGGTACGGCCTGGTGCTCCGCCTGGACCAACCGCACGGCCATCGCGACGTCCGCCTGGTCTTCCTCGAACCGGCCCGCGACGCCGACGAGTTCGGCCACCGGGTGCACCAACTGCTGTCCGCCGCCGAGCAGGAGCCGGCCGTCCACCGGTCCTGAATCCATCGGCAGCCGAGCCGGCCATCCCCACATCAGCCCGAACCAGCCGGTCCCCCACCATCACTGACTCCTGATCAGCTCTCCCCCGACCAGCTCCGCCGACCAACTCCGCCGACCAACTCCGCCCCCCGATACGACGACGGCCGGCCCGGCCCACGAGAGTGATCTCGCGAGCCGGGCCGGCCGGCAGGACGGGCGTGTCCCGCGCCCGTCGATCCACTGGGGTGCGGCGTCCACCCGGTCGAGCGGTCACCCGACATGACCATCCCGGGAGGTCGTTTCGCCCCGCACCCAGCGGTGGCAGATGATCCGACCGAGGGTCAGATCGCGACGCCGTGCGCCCGCAGGTAGGCGATCGGGTCGATGTCCGAGCCGTACTCCGAGCCGGTGCGGATCTCGAAGTGCAGGTGCGGGCCGGTCACGTTGCCGGTGGCACCGGAGAGGCCGATCTGCTGGCCGGCGGTGACGGTCTGACCGATGGACACACCGATCGAGGACAGGTGCGCGTACTCGGCGTACTTGCCGTCGGCGAGCTTGATCTCGACCTCGTTGCCGTAGGCGCCGCCGTTGCCGGCCTTCACCACGGTGCCGGCCGCGACAGCGCGCAGCGGGGTGCCGGTGGCAGCGACGAAGTCCGCGCCGGTGTGGTGGCCGGAGGCCCACATCGAGCCGGCCACGCCGTAGGCGGTGCCGAGCTTCGGGTTGGCCAGCGGGGCGAAGAAGCCGGAGGTGGCGGCGGCCGGCTTCGCGACCGGGGCGACGACGGCCTGGACGGCGGGCTGAACCGCGGGCTTGGCGACAGGCTTGGCGGCGGGCTTCACAGCCGGAGCGGCCGGAGCGGCCGGCTTCACCGAGTCCTGGGAGGTCTGCGCCTTGGCAGCGGGGGCGGCCGGCTTGGCAGCCTGCGCCGGGGCGGCCGGCTTGGCAGCCTGAGCCGGGGCGGCGGGCTTGGCGGCCTCGGCGGCCTTGGCGCCGAGCGCGAGCTGCTGACCCGGGTAGATGAGGTTCGGGTCGGCGCCGATGACCGAGCGGTTGTGCTCGAACAGCGCCTTCCAGCCACCCTCGACGTTCTTCGCGTCGGCGATCTTCGACAGGGTGTCCCCGCCGACGACCTTGTAGTCGACCGGGGCGGCCGGAGCGGCCTCGGCGGCGGGAGCGGCCGGGGCGGCCGGAGCGTTCTCGGCGGCGGCCGGAGCGGCATCGACGCTGGTGGCGCCGGTCCAGGTGCTGCTCTGCTGGGCGTGGCCGGCGGCCGGGGCCTCGTGCGCCTGGGCGGTGACGGTGGTCACCAGCGGGAGGGCGAAGGCGGCGCCGGTGACGGCGGTGGCGATGCCGATGCGGACGGCGCGGGGCATGGCGATACGACGAGCCTGTGCGGGCATGGAAGCTGTCCTCTCCGACGCCTGCGAGGTGAGCTGTCGGGTTCGGGCTGGAGTTGCCCGGCCGTAGAGAAATACGGCTTCACCCCAAGCCGGACCGTCAATTCGGGTCCGGCGACTTACCTGTGGGTCCCCCGCTCCTGCCGTACAGAGTTCGTTGCGAACCACCGGGCAGCGGCAGGACTAGGCGTTCCACCCGGTGGCCACCCGGGCTGACGCCGGGCGGTCGCTGAACTAAAACCCATCCGTTCGGGTGAAGCAATGTCGATCTCCGAAACCCGGGACCAAAGTCCGGAACACCGTGACGCTCCGCATGAGGGGCATGCACAGTACGCACACAATCCATTCACTGCGCGCACGTGATCCACCACCCTCCGCCGATGTCGACATCAGTGCGCACACGATCACTCACGGAACGGACATCTCCGACACACCCCCGGTGACCCTTGTCACTTCGGCCCCGGGAGCCCCACCATGGGCCGTGACCACCACCCATGCCGGCACTCTGCGGTTGAGCACCGCCCAGGGACGCTGGGTACTTCTGGCGACGGTGCTCGGCTCCAGCATGGCGATGCTCGACGGAACCGTCGTGAACGTCGCCCTGCCGCGGATCGGCACCGATCTCGGCGCCCAACTCGACGCCCTGCAATGGACGCTCAACGCCTATCTGCTCACCCTGGCGGGTCTGATCCTGCTCGGCGGCGCGCTCGGCGACCGGTACGGGCGGCGCCGGATCTTCCTGCTGGGCGTGGTCTGGTTCGCCGCCGCGTCGGCCGCCTGCGCCGCCGCGCCGACCATCGAGGTGCTGATCGCAGCCCGCGCCGTGCAGGGCGTCGGCGGGGCGCTGCTCACCCCGGGCTCACTGGCGATGCTCCAGGCGGTGTTCCATCCGGACGACCGCTCGGCCGCGGTCGGCCTCTGGTCCGGTTTCGGCGGGGTGTCGGCGGCGGTCGGCCCCTTCCTCGGCGGCTGGCTCGTGGACGGCCCGGGCTGGCGCTGGATCTTCCTGCTGAACCTGCCGCTGGCCGCGATGGTGATCGCGGTGGCCGCCCGGCACGTCCCGGAGAGCCGGGACGAGAGCTCGACCGGGCGCTTCGACGTGCTCGGCGCGGTGCTGGCCGCCCTCACGCTCGGCTCGATCACCTACGCGCTGACCGCCGCCGGGAACGGCCTCTCCGCCACGGTCTGGGTCACCGGCGCGGCCGGCCTCCTGCTCGGCGCCGCCTTCGTCGTGGTCGAGCGCCGCACCCCGGAGCCGATGCTGCCGCTGGGCCTGTTCTCCTCACGGCTGTTCACCGCCGTCAACCTGGTCACGCTCGCCGTGTACGCGGCGTTCAGCGGGGTGTTCTTCCTCCTGGTCGTCCAACTGCAGATCGTCTCCGGCTTCTCCCCGCTGGTCTCCGGACTGGCCCTGGTGCCGATCACCGTGATCATGCTGGCGCTCTCCGCCCGCGCGGGCCGGCTGGGCAAACGGATCGGCCCGCGACTGCCGCTCACCGTCGGCCCGCTGCTGTGCGCGGCGGGCGTGCTGCTGATGCTGCGGATCGGGCCCGACGCCTCCTACTGGGCGGACGTGCTGCCCGCCGTCGCGGTGATGGGGAGCGGGATGGTGCTGCTGGTCGCACCGCTGACCGCGACCGTGCTGGCGGCGGTCGAGGTGCGGCACGCGGGCATCGCGAGCGGGGTCAACAACGCGGCGGCCCGGGCGGCCGGTCTGCTGGCGGTCGCCGCACTGCCCTCGCTGGCCGGTCTGAGCGGCGACGCCTACCGGGTGCCGGCGGCGGTCGACTCCGCCTTCCACACCGCGATGCTGATCTGCGCCGGGCTGCTCGTGGCGGGCGGACTCACGGCCCTGGCCACCGTCCACGGCAACATCCTGGCCCCGGAGGACCACCACCCGGTGGCCGAACCGGACTGCCGCTACGCCTGCGGCACCAACGCCCCACCCCTCGACCCGGGCCACCCCGCCCCGGAACAGGGCTGAGCCGCCCCACCACCGACCAGAACCCCCCACCGGCGACCACCATCGACCAGAACCCCACCGGCGACCGCCACCGACCGGAATCAGGCCCGCGACCACCCGCAACCACCCCCGGACACGCCGAGGGCCCCGCCGCCTCGACGGCGACGGGGCCCGGCAACCGGGGTCGGGCGACCGTCAGAGGATGTCGCCCGGCGCGTACTTGGCGGCCTCCGGGTACGCGGCCGCGACGGCCTCGACCTGGCGGACGACCTCGGCGATCTGGGCGCCGGCCGCACCGGTGAAGGACAGCCGGTCGGCCAGCAGCGCGTCCAGCCCGGCCCGGTCCAGCGGGATCCGGTCATCGTTCGCGAGCCGGTCCAGCAGCTCGTTCTCCCGGGCCCCGGCCCGCATCGCGAGCGCCGAGGCGACGGCGTGCTCCTTGATGACCTCGTGCCCGGTCTCCCGGCCGACGCCCGCGCGCACCGCGCCCATCAGCACCTTGGTGGTGGCCAGGAACGGCAGGTAGCGGTCCAGCTCGGTCTCGACCACGGCCGGGAAGGCGCCGAACTCGTCGAGGACGGTCAGGAAGGTCTCCAGCAGACCGTCGAAGGCGAAGAAGGCGTCCGGCAGCGCGACCCGGCGGACCACCGAGCAGGAGACGTCGCCCTCGTTCCACTGGTCGCCGGCCAGCTCGCCGGTCATCGACGCGTAGCCGCGCAGGATCACGGCCAGGCCGTTGACGCGCTCGCAGGAGCGGGTGTTCATCTTGTGCGGCATCGCGGAGGAGCCGACCTGGCCCTCCTTGAAGCCCTCGGTCACGAGCTCGTGGCCGGCCATCAGACGGATGGTCTTGGCCAGGCTGGACGGCGCGGCGGCCAGCTGGACGAGAGCGGTCAGCACCTCGAAGTCCAGCGAGCGCGGGTAGACCTGGCCGACGCTGATCAGCACGTTGTCGAAGCCGAGGTGGCCGGCGACCCGGCGCTCCAGCTCGGCGAGCTTCTCGGTGTCGCCGCCGAGCAGGTCCAGCATGTCCTGGGCGGTACCGACCGGGCCCTTGATCCCGCGCAGCGGGTAGCGGGCGATCAGCTCCTCCAGCCGGCGGAAGGCGACCAGCAGCTCGTCCGCGACCGACGCGAAGCGCTTGCCGAGGGTGGTGGCCTGCGCGGCCACGTTGTGCGAGCGGCCGGCCATGACCAGCTCGGCGTGCTCGGCGGAGAGCCGGCCCAGGCGGACCAGCACGGCGACCGTGCGGTCGCGCACGTGCTCCAGGGACTGCCGGATCTGCAACTGCTCGACGTTCTCGGTCAGATCCCGGGAGGTCATGCCCTTGTGGATCTGCTCGTGGCCGGCGAGGTCGCTGAACTCCTCGATCCGGGCCTTCACGTCGTGCCGGGTGACCCGCTCACGGGCGGCGATGGAGGCGAGGTCGACCTGGTCGATCACCCGCTCGTAGTCGGCGACGGCGGTGGCGGGCACCTCGACGCCGAGGTCCTGCTGGGCCTTCAGGACGGCGAGCCACAGGTGGCGCTCGAGGACCACCTTGTGCTCGGGGGACCACAGCTGGGCCAGGGTCGCCGAGGCGTACCGGGAGGCCAGGACATTGGGGATCTGGGGCTTCGCGCTCACGCTTCGCAAGCCTAACAGCCGAGGTCAGCCGGAACTGCGCCGGATCGGCCCAGCGCGACACGCGGACGGCGGGGGCAGCCGGCGAACACCCGGAACACCCGTGCGGAGCCCCGGACGGGGCCCCCGGACGGGGGCCGGTCCTACTGCCGTCCGCTGAGCACCGGGAGCACCTGGAGGCAGATCGAGTGCAGCGCGCCGCGCTGCTCGTCGTTGAGGGTCTCGAAGGACTGGTGGGTGCGGCTCATCTCGCCACGGACCAGCGCCAGGATCTCCCGGCCCTGTTCGCTGATGACCACGATCTTGACCCGTCGGTCCCCCGCCGAGGCCTCCCGGCGGGCCAGGCCCAGGGCCTCCAGGCGGTCGACGATCCCGGTCACGTTGGAGGCGTCGCAGCCGAGCCGCCCGGCCAGCGCGCGCATCGGCACCGGCTCCTGGACGGCGCCGAGCGCCTTGGCCTGCGAGGAGGAGAGACCGTGCCTGGCGGCGGCGGCCGCGAAGTCCTGGAAGTACGCGGCACCGACGGCGGCCAGCGCCTCCATCAGCTCGGCGTTGGTCGGTACGGTCGTGGTCGCTGTGGAACCCATGAGGTCAGCCTACGACCGAGTGCTTCAGTAACTCAAGCTTTGATCACAGCAAAGATCCGGCAGTCAACCGCCGCACCCGACAGCCGGCCGGAAACGCCCGACCCCCCGACCGCCGCCCGAGCCCTCGGAGCCCGAACCCTCGGAGCCCGGACCCTCAGAGCACCAGCTGGTCGAACAGCCGGCGCAGCTCGGCCTCCGGGTCCGAGGTCAGCCCGGTGTGCACCGGCCCCGGCTGGACCACCGCGCTGCGCGGCGCGGTCAGCCAGCGGAACCGCTGCCCCGGATTGTCCGACGCCGCCGGACCGGCCTGCGGTCCGCCCTCGCAGACCGCTTCGATCCCCTGCAGCGCCCGCCGCACCCCGGACACGTCGGCCACCGGGTCCAGCGCCAGCAGCCGCGCCTGGTCCAGATGGGTCCGGGCGGCCAGGTGGGCGGTCTGCCGGCAGTACAGCAGCACGCCCACGTTGACGCACTCACCGCGCTCCACCCGGGGCACCGCCCGGATCACCGCGTACTCGTAGTCGTGCAACTCGGCGACGGCCGGCAGGGCCGACCGGATCGACTCGGTCATGCGGACACCTCCGGCAGCCAGTCGCGCGGACCGGCCAGTCGCCCGGTCAGCTGGGCGCGGTACGCCGCGCGCACCGCCTCGGGCGAGTCGAAGCCGGGCTCGTCCACCAGCCAGACGTCCGGGATCAGCGCCACCGCCTCCTCGATCGCCGCCTCGGCCAGCGGCGCGAGTGCCTTGTCGGCGGCCGGCAGGTCCGGCTCGGCGCGCAGCAGCGCGTGGTCGGAGGCGTCGTACGGCCGGCGGATCCAGGCGGCGGCACCGGCCCAGTGGTGGTGGAAGATCAGGCTCGCGCCGTGGTCGATGAGCCGCAGTCCACCGGTGGCGACCAGCAGGTTGGGGTTGCGCCAGGAGCGGTCGACGTTGCCGATGAGGGCGTCGAACCAGAGCACCTGCCCGGCCAGCCCGGCGTCCACCTCGAAGCAGAGCGGGTCGAAGTTGAGCGCGCCGCTGACGAAGGCCATCCCCAGGTTGAGCCCGCCGCTGGCGCGCATCTGGTCCTGGATCTGCGGGTCCGGCTCGCTGCGGGCCAGCACCGGATCGAGATCGACGGTCACCAGCTCGGGCACCGGCAGGCCGAGCCGCCGGCCGAGTTCCCCGGCCAGCACCTCCGCCACCAGCGCCTTGCGGCCCTGTGCCGCGCCGACCCATTTCAGCGCGTACAGCCGCCGGTCGTCGGCCTCGACCAGGCCCGGCATCGAGCCGCCTTCTCGCAGTGGCGTCACATATCGGACCGCCGTCACCTCGGGGAGCACGGCCGACAGCCTATCGGGCATATGCACGGGGCGGGTGTCGCCCGGCCCGCCCGACCGCCCGGGTCGCCCGCCCGACCACCCGGGTCGCCCGCCCGCCGGCCCGCTCGCCCACCCGCCGGCCCGCTCGCCCACCCGGGTCGCTGGCCCGCCCGGGTCGCTCCGGTGGCAGACCCCGCCACTCCGTGCGAGCGTGGCGGACAGTAGCCGGGGCACGCTACGGCCACGACCCGCAACCGGCCACGACCCGCATCGGCCATGACCCGCACCACCGCACTCGCACCGCCGCGTCCGCACCGCCACCTCCGCGCCCACCCGGCCGCGCCGTGGCGGAACGGCCCTCGGCGCCACGATCCGCGGCGGAACGACCTGCACTGTGAGGGACGCACGATGGAACGAGCCAGGATCCTGATCGTGGGCGGCGGCTTCGCCGGACTGGAGTGCGCGCGCCGGCTGGAGCGCAAGCTCTCGCCGGCGGAGGCGGAGATCTCCCTGGTCACCCCGTTCAGCTACCAGCTCTATCTGCCGCTGCTGCCGCACGTGGCGGCAGGCGTGCTCACACCGCAGTCGGTGGCCGTCTCGCTGCGGCGCTCGCTGCGCCGCACCCACATCGTCCCCGGCGGCGCGATCGGGGTGGACCCGGCCGCCAAGGTCTGCGTGGTGCGCAAGATCACCGACGAGGTGGTGGCGCAGAAGTACGACTACCTGGTGCTGGCCCCCGGCAGCGTCACCCGCACCTTCGACATCCCCGGGCTGACCGACTACGCGCGCGGCATGAAGACCCTCGCCGAGGCGGCGTACGTCCGCGACCATGTGATCGCCCAACTGGACCTCGCCTCGGCCACCCCGGACCAGCGGGAGCGCGAGTCCCGGCTCCAGTTCGTGGTGGTCGGCGGCGGCTACGCCGGCACCGAGACCGCCGCCTGCCTCCAGCGCCTCACCACGGCCGCCGCCCACCGCTACCCGAGGCTGGACGCCCGGCAGATCAAGTGGCACCTCATCGACATCGCGCCCAAGCTGATGCCCGAGCTCGGCGACGCCCTCGGCACCGCCGCCCTGGAGGTACTGCGCGAGCGCGGCATCGAGGTCTCGCTGGGCGTGTCGGTGGCCGAGGTCGGCGCCGAGTCGGTGAAGTTCACCGACGGCCGGGTACTTCCCTGCCGGACCCTGATCTGGACGGCCGGCGTCGCCGCGAGCCCGCTGATCGCCACCCTGGACGCGGAGACGGTGCGCGGGCGGATCGCGGTGACGGCGGAGATGCGGGTGCCCCCGTTCGAGGGCGTGTTCGCGCTCGGCGACGCCGCCGCCGTCCCCGACCTCGCCAAGGGTGACGGCGCGATGTGCCCGCCGACCGCCCAGCACTCGGCCCGCCAGGGCCGGGTGGTGGCCAACAACGTGATCGCCGCGCTCCGCCACCAGCCGCTGGAGCCCTACTACCACAAGGACCTGGGCCTGGTGGTGGACCTGGGCGGCAAGGACGCCGTCTCCAAGCCGGTCGGGGTGGAGTTGCGCGGCGTGCCCGCGCAACTGGTGGCGCGCGGCTACCACCTGATGGCGATGCGCACCAATGTCGCCAAGTTCCGGGTCGGTGCGAACTGGCTGCTCAACGCGACGGCCGGCGACGACTTCGTGCGCACCGGGTTCCTCGCCCGCCAGCCCGCCCGGCTCCGTGACTTCGAGTACACCGACGCCTACCTGACGCGGGACCAGGTGAAGGAGCACACCCAGGCGCTGCTCGCCAAGGGCTGAGGGGACGAGGAGTCGCCCTGCCCCGCCGCACGGGCGAGGGACAGGGCGACGTCCCGTTCCGGCGGCTACTTCGCCGTCAGGTACATCCCGCTCTCGTCCTGTCCGGCGGTGTTGCGGCATCCCCAGTCGCCGCTCGTCCGCCCGTACAGCAGGGTCAGGCAGCGCCCGAGCGCCTGCTGCGCGTAGTAGTTGGGGTGCAGCGACTCCTGGAGAGTGCCCTGCGAGGTGTTAAGCCCGCCGTCCAGGAACCGCGCCCACTCGCTGGTGGTCGCGGACGGCGCGCTGGTCGAGCCGGCCTGTCGGGTCGCCCTGGAGCAGACCTCACGGCCCTGGAGCATGTCGCTCAGGTCCAGGAACTGCACGCCCTTGGCCTTGGCGACCCCGGCGAGCGCCCGGGAGATCTGCGGCACCAGCGAGTCCCGCGCCCAGTCCGCGTCGCCGTTCCAGAGCGGACAGCCGCCGGTGTCCGAGCGGCTCCAACCGCTCTCGGGGTAGCGGATCTCGGCGGCGCGCGGGATCGGCGAGGGGTAGGACTGGAGCACGATCCGGTAGTCCCCGGCCGCGTACCCGGCGCCCGCCATCACGGCGCGGATCTCGTCGAGCGCCTTGCCGACTCCGGCCATCGCGGCCGGCATCCGGCCGTCGACCGCGTTCTGCTGGTCGTCGTTGCAGTAGGAGTACCAGACGAGGTAGTCCTGGACGCAGGTCGAGATCACGTCGCCGAAGCCGAGGTCGTTGCCGCCGATCGACAGGGTGACCAGCTTGACGTTGTTCTGCCGGGCCACGGCGGCGAGCTGGTCGGCCTGCGGGGCCTCGCCCTTGAACGACTGCCCGCCGTTGGCGGCGCGGAAGACGTTGGCGGCGACGGCGCCCGAGCAGGCCAGGTTGATCTGGGTCTGGGCCACGCTCGGCGCGCTGCGCACCTCGGCCACGTCCGAGCGGTCGCACCCGCTCGCGTAGGTGGCGCCGTAGATCCGGCTCGGGTCGTAGCCGCTGCCGGTCCAGGCCCGGTCGGTGCCGGCCCGGTTGCCGCCGCTGGTGACGGAGTTGCCCTTCCAGCGGCCGGCCTCGCCGGAGATGTAGCTGTCGCCGAGGCTGACGCTGGCGGTCGGGCCGCTCGGGGTGGCGGCCCGGGCCGGGGCGGCGGTTCCCGCCACCAGTCCGGTGGCGGCGAGCGGCAGGGCGAGCGCGGCGGCGAGCAGCCGTCCGCGCCACCGGGCGGTGGTGCGGTAAATGCTCGAACGGTTTTCGGGCACGACGGAACTCCAACGATCGGTCTCGCCCGCAGGTGGGGGCGGGGAGACACGGGGTGAGGGTAGGCCGCCGGCCGGTGGCGCGATGAACATGACACGCCCACGCTTGTTACCGCTAGGTATCTGCAGTGAATTTCTCGGCTTGTTACCAATCGGTACTGATCGGCTCGGATCATTTTTACTCAGCAATGGCTGTGCCAATTTCGATTCGATCCGGATCGAATCGAAATTGGCACAGCCATTGACCTGGAATAAAGGGCCGTTCCATTCCCCCGGGTGGAGCCGGGCCGAATCGGATCAGCCTCAGATCGACCGCGACGGCGCCGCGTCCGCCCCCGCCCCCGTGATCCCGTGCCATCCGCTCAGCACGGACGCCAGGTCCTCCGCCAGCCGCCCGGCGTCGGCCGGGTCCAGCTGCGCGACCGTGACCCGCAGCCCGGGCGGCGACTGGAGCCGGTAGCGCGCGCCCGGCGCCACGACCCAGCCGCGCTGCACCAGGGCGGCGAGTGCGACGGCCTCGTCCGGCACCGGCACCCAGACGTTCAGCCCGCTCGCCCCGTGCGCCGCGACGCCGCGCGCGGCCAGCTCGCCGATCAGCGCCTCCCGGCGCGACCGGTAGGCGCCGGCCACCCGCCCCACCGGCGCGGCGTCCGTGCGCCACAGCTCGGCCACCGTGTGCTGGAGCAGATGGCTGACCCACCCGGCCCCCAGCCGCTGGCGCCCGAGCACCCGTCCGACGGTGTCCTCGTCCCCCACCGCGACCGAGAGCCGCAGGTCCGGCCCGTAGGCCTTGGCCGCCGAGCGCACCACCGCCCAGTGCCGCGAGCCCGCGCCGGCCAGCGGGCGGTAGGGCTGATCGACGATGCCGTGGCCGTGGTCGTCCTCGATCAGCAGCACGTCCGGGCGGGCCGACAGGACGGCGCGCAGCTCCTCGGCCCGCGCGGCGGTGACCGCGGCGCCGGTCGGGTTCTGCGCCCGGCTGGTGACGACCACCGCCCGGGCGCCGCCGTCCAGCGCCTCGGCGAGCGCTCCCGGCAGCGGGCCCGCGTCGTCGAGCCGGACCGGCGCCGCGCGCAGGCCGAGCGCCGCCAGCAGGTCCAGCAGGCTGCCCCAGCCCGGATCCTCGACGGCGACGGCGTCACCGGGGCGCAGCCGGGTGACCAGGATCCGCTCGATGGTGTCCAGCGAGCCGGAGGCGACGGCGATCGGCCCGGGGGGCAGGCCGTCCGCGGCGAAGGCCGCGCCGGCCAGGGCGAGCAGTCCGCGGTCGGCGGCCGGGTCGCCGTAGCGGACCGGTTCGCGGCGGGCGGCCTCGGCGGCGGCCGCGAGGGCCGGGGTGAGGTCGGGCAGCAGCGCCGGGTCGGGGTTGCCGTGGGAGAGGTCGCGGGCGTGCGCCGGGACGGCCAGCCGGATCTCGTCGCGCGGGGTGTGGGCGGGGCGCGGACGGATCCGGCTGCCCTTGCGGCCGGCGGTCTCGATCACTCCCCGGTCGCGGAGCAGCCGGTAGGCGGCGGCCACGGTGTTGGGGTTGACGCCGAGTTCGGCCGCGAGGTCGCGCAGCGGCGGCAACGGCGTCCCGGGGGCGAGCTGTCCGCCGCTGACGCCCCGCTCGATCTCGGCCGCGATCTCGCTGGCTCGCCGACCGGTGATCCGATAGTCTCCTAGCACAAAACAGAGTATGCACTAGTACATAGAGGTTGTCATGTCGACCGTACCGGACAGCGACACGTCCTACGCCCGCACCCCGCGCACCACCCCCACCCGCTACAAGGACCGGGCCACCTGGGAGCGGGAGGCGATCCACGCGGTCCTGGACGCCACCTACCTCTGCCACCTCGGCTTCGTCGTCGACGGCGCGCCGGTCGTACTGCCCACCATCTACGCCCGGGTCGGCGACCGCCTCTACGTGCACGGTTCCACGGGCAGCCGGCCGCTGCGCGGCGCCCGGGGCGAGCAGGGTCTGCCGGTCTGCGTCACCGTCACGCTGGTCGACGCACTGGTGCTGACCAAGTCGGCGTTCAACCACTCGGTCAACTTCCGCTCGGTGGTGGCGCACGGCACCGCGCACCAGGTCACCGACCCCGAGGAGCTGGGCATCGCGCTGGACGCCCTGGTCGACCAGGTCGTGCCCGGCCGCTCCGCCGAGGTCCGCCCCGCCAACGCCAAGGAACTCGCCGCCACCGCGGTGATCCGGCTCGACCTCGACGAGGTCTCCGCCAAGAGCCGGGCCGACCTCGCCGACGACGACGCCGAGGACCTCGACCTGCCGTACTGGGCCGGCCTGGTCCCGGTCACCAGCGGCTACGGCACGCCCCGGCCGGACGCCTCCACCACCGTGCCGCTCCCCGCGAACCTGCGCGCACTCACCGCTCCGAACCCCGACCCCGCCACCGCCACCGAGCCCGACCCGGCTCCCGCCCCCCACCTCGCCCCCGAGCCGAGGAACGGCGGCGACGACTCCACCCACTCCGCCGGCTGACCGGAGGCCCCGATGCTGATCCGCTCCTGGGACCGGGGCGACGAAGCCGAATGGCGCGCCTGGCTCGCCGAAGGCCGCGACTTCGGCCTGCTCGCCGCCAACGGCGGACCGGGCCACGGCCCGGTGCTCGTCCCCACCCACTTCCTGCTGGACGCCGACCGCGGCGAGATCCTGCTCCACCTCGCCGCCCCCAACCCCCTGCTCGCGGCCGTCCGGGCCGACCCGGAGGTCACCCTCGCGGTCACCGACGACTACGCCTTCGCCCCCGGCCACTGGCGCGGCGAGCCCGGCACACCGACCAGCTACTACGCCTCGGTGCACTTCCACGCCACCGCGTCACTCGTCACGGACCCGACCGGCAAGGCGGAGATCCTCAACCGCCAGCTGGCCCACTTCCAGCCGGAGCGCCCGGACGTCCGGGTCACCCCCGGCGAGGGGGAGTTCGCCCGGCTGCTCCCCGGCCTGACCGCGCTGCGCCTGACCGTCCGCGAGGTCCGCGCCAAGTTCAAGTACGACGACAAGAAGCCCGCCGCCGAGCAGTACGCGATGGCCGACCGGCTGGCCGAGCGGGACCGGGGCGCGGATGCCGGGGCCCGCGCCCAGCTGCTGCGCCGCAACGCCCGCCGCTCCGGCGTGATCCGCACGGCGCGCCCCGGCCCCGTCCCCCCGGACCGCGTCGGCAGTTGACGCCGCGTCACCCGTTCGGCCCATTCATCGAGGCGCCGGCACCCCGGCACTGGTCGAATGTGAGGCGAACCCTGCCCGCTCGGCCGCGCGGACGGGACCGTCGACCCGGGGAGCGTGCGTGTCAAGGACCCAGACCCATCCCGCATCCGGCGAGGCGCACCTCGGGCACGTCGTCTTCATCTCGGCCGCCGCCGCGATGGGCGGGTTCCTGTTCGGCTACGACAGCGCCGTGATCAACGGCGCGGTGACGGGCATCCAGAAGCACTTCGGGGTCGGCAACGGCACGACGGCCTTCGTGGTCGCGATCGCCCTGCTCGGCTCGGCGGTCGGGGCGGTCGTGGCCGGGCGGCTCGCCGACCACCTGGGCCGGGTGCGCACCATGCTGCTGGCCGCGGCCCTGTTCGCGGTCAGCGGCCTCGGCTCGATGTTCCCGCCGAACCTGGAGGTGCTCGCCGCCTGGCGGGTGCTCGGCGGCATGGCGATCGGCATCGCCTCGGTGATCGCGCCGACGTACATCGCCGAGGTCGCCCCGACCGCGTACCGGGGCCGGCTGGCCTCGTTCCAGCAGATGGCGATCGTGCTCGGCATCACCGTCTCCCAGCTCGCCAACTGGGCGCTCAACCAGGCCGCCGGCGGCGAGTCCACCGGCCACCTCGGCGGCATCCAGGCTTGGCAGTGGATGCTCGGCGTGGAGACGATCCCGGCCCTCGTCTACGGACTGATGGCGATGTCCATCCCGGAGTCGCCGCGCTATCTGATCGCCGACAACCGCGAGGAGCAGGCCCGCAAGGTGCTGCTGGAGGTCGAGGGCGAGGGCGTCGCCCTCGACGCCCGGGTGGCCGAGATCCGCGCGGTGCTGGCGTCCACCCACAAGCCCCGGCCCAAGGACCTGCTGGGCGGCCGGTTCGGGCTGCTGCCGATCGTCTGGGTCGGTATCGGCGCCTCGGTGTTCCAGCAGTTCGTCGGCATCAACGTGATCTTCTACTACTCGTCCTTCCTGTGGCAGTCGGTCGGTATCAACGAGTCGAACTCGCTGCTGATCAGCCTCTCCACCTCGATCGTCAACGTGATCGGCACTGTGCTCGCGATGGCCCTGGTCGACCGGATCGGCCGCAAGCCGCTCGCCCTGGCCGGATCGGCCGGGATGGCCGCCGCCCTGGCGACCGCCGCCTGGGCGTTCTCCTACCGGCACGGCACCGGCGACTCGGCCACCCTGGACGACACCCACGCCACGGTCGCGCTGGTCGCCGCGCACGTCTTCGTGTTCTGCTTCGCGTTCTCCTGGGGCGTGGTGGTCTGGGTGCTGCTCGGCGAGATGTTCCCCAACCGGATCCGCGCGCTCGCGCTGTCGGTCGCCGCCTCCGCCCAGTGGATCGCCAACTGGGCGATCACCGTCAGCTTCCCCGACCTCGCCGACTGGAACCTCTCGGCCACCTACGTCATCTACGCGGTCTTCGCCCTGCTCTCCATCCCGTTCGTGGCCTTCTGCATCAAGGAGACCAAGGGCCGCGCCCTGGAGGAGATGGGCTGACCGACCGCCCGCCCGACCGCCCGCCCGACCACCCGTCGGCCCGTCACCGACCGGCCCCGCCGACCCACCAGACCCCCGGCCCACCGGCCACCGGCCCGCCGCCGCGCCCGGCGGCCCGTCCCCCGAGAGGAAGCCATGCCTGAGCAGGGCGGCTCCCGGCAGAACGTCACCTTCCCCAGCGGCGGCCACCAGGCCCACGGCTACCTGGCCCGTCCTCCCCAGGGCGTCGGCCCCGGCCTGGTGCTGGTCCAGGAGTGGTGGGGCCTCACCCCGTACCTGGCCGGCGTGGCGGACCGGTTCGCCGCCGAGGGCTTCACCGTCCTCGCGCCGGACCTCTTCGGCGGCGCGACCACCCACGACCGCGCCGAGGCGGCCCGGCTCGAGCGCGAGCTGCCGGTCGAGCGGGCGGTGCGGGACCTCGGCGGCGCGGTCGACCTGCTGCTCGGCCTGGACGGCGTGGTCGGCGACGCGGTCGGGGTGGCCGGCTTCTGCATGGGCGGCGGCTTCGCCCTGCTGCTGGCCGCCGCCGAGGGCGACCGGGTCGCGGCGGCCGTCCCGTTCTACGGCCTGCCGCCCGACCCGGACTTCGAGTACCGGGGCCTGACCGCCCATGTCCTCGGCCACTACGGGGAGCACGACCGGTCCCTCCCGATGGCCGCCGTCGACGAGGCCGCGACCAGGATCGGTGAGGCCACCGACATCCGCCCGGAGTTCCACTTCTACCCGGCCGGGCACGCCTTCATGAACGAGGAGAACCTGCTCGGCACCTACGACCCGCTCCAGGCGGCGATCGCCTGGAAGCGCACGTCGGCCTTCCTCTGGGGCCATCTGGGCTGAGCCCCCGAGGGCGCCCCGGCGTCGGTCCGTTTATCGGATGGACACCGACCACCCGCCCCGGCATAGTCGCGGAGTGCAGAGCCAACCCCCGCCCCCGCCCACCGGCCGCTTCGCCTGGGCGAGCCGCAACTTCCGGATCCAGACCGCCGCCACCGTGGTCAGCGGGCTCGGCAACGCCGGCGCCCCCATCGCCACCGCCTTCGCGATCCTCGACGGCGGCGGCTCGACCGCCGACGTCGGCTACGTCACCGCGGCCCGGCTGCTGCCCACCGTCCTGCTGCTGGTGATCGGCGGCGCCCTCGCCGACCGGCTGCCGCGCCACCATGTGATGGTCGGCGCCAACCTGTTCAGCGCCGTCTCCCAGGGCGCCCTCGCCCTCCTGGTCCTGACCGGAGAGCCGACGCTCTGGCAGCTGATGCTGTTCTCGGCCGGCGCCGGCGCCGGTTACGCCTTCTACTCCCCCGCCTCCGGCGGCATGATGCTGGAGAGCGTCACCCCCGAGCACGCCGCCCGGGCCTTCTCGGTCTACCGGATGGGCTTCAACGGCGCGCAGATCGGCGGCGCCGCGCTCGGCGGCGCGCTGACCGCGGCGGTCGGCGCCGGATGGGTGCTCGCCCTGGACGCCGCCTGCTTCCTGGCCGCCGCCGCGCTGCGCTTCCTGCTCGAACCGCAGGCGCCGAGCGCCCCGGCCGAGGGCGGCGGGATGCTCCGCGACCTGCGCGAGGGCTGGCACGAGTTCTCCTCCCGCCGCTGGCTCTGGGTCATCGTGCTCCAGTTCTCGGTGCTGGTCGCCTGCGTCGGCGCGGTCGAGGCGGTGTACGGGCCCGCCGTGGCGAAGGAGCGGCTCGGGGGCGCCCGCGACTGGGGCCTGGCGATGGCGGCCTACGGCGTCGGCCTGGTCGCCACCGGCGTGCTGATGGTCCGCTGGCAGCCGCGCCGGATCCTGCTGGTCGGCAACTGGGGCGTGTTCCTGTTCGGCGTGCCCGCGCTGGCCCTGGCGGTGTCCGCCCCGCTGCCGGTGCTCTGCGGGGCGATGTTCCTCTCCGGCGTCGGCGTGACCGTCTTCGGCGTCAACTGGATGATCGCGCTGCAGCAGGAGATCCCGGCCGAGGCGTTCTCCCGGGTCGCCGCCTACGACGAGCTCGGCTCGCTCTCACTGGCACCGCTCGGCACCGCCCTCGCCGGCCCGGCCGCCGACCTGCTCGGCCTGTCCGGCGCGCTCTGGACCTGCGCGGTGGTCTCGCTGGTGCTCAGCGCCGCCGTCCTGCTGGAACCGCAGGTCCGCCGGCTCTCCCGACGCCCCGCCGCGCCGCCCGCCGCCGCCCCGCCCGCCGACATCCTCCCGGAGCCCGCCCCGGCGCAGTGAGCCCGGATCGCGGCCTCACTCCCAGCGCCCCCGGTGCGCCCCCGTGTGCGCCCTCCGACGGGCAACCGCCGGGGGCCCCGGCTCGTCCGACCAGGTGACGACGCACGAGACCTGGGGGGCGCCCGATGCCGAAGCCACTGCTGTTCCTGGACGTCGACGGCGTGCTCAACCCGGTCTGCCCCCACCCCGGGGCCGGATTCGACGCCCACACCCTGCTCGGCTACACCGTGCTCTCTCGGACCGCCACGGCAGCTGGCTGCGCGAACTGGCCGGGACGTACGAACTCGTCTGGGCGACCACGTGGGAAGAACTCGCCAATGTCCACATCGCCCCGGCGATCGGCCTGCCCGAGCTGCCCTTCGTCCGCTTCACCGGCTACCTCCCGCAGCCCGGCGACCCGCGCGTCCCGCTGATGGAGCTGTTCTCCGCCCGCAAGTGGGCACCCCTGCTGCGCTACGCGGCGGGCCGCCCGTTCGCCTGGATCGACGACGTCATTCCGCCCCGTCTGGTCCGCGGCTCACTCTGGCGGCGTGACCGGGTGCTGCTGCCGATCGACCCCGGCGAGGGGCTCGAACGGCGCCACGTCGACCGACTGCTGGCCCGCCCGCCGCGCCCCGGCGCGATGTCCCGGGTCGAGTACCGGGCAGCCGACTGACGGTCGCGGCCCCGCGGTGCCCTCCCCGGTCAGCCGGTGCGCAGCCATCAGCCGGTGCGCAGCCCTCAGCCGGTGGGCAGCCAGCCGACGTGCCCGGCCAGCAGCGCGTACCCGACGAACGCCACCGTGTCGATCAGCGCGTGCGCCACCACCAGCGGCATCACCCGCCCCCACCGCCGGTAGAGCAGGCAGAACACCACACCCATCACGATGTTCCCGACCAGCCCGCCGACCCCCTGGTACAGGTGGTACGAACCGCGCAGCAGCGAGCTCGCCGCCAGCGCGGCCGGCCACGTCCAGCCCAGCTGCGTCACCCGGCGCAGCAGGTAGCCGAGGACGACGACCTCCTCCAGGATCGCGTTCTGCCAGGCCGAGAGGACCAGTACCGGGATCCGCCACCAGACGTCCGGCAGCCCGGACGGCGCGACCGTCAGGTTGTAGCCGGCCGCCTGCGAGCCCAGGTAGAGCACCAGTCCGGAACCGCCGATCGCCGCCGCCACGGCCGCGCCCCGGCCGAGGTCGCGCAGCTTCTGCCCGAGGTCGAAGCCCAGCACCCGCAGCGACACGTCCTCGCGGACCAGCAGGTACCCGACCAGCACGACCGGCATCAGCCCGCGGCCGATGTAGTAGAGCTGCCAGACCAGGTCGAGCCAGGGCCGGCCGGGCGCGCGCGAGCCGTTCAGGGTGGCCACCTGCCGGCCGAGTTCCAGGGTCTCGGTGAGCGAGCCCGTGAAACTGATCAGCGCGCCGACACCGCTCGCCCCGAGCGAGAGTCCGAGGACGGTCAGCAGTTCCACACCGAGCAGCCGCCGGGTCGGCTTCGCGGTCTCCGGTGCGGTCGGAACGGTGGTCACGGGGGTGCTCCAGCGCGGACGGCGGCGGGCGGACGGTGCTCCGGCCGCCGGCGGACGACGGCGGCGGACCGGAGCGGTCATCCTTCCACAGCCCGCCGCACGGCCCCCGGGAAGGAGCCCGGGAGGAGTCGGGAGGCGTCAGGGGCGGGCCCTAGCCGACCGGCCAGGTGTGCACCGGCTCGCCGCCGCGCATGTGCTCCATGTAGCGCCGGGTCATCGCCGCGAGCGCGCTCGGCCGGTCCGTCCCGTACTGATCGCGCAGCCGGTGGAAGGTCGCGCTCTGCCAGGCCGCGCCGTTGGTCCGGCGCAGACAGCGCTGCTCGATGATGCCGAGGTAGCGGTCCCGGTCGGCCGGCTCCACGCCCCACGCGTCGAGCCCCTGGTGGGCCATCGGCAGCAGCTCGTTGAGCACCAGGTCGACGGCGGAGATCGTGGTCGTCCCGCCGCCGCGCCCGGTCCGGCCGGACCGGGGCCACTGGAACACCGCGTCGATGCCGTACCGGGCGGCCTGCCGGAAGTTCTCGTCGGCCAGCTCGAACGGCAGCCTGGTCCAGATCGGCCGGGACTGCTCGGCCAGCACCCGCACCACGCCGTAGTAGAAGGCGGCGTTGGCGAGCGTGTCGGCCACGGTCGGCCCGGCGGGCAGCGCCCGGTTCTCCACCCGCAGGTGCGGGACGCCGCCGCTGACGTCGTACACGGGCCGGTTCCACCGGTAGATGGTGCCGTTGTGCAGCCGCATCTCGGCGAGCCGCGGCACTCCGCCGGAGGCCAGCACCTTCGCCGGGTCCTCGTCGTCGCAGATCGGCAGCAGCGCCGGGAAGTACCGCAGGTTCTCCTCGAACAGGTCGTAGGCCGAGTCCACCCAGCGTTCGCCGAACCAGGTGATCGGCCGCACGCCCTGGGCCTTGAGTTCCGCCGAACGGGTGTCGCAGGCCTGCTGGAACAGCACCGGCCGGGTCTCCCGCCACAGCTCCCGGCCGAACAGGAACGGCGAGTTCGCGCCCAGCGCGAGCTGCGGCCCGCAGATCGCCTGGGCGGCGTTCCACACCGAGGAGAACCGCTCCGGGGTCACCTGGAGGTGGAGTTGGAGCGAGGTCGCGGCGGCCTCGGCGACCATCGTGATCGAGTCCAGTTCGAGGTGCTCCACGCCCTCGATGTCCAGGGTGATGTCCTCGCCGCGGGCGGCCAGGATCTGGTCGCTGAGCAGGCTGTACCGCTGGTTGTGGGACATCGCGTCGAGCCCCGTGTGGTCGAGCTCCAGAGTCGGCAGGATGCCGACCATCACGATCCGTGCCCCGGCCTCCACGGCCCTCCGGTCGGCGTAGCGCAGGCCGGTGTCTATCTCCTCGCGCAGTTCCTCGAAGACGTGTCCGCCGAGCCGGTGCGGCGCGATGTTGACCTCGATGTTGAAGCGGCCGAGCTCGGTCTGGAAGTCGGCGGAGCCGATCGAGGTGAGCACCTGTGCGTTGTTCAGCACCGGAAGGCCCTGCTCGTCGGCCAGATTGAGCTCGATCTCCAGGCCCATCACGGCCTTCGGACGGTCGAAGCGGTCCTCGCGGAGCATCCGGCCGAGGGCCTCCAGGCAGGACTGGAGCTTGCGGCGGTACATCTGCCGGTCCGACAGTTCCGCGCGAGTCGCCACGACCTTCTCGCCCATGGTCCCCTCCTCCTGAGCCGGCCGGCCCTCGACCGTGCAAGCATCATGCCCACCCCGAAGATCGATACCCGAATGCTTCGAATGGCTTGCAATGCAAGGGAACTGACGCTGTTTCAGCTCAACTGCCGACTTGCCCGGCGCCACCGCCTGTGATAAACAGGTCACCCTGCGCACCTGTTCGAGTAGAATTCGCACTGCCCACGGCGCGGCCGGCCATCGCCGAGACCCGAGGACGGTCGCCGCGCCGGCACCGCGATCCTGCCCAACCGGACAAGGCCCAGGTTCCGTCACCGCCGACGCACCCGCCATGCCGGTATGCCGCACTCGCACGCCGATCTCGCACGGAGAGGCGACCTTGCCATGACTCTGCAGACCCCCCAGCCCCCGCCCAGTGCCCTGCGCGCGGTGCTCGCCGCGCTCGACTCGGAGACAGCGCTGCGCCAACCCGCCGCCGCCGCGCTGCGCCGTCCGACCGGGCCGCTCCTCCCCGCTCACCCGCTCGCCGTCCACGTCCTGGACGGCCCGCGGGCCGAACTCGCCGCCGCCCGCCGGACCGGATGGCGCTTCCTGATCAAGGACGGCACCGAGGTCGCCGCAGCGGCCGAGGTGGTGCAGGGGCCCGAGGGCCACGCCTTCTCGCACTTCACCGCCGGCCCCTACCTGGACTCGACCGTCAGAGCACTGCGCCAGGCGTGGCAGCTCGCCCAGTCCTCCCGGACCCGCTGCCAGCCGAGACTGCTGACCTTCCCCGGCCAGTACGCGACGGCGCTGTGGCTGCACAGTCCGGACGGCGGTCCCGGCGCCGATCTGCTGATCCCACTGGCTCCGGCACCGATGGGGGTCACCGCGCACCGCGCCCACCCGGCCGCCGAACTCCTGCCAGTCCTGGCCCGAGGTCCGATCGCCCGCTCGGCGATCACCCGCCCGGTGCTGCTCGGCACCCCCGCCGATCCGGCACGGCTCGCCTCCGGGGCGCTCTGACCCGTCGGCGGCCACCCGTCGCCGACCACCCGTCGCCGACCACCCTCACCGGTCACCCGTCCGGACCCACCCGTCCAGGCCATCCGGCATGGCCCGGACGGACCGCCCGACCCATGGCCCGTACGGCATCGATTCCGGCCACTCACCACCTGAACGGGTGATCTCTGGCCGGGGGTTGTGGCGCGTGTCACCAAATCGCTGCGCGCGGGTCCCGGGATGCCGACACTGGGAACCAGCGTGGAAGGACCTCCTGTCCTACCCACTGGAGCGCCGGTCCACACCTGGCCCGGCGCCGGACAGGATCCGACCGCCGCGGCGGCGCCCGACGGCCATCCGGCGGCACCGCATCACGGGGAGATCGCGGAGCGAAGCGAGGGTACGTATGTGCCAGCACCGTCCTGAGTGTCCGTCGGCCGAGTCCGAGGACCGCGAGGCCGCCGTCCCGGTGGCCTGTCACCCGGAACAGGGGTGGAGCCTGCTCTGCAACGGCGTCCTGCTCTTCGAGGACACCGGTGAGCTGCTGCCCGACGGCCGGGTGATCGCCCCGCGCCGCCCCGCCGCCAGCGCGGTCTGAGCCGCCGGGCCGACCCGGGGGGCGACGCACCGGCCGCACCCCGGCAGCACCAGCCGCACTCGCCGCAGCCACGGCCACAACCGAGCACCCCAAGGCACAACAGGGCAGGGCCCCGGCGGAAGCACCGCCGGGACCCTGTCACAGGCCGTTCCGTGCGCCGTCCACTCCGGACGGCGCGCCGGAATCAGACGCCGTAGTCGTCCATCGGCGGGCAGGAGCAGACCAGGTTGCGGTCGCCGTACGCGCCGTCGATCCGGCCGACCGGCGGCCAGTACTTGTCCGCCGGGTTCACGCCGGCCGGGAAGACCGCCTCCTGCCGCGAGTAGCCGTGCGCCCAGTCGCCGGCCAGGGTGGCGGCGGTGTGCGGGGCGTTGCGCAGCGGGTTGTCCTCGGCGGCCCACTCGCCCGAGCCGACCTTCTCGATCTCGGCCCGGATCTCGATCATCGCGTCGCAGAACCGGTCGATCTCGTGCAGGTCCTCGGACTCGGTCGGCTCGATCATCAGCGTGCCGGCGACCGGGAACGACATGGTCGGCGCGTGGAAGCCGTAGTCGATCAGGCGCTTGGCGATGTCGTCCACCGTCACGCCGGTCTCCTTGGAGAGCGGGCGCAGGTCGATGATGCACTCGTGCGCCACCAGGCCGCCGGGGCCGGTGTAGAGCACCGGGAAGTGCGGGGCCAGCCGCTTGGCGATGTAGTTGGCGCTCAGCACCGCGACCTGGGTGGCGCGCTTGAGGCCCTCGCCGCCCATCAGCCGGACGTAGGACCAGGAGATCGGCAGGATGCCCGCCGAGCCCCACGGGGCGGCCGAGATCGGGCCGACACCGGTGGCCGGGCCGGCCTCCGCCTGCAGCGGGTGGTTCGGCAGGTACGGCGCGAGGTGCGCGCGCACCCCGACCGGGCCGACGCCGGGGCCGCCGCCGCCGTGCGGGATGCAGAAGGTCTTGTGCAGGTTCAGGTGCGAGACGTCCGCACCGAACTTGCCCGGCTTGGCGAGGCCGACCAGGGCGTTGAGGTTGGCGCCGTCGACGTAGACCTGGCCGCCGGCCTCGTGCACCAGGCCGCAGATCTCGGTGATCTGGGTCTCGTACACGCCGTGGGTGGACGGGTAGGTGACCATCAGCACGGACAGGTTGTCGCGGTGCTGCTCGATCTTGGCCTTGAGGTCCTCGACGTCGACGTCACCGTCGACCAGGGTCTTGACCACGACCACCCGCATGCCGGCCATGACCGCGGAGGCGGCGTTGGTGCCGTGCGCGGAGGACGGGATGAGGCAGACGTCGCGCTGGGTGTCGCCGTTGGCGTGGTGGTAGGCGCGGACGGCCAGCAGTCCGGCCAGCTCGCCCTGGGAACCGGCGTTCGGCTGGATGGACACGGCGTCGTAGCCGGTCACCTCGACCAGCTGCTGCTCGAGGCCGCGGATCAGGGTGAGGAAGCCGGCGGCCTGGTCGACCGGCGCGAAGGGGTGCAGCTGACCGAACTCCGGCCAGGTCACCGACTCCATCTCGGTGGTCGCGTTGAGCTTCATGGTGCAGGAGCCCAGCGGGATCATGCCGCGGTCCAGCGCGTAGTCCCGGTCCGACAGGCGGCGCAGGTAGCGCAGCATGGCGGTCTCGGAGCGGTGGCTGTGGAAGACCGGGTGGGTCAGGTACTCGTCCTCGCGCAGCAGCCCGGCGGGCAGGGAGTCGGCGCTCTCCGCCACCTCGACGGCCTCGACGCCGAACGCGGCCCAGACGCCCGCCAGGTCCTCACGGGTGGTGGTCTCGTCGGTGGAGACCGAGATCCGGTCCTCGCCGTCCTGGAAGACGTTGATGCCGTTGGCGCGGGCGGCGGCGGCGATCGCGGCGGCGCGGCCCGGGACGACCGCGGTGACGGTGTCGAAGAACTCGCCGTGCAGCAGCTCGACCCCGCCGGCCCGCAGGCCCTCGGCCAGCGCGGCGGCGTAGCGGTGGGTGCGGCGGGCGATGTCGGCCAGGCCGTCGGGGCCGTGGTAGACGGCGTACATCGAGGCCATCACGGCCAGCAGCACCTGGGCGGTGCAGATGTTGCTGGTGGCCTTCTCGCGGCGGATGTGCTGCTCGCGGGTCTGCAGGGCCAGGCGGTAGGCGCGGTTGCCGTGGGTGTCGACGGAGACGCCGACCAGGCGGCCGGGCAGCGAGCGGGCGTAGTCGGCGCGCACGGCGAGGTAGCCGGCGTGCGGGCCGCCGAAGCCCATCGGCACGCCGAAGCGCTGCGAGGTGCCGCAGGCGATGTCGGCGCCGAGCGAGCCCGGGGACTTCAGCAGGGTGAGCGCGAGCAGGTCGGCGGCGACGGCGACGATCGCGCCGAGGCCGTGGGCCTGCTCGATCACCGGGGCGAGGTCGCGGACCGCGCCGGTGGCGCCCGGGTACTGGAGCAGCACGCCGAAGACGCCGCGCTCGGCGATCTCGGCCGGGATGCCCTCGGACAGGTCGGCGACGACCACCTCGACACCGGTCGGCACGGCGCGGGTGTTGATCACCGCGACGGTCTGCGGCAGGGTGTCGGCGTCGACCAGGAAGACACCGCCCTTGACCTTGGTGACACGGCGGGCCAGGGCCATCGCCTCGGCGGCCGCGGTGCCCTCGTCCAGCAGCGAGGAGCCGGAGGTGGGCAGGCCGGTCAGGTCGGCGACCAGGGTCTGGAAGTTGAGCAGCGCCTCCAGGCGGCCCTGCGAGATCTCCGGCTGGTACGGCGTGTAGGCGGTGTACCAGGCCGGGTTCTCCATGACGTTGCGGAGGATCACCGGCGGCGTGAAGGTGCCGTAGTAGCCCAGGCCGATCATCGGCCGGAGGACGGAGTTGCGGTCGGCCAGCTCGCGGAGCTCGGCCAGGACCTGAGCCTCGGAGCGGCCGGCGGGCAGGTCCAGCGCGGTGATCGAGCGGATCGCCTCGGGAACGGCGGCGGTGGCCAGCTCGTCCAGCGAGCCGTAGCCGATGTGGGCCAGCATCTTCTCCTGCGCAGCGGCGTCGGGGCCGATGTGGCGGTTCTCGAAGGGGCTGGCCTGTTCGAGCTCGGTGAGGGTCGCGGGGGTGGTGGGGCGTCCCGAGTTCGGCTGGGCGTTCATGGTGGTCGAGGCCTCCTGGTCACGGACCGGCGGGGGTGCGCACGCCGGGCTGCCTCGCCGCTGCGGACAACAGCGGAGGACCCGGTCGGACGAACCCGACAGGCCTCCCCCTCTGTCATCGGGACCTGAGAGCTTCGCCCGCGCGGAGCGCCGTGGGACGCCCCGCCGGCTTGCACCGTCGGTGAGGGTGGGGTCCGCCGGCTCCCTCGCCCGCGTTCCTGCCCTGCTTTCCAGAGTGACCTATCCCGCACGGTACGGATGCCTGAGAGATTCCGGGGAGGAGTTGCTCCTTCGGCGCCCCGACCAGCCGTTTCCACTGCCGGGGACTCTCCCGCGCGGGCTCGGCGGTCGCGCCCAGGGTACCAGCGGGAGGCCCGGCGATCACGGGTGCGTCCGGTCACTTCGCCGCCGGGGCCCGCTCGCCCGGCTTCCCCGGACGGCCCAGCGTCACGCCCGTCCGGACCCGCCCCGGTCGCGTGGGTCCGGTTCATGGCTTTTGGTGTGAAGTGGCGGACCGGACGGGCGGGCCGGCCGTCGTCCTGCGGGCGTGCCGCAGGATCACCGCACTGGAGGAAAGAGTGCAGACCGACATCGACCCCCGGGACCTCATCGGCCACAAGGCGGTCGACCGCAACGGGGACAAGATCGGCACCATCGACGAGGTGTATCTCGACGACGCCACCGGCCGGCCCGAGTGGGCGGCCGTGCGGACCGGCATCTTCGGCCGGGACGCCTTCGTCCCCCTGACCACGAGCGAGTTCTCCGGCGACGAGCTGCGGGTGCCGTACGACAAGTCCCTGGTGAAAGAGTCACCGGACTTCGGCGTCGGCCAGCACCTGTCGCCCGCCCAGGAGCTCCAGCTCTACCGCTACTACGGGCTGGACACCCCGGTGGACGGCAGGCCGTCCGCGGGCGACGGCTCGGGCTCGGAACCGGCCGACCTCGACTTCGGCACCACCGCCGGCCGGGGCACGGCGGTCGGCACGGCTGCGGTGGGCGCGGCCGCCGCCAACGGCACGGGCACCGCCAACGCCGCGAGCACCGGCAACGCCACGAGCACCGGCAACACCACGAGCATCGGCACCAGCACCGGCACCGGCACGACCAACGGCACGGGCACCGCGAATCCGGCCAAGCCGCTCGGCCTCCACCAGTCCCCCCCTCCCGTCCCGAGCCCGGCCGCCGACCTCGGCAAGCCGTCCGACCCCGCCCCGGAGGCCCCCGTGCGGACCCTCGCCACGCCCCTGCCCACCACCACGGCACCCGCCGCCGAGCCGCGCCCGCACGCCCCGGCGGCCCCGGCAGCCCCGCCGGCCGCCGCTCCCACCGCGGGCACCGCGCACCCCCGGGCCGACCCCGCCGCCTCCTCCCCCAGCGGCCCGGTGGAGATCACCTGCCGCGAGGAGCGCCTGGACATCTCCACCGAGTGGCATGTGCTGGGCACCGCCAAGCTGCGCAAGTACGTCACCAGCGAGCCGGTGGAGCGGCGGGTCGCGGTGGTCCGCGAGCGGGTCCGGGTCGAGCGGATTCCGGTCGGCGACGCGGAACGGGCCGCGCTCAGCGAGAAGGAGATCGCCGAGGCGGTGGAGGAGGTGACCCTTCGCGAGGAGCGCCCGGTGGTCCGCAAGTACCTGGCGCCGATCGAGCGGGTCCGCCTGGTGGTGGAGCGGTACACCGCCGAGGAGGTGGTCCGGGACGAGCTGCGGCGCGAGCACGTCGAGGTACACGACAACACGGCGGCCGCTTCGACCGCGGTGCCGTCCGCCGCCCAGGCGCCGGCCCGCCAGGCCGCCCACCCGGCGGTCGAGGACCAGGCCCGCCCGGCTCCGCTGCGGCCGCTCGCCTGACCCGCCCGGAACCGTTGGACCCCGGCCGATCATGGCCGGGGTCTTTCCTTTTTACCAAGGCTTAACCAATGAATATTTGACACACTGAAGTATCTCCCTGCATGGTTACTTCAGTTCATTCACTATATACGGGAGGAAGCAACCGTGAGTGAGGCACCACAGCCCACCACCGCGGCCGAGAAGCAGAGCAGCGCCCGGGTCCTGCCGGCCCTCATCCTGGCGATGCTGTCGTTCAGTGTGGTGCAGACCGCGGTCGTTCCGATCCTGCCCTCGCTCGCCAAGGAACTGAGCGTCTCCGGCTCCAGCATCACCTGGCTGATGACGGCCAATCTGCTGTCCGCCGCCGTGCTCACCCCGCTGCTCGGCCGCTTCGGCGACCTGCGCGGCCGCAAGCCGATGCTGCTGATCTCGCTCATCGGCCTGGTCGCGGGCTCCGCGCTCGCCGTCTCGACCCACTCCTTCACCTGGCTGGTCGTCGCCCGCGTCCTCCAGGGCGCCGGCGGTGGCGTGCTCCCGCTGGCCATCAGCATCGTCCGCGACGAGCTGCCCAAGCACAAGGTGACCGGCGGCGTCGCCGCCATCAGCGCCTCGATGGGCGTCGGCAGCGGCCTCGGCCTGGTGGCCACCGGCCTGCTGCTGGAGCACTGGAGCTACAAGTCGATCTTCTGGATGGGCCTGGCCTTCGGCCTGCTCGCGATCGCCCTGGTCGCCTTCCGGGTGCCCAGCGACCCGGTCACCGACAAGGAGGGCGGCGCCGACCCGCTCGGCGCCATCACCCTGGCCGGCTGGCTCTCCGCCCTGCTGGTCGCGGTCAGCCAGGGCAACCACTGGGGCTGGACCTCCACCAAGACGCTCGGCCTGTTCGCCGTCGCCGCCGTGGTCGCCCTCCTCTGGGGCGTCATCGAGGTCAAGGTCAAGCACCCGCTGGTCGACATGAAGATGATGTCCCGCCCGGCCGTCGCCTTCACCAACCTGGCCGGCCTGCTCATCGGCTTCGGCATGTACGGCTCGTTCATGGTGATCAGCAACTTCGCCCAGACCCCGGAGAAGTTCGCCCACTACGGCTTCACCGCCACCGTGCTGCACGCCGGTGTGATGCTGCTGCCCTCCGCGCTCGGCTCGATGGTCGCCGCCCCGCTCGGCGCGATGCTGATCGCCCGCCGCGGCCCGCGACTGCCGCTGGTCCTCGGTGGCGTCCTCGGCGCCGTCGCGATGGCCTACCTGGCCCTGCGGCACAGCCACGAGGGGGACATCTACCTGTCTTCGGCCATCTTCGGCCTCGGCATCGGCCTCGCCTTCTCGGCGATGCCCGCCTACATCAACGGCGCCGTCCCGGTCGAGCAGAGCGGCATCGCCAACGGCATGAACGCCGTGCTGCGCACCGTCGGCGGAGCGATCGGCACCGCCGTCATGGCCGCCATCCTCACCGGCGACACCATGAAGCTGCCGATCCCGATCGCGCTGCCCACCCTGGACGCCTACAAGCACGCGTTCTGGACCGCCGCCGTGGTGTGCATCGTGGCCGGCGCCGTCCCGTTCCTGATCCGCACCGTCAGGCCGACCACCCCGGTGGCCTCCGGCAACACGACGGCGGACCTCTCCTCCGGCCGCGAGCCGGTCAAGACCGACGCCTGACGAGGCGTCCCGCCCCGCGCCCAGGGACAGGGCGCGGGGACCGGACCAGGACGGTCGCCGAGGGCATCGCGACCGTCCACGGCCCGGAAACGAAGCGGCCCCACCCGGCTCCCCCGCCGGGTGGGGCCGCTTCGTTCCCGCACCCTCCGGGGGGAGCCGCTCAGCCCTCCCCCGGACCGTCCCCGACACCCTCCGCCCCCGCTTCGTCCCCGTCCCCGTCCTCGGCCCCGGGCCACCCAGGGCGCAGCGGCAGCGGCCGGGCCGACTCCAGCGCCGGATCGTCGATCCGGAAGGTCCGCACCCGGCCCGGCCCGCTCCACGGCGTCTCGAACCGGACCGTCACCCGCCCCACCCCGCTGCCCTGCACCCACCCCGGTCCGTGCTCGGCATGCCGCACGTCCTGCCCCGGCAGCCAGCGGCGCACCGGCGCCGCCTGCTCCTCGGCCGGCTCCGGCTCCTCCTCCACGCCGGCCTCGGCCTCGGCCTCGGCCGCCGCCTCCTCCCGGACGGCCTGCGCGAAGAGGTCCTCCTGGGTGTAGTCGGCCAGCTGCGCCACCCCGACGCCCAGCAGCCGCACCCCGCCCGTGATGTCCACCTGCGAGGCCAGCCGTCGCGCCGTCTCGACGACCACCGCCTCGTCGTCCGTCGGCCCGCGCAGCGTCTCCGACCGGGTCAGCGTGGAGAAGTCGAACCGCCGTACCTTCAGCACCACCGTCCGCCCCGAGCGCCCGGCCCCGCGCAGCCTGCGCACACAGCGCAGCGCCAGCGCCTCCACCTCGCGCAGCACCCGGTCCCGGTCGGCCAGGTCGACCTCGAAGGTGTCCTCCACCGACACCGACTTGGCGTCCTGGTCCGCCACCACCGGCCGGTCGTCCAGCCCGGTCGACATCGCGTGGACGCCGACGCCGTGCGCCTTGCCCAGCAGCTGCACCAGCTCCGCCTCGCCCGCCTCCGCGAGCTCGGCCACCGTGTTCAGCCCCGCCCGTCGCAGCACCTGCTCGGTGGCCGGGCCGATCCCGGGCAGCGCCCGCACCGGCATCGGTCCGAGCACCGCGCGCTCCTGCCCCGGCTCGATCAGCACCAGGCCGTCCGGCTTGGCCTGCTCCGAGGCGATCTTGGCCATCAGCTTCGATCCGGCCACCCCGACCGAGGCGGTCAGCCCGGTCCGCTCCACGATGTCCGCGCGCAGGTCCTCGGCCAGCGCCACCAGCAACCGCTCGCCCGTCCCGTGCTCCGCCTGCGCGAGCACGGGCCCGTAAGGACCGGCCTCCAGGTCGACGAAGGCCTCGTCCAGGCTGAGCGGCTGCACCAGCGGCGACAGCTCCCGCAGCAGCCCCATCACCAGCCCGCTCGCCCGCCGGTAGGCCTCGAACCGGCCCGCGAGGAAGGCCGCGTTCGGACAGAGCCGACGCGCCTGCGCCATCGGCATGGCCGAGTGGACCCCGAACTTCCGCGCCTCGTAGGACGCGGTCGACACCACCCCGCGCCCGCCGAGCCCCCCGACGATCACCGGCTTGCCGCGCAGGCTCGGCTTGGACGCCTGCTCCACCGCCGCGAAGAAGGCGTCCATGTCGAGGTGGATGATGCTCGGCAGTGACCGCACCCGCCGATCATCCCGCACGGGTCCGACAACGCCTCCGAACCCGGCCGCCGGGGGTCAGCGGACCCCGGCGCCACCGCCCGCACCGTCGCTCGCACCGTCGCCCGTGCCACCACCCGTACCGGCCGCGCCCGCGTCCGCCAGCGCCCTCGGAACGCCCGGCTCGCGCGGCCCGAGGAACAGCGGGTCCGGCCGCAGCCAGGCGTTCAGCAGCGCCTTCCCCGCCCCCGGGACCTCCCGGAAGCCGCCGTACAGCCAGGTGAGGTCCCTGACCTCCGGCACACCCACCGCGTACGACTCGATCCCCGCCGCCTCGCAGAGCGCCAACGCCCGACGGACATGGAAGTCCTGACTCACGAGCACCGCCCGGTCGACCCCGAAGATCCGGTGCGCCCGGGTACAGGAGTCCCAGGTGTCGAAGCCCGCGTAGTCGCCGACCACCCGCACCTCCGGCACCCCGTGCTCGACCAGGTACCGGCGCATCGCGTCGGTCTCGTCGTAGCCGGTCCGGCCGTTGTCGCCGGTCACCAGGATCGCCCGGACCTTCTGCCGCTCGTACAGCTCCACCGCCGCGTCCAGACGGTGCGCCAGGTACGGCGAGGGCTTCCCGTCGAACAGCCCGGCGCCGAAGACCACCGCCACCGGCGCCGACGGCGCGCTCGCCACCGTCCCCACCCGGTCGCCGGCCGAGAGCCAGAGCCAGGCGCTCGGCGCGAGCGCCAGTGAGCAGCCGAGCGTCACGAGCTGGAACAGCCGCCGCTGGGCCGGCCGCCGGCGCAGCCGCCGGCCGAACCCCACCGCCCTGCGCGCCACCAGCCCGGGGATGCCGGAACCGAACCGCACGTGCCCTCCCTCGTCTCGGCTCACCGGGCACGACGACGCCGGGGGCCGGACGGTTCCCCGTCCGGGCCCCCGGCGTCATTCCGAAGTCCCCGCGCCGCGCGGGAGAGCCCGCGGGAAGTCCGCGGGTGAGTCCCTACACCGCGCGGTTGCGCCGCTGCGCCAGCTCGTCCGCCGGATCGTGGCCGACCAGCGTCTCACCGGTGTCGGTCCGCTCCGCGTGCAGCCGGGCCAGCGTCAGCTCCAGCTCCCGCCAGACCGCGCCGACCGCGATGCCGAACACCCCCTGGCCGCCCTTCATCAGGTCGACCACCTGCTGGGGCGTCGTGCACTCGTACACCGTCGCGCCGTCGCACATCAGGGTCAGCCCGGTCAGGTCGGCGACCTCGGCGGCGGCCCGCAGATGGGCGACCGCCACCCGGATGTTCTGCAGCGAGACCCCGGCGTCCAGCAGCCGCTTGACGATCTTCAGCAGCAGGATGTCGCGGAAGCTGTAGAGCCGCTGGCTGCTCGCCGGGTACACCGAGCGCACGCTCGGCTCCAGCAGTCCGGTGCGGGCCCAGTAGTCCAGCTGCCGGTAGGTGATGCCGGCCGCCGTGCAGGCGGTCGGCCCGCGGTAGCCGATCAGCTCGGAGGTCGGCGGGAGCCGCTCGATCGCCGGCTGGCCGGGCTGTACGGCCGGGAACCGGCCCACCCTCGGCAGCTCCGTCCGGGGCAGCTCGGTCACCGTGCGGGCGGTGCGCGGCAGGTGCACGGTGCACAGGCCTCCCGTGGCCACTTCGTCGCCAGTGCCGGTCATGCCTACCTCCGTCCACTCGTGCTGCGGGCAAACCGGGCCGCGGGCGTCGGACACCCGGGCAGCCCCTCCTGACGGTAGGCAGTCCCCTATGGCCCGTCAACGATCGCCACGCCGAGCCGAACAGACCACATCACTCAGGCGGGTGGTTTTTCGTGCCCCCAGTGTGGGTAGGTGCGCGTTTTTTGGCAAAACGACCATAGCCCCGCGAGCCCGAAACCGGAGCGCGGCCACCGTCACCGGGCCGCCGCCGGGCTACCACCGAGCCACTGCGGGGCGGCGGCGGAACTACTGCGGGCCGCTGCCGCCGAAGTCCTCCGGCGAGACCTGGTCCAGGAACTCGCGGAACTTCTCGACCTCGTCCTCCTGCTCGTCCGGGATCGCGATGCCCGCCTCGGCGAGCACCTCCTCGCTCCCGTAGATCGGCGTCCCGGTGCGCAGCGCCAGCGCTATCGCGTCGGACGGCCGGGCGCTCACCTCCACCCCGCCGGCGAAGACCAGCTCGGCGTAGAAGACGCCCTCGCGCAGGTCGGTGATCCGGACCTCGGTGAGCTGCTGGCCGAGGGCTTCCAGGACGTCCTTGAAGAGGTCGTGCGTCAGCGGGCGCACCGGCGTCATGCCCTGCTGGGCGAAGGCGATCGCGGTCGCCTCGCCCGGGCCGATCCAGATGGGCAGGTACCGATCGCCCCCGACCTCGCGGAGCAGCACGATCGGCTGGTTGGAAGGCATCTCCACCCGGACACCCACGACGTCGAGCTCATTCACACACGCAACCCTATGGCTCCCGACCCGGATATGAAAGCGCAGCGCCGACGGCGCTGGTCAGAGGCCCGGCGAGGGCGGTGGACGCGGTCCCGGACGCGGCCCGCGCGGCCCGGGTCCGGGCGCCCTACGTGCGGGCCCGCAGACCCGCCTGCACCATCGCCGCGTGCAGCCGTACGGAGAGTGTCGCCAGCTCCCGGGCCGTCGCCTCGGCATGCGCCCTGGTCTGCGGGTTCCGGTGCCGCCGCAGCGGCGCCACGATCTGCTCGACCAGCGCGATCTCCCGGTCGGCGGCGGCCTTCATGGCCCGCAGGTGCCGGGGCTCCAGCCCGTACCGGCCGAGCTCCGCGACCAGCCTGGCGACCTGCAGCGCCTCGCCGTCGTACCCGCCGTCCGGCCCCGGGGCGACCAGCCCGTAGGCCTCCCACTCGGCCAGCGCGGTCTCGCCGGCCTCGGCGGCCGCCAGCAGTTCGGCCCGGCCCAGCCGCACCCCGGTGGCGGCCTCGGCCGCGACGGCCAGCTCGCGGTCCGCCTCCTCCAGCGGGCCCGGCCGGGTGTCCGCGGCGGGAAGCGCGGGCGGGGCCTCGCCCCGCTCGATCGCGTCGAGGTGCTCGCGGATCACCCGCAGCGGCAGGTAGTGGTCGCGCTGCATCCGCAGCACGTAGGCCAGCCGCTCGACGTCGGCCGGGCTGAACTTGCGGTACCCCGAGGGCGTGCGCTGCGGCTCGACCAGCCCCTCCGCCTCGAGGAAGCGGATCTTGGAGATGGTGACCTCGGGGAAGTCGTCACGCAGGAAGGCCAGCACCGCGCCGATGCTCAGCAGCTCGTCGCCGCCGCGCCGCCGCCCGGCGGGCCGGTCCGGACGGAGCGGCTGCCTGGGGGCCGCGACCACGCCCCGCGCGCCCTGGTCCGGCCTGGGACCGGACGACGCGGGGGTGGCCGCCCCGAGAGGAGAGGAAGGGGTGTTCGGACTCACTCGGGCTCCCGCCGACGTTGGTTTCAGTACCCCCGGTTGTGGCTGGCGAAGAAGACCAGCCGGTACTTCCCGATCTGCACCTCGTCACCGTTGTTCAGGGCGACCTCGTCGATCCGCTCCCGGTTGACGTAGGTGCCGTTGAGGCTGCCGACGTCGGCGACCGTGAAGCCGCCCCCGGGCGTCCGGCGGAACTCCACGTGCTTGCGGGAGACCGTGACGTCGTCGAGGAAGATGTCGCCCTGCGGGTGGCGGCCGGCCGTGGTCTTGTCCGAGTCCAGCAGGAAGCGGCTGCCGGAGTTCGGGCCGCGCTGGACGATCAGCAGGGCCGAGCCCGGCGGCAGCGCGTCGATCGCCGCCAGCACCTCGGCCGAGAGCGCCGGTGTGCCGGTCCCGGTCGTGGTGTTGGGGTCGTACGACTCCAGGCCGGAGATCGAGATGGTCGAGGTGGTCTCGGCCGATCCCTCGGGCAGCAGCCCACCACGCAGCGCCGTACCGCAGTTGGAACAGAACCGGGCCGAGGCCGGGTTCTGGTTGCCGCACCTGGGGCACGGAGTGGGGCCAGCCATGTTCACAGCCTCCTGGCGCGGCACACCCGACGGGTTGTGCCCGGCGTACGGGTCCGGAGCAAACCCTCCACCAGAGGTTGAGGGTGCTGACGGGAAACCTATGCGCGGCCCGCCAGAGGGGTCAACCGACGCGCCGTAGCCCGCCTGATTCCCCGCGTACTGGGTCCCGGCACCGTCCCGGAACATGGGGCGCTCGGCGTACTCGGCGCCCTCCGGGGCGGAGCGCATGCCCGGCACACCGGGCTCGTCGTCCCTGCGGTGCAGCGCGGTCGGCGCCTCCGCGGCGGCCGCGTCGCGGCCCTTGTGACGACCGAACAACTTCGAGAAGAAACTCACGGGCGAATCCCCTTGCGTGTGACAGACCCGCCCGTGGGGCAGGGTGAGAACCTCGGACAGGCTGCGGGCCCGGTCGTGGATCGGGCCGGCGGGAGTGGCACTCCGAGTGTGCTGGTCACTTCGGAGCCGGCTTGGCGTACTGCGGCGTCTTCAGATCGACGAGTGCGTCGACGAACACCTTCTGCTGCTGGGAGATCGTCGCACGCGCCTGGTGGCTCTCCAGAGTACGGACGACACCCCCCGGGATGTTCAGCGCGGGGGTGAGGTCCTGCGGGTTCCCCACGACGGTGAAGCGGTAGGGAGCCGAGACCTTCTTGCCGTCGATCTGCACACCGCCGCCGGACACGTCCGTGAAGTAGGTGTTGACCACCACGCGCACATCGTTGATCTGAATCGCCTCCGCCCCCGCCGCTCGTAGTTCCTGCAGGGTGTCCAGCAGCATATCCGCCTTCACCTGCCCTTGGGGATCATCGACCGTCAGTACGATGCCCGGACCTGTGGCCTTGACGGTCCCGGCGAGCACGCCGAGTTCCGTCACCTTCTTCCTGGTCTGCTCCTGGGCTTCCTTGGCCTGGTTGGAGCTGTTCTCCAGCTTGGCCAGGGACTGCTCCAACTCCGCCTTCTCCTGCTGGAGACGCTGCTGACGGCTGTCCAGTTCGTCGAGGATGCGGACCAGGTCCTCCTGGCGCGCGCCGCGCAGCTGACTGTGGTGGTCGTTGGTCGAGCGGACCTGGATCGCGAGCCCCAGACCGAGCGCGAACAGCAGCACGGCCACCACCAGCTGACCGCGCGACATCCTCGGCGGCCACAGCGCCGCCTTGAGCCGCCGGCGTCCGGAGTGGCGGTCCACCGCGCGCGCGGACACCGACATCGGCGCGGGCTCGACCTCCTCCGACTCCTCCTCGAACCCGGGCTCGTCCTCGGGCTCGCGCGCGAGCACGGGCTCCGGCGCCGACTCGGGCCCGGACCCGGGCGCGGACACCGGCGGAAGCTCCGGCGCGGGCACCGCCAGGGGCTTCGACCCAGGCTCCGACCCAGGCTTCGGCGCGGGCCTCGCCGCCGACTCGGCCGCCGGGCCCGGGCCGGGCGTGGACGCCACCTCGGGGGCGCGTGCGACCACGGCCCCGGGTACCGGCCGCGTCACGGGCCCGGGCACCCGCTCGGGCTCCTGGACGCGCTCGTGGACACCCTCCGGCTCAGGCTCAGGCTCGACCTCCGCCCCGGCCTCCGACCCGGCCTCGGGCCCGGGGGTCCGCTCCACCGGCTCGGCCGAGCGCCCGGCCACCGGCCGCGCGCGCTCCCCGGTGCTCTCCGCCCCCGCCCCGTCCTCGGCCCCGGCGGTCACCGTCCCGTCCGGGGACCGCTCCGCCTGCTTCTCGTCCCGCACGACTTCTCCCGCCGATCCGTCCACTTCCTCCTCCGCCGCGCGCCCGCGGCCCGGCTCAGGCGCGGAAGACATGGCGCCTGATCGCGGCCGCGTTGGAGAAGATGCGGATGCCGAGGACGACGACCACACCGGTGGACAGCTGCGAGCCGACCCCCAGCTGGTCGCCGAGGAAGACGATCAGCGCCGCCACCACCACGTTGGACAGGAACGACACGATGAACACCTTGTCGTTGAAGATCCCGTCCAGCATCGCCCGGACGCCGCCGAACACCGCGTCCAGCGCCGCCACCACCGCGATCGGCAGATAGGGCACCACGGCATCGGGCACCTCGGGCTGGACGAAGAGTCCGACGACGACGCCGATCACGAGACCCAGTACGGCAATCACGGTGTAGCTGCTCCAGTCGCTGCGGAGGACGACCCGGTGGTCGTGGTGGACGGGCGGGAGGATCCCTTGGCGGGCGGGGAGGACGCCGGGGGCGGCGAGGCGGTGGTTCTGGCCGGCGTACTCGGTGAGCGCTTGGCGGGGGTCGACCCGCTCGGCTTCGCCGACGGCGAGGCCCCGGCGGACGGACCGGAGGAGGCCGGGGCGGACGGCGACGGCGACGGGCTCCCGGACGGCGAGCCGCTCGCACCACCCGTCGGAACGCCGGTCGGCCCGGTCTCGGGCACGGCGGGCTGCGCGGTCCGCAGACTCACCCCGACGGCCGCGGGCAGCGTCATGCTCTTCTGGGCCGACAGGGTCGACTTGATGCCGTACTTCTCCTGCAGCAGCCGCAGGTACTGACCGGCCATGGCGCTCTCGAAGGCGCCCAGCAGCCGCGGCCCGTCCCCCAGTGCCTGCACGGTGTACGGCGGCACCAGCGGCCGGTTGTCCACCAGGACGGCCTCGCCGGCCGCGCGGATCGCCGAGAGCGCGGTGAGCCGCTGCCCGTTGATGGAGACCGCCTCCGCACCCGAGGCCCAGAGTCCGTTCACCACCAGCTGGAGGTCCCGGTCGCGCAGCCGCCCGCTGTTGGAGAAGCCCTGCCCGGAACGCGGGTCGACGTTCCCGCCGGCGCCCGTCCCGGCCGCGTCCTCCAGCACCAGCTTCACACCCGGGCCGGTGACCTCGGCGAGGCCGACCGCGCCGGCCAGCGCCGCCGGGTCGCCCTCGCCCGGGGCGAGCGCCTGCCGCTGAGTGCTGTCGACCTTCCGGCGCAGGTCCTGGACCTGCTGCTGGACGTGGTCCGCCGAGCCGTTGGCGTCGTTGATCCGGTGGATCAGGGCATCGCGCTCCTTGGCCAGCGTCGGCTCCGCCTTGTGCGCGTTCACCGCCCCGACCGTGATGACCGCGCCGACCAGCGCCAGGCCGGCCCCCAGGGTGACCAGCCCGCGCACCGTTCCCGGTATCCGGTACGGACCGTCCCCGCCCCGCGCGGCGGCCGCCTCGGCGTACCCCTCGTCGAGGCTGTGGTCCATCACATTGGTCAGCAGGGACATCGAGGCATCCGGACGGTTGTACCGTCCACTGCTGGCACCCTGCCCCGACGTCGCTGACATGCCGACCATCGTCCCATGTCGTGCGAGGGCCCCGCGCACGCCCCCTGAGCTGCAAGTATGCCAAATATGGTGGAATGCGATCCAACTGCCCGAAACGGACAGCGGGGCGGGGCGGCCACCGCCGCTCCGCCCCGCCGCGGGCTCAGCGCCCGGCGCTGTCGACCACTGCCGCCCACTCGTCGAGCAGGGCCTCGGTGGCCGCGTCGTCCGGCCCCTCCGCCCACAGGTGGGTGACCGCCTCGGCCGGGTCGGGCAGCACCAGCGTCCACCGCCCGTCCGCCTCGACCACGCGCACACCGTCCGTGGTGTCCAGTTGTCGGCTGCCGGCCGCCTCGACCACCGAGCGCATCACCATGCCCTTCGCCGCCCACGGCGTCGCGATGTCCCGGCGGCGGATGTGCGCCTGCGGGATCCGCGCGTCGATCTGGCTCAGGGTGAGATGGGTCCGGGCCACCAGGCCGACCAGCCGGACGAAGGCCGCCGCCCCGTCCAGCACCCCGCTGAACTCCGGCACCACGAAGCCGCCGCGGCCGTCGCCGCCGAACACCGTGCCCTCGGCGGCGGCCGCCTTGGCCAGGTCGTCCGGCGTCGTCGTGGTCCACATGACCTGCGTGCCGTGGTACGCCGCAACCTGCTCGGCGATCCGGGTCGTGGTCACCGGGAGCGCGACCTGCCCGCTGCGCCGCTCGGCCGCGACCAGGTCCAGCAGGACCAGCAGCGCCCGGTCGTCGTCGATCACCCGGCCGAGCTCGTCCACGAAGGCCACCCGCTCGCCCACCGGGTCGAACCGCACACCGAACGCGGCGCGCGAGGACGCGACCAGCTCGCCGAGCCGGGCCAGCCCGGCCCGCCGCTCCTCGGCGTCCTCGGTCGGCCGGGCCTCGTCCAGCCCGCTGGAGACGGTCAGCGCCTCCACCCCGAGCCGGCCGAGGATGCTCGGCAGAACGAGTGCCGCGCTGCCGTGCGCGGTGTCGACGACCACCTTCAGACCGGCCTCCCGCACACCCGTGGTGTCCACGGCCCGCAGCAGGTTGCCCGCATAGCTGTCGAAGACGCTCGACGGGAAGGTCAGGTCACCGATCTCCCCCGGGAACGCCCGCCGGTACTCCTGGCGTGCGTAGACCCGGTCCAGCTTGCGCTGTCCGGCCTGGGACAGATCGGCACCGCGCTCGTCGAAGAACAGGATGTCCAGCGAGTCCGGCACGCCGGGGGTGGTGCGCAGGAAGATCCCGCCGGCACTGCCTCGCGCGGTGTGCTGCCGCGCCACCGGCATCGGCACGTTCTCCAGGTCGCGGACGTCGATCGCGCTGGTCTGCAGCGCCGAGATCATCGCCCGCTTGAGTGCCCGCGCGCCACGCGAGTGGTCACGCGCGATGGTGACGGTCGCACCCTTCTTCAAGGTCGTCGCGTACGCCCCGGCCAGCCGGACAGCCAGCTCCGGGGTGATCTCGACGTTGAGGATCCCGGAGACGCCACGCACCCCGAACAGGTGCTCCTGCCCCCGGGACTCCCAGATCACCGAGGTGTTGACGACCGCGCCGGCCTCGATGGTCTTGAACGGGTAGACCCGGACGTTGGCCCCGATGATCGACTCCTCGCCGACCAGGCACTCGTCCCCGATCACCGCGCCGTCCTCGATCCGGGCGGCCCGCATCACATCGGTGTTCTTGCCGACGACGCAGCCCCGCAGATTGCTCTGCGGCCCGATGTAGACGTTGTCGTGCACGACCGCCTTGTGGAGGAAGGCACCGCGTTTGACCACGACGTTGCTGCCGAGCACGGTGTGCTCGCGGATCTCGACGCCCGCTTCGACCTTGGCGTAGTCGCCGATGTACAGCGGTCCCCGGAGGATCGCCTCCGGGTCCACCTCGGCCCCCTCGGCCACCCAGACGCCCGGCGAGATCTCGAAACCGTCGAGCTCGACCTCGACCTTGCCGTCCAGGATGTCCGCCTGGGCCTTGCCGTAGCTCTCGTGGGTGCCCACGTCCTCCCAGTAGCCCTCGGCCACGTAGCCGTAGACCCGTTTGCCCTCCTTGAGCAACTGGGGGAACACGTCGCTCGACCAGTCCACCGACTCGCCGGCCGCGACGTAGTCGAAGACCTCGGGCTCCATCACGTAGATACCGGTGTTCACCGTGTCCGAGAAGACCTGTCCCCAGGTCGGCTTCTCCAGGAAGCGCTCGACCCGGCCCTCCTCGTCGGTGATCGTGATACCGAACTCCAGGGGATTCGGCACCCTGGTGAGACAGACGGTGACCAACGCGTTCTTGCTGCGGTGGAACTCGATCAATTCCGTGAGGTTGAAGTCCGTCAAAGCGTCACCGGAGATCACCAGAAAGGAGTCGTCCTTGAGGGCGTCCTCGGCGTTCTTGACACTCCCCGCAGTGCCGAGTGGGGTCTCCTCGTTCGCATAGGTGAGGTGCATGCCCAGCTCTTCGCCGTCACCGAAGTAGTTCTTCACCAGTGAGGCCAGGAACTGGACGGTCACGACGGTGTCGGAGAGACCGTGCCGCTTCAGCAGACGAAGCACATGCTCCATGATCGGCATATTGGCGACCGGGAGCAGTGGCTTCGGCATGCTGGAGGTCATCGGGCGAAGTCGAGTGCCTTCGCCCCCTGCCATAACAACGGCTTTCATTACGGGTGCGTCCTCCTTCGCGGTGGTGGACCGTTCAGGTCCATCAAACCGTTCCAGTGGAGGTGTACCCGGAAGATATCGTCCGACGCACCGTCGCGAGGTGGTACTTCTCTCAGATCACGTCTCAGACCGTGGACGGCGAGGAGGCCGGGCCACCGCGGACGATCTGTCGCACCTGGACCGCGTAAAGAATGGCGGCCCACCAGTACAGCGTTGCGCCCCACCAGATGAACGCCCAGCTCACGATCTCGGCCGGCCGGGCGATCCAGCTGTCCCCGGCGCCGAGCAGCAGAAGCGGAAACGCGTACATCAGATTGAATGTCGCGGCCTTCCCCAGGAAACTCACCTGCAACGGCCCGTAGCCGTGCCGGTTGAGAATCGGCAGCAGCCCCGCGATAAACACCTCGCGCGCCAACAGGATGACCGTCAGCCACCACGGCAGGATCTCACGCCAGGTCAGGCCGACCAGGGTGGAAAGCACGAAGAGCCGGTCCGCCAGCGGGTCGAGCAGCTGCCCCACCCGGCTGATCTGCCCCCACCTGCGCGCGAGCTTCCCGTCCAGATAATCACTGATGCCACTGAGCATCAGGATCAGCAACGCCCACCCGTCGTTGTTCGGACCGTCGAACACCGGCCAGAGGATCAGCCAGAGGAACAGCGGAACACCGACCAGCCGGCCCATGCTGAGCAGGTTGGGGATGGTGAGGACGCGATCGGTCTGGACCCGCGTCTCCTGGACCTCCACCCGGGGGCCTCCTGTCACGTACGGCAACTTTTCACGTCGACCTTACAACAGAAAAGCCCCCGACCGATTACCGGCGGGGGCTCTTCCAGAAAATTTGTTCGGCGGCGTCCTACTCTCCCACAGGGTCCCC
>NZ_JAXCLC010000030.1:0-93485 GCF_034043715.1 Kitasatospora purpeofusca | reverse complement strand
CCCCCCGGGCCGGGGGGGGGGGCCCCCCCCCCCGCGCAGCTGTTCCCCGGTGCGCCGGAAGAGGTGCTGGAACAGCGCCCCGCCGGTGGTCGCGCCGATACTCACCACCGCCGCGCCGAGAATGGTTCCGTACACCCCGAGTTCGGACGCGAGTACCGCCCCCACCACGGTGGCCAGCGCGCTGGCGGCGACCTGAGTGGCACTCAGATCAATTCGCCTGCGACCTTCCTCCGCTCCGCCCCGTTCGGGCTTCTGCTCCGGCATCGACATCCCTCGCGTCAGTACGACTGTCCTTCGAACAAGTCACTCCATCCTGCCCAAAGAAGGACACAAGGGTCGAAAATGCGGTTCTCCGCGAGAGATATATGTGAAGATGATCACCGTCCGCCGGTCGATCCTCGGCCATTGGGGACGCCTGCTCTTGAGATTCCCGTGAATCGCGGGAGACTTGAGCGGCGAGCCGCCCCTTCGGATGCCACGAATGGAGTACTGTTCGTAAAGCCTGAGCCCAGGTCGACTTGTCGACTGCCCATCAACCGGCAGCTCGACAAGGAGTGGTGGCGCAGGCGCGCACGGCGACACCGGTCCCGGATCGTCGCGTCACTCCACGTGCGAGGACGGTCGGGACACCCAGGCGCGACGTCGACGGATGACGTGGCAAAAAGGCAACCGTGCCACAGCGGCGTGGCCGGGCGTAAGCCCGACACGCCGGGGAACTCAGCAAGGTTGTGGCCAGTCGCCAGTGGGCAGGCCACACTCAGTACGGGAGCAGCGACGCAGGTGACGTCGGCAGGCACCACCCGGGAGGTAAGCGTGCCCGAACTGCGGGTTGTGGCCGTCAGCAACGACGGCACACGGCTGGTGCTCAAGGCTGCCGACAGCACCGAATACACCCTCCCCATCGACGAGCGGCTGCGGGCCGCCATCCGTGGTGACCGGCCGCGCCTCGGCCAGATCGAGATCGAGGTCGAGAGCCACCTCCGCCCCCGCGACATCCAGGCCCGGATACGAGCCGGTGCCTCCGCCGAGGAGGTCGCACAGGCCGCCGGCATCTCCGTCGACCGGGTCCGCCGCTTCGAGGGTCCGGTGCTCGCCGAGCGCGCCTTCATGGCCGAGCGGGCCCGCAAGACCGCGATCCGCCGGCACGGCGAGGCCCCCGGGCCGCAGCTGGGCGAGGCGGTGTCCGAGCGGCTGGCGCTGCGCGGCGCCGAGAAGGAGACCGAGCGCTGGGACTCCTGGCGGCGCGACGACGGCACCTGGGAGGTCATCCTCTCCTACCGGGCCGACGGCGAGGGCCGCAGCGCGGCCTGGACGTACGACCCGCCCCGGCGGCTGGTGCAGCCCAACGACGACGAGGCCCGCGCGCTGATCGGCGAATCGGTCGAGCGCGAGGAGGACTCGGTCTTCCCGTTCATCCCGCGGATCGCCCGACTCCCCCACGACCGGCCGCTGCGCCCGATGATCGACCGGCCTTCGGCGGACCGGATCATGTCGGCCCGCGAGGTACGGGAGTCCCGCGAGGCGACGGCCGAGTCCCGGGACTCGCTGACCAGCCTGCTGGACGTAGTGCCCGCCTTCCGCGGCGACCTCGCGGTCGGCGCGCCGCCGCCGGTCGAGCAGGTACCCGCCGAGGTGGCCGAGGAGGAGGCGGAGCCCGCGGCCGCCGCCCCGGCGGTCGGCGCCGGCTCGGCGTACGCGGACATCCTGATGCCCCGGGCGGTGGCACCGCACCGGGAGCGGCTGGTCGGCACCACCGACCGCCAGGCCGAGGCCGACGGCGTGCGGCCCGGGCGCCGGGCCACCGTGCCGAGCTGGGACGAGATCGTCTTCGGCAGCCGGCGCAAGAAGCAGGAGTAGGACCGCGGGACAGCAGGACCGCGGGGCCTCGGAACGGCAGGACCGCAGAACAGTAGGACCGCGGAACAGCACGAAGGCGCGGACGACCACGGTCGTCCGCGCCTTCGGCGTCCGTGGACTCAGCCGGCTTGGCCGGTGACGGCGACCGGGCGGGTCGGGTCACTGGACCACTCGCTCCACGAGCCCGGGTAGAGGGTGGCCGGCAGACCGGCCACCGCGAGCGCCAGGATCTGGTGCGCGGCCGTCACCCCGGAGCCGCAGTACACGGCGGTGCCCCGCTCCCCCGCGCCCAGCTCCCGGAACCGGGCGGCGAGTTCGGCGGCCGGGCGGAAGCGGCCGTCCGGGCCGACGTTCTCGGTGGTCGGCGCGGAGACCGCGCCGGGGATGTGGCCGGCGCGCGGGTCGATCGGCTCGGTCTCGCCCCGGTAGCGCTCCCCCGCCCGGGCGTCCAGCAGCAGCGCCTCCCGGGCCCAGGCGGCGGCGCCGTCCGCGTCGACCACCGGCAGCTGCCCCGGGACCGGCTTGAAGTCGCCGTCCCCGGCCGGCGGCACCTCGGTGGTGACCGGCAGGCCGGCCTCCCGCCAGGCCGCGAAGCCGCCGTCCAGCACCCGGACGTCCGGGTGGCCGGCCCAGCGCAGCAGCCACCAGGCGCGGGCGGCGGCCAGCGAGGTGGCGCCGTCGTAGACCACCACCGGGCGCCCGGCCGAGACGCCGAGGCGGCGCAGGGCGGCGCCGAACTCCTCCGGGTCGGGCAGCGGGTGGCGGCCGCCCTGCCCGGGCGGGCCGGCCGGGGCGGCGAGGTCGGTGTCGAGGGCGACGAAGCGGGCGCCGGGCAGATGGCCGGCGGTGTAGTCCTCGAGGCCGGGCGGACCGCCGAGCTGCCAGCGCACATCGAGCAGCACCGGCGGGCGCCCGGAGTCGAGCGCCTCCCGCAATCCGGTCACCGACACCAGCGGGGAGTCATCGTGAATGGTGGTCATGGCGGTCATTCTGGCGCAGGGCCGGGCCCGCCCGGCAGGGCGGCGCTCTTTGTGCGCTCTTTGCCGGATTCTCAGCGCGGCCCGAGGGTTCGACGAGCGCCACGGTGGAAGCATCACCCTCACTGCGCCGTTTCGTGCGCCTCCCGCCCGTTGAGGAGACCTGTCATGCCCGCGCTGACACTCCGGCTGGCCCAGGGCACCCCGTGCTGGGTCAGCCTGATGACCGACGACCTGCCCGGGGCCCGGGCCTTCTACGGCGAACTGCTCGGCTGGACCTTCGCCGCGGGACCGGCGCAGCTCGGCGAGTACGTCCGGGCCAGCCTCGGCGAGGAGCCGGTGGCCGGGCTCGGGGTGTCCGCGGTGGCCGGCTTCCCGGTGCAGTGGACCAGCTACTTCGCGGTGGACAGCGCGGACCGCGCGACCCAGTTGGTGCGGGAGTGCGGCGGCACGGTCGCGGTCGGACCGCTCCAGGCCGAGCGGGCCGGGCGGCTGGCGATCGCGGCCGACGTCTCCGGCGCGGTCTTCGGTCTCTGGCAGGGCGAGGAGCACATCGGCCGGGAGAGCGGGCCGGAGCCGGGCGGACCGGCCTGGACCGAACTGCTCACCCCGGACGCGGACGGCGCGGCCGCGTTCTACGGCGCGGTGCTCGCGGTGCCGGTGGCCGAGGCCCCGGCCGAGGGCGGGTCGGCACTGCTGGTCGGCGGCCGGCCGGTGGCCGGGATCCGGCCCGGCGCCGAGCTGCGCGGCCACCCGCCGCGCTGGCGCACCCACTTCGCGGTGTCCGACGTCGACCTGACGGCCCGGCGGGCGGTCGAGCTGGGCGGCCGGGTGCTGGTGGCACCGCAGGAGACGCCGCGCGGCCGGGCGGCCCGGTTGGCGGACCCGCGCGGCGGGCACTTCTCGGTCCTGCGGGCGGGCTGACAGCGCCGCTCAGGCCTGCTGCTCCTCGAAGGGGAGGACGTCCGGGGAGAGCACGGCGGCGCGGGCGGTGGCCGCGGTCAGTCGGCGGCGGTGGTGGCGGCGGCAGAGCACCTCGTAGCCGACCTCGTCCTCGCGGACCGAGATGTCGCCGATGACGACCTGCGCGCCCTCGACCACCATGACCCCGCCGACGGTGCGGGCGTTGTGGGTGGCCCGGGCGCCGCACCAGCAGAGCGCCTCGACCTGGAGCACCTCGACCCGGTCGGCGAGTTCGATCAGCCGCTGGGAGCCGGGGAAGAGCCGGGTGCGGAAGTCCGTGGTGATGCCGAAGGTGTAGACGTCGATGTCGAGTTCGTCGACCACCCGGGCGAGCTGGTCGATCTGCGCGGGGTCGAAGAACTGGGCCTCGTCGCAGATCAGGTAGTCCACCCGGCCGCCGGCCGAGAGCCGCTGCACCACATGGGCGTGGAAGTCGAACTCGTCGGCCACCTCGACCGCGTCGGCGCGCAGGCCCAGCCGGCTGGAGATGGTGGCCGCACCGGCCCGGTCGTTGCGGGTGAGGATGACCCCCTGCCGGCCGCGGGCGGCGTGGTTGTGGTCCATCTGGAGCGCGAGGGTCGACTTCCCGCAGTCCATCGTCCCCGAGAAGAACACCAGTTCAGCCATGGGTGGTGCAAGGGCCTTTCGCATCGGGGGAGTTCAGCGGCGGAATTCGAGCAGCGGCACGAACTGCTCGACCGGGGTCATCGAGCCGTGCAGGCCGATCATCGCGGACTCGCCGGGCTCGTTGCGGGAGGCGACGACGGCGATGTCGTCGCGGGCGGCGGCGACCACGTCGCCGATCCGGTGGTAGACCCGGTCGTCCACGGCGGGGCCGAACCAGCCGGCCTCGATCGCCTGGTCCCTGGTGGCCACCCACATCCGGTCGCCGAGCACCTCGCTCCAGACGGTGTGGACGTCGGCGGCGGCGCCGGGGACGGCGTAGACGTGGCGGGCGCGGCCCTCGCCGCCGAGCAGGGCGACACCGGCGCCGAGCTCCCAGTCCTCGTCGAAGTCGATCCGGTCCTCGGGACCGATGTCGATCATGCCGTGGTCGGCGGTGACGTACATGACCGAGCGCGGGGGCAGCTGTTCGGCGAGCCGGCGGGCCAGCCGGTCGACCGCGTCCAGCGTCATCCGCCACTCGTCCGAGTCCACCCCGAAGCGGTGGCCCGCGCCGTCGAGTTCGCTGACGTACGTGTAGACGAGCGCGCGGTCGTGCTCGGCCAGCCAGGCGGCGGCCCGGTCCATCCGCTCCTCGCCGGTGGTGCGGCCGAGGAAGGTGCCGCCGGAGAGCGCGACCCGGGTCAGCGGGGTCTGGGCGAACAGCGGGGAGGACACCTGGGCGGTGGCCACCCCGGCGGCGTGCACCTGCTCGAAGACGGTGGGGTACGGCTGCCAGACGGCCGGGTCGGTCGGCGGCTGCCAGCGCAGCTGGTTCATCAGGTGCCCGGCGCCGGGCACCGCCACCGTGTAGCCGGCCAGGCCGTGCAGACCGGGCGGGGTGCCGGTGCCGACCGAGGCCAGCGAGGTGGCGGTGGTGGACGGGAAGCCCGCGGTCAGCGGCCGGCCGGTGCCGCCGAGCGAACCGGCGGTCAGCGAGGACAGGAACGGCGCGTACTCGGGGTGGCGCAGCAGGAGCTCCCAGCCGAGGCCGTCGACCAGGAAGACCACCGCGCGGTCGGCGGGCGCGAGCGGCAGCGCGGCGGTGAAGCCGGGCACGCCGAGGCCGGCCGCCACCGAGGGCAGCAGGTCGCAGAGCGAGCCGCTGCCGTAGGGCGGCGCGGGCGCGGTGGCGGGGTCGAGGAGCTCGAAGGCGTCGTGGCCGTCGGGGGCGTAGGGCATGGTGGCGGGGGTGGCTTCCTGGCTGGCCGGAGCGGTCCGGCCCCGTGGCGGGCGCTGTCCGGACGGCGGCGGGGCGGCGGTCGGCGCGCGACCGTGCGGGGCGGCGCCGGTCGGCGCGGTGGGTGCGGGGCTGCGCGGTTCGTTCCGGGGCGGGCTCAGACCCGGGGGCCGCTGGTGACGGTCGCCTCGGAGAGGGCGCGGGCGAAGAGCAGGGCCTGGGCGACCGTCTCCGGGCCGTCGCCGGCCTCGCTGACCCGCAGGGACAGGTCGTCGGCGGTGGCGGAGCCGGTGTAGCCGTGGTCCGCCTCGCAGTCCGGGTCGGAGCAGCCGGCCGGTTCGAGGTCGAGCCGCTGGACGGCGCCCCAGCCGATGGTCAGCACGACCTCGCGGGGCAGCGTGCCCGGGGTGTAGGTCTCCGGGTTGGCGACCATCCGGCTGACCACCACGGAGTTGATCCGGTCCAGCCGGACGCTCTCGGTGGAGGTGGTGGCGAGCGGGACGGCGGGGCTGCTCCCGTCCCCGGTCTGCTCGTCGGTGTGGCTGACCACGAAGCGGGTCGGGGTCAGGACCAGGACGGTGACGTGCCGGCGGACCTCGTTGGCGTCGAAGGTGGTCTCCTGGTGCACCAGGTAGGAGCTGATCAGCTCGGGACCCACCGCGGACTCGACCGCCTCGGACACCAGGGCCGGGTAGTAGCCGCTGCGCTCGATCGCCGAACGCAGGTCCTGTGTGGTGGTGGTACCGGTCTTCGCCATAACTCCATCCTGGCATGGTCCGCCGACGAAGCGGGCGGCACGGCGCCGAGCTTCGGACAACGGCGCCCGGGTCCGGACGCAACCAAGGAAGGTTACAGCGTGCTCATGGCGCGCGGGCCCAGATCGCTGCGGACCGGCAGGGGCGCGATGCGTACGCGCGCCCCCAGGATCGCCAGTCCGTGCGGGGCGACGACCACCGGTTCGAGGTCCACCGAGGCGACCTCCGGCAGATCGTCCACCAGCCGGGACACCCGCAGCAGCAGTTCCTCCAGGGCGTCGGTGTCGACCGCCTCGGCGCCCCGCCAGCCGAACAGCAGCGGAGCCGCCCTGACCTCGCGGACAAGTGAGGCGACGTCCTGGTCGGTGGCCGGAACCAGTCGGTGGGCGACGTCACCGAGCAGTTCGGCGGGGGCGCCGGCCAGGCCGAAGGAGAGGATCGCGCCGACCGCCGGGTCCACGGTGGCGCCGATCACGGTGTCCACGCCGCGGGGGGCGAGCCGCTGGACCACCAGCGCGGCCTGGGCGGCTCCGCCGAGCAGTTCGTCCAGCTCGCGGTGCGCGTGGCGCAGCCCGGCCTCGCCGGTCAGGTCGAGCCGGACGCTGCCGAGGTCGGGGCGGTGGCGCAGGTGGGGGGCGGTGGCCTTGAGCGCGACCGGGTAGCCGAGGGTCGCGGCGGCGCGCACCGCGCTCTCCTCGTCGGGGGCGGGCAGGGTCGGCGAGACGTCGATGCCGTAGCGGGCCAGCAGGGCGGCCGCCTCGGGGTCGGGCAGGGTGATCCGCGCCCCGCCCGGCTGGGTGCGGGCGGCGACCGCGGGGCGGGTGGAGAGCGCGGCGTCGACCAGGGCGCGGGCGCCCGCCTCGTCGATCCGGTCGAGTTCGGGGACCCTGGCGGTCTCCTCGGCCTCGGCCATCCGGCGGCGCCAGTCGGCGTAGTGGACGGCGTGCGCGAGGGCCCGTACCGCCCGCTCGGGGGCGGGGTAGGCGGGGATGCCGCCGGGGCGCAGCCGGTCCGGGAGGTCGGTGAGGGCCAGGTGGGCGAGGAGCAGCGGCTTGCCGGCGGCCCGGGCGCGCTCGCCGGCGGCGAGCAGGGCGGCGGCGATCTCCGGATCGTCGGAGCCGAGCTCGGGATCGTCCGGGCCGGTCGGGCGGTCGGCCCGGCGTGCGGCCGGGCGTGCGGTCGGGTGGTCTGCCGGGCGGTCGGACGGGTAGTCGGGCGTGCGGTCGGGCGGGCGGGGGCCCCAGGACTGGCTGCCGATCGGCGGGATGGCGACGGCGATCACCGCGTCCACCCCGGGGTCGGTCAGCGCGGTGTCCAGGGCGATCCGGAAGTTCTCGCCGGTGGCGGCGGTGGTGAGGTCGACCGGGGTGCGCGGGCGCAGGCCGGCGGAGAGGCAGGCGTCGTGGGTGAGCAGGCCCAGGGAGTCGGAGTTGCCGACCACCGCGACCCGGTCGCCGGGCGGCAGCGGCTGGTGGGCGAGCAGGTCGCCGGTGTCGTACAGCTCGGTGATGGTCTCCACCCGGGTGACGCCGGCCTGCTGGAAGAGGGCGTCGACGGTGGCGTCCCGCAGGCCGCTGGCGGTGGCCGGGACGGCATGGCCGGGCGGCAGGCTGCCGGTGTGGCGGGCGCCCTTGACCACGACCACCGGCTTGGCCTGGGCGAGCCGGCGGGCGATCCGGGTGAACTTGCGGGGATTGCCGAAGGACTCCAGGTAGAGCAGGACGACCTCGGTGGCCGGGTCCTCGGCCCAGTACTGGAGGAAGTCGTTGCCGGAGACGTCGGCCCGGTTGCCGACCGAGGCGAAGGAGGATACCCCGAGGCCGCGCCGGTGGCCGGCCTCCAGCAGGGCGACGCCGATCGCGCCGGACTGGCAGAAGACGCCGAAGGCGCCCCGGGCGGGCAGCACCGGGGCGAGCGAGGCGTTCAGCGGGTGCTCGGGGTCGGTGGAGATCAGGCCGAAGGCGTTGGGGCCGATCACCCGCATGCCGGCCGCCCGGGCCTGGCGGACCAGGGCGCGCTGGCGGTCGCGGCCCTCGGGACCGGTCTCGGCGTAGCCGGCGGTGACCACCACCAGGCCCTGGACGCCGTGCGCGCCGCACTCGGCGACGGCCCTGGGCACGGCGGAGGCGGGCACGGCGATCACCGCGAGGTCGACCGGGCCGGGGATCTCCAGGACCGAGCGGTGCACCGGGAGGCCGTCCAGCTCGGTGCCGGGCGGGGCGTTGCGGTTCACCGCGTACACCGGGCGGTCGGCGGCGGCGAAGCCGGTGAGCAGGTCGCGCAGCAGGGCCCGGCCGACGGTCTGCGGGTTGCGGGAGGCGCCGATCACGGCGACCGAGCGCGGGGTGAGCAACCGCTGGACGGAGCGGGCCTCGGCGCGGTGCTCGCGGGCCCGCATGACGGCGAGCGAGGCGGCGGTGGGTTCGAGGTCGAACTCCAGGTGGACCACGCCGTCGGCGAAGCTTCGGCGCTGGACGTAGCCGGCGTCGGTGAAGACCTTCACCATCTTGCGGTTCTCCGGCAGCACCTCGGCCTGGAAGCGGCGGATGCCGCGTTCCTGGGCCACCGCGGCGATGTGCTCCAGCAGGGCGGAGGCGACGCCCCGGCCCTGGTGGGCGTCCTGGACCAGGAAGGCGACCTCGGCGTCGGTGCCGGTCTCCGAGGGGCGGCCGTCGGCGTCGATCCGGTCGTAGCGGACGGTGGCGATGAAGCGGTCGCGGACGACGACGGCGAGGCCGACCCGGTGGACGAAGTCGTGGTGGGTGAAGCGCCGGACGTCCTTGTCGGAGAGCCGGGGATAGGGCGCGAAGAAGCGGAAGTACTTGGACTGGTCCGACACCTGTTCGTAGAACTCGACCAGACGGCCCGCGTCCGCCGGGGTGATCGGGCGGATCCGGGCCGTGCCGCCGTCGCGCAGCAGGACGTCGGCCTCCCAGTGCTGGGGGTAGTCCGGGCCGGTCGGGCCGTGGTCCTGGCGGGCCGCCGTCCGGGCGGGCCTCGGGTCCTGCTCGGGGTGCGGTGCCGCGGAATCGTCCACGATCGTCAGGTTATCCGGCGGCGGGCCGAATGGCGCCGGACGTGCGTTCGCGGCAGGGTGAGCAGGGCCTCTGAACGGGGGTTATGCGCCGTTTATGGCTCTGAAAGAAACAATCACAAGTCCCGAACGCGGCTGCTCGCAGGGGTCGGCTGCATGCAACACTGGTCTAGACAACATGGCCGTTCCCCCCATCGCGGCCATGACCAGCTTCACCGGAAAGGCACGTCTCATGGCCGAGCGCCGCGTCACCATCGGTTGGGCCGAGGGCCTGCACGCCCGTCCCGCCTCCGTCTTCGTCAAGGCCGTCGCGGCCACCGGCGTGCCGATCACCATCACCAAGCCGGGCGGCAACCCGGTCAACGCCGGCTCCATGCTCGGCCTGCTCGCGCTCGGCGCGCAGGGCGGCGACGAGGTCGTGCTGGCCTCCGACGCCGAGGGCGCCGACGAGGCCCTGGACCGCCTGGCCGCGCTGGTCCAGCAGGGCCTGGACGAGCTGCCCGCCGCGGCCTGAACCCCGCACCGCGCACACGTCCGGAGCCCGGGCCCCGTTGGTCGGGGGGCCCGGGCTCCGGCGTGCGCGGCCTCGGCGCGGCGGCCGTCAGCCCGCCGCGATCGCCCGCAGGATGTCCAGCCGGGCCGCCCGGCGGGCCGGCCGCAACCCGGCCACCGCACCCGCCACCAGCCCGGCCACCAGCACCACCGACAGTTGGAGCGGCGGGACGGCGAAGCTGCCCGTCCCCTCGGTGTCGGCCGCCCGGACCAGCGCCCAGCCCAGGAACGCCCCCAGGCCCAGGCCGCCGATCGTGCCGAACATCGCCACCAGCACCGACTCCCAGCGCACCATCGCGCGCAACTGGCTGCGGGTCTGGCCGACCGCCCGCAGCAGGCCCAGCTCCCTGGTCCGCTCGTGCACCGCCAGCGTCAGCGTGTTGGCGATCCCCAGCAGCGCGATCAGCACCGCGAGCGCCAGCAGGGCGTAGACCACCGAGAGCATGATGTCGACCACCGAGGCCGCGCTCTTCGCGTACTCCGACCGGGTCTGCACCTTCGGATCGCCGAACGGCACCGCCGCCGCCGTCACCGCCGCCTTGCCGGCCGACAGCGACACCCCGTCCTTCAGCGCGACCGCCACCAGTGAGTCGGCGTCCTGGCCCTTGTGCGGGGCCCACGCCTCCCGGGTGACCAGGTAGTCGCCGGCCAGCTCACTGCCCTGGTACAGCGCCTTCACCGTGAACGGCGCCTCGGCACCGTCGCTGAACCGCACCGGCACGGTGGTACCCACCAGCCAGCCCTGCTTCTCCGCCTCCGTCCTGGACACCGCCAGGCCGTCGGTGCCCAGCTCGAGCGAACCGTCCACCCGGCCGAGGTCCACGATGCCCGCCAGCCGGGCCGGATCGGTGACGTCCAGGGTCCGGCCGTGGCCGTCCACCCGCGCCACACCCCGGCCCAGGCCCACGCTCTGCCGCACCTCCGGCAGACCGGCCACCGCGTCCGCCAGCTTCGGGCTGAGCGCGCCGGCCCGGAAGCCGCCGGTGGAGATCGCGAGGTCCCCGGCGAAGGTCCGGCTCACCGTGTCGTCCATGGTCGCCTTGATCGACGCGCCGAAGACGGTGAACAGCGAGACCACCGTGACCCCGACCATCAACGCGCTGGCCGTCGCGGCCGTCCGCTTCGGATTGCGGGTCGCGTTGCGCTGCGCCAGCACACCCGGCATCCCGCGCAGCCTCGGCAGCGGCGCGCCCAGCAGCCGCACCACGAAGGTCGCGAACACCGGACCGAGCACCACCACGCCGAGCAGCGTCGCCACCGCCCCGCCCGCCGTCAGCCCGACCGAGGGGCCGTCCGTCGCGCCGACCACCGTGCCGGCCACGCCGGCCGCGATCAGCAGCGCACCGGCGATCCAGCGGATCCGGCCGGCCCGGCCGTCGGCCGAGCCGTCCACCGCCACCGCCCGCATCGCGGCCAGCGGCGCCGTCCGGCCCGCCCGCACGGCCGGCGCGACCGCCGAGCCGACCGCCGTGACCGTGCCCACCAGCAGCGGCAGCGCCACCGAGACCGCGCTGATCACCAGGCTGCCGGTCGGCAGGCTGAAGCCGATCACCTTGAACAGCGACTTCAGCCCGGCCGCAATCCCGATCCCGCCGAGCAGTCCGGCCACCGAGGCCGCCAGCCCGACCACCACCGCCTCCGCCAGGGTCGCCCCCAGCACCTGGCCGCGGGCCGCGCCCAGCGCCCGGAGCAGCGCGTTCTCCCTGGTGCGCTGCGCCACCACGATGGCGAAGGTGTTGTGGATGGTGAAGGTCGCCACCAGCAGCGCGATGCCCGCGAAGACCAGCAGCAGGGTGGTGAACATGGTCAGGAAGCGGCTGGACACCTGCGCGGTGGCCTCCTCCGAGACCTTCGTCCCGGTCACCGCCTCCAGCCCGGCCGGCAGCTTCGCCGTCAGCGCCGTCACCAGCTCCTGCTGGGAGACGCCGCCCGAGGCCCGGAACTGGATCGAGGTGGCCTGGCCCTGCCCCTTCGGGGTCAGGTAGCGCTGGGCGTCCGCGAGGGTCAGCCCGGTGTAAGTGTTCTGGCCCATGCCGTCGGCCTCGGCGCCGAAGGTCGCGATGCCGACGATCGTCACCGGCACCGGGTCGGGGGCGCGCAGAATGGTCGAGTCGCCGATCCTCAGCTCACCGGCCTTGGCCGCGCCCCGGTTGATCACCGCCTCCCCCGGCTGCTGCGGCGCCCGGCCCTCGGCCAGCCGGTACGGGTTGAGCCCGCTGTCCGGCTGCCAGTAACCGGCCAGCGTGGGCGGACCCTGGCCGCCCACCGCCTTGCCGTTCTTGCCGATCAGCTGGCCGGAGCCCTGGATGGCCGGCTCGGCCGCCGCGACCCCGGGCACCTGGCGCAGCTGGTCCGCCAGCGCGAGGTCGACCGGGGCGCGGACGCCGCCGAAGGTGTTCTCGGTGTCCATCACGTCGGCGCTGCGCACCACCGCGTCGGTGCCTCGGTTGGCATCGGCGAACAGGGTGTCGAAGCTGCCGCGCAGGGTGTCGCCGAGCACCAGGGTGCCGGTCAGGAAGCTCACCCCGAGCAGGATCGCGGTGAACGTCCCGGCCAGCCGGCGCTTGTGCGCGGCCAGCGAGCGCAGACTGATCCGAAGAGTGGCGGTGGCACTACTCATGCGCCCACCTCGCTGCGCTCGGCAGGCGCTTCGCGCAATACGCACCCCACGATGATTCGCTCGCTTCGCTCGCTCATGACCCCGCGCCTCCCAGGGCTGCCGCGGGGGCGTGGTCGAAGTCCTTCATCCGGTCCAGCACCCCGGCCGGGGTGGGCCGCTCCATCCGGTCCACCAGCCGGCCGTCGGCGAGGAACAGCACCTCGTCCGCGTAGCCGGCGGCGGTCGGGTCGTGGGTGACCATGACCACCGTCTGGCCCATCTCGTCCACCGCGCGGCGCATCAGCTCCAGCACCTCGGCGCCGGTCCGGGAGTCCAGGTTGCCGGTCGGCTCGTCCGCGAAGACCACCTCCGGACGGCCGGCCAGCGCGCGGGCCAGCGCGACCCGCTGCTGCTGGCCGCCGGACAGCTCGGTCGGCCGGTGCTCCAGCCGGTCCCGCAGGCCGACCGCGTCGATCAGGGTCTCCACCCACTCCCGGTCCACCTCGCCGCCGGCCAGGTCGACCGGCAGCGTGATGTTCTCCCGGGCGGTCAGCACCGGCACCAGGTTGAAGGACTGGAAGACGAAGCCGATCCGCTCCCGGCGCAGCAGGGTCAGCCTGCGGTCGTTGAGGTTCTCCAGCTCGGTGTCACCGATCATCGCGGTGCCGGCGGTCAGCCGGTCCAGCCCCGCCGCGCAGTGCAGCAGGGTGGACTTGCCGGAGCCGGACGGGCCCATGATCGCGGTGAGCCGGCCGGCCGGGAAGCCGACGGTCACGTGGTCCAGGGCGCGCACCTCGGTGCGGCCCACACCGTAGACCTTGACCGCGTCGGCCACCCGGGCGGCCATCCGGTCGGTTTCGACCAGTTCGAGGACCGGGACGGCGGTCACTTGCCACCGCCCTGGCCCGGCTTGGTGTCGTCCGGGCCCTGGAGGTGCTCCAGCAGGGTGTCCCGGCGGGTGCGGTACTCCTCCTCGGTGATCTCACCGTCGGCGTACCGGCGGGCCAGGCTCGCCAGCGGGGCCTCGGTACCGCCGCCGCCCCAGGGGCCGCCGCGCCAGCCCGGGCCGCCGCCGCCCCAGGGGCCGCCCCACTGACCGGCCCACGGCGGGCCCCACGGTCCGCGCCGGGCGAAGCCGCGGCGGCGGAAGACGGTGAACACGGTGACCAGGACGATCAGCCAGAACAGCGGGAAGAGCAGGAACCACGGACCGGGGCCGCCGCCCCCGTTCCACGGGCCCCAGCCGTCCCGGCAGTAAGCGTCGGCGAGCAGTGCGGTGCTCTGCATGTCGGTCAACTCCTCGGTGTGCCCCGCACGTTCGGACGGGGGCCGCGCCGGCCCCGGACGGTCCCCGAGGCCACCACGAGCTTCTCGCCGAAGGGGGGTCCGCCGCGTCCTCCGGGGAGCGGCACCGCGGGTACGACACCGGGAGTACGCCCCGGGGCCCGGACTGCTCCCGGGCCGCTCCCGGCGCTCGCGGCGCTACAGCCAGCCGGGGCGGACCAGGCCGGACTCGTAGGCGAGGACGACCAGCTGGGCGCGGTCGCGCACGCCGAGCTTCACCATGGCGCGGCTGACGTGGGTCTTCGCGGTGAGCGGGCTGACCACCAGGCGGCGGGCGATGTCGTCGTTGCTCAGGCCCATCCCGACCAGGGTGAGCACCTCGCGCTCCCGGTCGGTGAGCGCGTCCAGCAGCTGCCCGCCGGCGGAGGGCTCCCGGGAGCGGCTGGCGAACTCGTCGATCACCCGGCGGGTCACGCCCGGGGAGAGCAGGGAGTCGCCGACCGCGGCGACCCGGACGGCGCGCAGCAGGTCGGCCGGTTCGGTGTCCTTGGCGAGGAAGCCGGCCGCGCCCAGCCGCAGCGCCTCGAAGATGTACTCGTCCATCTCGAAGGTGGTCAGCACCACCACCCGGACGGCGGAGAGCTCGGGTCGGGAACAGATCTGGCGGGTGGCCTCCAGGCCGTCGGTGCCGGGCATCCGGATGTCCATCAGCACGACGTCCGGCCGCAGCTCCTCCACCAGCCGGACGGCCGCCGCGCCGTCGTCCGCCTCGCCCACCACCTCGAGGTCGGGCTGGGCGTCGAGCAGGGCCCGGAAGCCCGCCCGGACCAGGACCTGGTCGTCCGCCAGCAGTACTCGGATCATCCCGTCCGCTTCCCCTCAGTCGCCGTGCCCGACCCCGCGGGGTCGGGCAGCCAGGCCCGGACCCGGAAGCCGCCGCCGTGCGGACCGGTGGTCAGCTCGCCGGCGAAGGCCGCGGCCCGCTCCCGCATGCCGATCAGTCCGTTGCCGGAGCCGCCGCCCTCGCCGCCGGCGGCCGGGCCCGGGTCGTCCACCCGGAGCAGCAGCCCCGCCGGGGAGGACCAGTCCATCAGAACGGTGGCGCTCCGCGCGGCCGAATGGCGGATGACGTTGGTGAGCGCCTCCTGGACGATCCGGAACGCGGCCAGCTCCACCTGGGCGGGGAGCGGCCGGGCGGTTCCCACCGTGTCGACCGTGACGGCGAGCCCGGCGTGGCCGGCCTGGGTCACGAGTTCGGGCAGCCGGGCGAGGCCGGGGGCGGGGGTGCGCGGGGCCTGGCCGTCCGGGCCGCGCAGGGTGCCGAGCACCTGGCGGACCTCGCCGAGCGCCTCCTTGCTGGTCGCCTTGATGACGGTCAGCGCGGCCCGCACCTGGTCCGGGTGCTCGTCGATGAGCTCCAGGGCCACCCCGGCCTGGAGGTGGATCACCGAGATGGAGTGGGCCAGGATGTCGTGGAGTTCGCGGGCCATCCGCAGCCGCTCCTCGGCGGCGCGGTTCTCCTCCGCCTGCCGCCGGGCCAGCCGCCGGGCGGCGAGCTGCTCGCCGCGCGAGCGCATGATCTCGGCGCCGGCCAGGATCAGCAGCAGCCAGGCCGCCGCCCCGGCCTCCTGCCACCAGCTCGGGCCGGGTCCGGGGGCGCGCTGCCAGTCGTGCGGCAGCAGGTGGGAGCTGGCCAGGTGGAGCAGGTAGCCGCCGCCGAGAGAGATCCAGGCCCACCGGCGGCGGCCCCGGGCGAGCGCGCCGTAGACGGCGACGGCGAGGCTGAAGAACACCGGGCCGTACGGGTAGCCGGCCAGCAGGTAGCCGATGGTGACGGCGGTGACGCCGGCCACCACCGGGCCGGGGAAGCGGTCGCGCAGGAGCAGCAGGGCGGGCCCGAGCAGCAGCAGCGCGTAGCCGACCGCGTCGAGCGCGGCCCGGTCGGTCTGCTGGCGGGCGGCGGCGGTGGAGCCGACCACCTGGACCAGGGCCACCAGGAGGGCGGAGAGCCTGGTCCAGGAGGGTCTGGTCCACGGCGGTCCGGGATAGGGGTCGTGGCCGGTGCTCACGTGGTCGGTGCTCATGAACGGGTAACGGTCACCGCCCCGGCGCCGCGCCCGCGGCCCGGTCGACGCGTGCGGCGCGGGCCTCGGCGGCCAGTCGCCGGCCCCGCTTGGTCATGCCCCAGGGCTTGACCACGGAGAGCACGGTGGCGGTCAGGTAGATGGCCAGGGCCACCGAGGGGGCGATCACCAGCACGTGCGGGGCGCGGCCGTCCGGCGGGACGGTACCGGCCGCGACCTGGCCGGCGGCGTCGTGGATGAAGGCGCGCAGGGCGAAGATCGAGGCCAGGGTGGCGGCCAGGGTGAGCCAGAACTTGGTGGCGACCCAGCGGTGCCGCAGCAGGCCCCAGGTGGTGCCGAGGGACAGCAGCACGCCGGAGAGCAGCGAGAGCAGGCTGATCGGGATCAGCAGCCAGTCGGCGAAGATCTCCTGCGCCAGGTAGGCGGCGCGCACGGTGTCCGGGTTGTCGGAGAAGCGGCCGGCGATGCCGAGGGCGAGCACACCGGCGGTCAGGCCGAGCCAGCCGACCGAGCAGGCGACGTGCACGGTCAGCCAGACCCGGCGGGCGTGCTTGGGCAGGCGGAGGCGCCCGGCGCGGCCGGCCGGGGGTTCCGGCCGGTCGGCGCGGCCGGCCGGGGGCACGGCGGGGGCCGTCGGGGCCTCGGGGGTGTCGGCGGCGGGCGAACCAGGACGTGTGGGCATCGGATCGTGCTCCGGAGGGCGAGGGGCGACGCGGGCCACGGGCCGGCGGCCACCGGGTGGATGGTGTACGGTCGCCGGCCCATGGCTTGGGTGATCCACGGGATCACCCCCTACTCTGCCCGGCCGGGGTGGGCGGGGCATCGCACGGCGGGAGTAGCCGGCCGTACCGCGTGTTGAGTACGGGCGGCGCGGCGCGCGGGCGGCCGACGGCCGGGATCGTTCGGCCGGACGGGCCACGGGCGGGCTACGGACGGGCTACGGGCGGACGGCTGAGTGGCGGCGGGCGGTCGGTCAGGCGGCGGACCGGCGGTCAGTAGGCGATCTCCACGACCTCGCGCGGGGCGGCCGGCGCCTGGAGCGCGGTGAGCAGGTAGTGCGCGAGGTCGGCGCGGGATATCGACCAGGCCCCGGGCAGCCGGTGGCCGGCCGCCGTGCGGTAGCGGCCCCGGGCCCGGCCGCCGGTGAGCCGGGCGGCCCGGACCAGGGTCCAGTCCAGCTCGGTGTCCTCCAGCAGCAACCGCTCCATTCGCGCCATGTCGGCGTACGGCCGGCGGAGCATCGGGTGCAGCACCCAGGAGGTGAGGGCCCGTTGGAACGGCGCGGCGCGCCAGGGCACCGGGCTCATGCTGGTGGTGGAGACGCACACCACCCGGGAGACGCCGGTGGCGCGCATCGCCTTGAGGATGTGGTCGGTGCCGGCCGAGTAGACGGTGGTGGCGGCCCGGCTGTAGCCGATGCCGAGCGCGGAGACCACCGCGTCCGCGCCCTCGACGGCGCGGGCCACCGCGTCCGGGTCGAGCACGTCGCCCTGCCGGATGGTGCTGGGACGGGCGTCGGCCAGGGCCAGCGGGTCGCGGGCGAAGGCGACGGTGGAGTGCCCGGCCTCGGCGGCCAGCTCCAGGAAGTGGCGGCCGGTGCCACCGGTCGCGCCGAAGACGACGATGTTCACGGTGCGTTTCCCCCTCGATCAGCGTCGGTGGGCCCAGGTCGGCCCAGGTCGGCCCAGGTCGGGCCGGACCGGTGCCTCGATCGGCCCGGCCGGGCCCGGTCAGTCCCGGTCGGTCCTGGTCGGTCCTGGTCGGTCCCGGTCGGTCCCGGTCGGTCCCGGTCAGTCCCGGCGGCGGGCGGCCGGCGCGCGGCCGGCCCGCGCCGCGGACATGCCGCGGGCGGGCCGGCCCCCGCCGGGGGTCATCAGTTGGCCACCTCGACGCGCCGGCCGTAGGTGGCCGTGTCATCCAGATGGGTGACGATGTAGTCGGCGACGTTCGCCCGCGCGATGCGCGACGCCTTCGCGATGTGGCCGCCCACCACCGCCTGGTAGTTGGGCGTGGCCGGACCGTCGGTCAGCATCGGCACCCGGACGATCGTCCAGTCCAGCGGGCTGGCCTCGACCTCGTCCTCCATCCGGGCCAGGTCGAGGTGGATGTTCCGGTAGACCCGGTCCACCACGAACTCGGCGACGAAGCGCTGCATCGCCGGCAGGTGCTTGGTCTCCAGACCGGCCGAGGACATGGTGACCAGCCGGCGCACCCCGCCCGCCCGGGCGGCGGCGATGACGTTGCGCGCGCCCTCGGAGAACACCGTGGTCGTGGTGCGGGTGGTCACCCCCAGCGCGATCACCACGGCCTCCTTGCCGGCCAGCGGACCGGTCAGCGAGTTGACGTCGAACACGTCCGCGCGGACCTTGCTCAGCCGCTCGTGCTCGATCGGCAGCTTGGCCGGGTCGCGCAGCAGCGCGGTGACGCTGTGCTTGTTCTCCAGGGCCTTCTCGACGAGCAGCCGTCCGGTCCGACCGGCCGCTCCCACCACGACGAGCTCCATAATTTCCTCCTTGCCAGGGCCGGCGGCAACTGGTTGCCGCCGGCCGTGAGTTGACCTTCGCTGAGCCGACTGGTCCTACGGTAGGGAAAAGGCGAGCAGAACGCCGCCCGCATTGCTCGGGTACTGCGGGTAGTACGCGGCCTGGACGTAGAGCATGCCGTCCGCGACCACCGCGCCGCCGCCACCGGAGAGCGCCGTGCCGTGCCCCGGCACGCCGTTGACCGTGGTGAAGTCGCGGACCACGTCGTACTGCCAGAGCACCGCGCCGGTGGTGGCCGAGAAGACCCGCATCTTGCCGTCGGCGCCGCCCTCGTAGACCAGGCCACGGGTGGCGGTCACGGCGGGGGTGAAGGCCCGCTGGCACAGCTCGGGATTGGCGGCCGCGCCGCCCCACTGGCAGCCGTCGGCCGGGCTCTCGGTCTGCCAGAGGATCGCCCCGGTCGCCGGGTCGAGCGCGTACAGGGTGCCCGGGTTGGCGAACCAGGTGGCGACGTAGAGCCGGGTGCCGTCGTAGCTGGTACCCCACTGGATGCCCGAGCTGCCGCCCTTGGTGTTGGGGTCGGCGACCACCGCGCGGTCCCAGACCTTGGCGCCGGTCAGCGCGTCGTAGACGTGGTAGACGCCGTTCTTCTGGCCGATGCCGATCACCCGGCGGTCGCCGATGCTGAAGACGTTGGCGCTGGCGCCGAAGTCCCAGTCGTGGTCGGTGCCGTTGGCCTTGCTGGGGCAGTAGGCGTCGGCGCCGGGGATGCCGCAGGCGACGGTGAAGGTGTCCGGGAAGACCTCCTGGGACCGCCAGCGGACGTTGCCGTCGCGGGCGTCCAGGGCGAGCACCGAGTCGGTGTCGCCGGCCGCGCCGGTGTAGTTCTGGCCGGTGCCGACGTAGATGGTGCCGGTCTCCCGGTCGACCACCGGGGAGCTCCACACGGCGACGCCGGAGGGCTCGTAGCGGGCCGCGCCGTTGGGCCAGGTGCCGACCTGCTGCGGCTGGGGCGTGGTCCAGTGCCGCCAACTCAGCTGTCCGGTGTACGCGTTGACGGCGACCACCGAACCGCGGAAGGTGCAGCACGGGTAGGTCAGGTCGAAGGTGGCGCCGGACTCCCTGCTGGACACGCCCACGTAGACCTGGCCGTTGTAGACCAGCGGCGAGCTGGTTATCTGGGCCTGCGGGTGGGCGTCCAGCTTCAGCGACCAGCGCAGGGCGCCGGTGCGGCGGTCGAGCGCGTACAGGTAGCCGCGGTTGTCACCGAAGTAGACGGTGCCGCCCTCGACGGCCGGGCTGCTGCGGACCGGGTCCGGGTTGGTGGCCGAGTGGGCGCCGGCCACCGGGGCGACGTCGAAGGTCCAGCGCGCCGCGCCGGTCTTGGCGTCCAGGGCGTGGAAGGTGCCCTCGGCGCCGCCGACGTAGAGGGTGCCGTCCACCACGGCGGGCTGGCTGCCGAGGTAGACGCCCTGGACCTTCTCGTGACCGAAGGCCCACTTGAGGCCGAGGCCGCCGACGGTGGCCGGGGTGATCCGGCTCTCCTGGCCGTTGAACCGGCTGCCGGCCTGGTCGAACTGCCAACTGCTCCAGTTCGCCGGACGGGGGCGGGACTCGGTGTCCTCGGCACCGGCGCCATTGGTGGCGGCGAGCAGGACGAGAGCGGTCAACAGGGCCACCAGGGCGGTGCCCAATCCGGCCGCCCCGGGTCGTCTTGGCTGGAACACGTGGATCAACTCCTCAGTGAGGGCGAGTGGTTCACGTACGGTCCGGGGCGCCGGGAAGCCCGGCGGTGACCTCCGCGTGGGAGAGCACGGCGGCACAGTCCAGCTCGCCGAGGCCCGCCTCGGCGGCGGCGACCAGGGTCTCGTGGGTGGCGTCGCAGACCGGGGTCGCGACACCGAGGCGGCCGGCCTCGGCGGTGGCCAGCCGGAGGTCCTTGCGCATCAGGTCGAGCCGGAACTGCGGCTCGCCGTAGGCCCGGCGGCGCATCACGCCGGCCTTGTACTTCATCACGGGCGAGCTGAAGCCGCTCTCGCTGATCATCGAGAGGGCCAGCTCGCGGTCGATGCCGGCCCGCTGGGCCAGCGTCACCGACTCGGCGAGCACCTGCATCTCGACGCCCATCAGCACATTGAGCATCACCTTGGCGGTGGCGCCGAGGCCGCTCGGGCCGAGGTGGCGGATCTCCTTGGCGAGCGGCTCCAGTACGGCGCTCAGCCGCTCGAAGGTCTCGGCGGACCCGCCGACCATGAAGCGCAGTTCGCCGTCCTTGGCGTGCTGGCCGTTGCCGATGATGCAGGCGTCGACGGCGCCGCGGCCGCGGCCGGCGACGCGCTCGGCCACCGATCGGGCGAAGTCCGGGGAGACGGTGCTGGTGTCCATCACGATGCCGTGGGCGGGCAGCGTCTCCAGCACCCCGCCGGCGCCGAACAGCTGCTCCTCGACGGCGGCCTCGGAGGCCAGGCTGAGCAGCACCACGTCCACCTGGGAGGCCAGTTCGGCCGGGGTGGCGGCGACCACGGCGCCGCGGGCGGCGAACGGGGCGGCACGCTCGGGGGTGCGGTTGTGGACCACGATCCGGTGGCCCTGGTCGAGCAGGCGGGAGGCCATGCCGCCGCCCATGACGCCGAGACCGATGACACCGATCCTGGTCGCCGGGGGAATGCCGGGGGCGGCGGGCGGGAGGTCCCGGGAGAGTGCACGCCGGGGGCTGGGTATGTCGGCCATGGAGTCGACCCGCTTCCTGGTGGGCTGGTCGCGCCGGTACTCCCGGCGCTCGGAGTGCGGCGGGGAAGGCCGTGCCAGACACCCCGCCCCACCGCGGCCGGGGTGCCGACTGCCAGTCCAGCCTAGCGGGTGAACACTCACTCCGCGACGGCTTTCGGCGTCCGTTTCGAGCCGTATCCAGTGATGACGCGCGATCAGTTCCGGCCCCGGACAAGCCTCCTCCCCTACCGCCGGGGGTAACGGTAGGGGAGGAGGGGCTATCGGGGCGGACGCCGGTCGGTCGACCGGGGCGGAGCGGCGGCCGTCAGCCGGCCGCGGTCTCCGGCCGCCCGCCCGCGGGGCCGGCGTGCCCGGGCTGACCGCCCTGGCCACCCTGGCCCGCCGGGGCACCCTGGCCCTGACCGGCCGGGGCTCCCTGGCCCTGGCCCTGCCACTGGCCACCACCGGGCGCGCCCTGGCCCTGGCCGCCACCCTGGCCGCCCTGACCCTGCCACTGGCCGCCGCCGGGGCCGCCCTGGCCCTGCTGGCCGCCGGGACCGCCCGGGCCACCCTGGCCGCCGGGACCCTTGCCGCCGGGCGCGCCCATCGGCGCCCGCATCGGACGCTCCTGGAGGAAGACCACGACCAGGGCGCCGAGCAGCGCGATGACCATGCCGATCAGGTAGACCGTGTGCAGCGACCCGGCCAGCGCCGAGGCCACACCGTCGCGCACCTCGGGCGCCTGCGCCCGGACCTTGGCCGGCGAGGTCAGCAGACCGTCCGTGCCGAGCCGCGCCAGCGCCTCGGCCGGCACCTTCTTCGGCAGCTGGTCGCGCAGCTGGGCGTTGAGGATGGCACCGAAGACGGTCACACCCATGGCGCCACCGAGCGAGCGGAAGAAGTTCGCCGCGGCGGTCGCCACACCCAGCTGGCGCATCTCGACGGAGTTCTGCACCGCCGCGATGAGCACCTGGGTGACCAGACCGAAGCCGATACCGAAGACCGCCAGGAAGCCGCCCGCGGCCACCTCGGAGGAGTCGGCCTTGAGGGTCGACATCAGGTACAGGCCGACCGCCATGATCAGCAGGCCCGCGATCGGGAACAGCTTGTACTTGCCGGTCGCCGCGACGACCTTGCCCGAGATGGTCAGGCTGACCACGGTCGCGATCATCAGCGGGACCAGCAGCAGCCCGGACTCGGTGGCGGTGTCCCCGTTGGCGACCTGGAGGAAGAGCGGGGTGTAGACGGTCGCCACGAAGAGCGAGATCGAGGCGAGGAAGAGGCCGACGGTGGCCACCAGGATGACCGGGTCCTTGAACAGCTCCAGCGGGACGACCGGCTCGCTGGCCCGCTTCTCCTGCAGGACGAAGCCGACCAGCAGCACCGCGGCGAGCACCAGCAGGCCGATGATCTGGACCGAGCCCCAGGCGTACTGGTCCCCGGCCCAGACCGAGACCAGCAGGATCGCGACGATGGCGGAGCTGAGCAGCGCCGAGCCGAGGTAGTCGAGCTGCTTCTTCTGCTTGTTGACCGGCAGCTTCAGCACCGAGCTGACGACCACCAGCGCGACCGCGCCGATCGGCAGGTTGATGTAGAAGATCCACGGCCAGGACAGGTGGTCGACGAAGGCGCCGCCGATCAGCGGGCCGACCACACCGGCGATCACGAAGCAGGACTGCGCGTAGCCCTGCCACTTGCCGCGCTCGCGGGGCGGGACGAGCTCGGCGATCAGGGCCATGGCCAGCGCCATCAGACCGCCGGCGCCCAGACCCTGGAGGGTGCGGAAGCCGATCAGCTGGCCGATGTTGGCGGAGAGGCCGGACAGCGCCGAGCCGAGCAGGAAGATGGTGATCGCCGACTGGAACATCAGCTTGCGGCCGTAGAGGTCGCCCAGCTTGCCCCAGAGCGGCGTGGCCGCGGTGGCGGCCAGCATGTAGGCGGTGATGACCCAGGCCAGGTGGGTCACGCCGCCGAGGTCACCGGCGATGGTCGGCAGGGCCGTCGCCACGATCGTCTGGTCCAGGGCTGCCAGGAACATGGCAAGCACCAGGGCAGCAAAGATCGTCAAGAAGGTTTTACGTGGCACTTCCGGGGCGGGTGCAGCGTACGGGGCGCTCATTGGGTACTCCTTGAGAGGCGTCCGCCGGCTCGGAGACCTTGCTCCGAGCTTGAATTCGTATAGACTATACAATCAAAATTAGCCGTCAAGAGCCAACGTCAAGGGCGGCCGCGGCCGCCCGGAAGGGCAGCTAACGATGAGCCAACTCCAGGGGAAGATCGCCCTCGTGACCGGTTCCACCTCGGGCATGGGGGCCGCCACCGCACTGGCGCTCGCCGCCGCCGGGGCGACCGTCGTGGTCTCCGGCCGCCGGGCCGAGCTAGGCAACGCCGTGGTGGAGCGGATTCGCGAGAAGGGCGGACAGGCGGAGTTCGTCGCCGCCGATGTCACCGTCGAGGATGACGTCGCCCGCCTGGTGAGTACCACGGTCGAGCGACACGGTCGCCTCGACATCGCCTTCAACAACGCCGGCGGCGGCGGGGCGTTCGGGCCGCTGGACCGGGTCCCGGCGGACGCCTTCAACGCCGTGATCGCGGTCAACCTCGTCGGCACCTACCACTCGCTGAAGCACGAGATCGCCGCCATGCGGGCGAGCGGCGGCGGCAGCATCATCAACAACGCCTCCACGGCCGGCGTCCAGGGCACCGCCTTCGGCCTGGGCGCGTACACCGCGGCCAAGCACGGGGTGGTCGGCCTGACCCGGGCCACCGCGCTGGAGGCCGGTCCGGCGGGCATCCGGGTCAACGCGCTGATCACCGGCCCGGTCGACACCGAGGACTTCCGCCAGCGGGTCGGCGGCCAGCCGGGCGCGCTGGAGCGGGCCGGCGCGGCCACCGCCCTGGGGCGGATCGCGACCGAGGAGGAGGTCGCCAACGCGGTGGTCTTCCTCAGCAGCGACGCGGCCAGCTTCGTCACCGGCTCGCTGTTCGGGCTGGAGGGCGGTATGACGGCCGGCGTCACGGCCGGGACGATGGGGCGGCCCGGCGGCGGCCAGGGCGGTCCGGGCAACCAGGGCGGTCCGGGCAACCAGGGCGGTCAGGGCGGTCCCGGCGCGCGCGGCGGCCAGGGCGGTCCGGGCCAGGGCGGGCCGGGAGCCGGGCGGCCCGGAGCGAACTGACCGGAACCGGACGCACCGGGGCCCGTTCCCCCTCGTCCCATTGCCAGCAATCCACCCTCCGGCTATTTTTTCGATATGTTCGTAAAAACCACGAGGAACACCGAGGATTTCGTCTCCGAAACCGGTGGGTGGCTTGCCGGTAACCCGGTCGAGAATTCCATCCTGCTGACCATGCTGGCCGGCGCGAAATTCCGCCCGCCGACCGCCCCGCCGATAGCCTGGAGCCGGGTCGAGGACCCGGCTTCGGACACGGCGCCGGTGGTCGGCGTCGCGGCGTTCACGCCGCCGCACCTGGTCGTGCTGAGCGGGATGCCGACGGCCGCCGCGGCCGCGCTCGGCGCCGAACTGGGCGCCGGGCCCGACCTCCTGCCCGGCGTGATCGGGCCGGACGCGGCGGCCGCCGCCTTCGCCGCGGCCTGGTCCGAGGCCACCGGCCGACCCGTCCGGGCCGACCGCCGCGAGCGGATCCTGCGCCTGGACGGAGCCGTCACCGCCGACGGCCGCCCGGCCCCGGACGGGCAGTCCAGGGCCGCCCGCGAGGAGGAGGCGGAGCTGTTCACCGACTGGTGCCTGGAGGCCGCGCACGGCGCCGGACTCAGCCGGGAGATGGCCTCGCGCTCCGTCCGGGGCCAGATCGCCGGCGGCCTGCTGCGAGCCTGGGAGCTCGACGGCGAGCCCGTCGCGATCCTCGGCCGGACCGCCGCCGTGGCGGGCGTGGTGCGCTACGGCCCGGTCTACTCGCGGCCCGACGCGCGGCGCGGCGGGTACGCCCGGGCGCTGCTCGCCGAGTCCTCGGCCGAGGTGCGGGCCGAGGGGCTGGTCGGCATGGCGGTCACCGCCGAGGGCAACGACGGTGTCCAGGCGCTGTTCGGCTCGCTCGGCTACCGCTCCCACGGCGGCCTGTCGGAATTCCGGTTCGACTGAGCGGCGCGATCTCTCCGGGAAATACCCGGAGGGAATACCGAGGGCCCGGATCCGAAATCGGATCCGGGCCCTCTCGCAATATCCTCCGGAGAATCCCCGGAACTGCCCGGAACTGCCCGGAGGATTCCCCCCCGGGCGCCCGGGGCTTCGAGTCAGTCCAGCGGGTCGGGGTCCGGCACGGCCTCCAGCAGCGAGAACGCCGTACCGGTGGGCACCACCCGGTTGAGCCGGAAGCCGCCGCGCCGGAAGACCTCGGCGAACTGCTCCTCGGTGCGGACCTCGCCGCTCATGGTGACCAGCATGACCAGGTCGAAGTTCTTCACGAACCTCGGCACGCCCTCCCGGTGCACCAGCTCCGCCGCGACGAAGCGGGCGCCCGGCGAGGCCTCCCGGCACTTGCGCAGCAGCCGGACCAGCGCGTCGTCCGGCCAGGAGTGCCAGACCTGCTTGGTGACGTAGGCGCCGATGCCGGCCGGGACGCCGGCGAAGAAGTCGACCGGCTCGAAGTCCAGCCGGCCCTGCTCGGCCAGCTTGGCGACGTCGGGCTGGGTCCTGGCCTGCTCGATGACGGTCGGCAGGTCGGCCAGCACACCGCGGGCGAGGGCGTCGTACTTGTGCAGGATCGCGGCCAGGTAGGTGCCCTGCCCGCCGCCGAGGTCACAGACCGCGCCGGCCTCGGCGAACTCGGGGTACGCGGACACCAGGGCGTCGGAAAGGGCGTCGGTGAAGTCGGTCATCGCCTGGTTGAAGGTCGCAGCGGCGGACGGGTTCTTCTGCAGCCAGGGCCAGAGCGCGGTGCCGTGCACCTTCTCGAAACCGGGCTTCCCGGTGGCCAGGCTGTGGTCCAGCGCGCCCCAGGAGGCCCACAGCCACTCGGCGCCGACCATCCGGGCCATCGCGTCCATCGAACCGGGCACGCCCGGGCGGAGCAGCTCGGAGAGCCCGGTGTTGGCGAAGACGCCGGGCTCGACCTCCTCGAACACACCGTCCTCGGTGAGCAGCGAGAGCACCTTGGCCAGCGCGCTCGCGGTCGCTCCGGCGCGCTCGGCGAGCTCGGCCACCGGCAGCGGGCCCTCGGCCAGCAGCTCGGCGAGCTTGAACTCGGCGGCCAGCGCCAGGCAGCGCGGGGTGGACGGGAACATCAATTCGGAGAGGAACACCGCGCCGGCCGAAGCAGGGGCGGTCTGGGGAACGGCGGTCATGGGGTGAGCCTCCCTGCGGGGACCGGGCCGGGGGCGGACGGCGCCCCCGGGCCGAGGTCAGCGGTCATGAGTGGACGGGCCGGACGGCCCCGCGCCGGGCGGCCCGGACGGGCCGGGCCGCCCGGCGGTTGCGCACGGCCGGGCTCAGCCCAGCAGGGCGAAGGCGAAGCCACCGCCGGGGTTGGCCATGAACTTGTTGGTCGGCGGGATCTCACCGCCGGCCGCGACGCCCACGGCCGGGCCGGTCAGCGCGATCCGGGTCGGGGTGGGGACGATCTGGACCTGGCCGGCGGCCAGCTGGCCCCAGTTGTTCCAGCCCCAGCCCTGCACCGAGCCGTCGGCCAGCAGCGCCAGCGCGTGCCCGCCGTTGCCGGGGGCCGCGTCGGTGCCGCCGCCGCTGGCGGACACGGCCTTGACGCCGGTCAGGCCCGGCACCGGGGCCGGCACCGCGCGGTCGGCGGTGGTGCCGTCGCCGAGCTGGCCGCCGTCGTTGAGACCCCAGGCCCAGACGGTGCCGTCGGCCAGCAGCGCCACCGTGTGGTGGTAGGCGCCGACCAGCTGGGTGACCGAGCGCAGGCCCGCGACCTTCTGCGGGGCGGCGCGGTCCTCGGTGGTGCCGTCGCCGAGCTGGCCCCGGTCGTTGAAGCCCCAGACCGAGGCGGTGCCGTCGGCGTGCACGACCATGCTGTGGCCGCCGCCGGCGCTCAGCTTGACGGCCGGCTCCAGGTTCTCGATCACGGCCGGGCGCGGCCGGCAGTCGAAGGAGGCGGTCATGTAGGAGCGGACGATCCGGCCCTCGCGGGTCGAACCGGGGCCGTCGCCCAGCTGGCCGCGGTCGTCGCGGCCCCAGGACCAGACGGTGCCGTCGGCCTTGAGCGCGAGGTTGTGCGCGCCGCCGACCGCCAGCTCGACGACGTCCTCCAGGCCGTCGACCCGGACCGGGACCGGCTGCACGCCGAAGTTGGCCTCGCCGAGGGCGCAGAAGAAGCCGGCGCCCCAGGCCCAGACGGTGCCGTCCTCCAGCAGGGCGGCGGTGTGGCCGCCGCCGGCGCCGACCGAGCGGACCCGGCCGGGCAGGCCGACGGTGCGGACCGGGGTGGCCTGGTTCTCGGTGGAGCCGTCGCCGAGCTGGCCGAAGGCGTTGCGGCCGAAGCCCCAGAGCTCGCCGTCGCCGGTCAGGGCCAGCGCGTGGCCGCTGCCGGCCGCCACCTTGACCACGTTCTCCAGTCCCTTGATGTCCTGCGCGGTGGTCCGGTTGACGGTCCCGCCGTCGCCGAGCTGGCCGTTGGTGTTGTCACCCCAGCTGCTGATGATGCCTGCCATGATGATGCGACCTCTCAATAGTCGGGGGGCGGTCAGGCCCAGAACTGGTCGACGGCGTACTGGTCCTCGGGGTAGGTCCAGAACTCGGCGATCAGGCCGTCCTGGATCCGCGCGACGTTGACGAAGGGCATCTCCAGGCTCTTGCCCTCACGCTCGTACCGGGTGAAGACGGTGGCGAAGGCGAACCCGTCGCTCGCGCCGATCTCGTGGATCTCCATCGTGATCCGGCCCTGGCAGATCTCGAACATCCGGCCTGCGAAGGCCAGCGCGGACTCGATGCCCTCGTGCGCGCCGGACAGCTCGCTGGTGCCCGGGTAGTAGTGCACGCAGTCCTTGGTCCAGTAACTGGCCGCCTTCTGCACGTCGCCCACGGTGAACGCGGCGTAGACCGCTTCCATGAGCTTGGCGTTGGGGTGGTCGACGACCTTCATGACTCTCCTCCTGTAACTGTGCGACGGTGCGATGCGGGGCCGTGCGGTGGAGCGGCGTCGCTCGACGCGGGGCAACCAGCGTCGGGCGGCGCTGTGATGACGATGCGTCAGTTCGCGGCGCGGCGGACGATGTCGACCAGGGTCGCCCGGTCCGGGGCGGGGAACGGCGGGGGCCCGCCCGCGACCGCCTGCTTGACCCGCAGCCGGATCTCCTCGTCCTCGTACAGGCCGGCCGGGTTGTCGAGCGACATCATGGTGCGGACCAGCCGGCGCCAGACCACCTCGTCGGTACCGGCCGCCTCGGCGACCGTGCCGAAGGTGAGCACGTCCGGCGGCAGCGGCGGCAGCTGCTGGCCGGCCACGGTGGCCCGCCAGAGCCGGGCGCGGCCCGCGTCGTTGCGGACGGCGTCCTCGAACCACGGACGGAAGGTCCGCCCGGCCAGGCCGGCCGCCAGCGCGGCCTGCTCGGCGTCCGGCTCCGGGTGCTCGCGCACCAGGTCGGCCAGGCCGAGCACATGGGCGATGGCCAGCGAGACGCCGCGGCCGAACGCCGGGTTGGTGGTGCAGACGGCGTCGGCGACCGGAAGGAAGCCGGGCACCGGCTGGGCGTCCTGCCCGTACAGCTTCAGCGAGTTGTCCAGGCCCGCCATCGCGTGCACCGGCGAGATCGGGTCGGAGGCCTCCGGCGACACCCAGGGGGCGAGCAGCGGGGTGGCCCGGACCACGGCGGTGAAGACGTCCTCGGCCCGCATCTGCTTCAGCTCGGTGTCGTCCGGCAGGATGCCGAACGAGATGGCGAAGGTGTTGTTGTCGCCGAGGAACATCACACCGGTGTAGTGGTCCCAGAGCCCGCCGGCGCCGAAGCCCCGGTTGAGCGGACCGACCGGGCGCGGACCGTGCGCGCGGTAGTAGCGGGTGTAGTAGGTGATGTCGGCGCTCTGCGCGACCAGTTCCGGCTCGGCCAGGCCGTGCTCGCGCAGCCACTCGTGGCCCTGCGAGCGGCGGCCGCTGGCGTCGATCACCAGATCGGCCGCGATGGTGCGGCCGTCCTTGGTGACCACGCCGGTCACCCGGGCCGGGCCGCGGTCGGCGACGGTCAGGCCGCGCACCGTCTCGCCCCGGCGCAGCGAGATGCCGGGCTTGCGCAGCGCCTCCTGGCGGAGGACCAGCTCGAAGGTGGTCCGCCGGCTGCCGAGCATCCGCAGCTCGGCGTCGGCCGGGTGCGGCGTCTTGTCGGCCAGGGTCGGCGGCATCGCCTTGCCGAGCTCGATCTCCCGCACGCCGGCCGCGACCAGCGCCTGGTAGACGGAGGGCAGCCGCTCGCGCAGCAGGTTGGTGCCGAGCGAGCCGAAGGCGTGCGAGTGGTGGAGCTGCGGCACGGTCGGCCGCTGCCAGTCGCCGTGCGCCTCGTCGACGGTGTCGGGGGCCTCGTTGGCGTCCCGCTCCAGCACGGTGACGTCGTGCCCCAGGTCGGCGAACGCCAGCGCGGCCACCAGGCCGGCGACGCTGCCGCCGATGATCAGAGTCCGTGTCATGACCTCACCCCGCGGTGGTAGGAGTGGAAAGGCCCGCCTTCGGGGTGTCCCGCGAGGTCTCGGCCTTGATGTGGAAGCGGATGGACTTCGCGTCGCTGAAGCACTCGCGCATCGGGCGCACCAGGTCCCGGTGCTCCTCGGTCCGCTCCCAGGCGACGAAGTCGTCCAGCGAGCGCCACTCGCTGGTGATCAGCCACTGCTCCGGGTCGGTGGAGGACTGGCAGACCTGGTCGCGCACGTGTCCGGGGACGCCCTCGGCGACCAGGTGGCGGATCTGCTCGTACGCCTTGAGGAAGTCCTCCCGGCGCTCCTCCTTGACAGTGATCAGGAAGAGCACGCGGCCCTGTGCCGCGCCCTCGTCGACCGGCATGACGGTCTCCTTCCGGGTCGTGGTGCTCATGGGTGTCAGGAGTGCGCGCGCAGCACGACGGCGCTGTTGAAGCCGTCGAAGCCGCGGGCGCCGATCAGCGCGGTACGCACCTCGGCGGCCTGCTCCTCGCGGACGAAGGCCAGGTCGCAGCCGTCCGCCGGACGGGCCGGGCCCGCCGAGGGCGGGATCAGGCCGTTGTCCATGGCGAGCACCGCGGTGGCGGCGTCCAGTGCGCTGCCGCCCTGGTAGAGGCGGCCGGTGAGCGGCTTCTGGGTGGTGACGGCGGCCGGGCCGGCGTCACCGAAGACCGCGCGCAGCGCCTCGGCCTCGGTGCGGTCGTAGGCGGGCAGGCCCACCGCGTCCGGGAAGGTCACGTCGACGTCCCCCGGGGTGAGGCCGGCCCGTTCGACCGCGGTGCCGAGCGCCCTGGCGTACTGGCGGACCGAGCCGGAGGCGGTCCGGCTGGCGGCGACGGCGTCCTGGGTGGCGGACCAGCCGGCGATCTCGGCCCGGATCCGGGCACCGCGGGCGAGCGCGTGGTCGAGGTCCTCGACCACGAACACCACCCCGCCCTCGCCCGGCACGTAGCCGGCCGCCCGCTCGTCGAACGGCAGGTACGCCTCGGCCGGGTCGGAGCCGGTGTAGAGCCGGCCGCTGCGCTGCTGGCAGGCGAGCGCGTACGGGCCGAGCGGTGCCTCGGTGCCGCCGGCGAGCACCACGTCGGCGCCCCGGCGGACCAGCCGGGCGGCGTGGGCCAGCGAGTCCAGGCCGCCGGCGCCCTCCGAGACGAGGACGCTGGACGGGCCCTTGGCCTGGTGCTTGATGGCCAGCTGCCCGACGGTCGCGGCGTAGAACCAGGCGATCGACTGGTAGGCGCCGACGGTCCGCGAGGTGTCCGGCTGCCAGAGCCGCTGGAGCTCGCGCTGGCCGAACTGGTTGCCGCCGGAGGAGCTGGCGAGCGCCACCGACAGCTTGTACGGCTCGACCGTGGACGGGTCCAGCTCGGCCTCGCCGAAGGCCAGTTCGGCCGCCGCGTAGGCGAGGTGGGTCCACCGGTCGGTCTGCACCTGGAGCCGGCGCTCGACGAACCGGCTGACGTCGAAGTCCGGGACCTCGCCGCCCAGCGTGGTCTCGTACCGGCCGGCGTCGAAGAGCGTGATCGGAGCGATCCGGCTCTCGCCGCCGCAGACCGACTTCCAGTGCGCCTCGCTGCCGATGCCGCTCGGCGCGACCACGCCGATACCGGTGATGACGGCACGTCGTGTGCTCATCGGCCCCTCCCCAGCTTGGCGAAGAGCATCGCGGACTGGAAGCCGCCGAAGCCGCTGCCGACCGAGAGCGCCGCGCCGACCCGCACCTCGCGGGCGGTGTTGGGCGTGTAGTCGAGGTCGCACTCGGGGTCGCGGTTCTGCCAGTTGGCGGTCGGCGGGACGACCCCGCGGTCGACCGCCAGCGCGCAGGCGGCCATCTCGATCGCGCCGATCGCGCCCAGCGAGTGGCCGACCATCGACTTGATCGAGCTGATCGGGACCCCGTAGGCGGCGTGGCCGAGCGAGCGCTTGAAGGCACCCGTCTCGTGCCGGTCGTTCTGGCGGGTACCGGAGCCGTGGGCGCTGATGTAGCCGATGTCCTCGGGGTTGAGCCGGGACTGGCGCAGGGTCTCGCTGATCGCCTCGGACATCTCCAGGCCGTCCGGGCGCAGACCGGTCATGTGGAAGGCGTTGCCGCGGTTGGCGTAGCCGACCACCTCGCAGTAGATCCGGGCACCGCGCCGGCGGGCGTGCTCCAGCTCCTCCAGGACGAGCACCGCGCAGCCCTCGCCCAGCACGAAGCCGTGCCGGTCCCGGTCGAACGGCCGGGAGGCGTGCGCCGGGTCGTCGTTGTCCGGGGTGGTGGCCTTGATGGCGTCGAAGGAGGCGACGGTGACCGGCGAGATCGGCGAGTCCGAGGCGCCGGTGAGCATCACCTCGGCCTCGCCGTCCATCAGCAGCTGGTAGGCGTGGCCGATGGCGTCGATGCCGGAGGTGCAGCCGGTGGAGACGACCACCGCCGGGCCGTGCGCCCCGTGCCGGACGGCCACGTCGGCGGCCAGGCTGCTCGGGATCAGGCCCTGGTAGAGGAACGGGCTGGTGACGTCGGGGTCGACCAGCCAGTTGCGGCCGGAGTCACTGGCGACGACGAACTCGTCCTCCAGGACGATGGTGCCGCCGACCGCCGAGCCGAGGACCACACCGGTGGCTTCCCGGGTGCGCTCGTCGAGCTCCAGTCCGGCGTCGAGCACCGCCTCCTGGGAGGCGGCCAGCGCGAACTGCACGTAGCGGTCGGCGCGGCGCAGCTCCAGCGGGGTGAGGCCGGCCGCGACCGGGTCGAAGTCGGCCTCGGCGGCGATCTGCGAGCGGAACGCCGAGGGGTCGAAGGCGGAGATCCGACGGGTCGCGGTGCGGCCCGAGGTGATCAGTTCCCAGAAGGTCTCACGGGTGGTGCCCCCGGGGGCCACCACACCGATCCCGGTGACCACGACGCGGCGGTCACCCGTGGACGGGGAAGCGGTCATCGCTCCCCCAGCACTATGTGGCCCTCGGCCTTGGTGCCCGGGCCGTCCTCGGTGTCGACGTGGCCGAGCTCGGGGGACGGCGCCAGCGGGCCGAGGTGGAAGACCGCGAAGGCCTCCTCGGAGCCGGTGTTGCGCAGCCGGTGGCGGATGTCCTTGGGGATCAGCACGCCCTGGCCGGCGAACAGCTCGAAGGGCTTGTCGTCCAGGTCGAGGGTCAGCTCGCCGCGGACGAGCAGCAGGAACTCCTCGCTGTACGGGTGGTAGTGCTCGGTGATCCGCTCCCCCGGCTGGAGCCGGGCGGTCCCCATGAAACCGGAGGTCGCGCCGCAGGTGGCGGGCGAGAGCACCGCGCGGGTCTCGCCGCCGCGCTTGCGGTTGGCGGGGACGTCGTCGGCGGAAATGATGCGGATGTTCCTGGCTGCCACGGCGCTCACTCCTTCTCGGCGGGGACGGCGGTGGAACCGGCGGCGAGGGCCTCGACCTTCTGCCGGATGATCTCCAGCTGCACGGGCGAGTTGATGTTCAGCCGCTCGGTCATGCCCTGGTCGTCGACCGGGGCGGCGGGCTTCATGGAGAAGTCCTGGATCCAGGTCATCCGGACGCCGCCCTCGGGCAGCTCCTCGTACCGCCAGTGGATCTGCATGTAGGCGAACGGGCCGGTCTCCACCCGGTGGGCGTGGACGGTGCGGTCGGCGACGTTGACGGTGCGGTCGCTGACCCAGCTCCAAATCCGGCCCTCCTCGTCCGGGTGCATGGTGAGCCGGAAGCGGACGGTCTCGCCGCGGCGTTCGACGATCTCGGCGGACGCGTACTCGGTGAACAGCTCCGGCCAGCCGGCGACGTCGTTGGTGACGTCCCAGACGAGCTTGAGCGGGGCCTGGATGACGATGCTGTTCTCGGTGTGTCCGGCCATCGCTCAGCCCACCGCCCCGGCGGTCCGCAGCTCGGCGACGATCTGGTCGACACTGAGGGCGACGGCGCCGTCCGGGACCTTCAGGCCGTAACGGTCGGCGATCACCGCCTCCAGCTCCAGCACGGCCAGCGAGTCGAGGCCGAGCTCCTCCAGGGGGACGTGCCGGGAGCCCTCGAACACGTCCGGCGCCGCGCCGGCGCTGGTGATGAGGACGTTCTCGATCTCCTCCGCGGTGACGACCGTGGTCGTCCCGCCGGCCTGGTGGTCGGTCATGGTGCTGCCTCTCGTTTCTCCGGTGTAGGGACTGCTCCTGGGCCTCGCGGCGCGGCCGTACGGGGTGAACGGGCCCCCGTTCGGCCGGCGCCGCCGGCGGGAGGCGGGCTCACCGACCTCCGGTGCCGGACTCCCAGGAGTAGAAGCACTGGGCGACCGCGTCCTGCGGCGAACGCCAGGTGGGCAGGTAGGGGGAGATGAACGGGGTGAGCCGTTCGCTGACCCGGGCGAACTCCGGGTGCCGGCGGGCTGCGTCGACCGCCTCCTGACCCGGGTCGTCGGTCTCCAGCAGGTGGACGTAGGCATCGCCGAGCAGGTACAGCGAGCGGTGGGTGACGCCGGCGAGACGCGGCAGTTCGGTCTCGTCGGACTCACCGAACACGCGGGCGACGTCGCCCTCCGCGCCGGGCAGCATCCGGGCGATGATCAGTGTGCGGTGCATGCGGGCTCCCCTCGGGGTACGGGCTCTCTCGGGCTGGGGTTCTCCGGGGCCGGTTGCGGCGCCGCGGTTCAGTGCCGCGGTTCGGTGCCGCGGTTCAGTGCTGCGGGCGGCCGACCGGCTGGATGGCGCCGATGTCCAGCAGGATCCGGGGCACGTTGTCGCCGATCCAGGACTCGACGACGCGGCCGTCGACGATCCGGTGGCAGGACATCTCGTGCACGGTGACCGGCTTGCCGGTCGGCGGGATGTCGAACAGCCGGCCCTGGTGGGTGCCGCGGGTGGTGAACCGGGCGTAGACGCGGTCGCCGTCGCCGGCGACGTCCTCCACGGTGACGTTGACGTCCGGGAAGGCGTTGCGCCAGAGCAGCACGGCCTGCCGGAAGGAGTCCGGGCCGGGGGGCATCGGGGGCAGGCCGGGGGCGTGCACCACGTAGTCCTCGGCGAAGCGGTCGCCGATGGCGGAGAGGTCGCCGTCGTTGAACGCCCGCTCGGTCAGCTCGCGGATGAGGGCCTTGTTGGCCTCCACCACGCTCTCGGTGGACGAGGTCATGACAGTCCTTTGCTCGGCGGACGACCCCGGCCGGTGCGCGGCCGAGGGTGGTCCGGGTGGGCGTGGGGCGGCGGCCGGCCCGGGGTGCGGGGAGGCTCCGGGAGCCGGCCGGTGCGCACTTGCGGCGCGAGGTGCGGGGAGCGGACCGGTCAGATGAGCGAGGCGAGGACGAAGCAGGCCGCCGCGCCGATCGCGCCCATGGTCCGGGTCTCGTGCGCCAGGTGCCAGCGGCGGCGCTTGCCGCGCCACGCGGCGTCGGTGTCGCGGTACGGGCTCCAGCGCTCGATCTGGCGCCAGATCGGCCGGTTGACACCCTCGGAGGCGACCGCGACGGTCGCCATGCCGACGGTGCCGGCCGCGTACAGCACCTTGGCCACCTTGCTCTCCGACCGGACGGCCTTGGTGGCGCCGACAGCGGCGGTGGCCAGGCCGTTCCAGAAGGCGATCGGGTGGAACACGTGCATGTCGATCAGCTGGCACGTGTTGACGTACCGGTCGTAGGGCAGGGAGTTGAGCATCGGCAGGATCGAGGTCTTCATGATCCAGAGCGTGCCGAGCTGAACGCTGGACGAGGTAACCAACCAGACGTCCGAATTATCCTTCATGTCCTTCATATCGATTCCTCGAATCGATCCGGGATCGCGGAATGTCCGCCGCGTCGATGCGGCGAACCGGGGCGGGGTCGCCCGATGCGAGAGACACGGGACCCCGGGGGCCGGGGCATCTCGGCCCCCGGGGCTGCCCCGCCGCCTCATCCTTGCCGCCGGGCGGTCCCAGTGTCAGGAGGCATCCGTCTCCACCGGGCTGGGACGTCGCCCCGTCCGTCACGGACCGCGTCCCGGCCGTTCCGGGCCGTCCGCCCAGCCGGTTCGTTGCACCAACCTCCCGAATTCCGGGCCATGTTGACGCGCCCACCGGACGCACCCTACGGTGCGAGCGGGCACTCACTCACCGAGGGCCCAGGGCCCGCGACCAGCCCGCCGCGCCGACCGGCCGGCGGACATCCCAGGAGGTGCCGAGCCGATGACGATCGATGTGCACGGCCACATCACGTCGCCCGAACTCTTCCGCCGCTTCCCCATGCCGCCGAGCCTCGCCGACGTCGACGGCATGGTGGAACTCAAGGCGGCGGCCGGGATCACCATGTCCCTGGTCGGCAGTCCCGTCGGCGCGGGCACCATGGTGCGCACGCCCGGGCTGGACAACTACCGCCAGCCGCTGGACACCCTCGAACGCTTCCACGACTGGCTGGGCGAGCAGGTCCGGGCCCGGCCCGCGGCGCTGCGCGGCTACGTCTACACCAACCCGCTCGGCTCCGACGCCGAACTCGCCGCCGCCGCCAAGCGATTGGAGCAGGACGAGTTCGTCGGGCTGATGGTCAACTCCAGCATCGAGGGGCGGTTCCTGGACACTCCGCAGGCCGACGCCTTCTTCGCGATGGCCGCGCAGTACCGCATCCCGGTGATGTTGCACCCGCCGGCCGAACCGGCCGGGGCCGGGGAGCTCGACGACCTGCGGCTGGTCGAGCAGATCGCCCGGCCGTGCGACGTCACGCTGGGGACGGCCGCGGTGCTGTTCGCCGGGTGGCTGGAGAAGTACCCGGAGCTGCGGATCGTCGCCCCGGTCTGCGGCGGCGGGCTGCCGCTGCTGCTGGAGCGGCTGGAGCTGGCCCGGCGGATGCCGGTCACCTTCGGCCGGCCGGGCGGGATCCCGGGCGGGCCTCCCGGCGGCGCTCCCGGCGGGCCTCCGCCGGGGGTCGGCGGTCCCGGTGCCGGCGGTCCCGGCGGACCGGGGACCAGGCCGGGCGGACCGGGGACCGGAGGGCCGGGTGGACCGGGCGGACCCGGCGGACCCGGCGCCGCGCCGACCGGACCTGCCGTCCCGCCGCTGGCCGAGGCCCTGCGCCGGGTCTACGTCGACACCGCCACGCCCAGCCTGCGGGCCGTGGCCGCCGCCGTCGACGCCTTCGGGGCCGGCAACGTCATGTTCGGCACCGACTCCCCGCCGATGAGCGCACCGCTGGACGCCTCGCTGACCCGGTTGGACGGGCTCGGCCTGGCCCCGGCCGATGTCGCGCGGATCCGGCACGGCAACGCCGCCGGGCTGTTCGGCCTGCCCGGCGCACCCGACGCGACCTGAACCGGTCCCGCCCGCACCGGGCGGGACCGGACCCGACGCCGGCCGAGCGGACCCGGACAGCACCGGGCCCGGACTCATCACCACCCCCGGCGTCCCCCGATCCGACACCCCGTCGGATTCCCCGCACCACCGACACGCGACAGGGAGGTGCTGTCATGACGGCAGCCGCACCGACCCCACCGTCCGGGCCGCCCGGCGGACGCCCGGGCGGCGGACCGCCCCCCGGCGCCGGCGGACCGCCCCCTGGCTTCGGCGGACCACCGCCGGGAGCCGGCGGGCCACCGCCGGGCTTCGGCGGACCGCCCGCCGGTTTCGGGGGACCGCCGCCGGGAGCCGGCGGACCGCCCCCCGGCTTCGCCGCCCCGCCCCGGCCCGCGCCGGAACGCGTCCCCGCCGACCGGGAGTTCCTCGGCAGCCGGGTCCTGCTGGTCGGCGGCTACGGCAGCATCGGCGCCGCCGTCGCCGAGGACCTCGCCGCCCAGGGCGCCCGGGTCGCGGTGGCCGGCCGTTCGCTGAAGAAGGCCGAGGAGACCGCCGAGCGGCTCGCCCCGCTGGCCGCCCGCGGCGGCACCGTGGTGCCGCACGCCGTGGACGTCGCCGACCGCGCCGACGTGGAACGGCTGGTGGCGGCCGTGACCGCCGACTGGGGCGGCATCGACGTCCTGGTGAACTGCGCCAGCGCGCTGGTCACCGTCGGCGCCGAGACCATCTCCGAGGAGGACTGGCGCACCATCGTCGACACCAACCTGCTGGGCGCCTTCTGGCTCTCCCAGTCGGTCGGCCGGACGATGATCGCGGCCGGCGGTGGCCGGATCGTCCACCTCTCCTCGGTACGCGGCAAGTTCGGCGCCCGGCGCGGCTTCAGCGCGTACGGCGCCAGCAAGGCCGGCCTGGACCTGCTGGTCAAGCAGCTGGCCGCGGAATGGGGCCGGCACGGGATCGCGGTCAACGCGGTCGCCCCCGGCTTCGTCCGCACCGACTTCGTCCAGGAGAACGCGAGCAACCCGGAGTTCATGCGGATGGTGCTCGGCCGGATCCCGCTGGGCCGCACCGCCGAACTGCACGAGGTGGCCGACGCGGTCACCTTCCTCGCCTCGCCGCGGGCCGGCTTCATCAGCGGCCAGGTGCTGTACGTGGACGGCGGCGTCACCACCAGCCAGTGAGGCCCCGCCCGCCCCGCCCCACACCCACCGACGGGCCGAGCCCGGCCCGGAGAACCCAGGAGACGACCATGAGCACGTGGCACGCGCTGTACTACCCGCTGCTGCCGGGCAGCGAGGACATCGTCAAGGACCTGTTCCGCAAGAGCGGCCGCCCCGACTTCGACGTCAAGAGCCCCGACGGCACCGTGGTCGGCAAGCTCCTCGGCACCCAGGCCTTCGTCGGCAAGGAACTGGCCGTCCGGGTGATCGAGATCGAGGGCCCGCTGCCGCTGGTAGCCGCGCACATGAGCCAGCAGCCCGCCGTCCGCGAGTTCGAGCGGGAGCTGGAGAAGCACCTCGCCGTCCCGCGCGACATGACCAGCCGCGAGGGCGCGCAGGCGTTCTTCCGGCTGGCCTCGATGGAGAACGTGCTCTCCCGCCGCCACGACCAGCCGCTCGAAGGCGAGTGAACGCGATGAAGATCGGAATCGGACTCCCCACCTCGCTGCCCGGTGCGGCCGGCGCCGACGTGGTCGCCTGGGCCCGGCTCGCCGAGCAGGCCGGCTACTCCACCCTCGGCACCATCGACCGTCTGGTGCACAGCAGTTGGGAACCGCTCACCACGCTGGCCGCGGCCGCCGCGGTGACCGAGCGGATCGGCCTGGCGACGAGCATCCTGATCTCGCCGCTGCGCGCCAACACCGCGCTGCTGGCCAAGCAGGCGGCCACCGTGGACCGGCTCTCCGGCGGCCGGCTCACCCTCGGCATGGCGGTCGGCTCGCGGCCGGACGACTTCGAGGTCGGCCAGGTCGAGAAGGCCGGCCGCGGCGCCCGGACCGGCACCCAGGTGGCCGAGCTGCGGCGGCACTGGGCCGACGCGCAGTCCGGCCGGGAGCCCTCGGTCGGACCGGCCCCGATCCGGCCGAACGGTCCGGAGCTGATCCTCGGCGGGCACTCCCCGGCCGCACTGGCCCGGGCGGCCCGGCTGGGCGACGGGTGGATCGGCGGCGGCACCGGCCCGATCATGTTCGCCCAGGGCGCCCAGGCGCTGCGCGAGCAGTGGGCGGCCGAGGGCCGGGAGGGGGCGCCCCGACTGGTGGCGCTCGCCTACTTCGCGCTCGGCGCGGACGGCACCAAGCACACCGAGGACTACCTGCGGTCGTACTACCGCGACGCCGGGCCGTTCGTCGAGCACATCCTGCGCGGCGCGGCCGACAACCCCGGCAAGCTGCGCGGGCTGGTCGGCAAGTACGCCGAGGCGGGCTGCGACGAGCTGCTGCTGATGCCCTGCGCCGGGGACCTCGGCCAGGTCGAGGCGGCGGCCCAGGTGCTGGGCCTCCAGGGCTGACCACGGCGGGAGCGCGGGGAGGGGCGGGCGGCCACTGGCCACCCGCCCCTCCCCGTTGCCGCCCCTCCGCCCGTCCGCTCGGCACCCGCGTCGTCCGCGCCCCCGCGAGCGCCGCCCGGCAGGAGCGCACCGGCGCCGCCGCGGTCCGGCCGGGTCCGGTCCGGTCCCGTCCGGTCTCGTCCCGTCGCATCCCGTCCCGTCCCGGGCATGCGAAAGCCCGCCGCCCGGCGGTTCTCGCCGGGCGACGGGCAGCTCGCGGTTCAGTGGTCCAGCGGGCCGGCCGTTCAGCGGGCCTTGGCGCGGCCCCGCGCCGGCGCCGCCGCCGACTGCGCCGGGGCCAGGGTCCGCCAGAGCTCCCGGACGAAGGCCTCCGCCTCCCGCAGCGGCTCCGACCCGGTGCCCGGGGCGGCGAACACGCCCCCGTAGGCGGCCAGGTAGCAGGCGCCGAGCAGGAGCTGGGACGCCGCCACCGGATCCGCGTCCCGGCTGACCAGATCGGTCCGCTGGGCCCGGCGCAGGTAGTCGGCCAGCAGTTCGACGGCCCGGTGCGGCCCGGCGTTGTTGGCCTGCATCCACTCCCGGTGGCGGTCGAGCAGCTTGGGCTCGGCGAAGACGGACAGCAGCATCGGCATCGACGCGCGGTAGAAGGCGAGCGCCTCCTCCGCCACCTCCTGGAGGGAGGCCCGTACCTCGCCCTCGCTGCCGATCTCCTCCGGCAGCGCCCGCAGCACCGGCAGCAGTCCGGGCAGCCGCTCGGCGAGGACGGCCAGGAAGACGTCCTCCTTGCTGCGGAAGTGCCGGTAGATGGTGCCCTCCGAGCAGCCCGCCACTTCGGCGATCTCCTTGGTGGTGCAGCGGGCCAGACCGAGGTCACGGATCACCCGCTCGGCGGCGTCGACGATCTGCTCGCGCATACTCATGAAGGCTCCGAAGGAACGGGGCGGCCGGCTTCCGAGCGGGCCGCGGCTGCGGAGGGGCACCCGAAGGATAGCGTGCAGGTGAGTACCCGCTCACCCGTTTCGCCGGGCACCCCGAACGGCGCGCCGGCCCCGCCGCCCACGAGGGGCGCCGGGGCCGGCGAGGCAGGCTTCAGCGGTGGCACCGCTCAGCGCGGCGGCCCGGCGGGACCGCCGACGCCGGGCGGCGGCCCGACCAGCTGCACTCCGAGCGGCGCCAGCTCGCCGAGCAGCCGGGCGAAGTCCGGCGGGCCCTGGAGCGGCGGCGGCAGCTCCAGGCTGGTGGCCGGCTCGCCGGTCCTGAAGAACCACTCCTCGAAGCCGGCCGGGGTGCCGAGCACCAGGAAGCGGGTGCCCTCGGTCTCCACCCGGTACTGGTGCGCGATGCCGCGCGGCGCGAAGACCGTGGCGCCCGGGCCGACCTTGTGCTCGTCGTCGCCGATCCGCAGCACCATCTCACCCTCCTGGACGATGAAGAACTCGTCCTCGCGGGTGTGCAGGTGGACCGGCGAGGCGTAGCCCGCCGGGGAGAGCTGCTCGGCGAGCCAGAACTGCCCGTTGGTCTCGGCGCCGGTCGCCTTGAACTGGAGCAGCGCGCCCACGTGCCAGATGGCGCGGCCCTCGTCGGGCTGCTTCACGAACGGTTGGGACGTCACTCGGTTCCTCCTCGGTCGGCGGGCCCTCGTTCGGGGCCCGGCAGCACAGCGGTACGGAAACGGAAACTGATCGGCCGTCAGAGTGTGCGGACGGCCGCGTCCTTCACCAGGCCGGTGGCGCGCACGGCGGCGGCCACCTGGTCCGGGCCCGGGGCGAAGGCGTCCTCCAGCTCGGGGCTGAACGGCACCGGCGCGTGCGGCCCGGTGACCATCCTGACCGGCCCGCGCAGAGCGGCGAAACGGTCCTGCGCGACCTGCGCGGCGATGTCGGTGGCCAGACTGCAGCGCGGGTGGGCCTCGTCCACCACGACCAGCCGCCCGGTCCGCTCGACGCTGCCGTAGATGGTCGAGGTGTCCAGCGGCGACAGGGTCCGGGGGTCGATCACCTCGATCTGCACGCCCTCGGCGGCCAGCTGCTCGGCGGCGGCGAGCGCGACCGACACCATCCGGCCGATCGCGACCACCGTGCAGTCGGTGCCGGGCCGGACCACCTTGGCCGAGCCGAACGGGATCGCGTACGGCTCCTCGGGCACGCCGCCGGGCACGAAGTAGAGCATCTTGTGCTCCAGGAACAGCACCGGGTCGTCGTCCACCAGCGCCTGCGCCATCAGCCCCTTGGCGTCGTACGGACTGGACGGCGCGACCACCTTGAGGCCGGGCAGGTGGACGAAGAGCGGGTGCAGCGCCTGCGAGTGCTGGGCGCCGCGGCGCAAGCCGGTGCCCCACATCGCGCGCAGCACCAGCGGCGCCGAGACCCGGCCGCCGGACATGTACCGCAGCTTGGCGGCCTGGTTGGCGATCTGGTCGAAGGCGACGGTGGCGAAGTCGACGAACAGCAGGTCGACCACCGGCCGCAGTCCGGTCGCGGCGGCGCCGACCGCGGCGCCGACGAAGGCCGCCTCGGTGATCGGCATGTCGAGCACCCGGTCCGGGAACTCCAGGTGGAGGCCCTTGGTCGGGCCCCAGGCATTGGTGCTGTCCTCGCCCATCAGGACCACCGAGCGATCGAAGCGCATCTGCTGCGCCAGCGCCTCGCCGATGGCCTGCTGGTAGGTGATCGTGCGCATGGGACTCCCTCCTCGGAGCGGGTCAGCGGGTGTAGACGTGGTCGAGCAGGGTGCGCGGGTCGACCGTGAAGGGCTCCGAGGCGGCCGTGACGGCGGCCTCGACCAGGGCGGTCGCGTCCCGGTCGATCCGGTCCAGCTCGAAGGCGGCGGGTCCGCCCACGGTGCCGTCGGCGATCCGGGAGCGGAGCAGCAGCAGCGGGTCGGACTCGGAGCGCAGCCGCTCCGGGTCGGCGTCCGGCCGGTAGGACTGGTCGTCCCAGAGCTCCATGTGGCCGTGGAAGCGCTCGGCCCGGAACTCCAGCACGGTCGGGCCCTCGCCCGCCCGGGCACGCCGGACGGCCTCGGTGGTGGCGGCGTGCACGGCGAGCACGTCGTAGCCGTCCACCACCTCGCCCGGGATCCCGAAGCCGGCCGCGCGCTGGGCCATGTCGGTACCGGAGAAGTGGGCGGCGGCCGGGGTCGCCTGGGCGTAGCCGTTGTTCTCGATCGCGAAGATCACCGGCAGGTCGAGCATCCGGGCCAGCACCAGGCTCTCCAGCACGGCGCCCTGGTTGGCGCCGCCGTCGCCGGTGAAGGCCACCGACACCTGGCCGGTGCCCTGCTGACGTGCCGTCAGGGCGGCCCCGCAGGCGAGCGGGACGCCGCCGCCGGCCAGGCCGTTGGCGCCGAGCATGCCGCGGTCGAAGTCCGCGATGTGCATCGAGCCGCCCTTGCCGCCGCAGATCCCGTCCGGCCGGCCGTACAACTCCTTCATCATCGCCTCGACGTCGCAGCCCTTGGCGATCGCGTGACCGTGGCCGCGGTGGGTGCTGGCGAGGTAGTCGTCCGGGGCGAGGGCCGCGCAGACACCTGCTGCGACGGCCTCCTGCCCGCTGTAGAGGTGGACCGCGCCGGGGAGGCTCTTCGCCAGTCCGTGCAGACGGTCCTCGAAGGCCCGGATCACACTCATCGTTCGGTAGATCTCTGCGATCTGGTCCAGCGTCAGATCGGTGGTGCGGGATGTGCCCATGGGGTCGCCTCCTCGGCTCTCCGGGGGACGGCCGGCGGGGCGCCGCGCGCCTCGTTCGCCGGTCTCGCTCGTGGCCCGACTCCATGAGGGTAAGTGCTCACTCACATGGGTGCAACCAAGTGTCCGAATCCGTCACCGCCCCCTCCCCCACCCGGCCCTCCCACCCTTGCGCCCTGCGCAACCACGCCCCTAAGGTCTTGTCCCGGGTGGATTGGGATCACGGGATGGAAACGAACGACGGACCGATACTTCGAGGTCCGCCGTGCCTGTTTTCGGACATCCCGGTGAATTCCATTTCCCCGCGCCAGGAACGCCCGTGCACAGTGGGTAAGACGCGAGCGACGGGGGGATCTCAGGAACCATGCTGGACCAGATACTCAAATCCTCCGGCAGGGCCGACCGAAGACCGACCAACCTGGCCGTAAGCGGCGTGGGAGCGCTCGCTACGCGCGGTGAACGGAACACCTCCGACCGGATCGGTCGGCTGGTGAACACCCTGCTCGGGCTGGTCACCGGCCTCGGCGCAGCCGGCCTGCCACCGGCGCAGCCACGGCCCCGGCCGGCCGGAGTGCCGGTCGACGAAGCGGAGTCCGGCTGTCCGGCTGCCGCTGCCCGACTCGACGAACGCCGCCGTGTCCGCAGGGAGTTGCACGACTCGCTGGCTCCCAGGCTGGCCGCCCTGCACATGCGCATGGAACTCGCCGGTCTCGACCTGACCGACGACGCCGACCAGGCCCCGGCCCTGCTGGCCCAGGCCCGGGAGGATGTCAGCACCGCGATCGCGGACGTCCGGCAGGTGATCCGGGACCTCGACACCTCCGAGCCCCGGACCGTCGCCGGCACTGGCACGCTGCGCCAGTTCCTGCACCGGCAGGCCCGCGCCTTCGAGGAGGCCGGGGCCGGCCGGCTACGGGTCGTCACCGAGCTCCCGGCCGTCCTGGACGATTTTCCGACACGTGTCCAGAAAGAATTGAAGAACATCTCCGGCGAGGCTGTCGCCAATGTCGTCCGGCATGCCCGGGCATCCTTCTGCCGGATCTCCGCGTCGATCGGCCCCGAGGGCCTCGTCCTTTCCATCGAGGACGATGGGATCGGCATTTCCGGCGACGCGGTCGGCGGAATCGGACTTCCTTCGATGTGCCTGCGCACCAGAGAACTCGGCGGCTTTTTCTCGATCGGCACCAGGGCCCCGCACGGCACCGTGGTCCGGGTCCGCCTGCCGCACTCGGCGCTCGTCGACGGCACCCACCGGCTCGACTGAGCCGGGCCCCCGCCCTCTCTCCCCCGCCCCCGGCGGCCACGGACTCCGTGCCCGACCGACCCGTGCCGTTTCCCTGCGACCCCGTGCGCCCACCGAGTTGACCGTGCTCCCTCACCCTCCCCTTAGGAGCCCCCATGGATCCGGCCGTACCTCGAAACCTCCGCATCCTGGTCGTCGACGACCACGAGCTGTTCCGGGCGGGATTGCGCCAACTCCTCGACCGGATCGATTCTCTGACGGTGGTGGGAGAGGCCTCCAGCGGGGCCGACGTGCTCTCCGCCGTGGAGCGGCTCGCGCCGGACGTGGTGCTGATGGACATCAGCATGCCCGGCACCGACGGCATCGAGGCGACCCGGACCCTGCTCGCCCGCCATCCCCGGGTGGCGGTGGTGATACTGACGGCCGATGACAACGACGACTCCATCGTCTCGGCGGTCCGCGCGGGCGCGCGGGGCTACCTGGTCAAGGGCGCGGGTCTGGACGACGTCCGCCGGGCGATCACCGCGGTCAGCCAGGGCGGCGCGCTGTTCGGGCCGGAGGCCGCCGCCCACCTGCTGGCCCAGGTGCGCCGGCCGGCTCCGGAACGGGAGCCGTTCCCCGACCTGACCCCCCGGGAGATGGCGGTGCTGACCATGCTGGCCGACGGCCGCAACAACGCGCACATCGCGAACGAGTTCGGGCTCTCCACGAAGACGGTGCGCAACTACCTCTCCCGGATCTTCAGCAAGCTCCAGGTGACCGACCGCGCCGAGGCGGCCGTCCGGGCCCGGCGGGCCGGGCTCGGCAATTAGGGTCCGCCCTCGGACCAGCGCACTCGGACCAGCGCCCTCGGACCAGCGCCCGCGGTGCGGCGCCGGGCGGCCGGCCCGGCGATCGCTCCCGGGTCCGGGCCGGTCGACAGGACGGGCCCGTGGCCGGGCCGGGCCGCGGGGGCCCGGTCAGCGCTCCAGCAACTGCGCCCAGAGCTCCTCCTCGCGCCGGCTCAGCGGCTCGGCCGGCGCCGAGGTCCGCTCCGGGTGCCACTCCGGCACCCCCACCGGAGGCAGCACGTCCTCCGGCTTCCGCGCCCCCGGCAGGGCGGAGGGCGAGGTCATCGCCCCCATCGCCAGACCGAGCCAGATCAGCCCGTCCGCCAGGTAGCGGCCGCCGCGCCGCATCCAGCGGCGCAGCAGCAGACGGCGGTGGGCACGGCGCAGGGCGGTTCGCATCGGGGGCCTCCGACGGGACGGCAACGGGGGGAAGCGGTGCTACCGCCATCCTGCGGACCGGCCGTCCCACCGTCATGGGTCGGGAATCCCCAACACGCTGGGAACCTTTCCTGCCCCGTCCCCGGCCGCCGCCCTCCTGATCGGGGACAGGAGTACGGCGGCCCGGGCGCGCCCCGTGCCCGGGGGGCGCGCCCCTTCGGTCAGGCCGCGGCCGGGACGAGCACGATCTTCCCGGTGACCGCGGCGGTCTCCATCGCCCGGTGCGCGTCCGCCGCCTCCTCCAGCGGCATGGTGCGGCCCACCCGCGGCTTGACCAGGCCCTTCTGCAGCAGCTCCAGCACGGTCGCGAGGTCCTGCTGGTACGCGGCCGGGTGGGACTTCTCCAGACTCCAGGCGTTGTAGAACAGGGTCCGCTTGCCGTCCGGGATCAGCTTCGGCAGCACGATGCCGCCCAGGAAGCCCTGGGCGCCGGTCAGCAGGTCCCGCTGGTTGCCGCGCAGCGCGGCGTTCTGGCCGAAGCCGACCATCACGCCGCCGCGCCGCACCGCCTGGTACGAGCGGAGGAAGTGCGGGCCGCCGATCGGGTCGAACACCGCGTCCACCGCGCCGCCCGGCAGGCCGCGCACCACCCGGCGGAAGTCCTCGGTGTCCCGGTCGATCGGGCGGCCGCCGAGCGCCCGCACCTGGTCGGCCCGGGCGGCGGAGCAGGTGCCGTAGACGGTGACCCCGGCGAGCGCGGCCAGTTCCAGGAAGGCGGTGCCGACGCCGCCGGACGCGCCGTGCACCAGCACGGTGCCGCCCTGCCTGACCTCGGCCACCCGGTGCAGCATCTGCTGGGCGATGAAGTAGTTCAGCGCGAGCGCCGAGGCCTCCACCGGGTCGACGCCCTCGGGCAGCGGGACCAGCCGGTTGGCGGCCACCAGTGCGTACTCCGCGTAGCCGCCGCTGCGCACCAACGCGACCACCCGGGTGCCCGGTTCGGGGGCCCTGGTGCCCGGTCCGACCTGGTCCACCACCCCCACCAGGTCGTATCCGGGGGTGAAGGGCCGCTTGGGGCCGCCGGGGATCACGCCGGCACGGAGCAGAATGTCACCGTAGGAGACGCCGGCGGCGAGCACCCGGACCCGGACCTGGCCGCCGGCCGGTGCCGGGAGTTCATCGCTGGACAGCCTCAGGACCTCGGCTCCGCCGAGCCTCGGCACACTCACGTGGCGGTACCTCATCGTGGCCTCCGCAATATGGGGGATGTCGTGACGGGAGTGGCGCCGGTCCTCTGCGGGGGGCGGGCACGGGAGGCGGACGCCGCCGCCCCCGTTCCCTGCCCCCGTATTTTTATATAGACTGAGTGTACAATGAATGTGATAGCACCCGCCTCAGGAGACGTCAACAGCCCATGAGCCCACGCCAGTACCGAGCCGGCCAACGCCAGGTAGCCGCCGAACAGACCCGCACCCGCATTCTGGAGGCGGCCTGCGAGCTGCTCACCGGGGAGAAGGGCCCGGCCTCGTTCAGCATGGACGCCGTCGCCAAGACCGCCGGAGTGGCGCGGATGACCGTCTACTACCAGTTCGACTCGAAGACCGGCCTGCTGGAGGCACTCTTCGACGATCTGGCCCAGCGCGGCGGGATGGCCAGGATGCCCGCGGCGTTCATGGCCCCCAGCGGCCGCGAGGCGCTCACCGCGCTGCTCGACGTGCTGAACGGCTTCTATGCCTCCGGCCGGGTCGCACTGCGCCGGCTGCGCGGCCTGGGAATCCTCGACCCGGAGCTCGACACCGCGCTGCAGAGCCGCAGCGAGCGGCGGCGCGGCGGCCTCCAGGTGGTACTGAACCGCCTGCTCGCCGACCGGGGCGCCGAGGTCGACGAGGCCGGGCTCGACGAACTGGTGGAGATGCTGTTCATGCTGACCAGCTTCGAAACCTTCGACCTGCTGGCCGGCCCGGGCGGCCAGAGCGATCCGGTCGCCCGCCGCGTCGAGGAGCTGATTCTCGCCGTTCTCGACCGCCGTCTCGCGGCGGCCTGACAGCCGGGCGGCTCCCCCGCCCATGACTCACGGGCCCGTCGAGCGGACCCCTTTCACTCGCGTCACTTCCGCACCACGCGCGTCCGCCCCCGGACCGCACCGAGCCGCCGGCCGGCGACCCCCCTCCGGTCGCCGTACGACGGTAGGCGGCGCGGCGGCCTTCCTCCCCAGGACACCGCCGCGCCGCCCTCCCTTTTCCTCACGAGCCCTGCGGCCCGCTCGGTAGCGACCGGTCCGCCGCGCCTCCCGGCGCCGCGCCCCCGCCGCCCGCCCCCAACCGGGACGGCCCCACCCCCGGAGCACCACCAACGGGGGTCCGGGCCGTCACCGCGCCGGAGCAGTCAGAACGCCGGGCGACCCTAGGCCGGGTCGGCCTCGGCACCCGGCGTGCGGCGCGGACGCTGCTTGGGCAGGATCACGCTGGCCGCGATGAGCCAGATCAGGCCGCCGAAGCGGGCGATCGGCAGGAAGAAGCCGAGGCTGGTGGAGAGCAGGGCCAGGGTGCCCAGCACCCCGATCCCGGCGAGCACCAGGCCGGCCCAGGCGAAGCCCTTCGGCCCGAAGCCGAGCAGCAGCATCGGCACGGCCACCCCGGCCAGCATCACGGCGAACGGCACCACGTGCCCGGGGCCGCCGGTGGCGAAGGTGAGGTCGGCCAGCGAGCGGGCCAGCGAGGCGTCGCCGAGGTCCCCGGACCGGGAGGCGGCCCAGACGGTGAGGCCGCACATCGCCATCGCGGCGGAGGCGAGCACTCCGGACACCAGCGCGATGCCGGGGCCGGGGGCGGTGACGCCCAGGCGGCGCAGCCGCTGGTAGACGATCGCAGCCCAGACCGCGAGCGGCAGCGAGGCGCCGAACTGCAGCGTCCCGGACACCTTGGCGGCGGTCGCGTGGTCCTTGTAGTAGGCGAGGGTGTCGGCCGCCGAATCGGTGGGCAGCGGGGTCTGCCGGGCGAGCACGACGGACACCACCATCAGCGCCGCGAACGCCACGGCGGGCAGCAGCAAAGGGGGGCCCGACTGCTGTCGCCGGGCGGAAGCGGCCGGCACCGCGGATGTCGTGGTCATGAGGGGCACTCCAGTCGAGAACGGGTCGATGGGTGGTCCGGAGGCCGACGTCGGACGGATCGGCACCGACGCCAGTAGTTCCTTGTCCAGAATAGTTCACCCGGGGACATCATTGTCCACTGGTATCGTGTTTCCATGACCGAACCTCCCGACCGCGCCCCGTCGCCCCATCCGGGACCGCAGGGAGCCCAAGTCGCATTTCTGCTGTCCCAGTTGGGTGAGCACGCGTCGCAGGCCTTCGCCCGGCGGGTCGCCGAGCTCGATCTCACCCCGGCCCAGGCGGGTCTGCTCCGGGCGGTCAGCCTGGCCCCCGGCCAGCACCAGCAGGAACTCGCCCGGCGGCTCGGCATGTCGCCGAGCCGGTTCGTGGCCTTCATCGACGCCATCGAGGAACGCGGACTCGTCGAGCGCCGCCGCAACCCCAAGGACCGCCGGTTCCAGGACCTCTACCTCGCGCCCAAGGGCGAGGAGGTGATGCGCGGGCTCGCCGAGGCGGCGCTCGCCCACGAGGAGACCCTCTGCACCGGCCTCGACCCGCAGGAACGTATCGCCCTGGCCGGACTGCTGCGCCGGATCGCCGAGGCGCAGCAGCTCACCGCCGGGGTGCACCCCGGCTACCGGCGGCTGAACCCCCGGCGCGACGGCGTCTGAACGAGCCGGTCCGGGCACGCGCAAGCCCCCGGCCGACGACCGGGGGCTTCGTACGACGGGTACCGGAGCGCTCTCAGCCCTTGACGCAGACCACCTGCTTGAGGTGCGCCACGATCTCGACGAGGTCCCGCTGCTGCTCGATCACCTTCTCGATCGGCTTGTAGGCGCCCGGGATCTCGTCCACCACCCCGGCGTCCTTGCGGCACTCCACGCCCGCGGTCTGCTCGGCCAGGTCGCTCGTGGTGAACCGCTTCTTCGCGGCGGAGCGGCTCATCTTCCGGCCGGCGCCGTGCGAGGCCGAGTTGAACGACGCCTCGTTGCCCAGCCCGCGCACGATGTACGACCCGGTGCCCATCGAGCCCGGGATGATCCCGTAGTCACCGGCCCCGGCCCGGATCGCGCCCTTGCGGGTGACCAGCAGGTCGACGCCGTCGTAGCGCTCCTCCGCGACGTAGTTGTGGTGGCAGCTGATCACCTCGTCGAAGGCGACCTTCGCCCGCGGGAACTCGCGCCGGACCACGTCCTGGAACAGCGCCATCATCAGCGCCCGGTTGCGCTTGGCGTACTCCTGCGCCCAGAAGAGGTCCTGCCGGTACGCGGCCATCTGCGGGGTGTCCGCGATGAACACCGCGAGGTCGCGGTCGATCAGGCCCTGGTTGTGCGGCAGCGACCGGGCCACGCCCATGTGGTGCTCCGCCAGCTCCTTGCCGATGTTGCGCGAGCCCGAGTGCAGCATCAGCCAGACCGCGCCGGTGTCGTCGACGCACACCTCGATGAAGTGGTTGCCGCCGCCGAGCGTCGCCATCTGCTGGGCGGCCCGGTCCCGGCGCCACTTCACCTCGGACGCGACCCCGTCGAACCGCTGCCAGAAGTCGTCCCAGCCCCCGGTCGGGGCGCCGCGCAGCTTGCCCGGGTCGACCGGGTCGGTGTGCAGACCCCGCCCGACCGGGATGGTCCGCTCGATCTGCGAGCGCAGCCGCGACAGGTCGTCCGGCAGGTCCTTCGCGGTGAGCGAGGTCTTCACCGCGCTCATCCCGCAGCCGATGTCCACGCCGACCGCGGCCGGGCAGACGGCGCCGCGCATGGCGATCACCGAACCCACGGTCGCCCCCTTGCCCAGGTGGACGTCGGGCATCACGGCGAGCCCGTGCAGCCAGGGCAGCGAGCTGATGTTGCGCAGCTGCTGCATGGCCTGGCCCTCGACGGTGGCCGGGTCGGTCCACATCCGGATCGGAGTCCGGACGCCGGGTACCTCGGTGTACGACATGGTTCAACGACCTCCTGGGGTCGGACGGTTCAAGCGTAGGCGGGTGCCGCGCGAAAGACCCGGCGCGGCCCGGGAACGTCAGTGGTGCGGCGGCGCTCGGCCGACGCGGGAGCGGTGCTCAGACCGCCAGGGGGCATCGGGAGGACAGTCTCGGGGAGCGCCGCCGGGGTTGCTCGACCCGCATCGTGACCGCCTCCTCTCCGTGTGTGCACCGGTTGCCGGGGATATCTAGCCACGCACCGCGCCACCGCGGCAAGGGAATTAACGCCGGCACCGGAACCGGACGCCGGGCGCTGGAACCGGCGCCGGTACGCGAAAGGGCCCGGCGGAGCGTCGTGACGCTCCGCCGGGCCCTCGGGTCCGCTGCCGGACCGGGTGCCGGATCAGGCCCCGATCACGGTCACCTCGCCGATGCCCAGCTCACGCACCTGGTCCGCGAACGCCGAGGCGTCACCGACCAGGACCGTCACCAGCCGGTCCGGCGGGAAGGCGCTCACCACGGCCTCGGTGGCGGCGGCGGTCGACAGCTCGGCCAGCTGCCGGTAGACCTCGGCCTGGAAGTCGTCCGCCAGGTGCTGCTCGACCTGGTCGGCCAGGGTGCCGGCGACCGAGCCCGCCGTCTCGTACTTCAGCGGCGCCACCCCGACCAGGAACTGCACCGCCTCGTCGCGCTCCGCGTCGGTGAGCCCCTCCGCGGCCAGCGTGCGCAGGATGGTCCAGGTGTCGGCCAGCGCCGGGGCGGTGGAAGCGGTGTCCACCGAGCCGCTGATCGCCAGCATGGCGCGCCCGCTGCCGTCGGGGCCCGAGCGCAGCGGCTGCGCGAACGCCCGCACGCCGTAGGTGTAGCCCTTCTCCTCCCGCAGCACCCGGTCCAGCCGGGAGGTGAGGGTGCCGCCCAGGCAGTAGGTGCCGAGGATCTGCGCGGCCCAGGCCGGGTCGTGCCGGTCCGGGCCGATCCGCCCGATCAGCAGCTGGGTCTGCACCGAACCGGGCCGGTCCACGATGATCACCCGGCCGGTGTCGTCAGCGGTGACCGGGGCGTGCGCGGCCGCCGCGGCCGGAGTGCCCTTCCAGCCGCCGAGGGTGGACTCCAGCAGGGCCGGCAGATCGGTGCCGGTGAGGTCGCCGACCACCACCACGGTGGTGGTGGCGGGCCGCACATGCCCCTCGTAGAAGGCCCGGACGGCGGCCCGGTCGATGGTCTTGACCGTCTCGGCGGTGCCGCCGCGCGGGCGGGAGAGCCGGTCGGCGGCGTCGAACAGCGAGGCGTACAGCGCCTTGGCGGCCCGCCGGGCCGGGTTGGCCTGCTCGTGCACGATCTCGTCCAGCCGGTTGGCGACCAGCCGCTCGATCTCGTCCTGCGGCAGCGCCGGGCTGCCCAGCGCGGCGGCCAGCAGGTCCAGGCCGCGGGCCAGCCGGGAGGCCGGGACCTCCAGCGAGACCCGGATGCACGGGTGGTCGGCGTGCGCGTCCAGGGTGGCGCCGGCCCGCTCCAGCTCGGCCGCGAACTCCTCGGCGGTCAGCGTGTCGGTGCCCTCGCTGAGCGCCCGGGCCAGGATCGAGGCGACGCCGTCCAGGCCCTCCGGCTCGGCGGCGAGCGGGGCGTCGAGCAGCACGTCGACGGCCACCAGCTGCTGGCCGGGGCGGTGGCAGTGCAGCACCGTGATGCCGTTGCCGAGGGCGGCGCGCTCCGGCGCCGGGAACGCCCACGGAGTGGGGGTGCCGGGCTGGGGCTGCTCGTGGAAAGTCATGGCGGGGACGTACTCGGTGCTCATACGGCGGCGCCCTCCTCGTCGGTCTCGGCGGTGGCAGCGGTCTCGGCGGCGGTGTCCTCGGCCGTGGTCGGCTCGTACACCAGGACCGCCCGGTTCTGCGGGTGCAGCCGGGCCGCGGCGACGGCCCGCACCTCCTCGGCGGTGACGTCGAGGACCTTCGGCAGGGCGTCGTTCAGCAGCTTCGGGTCGCCGAACAGCACCGCGTAGCGGCAGAGTTCGTCGGCGCGGCCGGCCACCGTGGTGAGCCGGTCCAGCCACTCGCGCTCGATCTGCGCCTGGGCGCGCTCCAGTTCGGCCGGGGTCGGGCCCTCGGCCGCGAACCGGGCCAGCTCCTCGTCGACGGCCGTCTCGATCTGCTCGACGGTGGCGTCGCCGGAGGTCTTGACGTCCAGCCAGCCCAGGCTCGGCGCGCCGGACAGCCGCAGCAGGCCGAAGCCCGCGGCGACGGCGGTGCGGTCCCGGCGGACCAGCCGGTTGTACAGCCGGCTCGACTCGCCGCTGCCGAGGACGGTCAGCGCCAGGTCGGCGGCGTCCGCCTCGCGGGTGCCGTCGTGCGGCAGCCGGTAGGCGGCCATCAGCGCGCGGGAGGGCACGTCCTCGCGGATCAGCTCGCGGATCTCCCGGCCGATGCTCTCCGGCAGGGCGCCGTCGCGCGGCGGCTGCTTGCCGTCGTGCGCGGGGATGCTGCCGAAGTACTTCTCCACCCAGGCGATCGCCTGCTCGGGGTCGATGTCGCCGACCACCGAGAGCACCGCGTTGTTGGGCGCGTAGTACGTGCGGAAGAACGCCCGGGCGTCCTCCAGGGTGGCCGCGTCCAGGTCGGCCATCGAGCCGATCGGGGTGTGGTGGTAGGGGTGGCCGTCCGGGAACGACAGCGCGGTGAGCCGCTCGAACGCGGTGCCGTAGGGCACGTTGTCGTACCGCTGGCGGCGCTCGTTCTTCACCACGTCGCGCTGGTTCTCCATCGACGCGTCGTCGAGGGCGGCCAGCAGCGAGCCCATCCGGTCCGCCTCCAGCCAGAGCGCGAGCTCCAACTGGTGGGCCGGCATGGTCTCGAAGTAGTTGGTGCGCTCGAAGCTCGTGGTGCCGTTGAGCGAGCCGCCGGCGCCCTGGACGAGCTCGAAGTGCCCGTTGTTGGACACGTTGGCGGACCCCTGGAACATGAGGTGCTCGAACAGGTGGGCCAGCCCGGTGCGGCCCTTCACCTCGTGCCGGGAGCCCACGTCGTACCAGAGGCAGACCGCGGCCACCGGGGTCAGGTGGTCCTCGGAGAGGACGACGCGCAGGCCATTGGCCAGGCGGTGCTCGGTGATGGCGATGCCTCGCTGCTGGGAGGCGGGGGCCGGGTTGGCCATGCGCTCGGGTCCTTCCCGTCGTCGACGTCGGGGGGTTTTCGTGTGGCGTCCCCCATTGTGGTGCAACGCGCGAGCGCTGTGGATGTGTCCGCGCGGGCAGGGCGTTCGCCAGGGGCGGAAGAGGGGCGCTGGCCGGGACTGTCGGCGGGAGGGTCCACAATGGGGGCGCCGAGCCCTGTTGACAACACCGCCGACAGCCCGGCGAGACCGCGCCGACGAGACGTGGACGAGAAGCAAGCGAGACGTAAGGGAGCCCCGCCGCGATGGCCCGCCGCAGTTCGCAGACCCCGCCCCCCGGAGACTTCGAGGAGCGCATCCTCGACGTCGACGTCGTGGACGAGATGCAGGGCTCGTTCCTCGAGTACGCCTACTCCGTCATCTACTCCCGGGCCCTTCCGGACGCGCGGGACGGCCTCAAGCCGGTGCACCGCCGCATCCTGTACCAGGCCAACGAGATGGGCCTGCGCCCGGAGCGCGGGCACGTCAAGTGCGCCCGCCTGGTCGGCGAGGTGATGGGCCGGCTGCACCCGCACGGCGACGCCTCCATCTACGACTCGGTCGTCCGCATGGCCCAGCCGTTCTCGATGCGGCTGCCGCTGATCGACGGCCACGGCAACTTCGGCTCGCTCGGCAACGACGACCCGCCGGCCGCGATGCGCTACACCGAGTCGCGGCTCACCGCCGCCTCGATGGCCCTGGTCGAGTCGATCCACGAGGAGACCGTCGACTTCGGCCCCAACTACGACGGCAGCGAGCAGGAACCGCTGGCCCTCCCCGCGGCCTTCCCCAACCTGCTGGTCAACGGCGCCACCGGCATCGCCGTCGGCATGGCCACCAACATGCCGCCGCACAACCTCTCCGAGGTCGTCGCCGCCGCCCGGCACCTGATCAAGCATCCGACCGCCGACCTCGACACCCTGATGCGGTTCGTCCCCGGCCCCGACCTGCCCACCGGCGGACGGATCGTCGGCCTCTCCGGCATCAGGGACGCCTACGAGTCCGGCCGAGGCACCTTCAAGATCCGCGCCACCACGACCGTCGAGGCCGTCAGCGCCCGCCGCAAGGGCATCGTGGTCACCGAGCTGCCGTACAACGTCGGCCCGGAGAAGGTCATCTCCAAGATCAAGGACCTCGTCAACGCGAAGAAGCTCCAGGGCATCGCGGACGTCAAGGACCTCACCGACCGCGCACACGGGCTGCGCCTCGTCATCGAGGTCAAGAACGGCTTCGTGCCCGAGGCCCTGCTGGAGCAGCTCTACAAGCTGACGCCGATGGAGGAGACCTTCGGCATCAACAACGTGGCACTGGTCGACGGCCAGCCGCTCACCCTCGGCCTCAAGGAGCTGCTGGAGGTCTACGTCGACCACCGCTTCGAGGTGGTCCGCCGGCGCAGCGACTTCCGCCGCCGCAAGCGGCAGGAGCGGCTGCACCTGGTCGAGGGCCTGCTGATCGCCCTGATCGACATCGACGAGGTCATCGCCCTCATCCGGTCGAGCGACAACGCGGCCCAGGCCAAGGAGCGCCTGATCGAGCGCTTCTCGCTGAGCGAGACGCAGACCGCGTACATCCTCGACACCCCGCTGCGCCGGCTCACCCGCTTCGACCGGGTCGAGCTGGAGCAGGAGCAGGCCAAGCTCAACTCGGAGATCGCCGAGCTGACCGAGATCCTGGAGTCCGACACCAGGCTGCGCAGCGTGGTCTCCACCGAACTCGGCGCCGTCGCCAAGCAGTTCGGCACCGAGCGGCGGACCGTCCTGCTGGAGGCCGGCGCCGCTCCGGCCACCTCGCTGACCGTTCCGCTGGAGGTCGCGGACGATCCGTGCCGGGTGCTGCTCTCCTCCACCGGCCTGCTCGCCCGCACCGGCGACGGCGAGCCGTTCGAGGTGTCGGAGAAGCGCGCCAAGAACGATGTGATCGTCTCGGCGGTGCCGACCACCGCCCGCGCCGACATCGGTGTGGTCACCTCGGCCGGCCGGGTCCTGCGGCTGCCGGTCATCGACCTGCCGGCACTGCCGCCCACCCCGTCGCCGACACTGGCCGGCGGCGCGCTCGTCACCGAGTTCCTCCGACTGGAGGACGGCGAACGGGTACTCGCGCTGACCACGCTGGACGAGTCCTCCCCCGGCCTGGCGCTGGGCACCGTCCAGGGCGTCGTCAAGCGGGTGGTCCCCGAATGGCCCGCCAACAAGGACGAGTTCGAGGTGATCGGGCTCAAGGAGGGCGACGAGGTGGTCGGCGCCGTCGAACTCCGCACCGGCGAGGAGGACCTCGTCTTCATCACCTCCGACGCCCAGTTGCTGCGCTACCCCGCCGGGCAGGTCCGCCCGCAGGGCCGGCCGGCCGGCGGCATGGCCGGCGTCAAGCTGTCCGACGGCGCCCGGGTGCTCTCCTTCAACGCCGTCGACCCGGCCGTCGACGCGGTGGTCGTCTCGGTGGCCGGCACCGCCGGCACCCTCACCGGCGAGGCCCAGTCCAGTTGGAAGGTCACCCCCTTCGAGCAGTACCCGCGCAAGGGCCGGGCCACCGGCGGGGTGCGCTGCCAGCGCTTCCTGCGCGGCGAGGACGCGCTCGCCTTCGCCTGGGCCGGACCGGCTCCCGCCCGCGCCGCCGGGCCCAAGGGCGCGCCGGTCGACCTGCCGGAGCGCGACCCGCGCCGGGACGGCTCCGGCACCCCGGTGACCAGCCCGATCAGCACCGTGGCCGGCCCCGTCTAGACCGGGCCCGCCACCCCCGGAGGGGCGCCGACCGGCCGGCGGTTTCCAGCGGTCGGCGCCCCTCCGGCGTTCCCTGCACAGGTCTTCCGTCCGTCCTGGGCACCCGATCCACCCGGCCACCGGCCCGGACCGGACCGCCACGCACCGACGCAGCCGGCCGTCCCCCGACCGCCCCGGCCCGACCCGGACCGGCGCACACCCAGGCGGCCGGCCGGGCCGCGGTCGCCCACGCCCCGGCGGCCGGGCCACCGGCGGACGGCAAGGGTAGCCTTACCGACGTGAGCACCTGTGCGACGTTGTCGCGTGAACTGTCGGAGCCGCTGGCTGCCACCGCCGCGACCGCCACCACCTGGCTGCTGGTCGAACAGCCCGGCCCGTGGGGCGCGAAGGCGCTCGGCCAAAGCCACCTGGACCCGGAGGTCGGCCGCGCGCTGGACGCCGCGACCGCGGGCACCGGCGTCCGGGTCGCGCTGATCCGCCGCCCCGGCCGGCACGCGGACTGCCTGCCGACCCCCAAGCACGAAGTGGTCGTGGCACACACCGTGCCGACCCCCGGCCGGAGCTGGGTGCGCCGGAGCGAGGTCGCGGACCCGGCGGAGCTGCTCGCCCTGGACTTCGCCGCGCTGGGCGCCGGCGACCACGGCGGCTTCGGGACTCCCCACATCGGCGGCCCGATCGCCCTGGTGTGCACCAACGGCCGCCGCGACCGCTGCTGCGCCCTGCTGGGCCGCCCCCTCGCGGCCGATCTGGCCGCCGCCGGGCACAGCGAGGTGTGGGAGGTGACGCATCTGGGCGGACACCGCTTCTCCCCCACGATGCTGGTCCTGCCGTACGGCTACACCTACGGACGGCTGACCGCCGAATCGGCCAAGGAGGTACTGGCGGCGACGGCGGCCGGCCACATGGCGCCCGAGTGGTCGCGCGGCTGTTCCGGCTGGGACCGGCCGGGCCAGGCCGCCGACCAGGCCGTACGGCTGGTCACCGGCGAGACCCGGGCGGAGGCGCTGACCGTGGCCCAGCGGGCGGACGGCGCGGGCCGCTGGCGGGTCGGCGTCCGGCACGAGGACGGCCGGTCCTGGGAGGTCGAGGTGGCCGAGGGCGTCAGCGAGCCCGCCCGGCCCGAGAGCTGCGGCAAGGCGGCGGGCACGCCGTCCCGGATGGAGGTCACCTCCCTGCGCGAGCTCTGAGCGCCCCGGGGCGGAGGAACGGCACGACCCCCGGCGGAAGTCCGCCGGGGGTCGTGGAAGTCGGCCGCCCCACCGTCAGGCGGCCCCGGCCCCGGTCAGGGACCGGACCTCCAGCTCGGCGTACCGGTCCGGATCGGCCGGCTCGGGCGAGGTGAGGGTGCCGATCCACCCGGCCAGGAAGCCGAGCGGGATGGAGACGATGCCCGGGTTCTCCAGCGGGAACCAGTGGAAGTCCACGCCGGGGAAGAGCGCCACCTTGGTACCGGACACCACCGGCGAGAAGGCCACCAGCACCACCGCCGGAATCAGCCCGCCGTACACCGAGCAGACCGCGCCGCGCGGGGTGAACCGCCGCCAGAACAGGCTGTAGAGCAGCACCGGAAGGTTCGCGGAGGCGGCCACGGCGAAGGCCAGGCCGACCAGGAAGGCGACGTTCAGCTGCTGCGCGAAGAGGCTCAGCACGATGGCCACCGCGCCGATCCCGACCGCCGCGATCCGGGCGACCAGCACCTCCTGGCGCTCCGTGGTCGCCGGCGCGCCCTCCGCCGTCACCTCCGCCGCCGCTCCGGTCGCGGCGTCCGCGCCGCCGCGCGCCCGCCGGGAGGCCGGGACGAGCGCCCGTCGTCCGCGCGCCCCCCGCACCCCGCGGCCGCCCCGCGACCGGCGGGGGCGCCCCCGCCAGGCGCCCGCCCAGATGTCGTGGGCGAAGGCCGCCGAGGAGGCCAGGGTGAGCCCGGCGACCACGGCGAGGATGGTGGCGAAGGCGATCGCCGAGATCGCCGCGAACAGCACCACCCCGCCGGTGGAGCCGTTGCCGCCGCCGAGCACCAGGGCGAGCAGCGGGACGGCGGTGTTGCCCGCCGCGTTGGCGTGCCGGACCTCCGCCGAGCCGACCAGCGCGGTGGCGCCGAGGCCCAGCGCGATGGCCATCAGGTAGAAGCCGCCGACCAGCCCGATCGCCCACATCGTCGAGCGCCGGGCGGCCCGGGCGGTGGGCACGGTGTAGAAGCGGGACAGGATGTGCGGCAGGCCCGCGGTGCCGAGCACCAGCGCGAGGCCGAGGCTGAAGAAGTCCAGCCGGCTGGTGAAGCTCTTGCCGTACTTCAGCCCGGGCTCCAGGTACCGCTGGCCGGCGCCGCTGTGCTGGGCCGCCTGCCGCATCAGCTCGGCGACGTCGCCGTGGAAGCGCACCATCAGCAGCACGGTCAGCAGCACCGAGCCGGCGACCAGCAGGAACGCCTTGACGATCTGGATCCAGGTGGTGGCCCGCATCCCGCCGACCGTGACGTAGACGACCATCAGACCGCCCACCGCCACGATGGTCCAGGTCCTGGCCTCGGCGCTGTTGGTGCCCAGCAGCAGGGCGACCAGGCTGCCCGCGCCGACCATCTGGGCGACCAGGTAGAACAGCGTGACCACGACGCTGGCGCCGCCGGCCGCGGCCCGGACCTTGCGCCGGCGCAGCCGTAGGGCCAGCACATCGGCCAGGGTGTACCGGCCGGCGTTCCTGACCAGCTCCGCGACCAGCATCAGGACCACCAGCCAGGCCACCAGGAAGCCGATGCTGTAGAGCACGCCGTCGTACCCGAACAGCGCGATCAGCCCGGCGACACCGAGGAAGGAGGCGGCGGAGAGGTAGTCGCCGGAGAGCGCGAAGCCGTTCTGCAGCGGCGTGAAGTCGCGGCCGCCGGCGTAGAAGTCGTCGGCGCCTCCGCCTCGGCGGCGGCCCACCCAGAAGGTGATCCCGAGGGTGACCAGGACGATGACGGCGAACAGCACCACGGCCAGGTCGTGGTGGTCGCCGGCGGGGGCGACGGGGGGCGGGGTGGCGGTCCTCATCGCAACTGGTCCTGGGTGTCCCAGCGCAGCGACAGGGCGGCCCGGTCGCGCTGGGTGCGGGCGTTGCGGGCGTAGAGCCAGGTCAGCAGGAAGGTCGTGGCGAACTGCAGCAGGCCGAGCAGCCAGGCCACGTTGACCGGGCCGGCCACCGGGGTGCGCATCAGCCCGGGGGCGGCGGCCTGGGCCGCCACGTACAGCAGGTACCAGGCGAGGAACACACCGCTGACCGGGAAGACGAAGGACCGGTAGCTGTGGCGGATCCGCTGGAAGGCCAGGCTGTTCTGGACGGAGCGGTAGACCTCGGTGCTGGCCTCGTCCGAGGGGCCGGCCCCGGGCTCGGCCCCGGCCGGCGGCGCGGGCGGTACCGGGGGCGTCGGGGCCGGCACCGAAACCGGCACCGCTACCGGTGGTGATGCCGGTGCCGAGGCCCACCAGTCCAGTTGTCCGCCCGGCTCTGGACTTCTCGTCTGCGGTTGTGGCACGGCTGCTCCTGGACCGGGGGGGTTGTGACCCGAACCATCATGGCGTCGCCCCAACTCCCCAAACTCCCAACGCAGATACGTTCACTCGATGAGGTGATCGATGATCCGACAGACGCTCATCCGACTACTGCGGCGACCCGGTGATTCCGTGTCGGAAGGCGTACGCGACCGCTTGCGCCCGGTCCCGCACGCCGGTCTTGGCGGACAGGTTGTCGACGTGGGTCTTCACGGTCGCCGGACCGACGTACGGCCGACGGGCGATCTCGGTGTCGGAGAGGCCCTCCGCGATCAGCCCCAGCACCTCCGCCTCCCGCGCGGTCAGCCCGGCCGCGGCGCCGCGGCCGGCGCCGCGGCTTCGTCCCTCACCTACGGCGCCACCTCCTCGGGCAGGTGGCGCAGTTCGACCGTGCAGCGCGCGCCGGGGGCGTGTTCGCGCACATCGGTCGGTGCCTCCTGTGCCGTGCGCCGGAGTGCGAGCCCCGCCCCGGCGGCCCGCGCGGCCCGCTCCTGGACGAGCAGCCGCCGCACCGTCCCGCGCGCCTCGACGTCCAGCCGCAGCAGGTGGCCGAGCAGCAGCCGACGGCGGGTGGAACCGACGCGAAGGGGCCCTCCACCCACGGGTGGAGGGCCCCGGTCGACGGGGTCGCTCAGGCGTCGATGCGCGAACGGTCCAGGGTGGCCGCCGAGTCCACGATGAACTCCTTGCGCGGCGCCACGTCGTTGCCCATCAGCAGGTCGAAGACCTTCTCCGCCTGGTCCAGGTCGCCCAGGTTGATCCGGCGCAGCGTGCGGTGGCGCGGGTCCATGGTGGTCTCGGCCAGCTGGTCGGCGTCCATCTCGCCGAGGCCCTTGTACCGCTGGACCGGGTCCTTCCAGCGCAGGTTCTTGCGCTGGAACTCCAGCAGGGTGGAGCGCAGCTCGGAGTCCGAGTAGGTGTAGTGGTACTTCTCCTGGCCGCGCTTGGGGTTGGTGAGCTCGATCCGGTGCAGCGGCGGCACGGCCGCGAAGACCCGGCCCTGCTCGACCATGGGCCGCATGTACCGCTGGAACAGGGTCAGCAGCAGGCAGCGGATGTGCGAGCCGTCGACATCGGCGTCGGCCATGAAGATGACCCGGCCGTAGCGGGCCTGGTCGATGTCGAAGGTACGGCCCGAACCGGCCCCTATCACCTGGATGATCGCCGCGCACTCGGTGTTCTTGAGCATGTCGCTCACGGACGCCTTCTGCACGTTGAGGATCTTGCCGCGGATCGGCAGCAGGGCCTGGAACTCGGAGTTGCGGGCCAGCTTGGCGGTGCCGAGCGCGGAGTCGCCCTCGACGATGAAGAGTTCGCTGCGCTCGACGTCGTCGCTGCGGCAGTCGGCCAGCTTCGCCGGCAGCGAGCTGGTCTCCAGCGCGGTCTTCCGGCGCTGGGCCTCCTTGTGCTGGCGGGCGGCGACCCGGGTGCGGGCGGCGGCCACGACCTTCTCCAGCACCGCCCGGGCCTGGACCTTCTCGTCCCGCTTGCCGGAGGTGAGGAAGGTCTTGAGCTCCTTGGCGACGACGGCCGCGACGATCCGGTTGGCCGCCGAGGTGCCGAGCACCTCCTTGGTCTGGCCCTCGAACTGCGGCTCGGCCAGCCGGACGGTGACCACGGCGGTGAGTCCCTCGGTGGTGTCGTCCTTGGTGACGTCGTCCTCGGCGACCCGCAGCAGCTTGGTGGCCCGCAGTACCTCGTTGACGGTCTTCGCCAGCGAGCGTTCGAAGCCCGTGACGTGGGTACCGCCCTTGGGAGTGGCGATGATGTTGACGAAGGAGCGCAGCGTGGTGTCGTAGCCGGTGCCCCAGCGGAGCGCGATGTCCACCCCGAGCTGCCGGGTGACCTCGGTCGGCGTCATGTGCCCGAGCTCGTCCAGGACGGGCACGGTCTCCTTGAACGTGCCCTCGCCGTGCAGCCGCAGCACGTCGCTGATCGGCTTGTCCGGCGCCAGGAACTCGCAGAACTCGGCGATGCCGCCGTCGAAGTGGAAGGTGCTCTCGTCGACGCTGTCGCTCTCGGTGAGCCGCTCGTCACGCACGAGGATGGTCAGGCCGGGGACCAGGAAGGCGGTCTGGCGGGCCCGGTTGTGCAGGTGCTCCAGCGAGAGCTTGGCGTCCTTGAGGAAGATCTGCCGGTCCGCCCAGTAGCGGATGCGGGTGCCGGTGCGGGCCTTGGGCACCTTGCGGGCCCGGCTGAGGCCGTTGGCCGCCTCGAACGGGGCGTCCGGGCCGGCCTCGGTGAAGATGCCGGGGGTGCCGCGCCGGAAGCTGATCGCGTGGGTGTGGCCGCTGCGGTCGACCTCGACGTCCAGCCGGGCCGAGAGCGCGTTGACCACGGAGGCGCCGACGCCGTGCAGACCGCCGGAGGCCGCGTAGGAGCCGCCGCCGAACTTGCCGCCGGCGTGCAGCTTGGTCATCACGACCTCGACGCCGGACAGCCCGGTCTTGGGCTCGATGTCCACCGGGATGCCGCGCCCGTTGTCGCGGACCTCGACCGAGGAGTCCTCGTGCAGGACGACCTCGATCCGGTCGCAGTGGCCGCCCAGCGCCTCGTCCACCGAGTTGTCGATGATCTCCCAGAGGCAGTGCATCAGACCGCGGCTGTCGGTCGAGCCGATGTACATGCCGGGACGCTTGCGGACCGCCTCCAGGCCCTCCAGGACGAGCAGGTGCCGAGCGGTGTAGTTGGAACCGTCGTCGCCGGCCAGCAGAGCGGACGGCACGGTCGTTTCGGCACTCACGCGGCACTCTCCTCGGTGAAGTTCTGTCTCATCGGTCACATTCGGGCGCATCCGGACAGGTCCGGAGCGTCCGCCAGTGCAGCACACCACACCGACAGCCGTTCCCCTCCGTGTGCACCCCTCTCCGCTGGGTGCGCAGCACGGCAGGCCGGTCCCGCGCAGCTTGTACGCGCTCCGCGAACAAGAGCCGTGCCGGATTCGGGACGCCGGGGCGCCATCTCCTCCCGGTACCACTGCTCCTGGCGGACCGTGGGACCGGGCACAGGCTCCGGAACTGCCGTTATGCAGGCTACCGGGGCCTGGGACGGGGCTTATGCTCCAACCCAGCAGAGGATTATGCTACGCGGACTCCCGCACCCGGTTCCGATCGGGCGTTCGAGCCGCGGGCGGATCCTGGGATCCGGTACGCATGAACCACCGGCCCCCGGGGCACGTCCTCATCAACACAGCAGAATCCTCAGAGAAGAAAAGCCACGAGCGGGAACGTTTTCGGCCTGGTTGGATGTTGACCCTGGTACGACAGCTCGTCGAGCTAGAGAAGAGGCGACGTGACTACTGTTCTGACCCCTGCGAGCCCGCTGACCGCGGCTGACCGCTGCGACCGCTGCGGCGCCCAGGCTTATCTGCGCGTCGTACTCGCCAGCGGTGGAGAGCTGCTCTTCTGTGCCCACCACGGCCGGAAGTTCGAGCCGGAGCTCAAGAAGATCGCCGTGGAGATACAGGACGAGAGCAACCGCCTCGGCACCCCTGCCGCCACGGCTGACAACGACGAACGCTGATCCCGGGCGTCGACAGCAGCAGACCCACGTCGAGCTGTGTCCGGTCACACACCGCGCGTGACCGGTTGAGCCGGGCGACCGCCCCTTCCGAGGGCCGGCCGCCCGGCTTCGTCGTTCCCGGACCCTCTCGTTCCCGGACCTCTCGGTCCCGGACCGCTCATTGCCGGAGCCCTTGTTCCAGGAGCCCTCGTTCCAGGAGCCCTGGCGCCGGAAGCGGCCCGATCGGGCGGCGGCCCGTGCCCGTTCGGTTACAGAAGGGAGCGGACCACGTCGGAGACCGAGGCGATCCTGGTGTAGACACCCGGGTGGGCGGCCTCGGCGCAGCCCGTCCCCCAGGACACCAGCCCCGCGAGCCGGCCCGCGACCACCAGCGGCCCGCCGCTGTCGCCCTGGCAGGCGTCCTTCCCGCCCCGCTCCTCGCCCGCGCACACCATGCCCCGGGCGTCGAAACGCCCGTCCTGGCCGCCGGGGTAGGCCTGTGCGCAGGTCTGGTCCGCGATGATCGGCACATCCACGCCCCGCAGCTGGGGCGAGTAGTCGCCGTGGCCGGTGGTGTCCCCCCAGCCGTAGACCCGGGCCGGGGTCCCCGCGCGGTACGGCTCGGTCTCGCCCTGGCCGACCAGGCCGATCACCGGCCTGCTCCCCTGGGACTCGGCGAGGGTGACCACCGCCACATCGTTCATGTTGGTGGTGAAGGAGTAGTCGGGGTGGATCCGGACCTCCCGCACCTCCACCTCCCGGCCGACCGTGCCGCGCAGGTCGTCCCGGCCGACCACGACCCGCAGCCCGGGCCGGTCCACCTGGTGCCCGCCGGACTCGTTGTAGAAGCAGTGCGCCGCCGTCACCACCTTGGTCGGGGTGACCAGCGCTCCCCCGCAGAACTGGCCCGAGCGGCCGGAGCCGAACTGCTGCCGGCTGGCCAGGGCCACCACCCACGGATGGTCACCCGTGGTCTCGGTCGTTCCGCCGACGATCCGCCCCTGGGGCCGGGCCTGCGCGGCGGCGGTGGCCGGACCGAGGACCAGCAGCGGCGCGGGCAGCGCGGCCAGCAGCGTCAGCACGGCGGCCCGGCGGTACCGGGGCGCCCGGGCGGGAACGGGCCGGGCCGCGCGCGCGGCGGGGCGTGCGGCGCGGGGCGCTTCGGTCGGGGGGTCGGCGCGGTCCGGACGGTCCGGGGTGGGCGGCACCGTGTCTCCAGGTGGCTCGGCAACGGGCAGGCAACCGCCACAGCGTAGGTGACCGGACACGGTCCGCGACCGCTCGGCGCCGCACCGCCACCCGGACGAGCGACAACGGCCACCCGGACGGTGACGCCCACCCCTCCGGAACAGCCGGAAGGCCCGGAGCGCGGAGCTCCGGGCCTTCCGGTCGGACCGTTCGTGCCGAACCGTCGATCAGTCCAGGTAGTCGCGCAGCACCTGGGAACGCGACGGGTGACGCAGCTTGGACATGGTCTTCGACTCGATCTGGCGGATGCGCTCACGGGTGACCCCGTACACCTTGCCGATCTCGTCGAGCGTCTTCGGCTGACCGTCCGTCAGGCCGAAGCGCATCGAGACCACGCCCGCCTCGCGCTCGGACAGGGTGTCCAGGACCGAGTGCAGCTGCTCCTGGAGCAGGGTGAAGGAGACCGCGTCGGCCGGGACGACGGCCTCGGAGTCCTCGATGAGGTCACCGAACTCGCTGTCGCCGTCCTCGCCGAGCGGGGTGTGCAGCGAGATGGGCTCGCGACCGTACTTCTGGACCTCGATGACCTTCTCGGGGGTCATGTCGAGTTCCTTGGCCAGCTCCTCCGGGGTGGGCTCGCGGCCCAGGTCCTGGAGCATCTGGCGCTGGACGCGGGCCAGCTTGTTGATGACCTCGACCATGTGCACCGGGATACGGATGGTGCGGGCCTGGTCGGCCATCGCGCGGGTGATCGCCTGGCGGATCCACCAGGTCGCGTAGGTGGAGAACTTGTAGCCCTTGGTGTAGTCGAACTTCTCGACCGCACGGATCAGACCGAGGTTGCCCTCCTGGATGAGGTCCAGGAAGAGCATGCCGCGACCGGTGTAGCGCTTGGCCAGCGAGACCACCAGGCGGAGGTTGGCCTCCAGCAGGTGGTTCTTGGCCCGACGGCCGTCCTCGGCGATGATCTCCAGCTCGCGCTTGAGCTTGGGGGCGAGCTTGTCGGCGGCCGAGAGCTTGTCCTCGGCGAACAGGCCGGCCTCGATCCGCTTGGCGAGCTCGACCTCCTGCTCGGCGTTGAGCAGCGGGACCTTGCCGATCTGCTTCAGGTAGTCCTTGACCGGGTCGGCGGTGGCACCGGCGACGGCCACCTGCTGGGCCGGGGCGTCGTCCTCGTCGTCGTCGGAGAGGACGAAGCCCTCCGACTCCTCCTCCGGGGCGTCGCCCTCGGCGGCGGGCTTGTCGCCGGGCAGGGCCACGTCCTCGAGGGTCTCCTCCTCGCCGTGGGCCTCCTCCTCGCCGCCCTTGCCCGCGGTCTTGGCGGTGGTCTTCTTGGCGGCGGCCTTCTTGGCCGGCGCGGCGGCCTTCTTGGCGACGGCCTTCTTGGCCACGGCCTTCTTGGCGACGCCCGCCTTCGCCTCGGTGCCGACGGTCGCCCCCTCGGCGGTGATCTCGGCGGACACGGTGCTGACCGGCGCGGCGGCGGCCGCGACCGTCGGAGTGGAGACGGGCGCACCGGGCGCGATGCGCACGGGCGGCTTGGTCGGGGCCGACGGAGCGGCCGGGTTCCGAGTGGTGACCGCCTTGGTCGCGGTGCGCTTGGCGGGGCTCTTGGCAGCAACGCTCTTGCGCTTGGCGCCGGCCGGTTCGGCCGCGCTGACCATGAGGTCCACCCCCTCCTCAATCAGAACCTGGTTGAGGCTGCGCATGACGTTCTTCCACTTGGTGACCGGGATCTGGTCCGCCTCGAACGCCTGGCGTACGTCGTCACCGGCGATCTGCCCCTGGGCCTTGCCCCGCTCGATGAGCGCCAGCAGAGCCGCGGACTCGGCGATCTCGGGGGGAAGTGAACGGGATGTGCTGGCCGACACGAACAACCTCTCGGACGATGAGTGGACTCGAACCCGTACCGGCCGCCCGAGCGGGCGGGGAAGGAGATCGCGCATCGGGCACGCGGTGTCGATTCCGACCGACTCGGGTTTGAGGTCTGGGTTTGCAGGACGGCAGCAGCGCCGCGGACCAACACAGCATTCTGACACGTTGGGTTATTCCGGAGCCGCTCCCGCTCAGGAGACATCGCTGCTGCTCGTCAAGTGTTACGCATGGCCTTCGTGTCGCGGGTCACACCGGTCGGCGGCCGCGGCCCGGGGCCGACCTCCATCATCCCCCACCCGCGAGCGAACCATTCACCATGGACACGCCATTCCACTGTCCGGCGGGTACGGGCGGTTCCGAACGGCCGTCGAACCGCTACCGGGACACCCCTTCCGCCCCCTCCGCCCCTCTGTTTCCGGTTTCGGTTTCTGTTTCGCACGGCCCCGGACATACGAAGACCCCCCGGGCCGCACCGTGGCGGCAGCCGGGGGGCCGGGGTCGCGAGGGGGACTGCGGGAGGGCCGCGGAAGAATCGCGGACGTCGGATCACGACGGGGCGGGTCGGGTAGCAGGTCGCGGGGCGGGACGGCGGTGTCCGGTCGCCGAACGTCCGCTCAGTGCTCCCGGGGCGCCGGGACGGACGGCTCGATCTCGGCGTGGACGGTGAGCAGCGCCCGCATGGTGTTCTCGGCGGCACTGCCGTCGCCGGAGCCGAGCGCCTCCACCAGTCGGGCATGCAGCCCGACCGAGGACTCCGAGGGCCGCTCGCAGACGGTGGCCGGCCCGCCGGACACCTGGAGCGCGCAGGCGACGATCCCGGAGAGGTGCTCCAGCATCCGGTTCCCGGCCAGCTGCAGGATGAGCACGTGCAGCTCGGCGTCGGCCCGGGAGTAGGTGGCGAGGTCCGCCTGGGCGCAGGCGTGGCCCATGATCTCGATCAGCTCGGCCAGCCGCTGCTGGATGTCCTCCCGGCCGTGGCCGGAGGCCAGCCGGGAGGCCATCGGCTCGATCGTCCAGCGCAGCTCGAACAGCTCCCGGCGCTGCTCGTCGCGCTGCGGGCCGAAGGCGCGCCACTCGATGATGTCCGGGTCCAGGAGGTTCCAGTCGCTGACCGGGCGGACCCGGGTGCCGACGTTGGGGCGGGCGCTGACCAGGCCCTTGGCCTCCAGCACGCGCAGCGACTCGCGGACGACGGTGCGGGAGACCTCGAACCGCTGGCCGATCTCCTCCGGGACGAGCGGCCGGTCGGCGCCGAGGTCGCCGGAGACGATCATCTGGCCCAACTGCTGGACGAGCTGGCCGTGCAGGCCTCGGCCCCGGCTGCTGGTGGTCTTGCGGCCGACCCGGCCGAGGTCCGACTCGGCGCCCTCCCAGCGGGGCGCCGGCGGGACGGGCCGGTCGGCGTAGGAGTAGCGGTCCAGGTCGGCGGAGCCGGAGACGGCCCCATCGGCGGAACGGGCGGGGGTCATGGTGGGGTGCGCAAGGGTACTCACAGCTCCTTTGTCGGCGATCGGCGGGCACAGCTTGAGAATTCTCGTGAAAAGCACACGAAAGGGTGATCGCCCGTGACTGGATAATTGACTTCTTATCAGGGTGAACAGCTCATTACGGTCACCCTTGGTCGATCTTGGCGAACCGCCCCGGCCCGCCGCGGACTCAGAGCGCCCGGCGCCGGGCCTGCACCACCAGGGTGACCAGCAGCAACACCAGCACCGGCGTCACCACGGCGACCAGCAGCGCCGGATCGGTCAGGGCCGGAGCCGCCGACACCACGCCGCCTCCCGCAACCCGGCCGTCCCCGCCGTACACCCATCCGTACGCCCACTCGATCCCCGACGGGAACGGCAGCAGTTCCGCCGCCCGGGCCGGCCACGGCGTCCCGCTCTGCCGCAGCACCAGCGCCACCACGGACTCCAGCAGCGGCGGCAGCGCGCAGAGCAGCAGGACCCCGGCGGTGGCGCTCCGGGTCAGGGCGGCGGTCAGCACCCCGGTCCAGCCCGCCAGAACCACCAGCAGCACGAAGGCCAGCAGCGCGGCCGGCGCCCCCTGGCCGGCCACCAGGGCCAGCGGCGCCGCCACCGGCGGCAGCACGTCGAGTCCGCCAGGACCGGACGGGGCCAGCGCCCCCGCGACCCGGGCGGACAGCGCGGCCGGGTCCGACCAGGCCGCCACCGCCACCCCGGCGGGCAGGGCGAAGTGCACGGTCACCGCGTCGACCAGCACCGTGACCAGGGCGAGCAGCGCCGCCAGGGCACCGGTCACCGCCAGCTTCGCCGTCAACAGCCGGACCCGGCGCGGGTAGGACACCTGGGAGGCGACCAGGCCCCGGTGGCGCACCTCGTGGCCGTACGCCAGCGCGCCCAGCACGCCGGCGCCCAGTGCCGCGAACGGCAGCGGCACCAGCGGCACCGCCGCCGTCAGCAGCCGCACCGCGGCCGCGCCTCCGAGGGTCCGGTCCGTCACCTGGTCCGCCAGCATGCCGGCGACCACCGCGTCGCAGACCACCACGAGCCCGAGCAGCAGCCAGGTCGAACGCAGGCCGCGCACCCGGCGCAGCTCATAAGCCAGAACACGCACGGTTCACTCGCTCCGAAGGTCAGAGGTGACGGGAACAACGGGCCCGGCCGGAAGCGCCCCGGCCGGATGCGCCCCGGCCGGAAGCGCTCCCGGTGAGGCCGACCGGTCCGGCGCGGGCCGGTGGGGCCGCTCGGGCTGCGGGCGGGTGACGCGGCCCAGGCGGACGGTGTCGTCGCCCAGCAGTCCGTCGGCCGCCTCCCCCGGGCGCTCGTCGGCGCCGGCCTTCGGCGGGGCCGCGGGGGCCTGCGCCGAGGGCGCCAGGCCGGTCAGTCCGTCCCGGAAGAGCCGGTCCACCGCGACGACCGGAGAAGTCTCGTCCTCCCGCCGCCCGCCGCTGCGGCGCCCGGTCCACGCGGTCCGGGCGCCGCGGCGGGGCCCCGGAGCGGCCGGAGCGGCCGGAGCGGCCACGGCCGACGAGCCACCGGCCGGGGACGGCGCGACCGGCAGGGCAAGGGTGGGGGCGGGCTCCGGATCCCGGGCGGCGGCGGCCATCACCCGGGGCCGCGCCACCGGCATCGCCATCGTCCGGTCGGCCTGTCCGGGCTGTCCGGGCTGTCCGGGCTGTCCGGGCTGTTCTGTCCGGTGAGCCTGACCGGCCCTTTCTGTCGGCCCGGCCGTCACCGCCACCGCGTCCTCCGGCAGCGCCGCGGCCGTCGCCGTCGGAGCCACCGGCGCAGCTGCGGCTTCGGGCGTCCGGGGGCGCCCCGGGCCGCTCGCGACCACCCGCAGGTCCGCCCTGGGCGCCGGCCGCTCGACGACCCGGTCGGCGAGTTCGTGCAGCAGGATGCCGTGGCGGTAGGCGAGCTCGCCGATCTCGGTCCGACCGACCCCGGACACCGCGAGTTCGGTCCCGCCGTCCCGCCGGACCTGCGCGCCCTGACCGGCCAGCAGATCGGCGAGCCGGGCCATCTGGGGGCCCCGCACCGCGACCTCCGGGCTGAGCCGGGTCCGCCGGAACTCCGTCACCGACTGGTCCGCCGCCATCCGCCCCCGGTCCAGGGTCACCACCCGGTCGGCGAGCTGAGAGGCCTCCTGCGGGGTGCGGGTGGTGACCAGGACCGTCCCCCCGTCCGCGGCGAAGGACCGCAGGAAGGCGTGGAACCACTCCACGTTGCGCGGCGAGAGGCCTTCGGTGGGCGTGTCCAGGAGCAGCGTGCCGGGCTCGCCGAGCAGGGCGGCCGCGAGGGCCAGCCGCCGGTGCATGCCCGGCGAGTAGGTGCGCAGACGCTGCTCGGCGACGGCCGCGAGCCTGGTCCGCTCCAGGAGTTCGTCCGCCCGCCGGGCGGGCACGCCGACCGCGGCCGCCAGCATCCTGAGGTGCCCCCGGGCCTTCCGGCCGGGGTGTCCGGCGAGGTCGGCCGCCCCGGGGATGTCGCCGGATCCGGACAGGACCACGCCGACCTCGCGCTCCGGCCGGCGCAGCCGGCGGTAGGTGCGGCCGGCGAAGAGGGTGACGCCCCGGCCCCGTTCGAGTTCCAGCATCAGCCGCAGCGCGGTCGACTTGCCCGCCCCCTCGGGACCGAGCAGGGCCGTCACCGCGCCCGGTCGGGCCTCGAAGGTCAGGTCCGACAGCACCGGGGGGCCTCCCCCACGGTGCACCTTGGTCAGTCCGGTGATCTGGATCATCGCTGGCTGCTCCCATGCCCTCGGCCGACCTGGTCCGCGGCGCGCCGGGTCGCACCCGCACGGTTCCGCGCCAGCACATTAGGGGCCCGCGGCGGAGATTCCGGGCATTACGGGAACGCCACGGGCCGACCGCCCGCACACCTCACCCGATCAGGGGAAAATCCGATCCTGCGACCGAGACGCGTGGGCCGGGGCGTGTGGACCGCGACGGGTCGGGGTACCGGCCCGCCGGGGGCCCAGGCCGGACCCGTGAGAACGGACGGCTCAGGACTCCGGACGCAGCATCGGCGGGTTGAGCACGTTGGCCCCGCCCGAGGTGAACAGCTGCGCGGGACGCCCGCCCTGACGGGTCGTCGTACCGCCCGAGGGCAGCAGGAAGCCCGGGGTGCCGGTGACTTTGCGGTGGAAGTTCCGCGGGTCGAGGACCACGCCCCACACCGCCTCGTAGACGCGGCGCAGCTCGCCGACGGTGAACTCGGTGGCGCAGAACGCCGTCGCCAGCGAGGAGTACTCGATCTTGGAACGGGCGCGCTCCACACCGTCCGCCAGGATCAGCCCGTGGTCGAAGGCGAGCGGGACACCGTCGGCCCGCTCCGGGCCGAGGAGCTCGGTGACCGGGGCCCACCGGGCGCCGCTCGCGTCGCCGCCCGCGCGGGGGGTCGGCAGGTCGGGTGCGAGCACCAGATGGGCGACGCTGACCACCCGCATCCGCGGGTCGCGCTGGGGGTGGCCGTAGGTGGCGAGCTGTTCCAGGTGGGCGCCGGCGGCGCCGGGCCCGGCCGCGTCGTGCCCGGGGGCGGAGGGGGCCCGCAGGCCGGTCTCCTCGGCCAGCTCCCGCGAGGCCGCCTCGGCGAGGCCCTCGTCGGGGCGGACGAAGCCGCCGGGAAGTGCCCAGTAGCCCTGGTAGGGCGGCTCGCCCCGGCGGACCAGCAGGGCACAGAGCGCGTGCTCGCGCACCGTCAGCACGACCAGGTCGACCGTGACTGCGAACGGGGGGAAGGCCGACGGGTCATAACGCGACATGGCGACGATCATAGTCGTCTCTCTGACGATAAGCACAGGCCCGCGTACGGACCGTGCTGGGACGGCCCTCCCGGGCGTACTGGCCCTCCCGGCCGTGCCGACGGTCCGCCGCGCCCGGGCCGGGCGCGGGCGGCGGTGGACGGCCGTGTCAGCGGGCCACCAGCTGGAGTTCCGCGGACGCCTCCTCGACCATCGCCACGCCGATCCGGCTGACCCGCACCGAGAAGGGCTCGCCGGCGACCCGCAGCCCGGTCAGCTCCAGCTCCCCGAGCGGCGCGGTGCTGGCCGGGCGGACCAGCACCCGACCACCGGGGACGTCCGGTCGGACCCCGGCGAGCGCGAACACCGCGTGCGCGGCCCCGGCGGACGAGACCGCGGCCGGCCGGCAGGCACCCGGGTGCGGGACCGGCGGGGAACCGGGCGTCCACTGCTCCCCCGCGTACATCTCGGGCAGCCGGCCCTCGAAGTGGGCCGCCGCCGCGAGCAGCCCCTCCAGCAGGGCCCCCGCCTCGTTCTCGTGGCCGGCCTCGGCGAGCCCGGCGATGGCGAGCGCGGTCTCGTGGACCCGCACCGCCCCGCTGCGGTGGCCGAGCGGGTTGAACCGGGGGGACTTGGCGCTGAGCGTGCGCAGCCCCCAGCCGCTGTCCAGCTCGGGCGCCGCCAGCCGTTGGGCGAGCAGCCTGGTCTGCTCCCGGTCCAGCAGGGTCTCGTGGCGGCCGCCGTCGGCGGCGAGGCCGGGGTCGAGCAGGTGGACCAGGGCGGCTGCCACGGCGGGCAGCGGCTGCCCGCCCGGGGCGAGCGCGGCGGCCGGGCGCCCGCCGGAGAGGTCGTCCACCCAGAACCGCTCGCGGAACCGGCCGCGCAGGGCGGCCGCCCAGCCCCGCCACTCCTCGGCGCCGGGCCGGCCGAAGGCCGCCAGCAGGTCGGCTCCGTGCAGGGCGGCCCGGTGCGCCTGGGCCTGGACCTCGGCCCTGGCCGGCACCGGGTGGGCGGCGCGCTCCTCGATCGGGCGGCTCAGGTCCGTGACGAACCCCTCCACCAGGCCCTCGCGCAGCGCGCCGAGCGCCCGCTCGGCGGCCGGGAGGAGTTCGGCGACCTCCGCCCGGGGCAGGCCCCACCGCCAGGCCTCGGCCAGCACGGTGACGAACAGCAGGGTGGCCTCGGTGGCGGTGCAGGTCGGCGGCAGCTCGGGGCCGCCGTGCCGCAGCGCGCCCGGCAGCAGCCCCTCCTGGCGGCGGCCGCCCTGACCGGGCCCGCCCGCCCCGGCGGCGGCCTGCTGCTGACGCCGGGCCAGAGCGCGCAGGGTGCCGGCGGCGAGCCGGGTGCCGAGCGGCAGGGTCAGCCGGGCCGCCCAGAGCGCGTCGGCCGGGGCGAGGCCGAACCGCCAAGGCGCGCCGGACGCCAGGTACAGGTCGGTCGGCCGGTCCGGGTCGGCGAAGAGCAGACCCCCGAGGGAGTCCAGCGAGCGCGACACCACCAGGGCCACCCGCGGGTCGTCGCAGCGCACCTCGGGCTCGGCCCAGGGCAGCGGGACACCGGGGCCGCGGCCGCCGGGCGGGCGCGGGGCGGGCACCGTGCTCTCCAGCTCGACCCGGAGCTCCACCGACCAGCGCGCGCCCGGCTGGACGTCGAGGTCCCAGCGCAGCACACCGGCACCGGCCAGCACGGCGTGCGGCGAGGGCTGGGCGCTGACCGTGGCACTGTGCGTGGGCCCGGCCCAGCGCAGCCCCGCGGACTGGACCTGGCCGGGCAGGTCCGGGGAACGGTGGCCGGCGGCGATCTCGGCGACCGGGCCGAGGTCGGTGGAGAGCGCGATCTCCAGCGGCAGCCGGGCCGGGCGGCCGCCGGCGTTGCGCACCGTGACGGTCTCCACGCCGTCGGCGTGCCGCAGCCGCTCCACGGTGAGCGCCGGGTCCGGGTCGAGGTCGCCGGGGAGGCGGACGGCCCCCAGGAACCGGGCCTGGGCCGCCGTGGTCAGGGTGCCCTGGAGCGGGAGTGGTTCGATCCCGCCGAGCCGCAGCTCCATCCGGGCCACCACCCGGACGCCGGATCGGTAGAACCCGTGCAGGCCGTGCCCGCGCAACTGGCCGTCGGGGTCCGAGGCGGCCATCGCCGGCGCCTTCACGCACAGCACCGCCTGGTGCACCGCGGCCGGCTGCGGGCGCGGCGGCGCGGACCTGGCCGGACCACCGGCGCCGGCCGGGTGGGCCTGGTCCGGCCGGCCCGCCGGTCTCGGCGCGCCGACCACACTCTCGGCCGGTGCGGCCTGTGGCGGCCTCATCGCGGTCACCGGACTCTCCTCCCCTCGGCGGTCCGGTGGCCGGTCAGGCCGATGGGCCGCGAGCATGCTCGATCGCGTTCTGGTTCCGGACCGGCGGGTTCGCCCGCCGGTCTCTGTGCCGTGTCTGGCCGTACCCGGTGCCGGGCCGTGCCATGCGGTGCCGGGTACCCGGTCGGTACCCGCCCCGCGCCGTCGGTCCCCGGGCGTTCTCGCGCCCGGAGGCCCCGCTTCCCCGTTGCCCGTTCGGGCCCGACGGTCCGGCCCCGCCGTGGCGACCGCCGGGCGGCGGCCCGTTCCGCGCCCCGGCCGACGGCGCCGTCACCGGTGCCGGGTCGGGGCCCGGTCCGCCCCGCCCGAGGCGGTGGCGCCCGGGCGCAGGGCCCCCGGGGTCAACGCCGGAGACCGGCCACAGGTCACGCCCGCCGGGCGTCCGAGGCCCGCCCGGTGCACCGCGACCGCGCACTGCCCGCCGGGGCTGCCGATCCGTGATCCAGGCCCGGCCGCACCGGCCGCCGAGTGGGCGGTCGCGGGCGGCTGCCGCCGGAGGCGGCCTCGGGCCGCGGCCAGGATACGGTGCGGAGGTCGCGGGCCCGCCACCGGCAACCCCGGGCGGAGCCGACACGACCGCTGTGACCAGCAGAGACCGAGGAGTTGTATGTCGACCGCCAGCCGGCTGCCCGGGATTGCCTTCACCGACCACGTCTTCCAGGTGCCGCTCGACCACGCCGCCCCGCAGGGTGAGCAGATCGAGGTGTACGCCCGCGAGGTGGTGGCCTCGGGCCGGACCGGGGACACCGACCTGCCCTGGCTGCTGTTCCTCCAGGGCGGACCGGGAGGCAAGGCCGGCCGGCCGCTCGGCCGGGACGGCTGGCTGGAGCGCGCGCTCGACGACCACCGGGTGCTCCTGCTCGACCAGCGCGGCACCGGGCGGTCCACACCCGCCACCCGGCAGACGCTGGCCCGGCGGGGCGGGGCCAAGGAGCAGGCGGAGTACCTGGCGCACTTCCGGGCCGACTCGATCGTGCGGGACGCCGAACTGATCCGCCGCCGGCTGCTGGGCGGGGACCGCCGCTGGAGCGTGCTCGGTCAGAGCTTCGGCGGCTTCTGCACCCTCACCTACCTCTCGATCGCTCCCGAGGGACTGGACCGGGCCTTCGTCACCGGCGGCCTGGCCGGTCTGCGCAGCTCCGCCGACGACGTCTACCGGGCCGCGTACCCGCGGGTCGTCGGCAAGAACGAGGGCCACTACGCGCGGTTCCCGCAGGACGTCGACGCGGTGCGGCGGATCGCCGGGCACCTCGCCGGGACCCCGGCCACCCTGCCCGACGGCGGGCTGCTCACCGTCGAGGCGTTCCAGGCCCTCGGGATGCTGCTCGGCACCGGCAGCGGCTCCGGGACCCTCCACTACCTGCTGGAGGAGGCCTGGGTGGAGGGTGTGGAGGGCCCCGAACTCTCCGACACCTTCCTCGCCGGCGCCCAGGCGCAGCTCTCCTTCGCCCAGGGCCCGCTCTACGCCGTCCTGCACGAGTCGATCTACGGCCAGCACTCGGTGGACCCGGCCGGGACCGCCTGGTCCGCCGAGCGGGTGCGCGCGGAGTTCCCGGAGTTCGACGCCCGCGCCGCGCTGGAGTCGGGCGCGCCGGTGCTGTTCACCGGGGAGATGATCTACCCCTCGATGTTCGACACCGATCCGGCGCTGCGCCCGCTGAAGGAGACCGCGGAACTGCTCGCCGCCCGCACCGATTGGCCGGACCTGTACGACCCGGCCGTGCTCGCCGCCAACGAGGTGCCGGTGTTCGCGGCGGTCTACCACGACGACATGTACGTCGACACCGCCGACTCGCTGGAGACCGCGCGAGCCGTACGGGGGGTGCGGATCTGGGTCACCAACGAGTGGGAGCACGACGGCCTCCGGGTCAGCGGGGGCAAGGTACTGGACCGGCTGATCGCGATGGCGCGCGGCGAGGTGTAGCGCGCCCGGGCCCCGGCCCGGCGGCCGGCCGGTGGTGCGGCACCGGAGGAGGCGTGCCACGGACCCGGCCGGGCCGCCCGGGAGGTCACCGCGCACGGCGCTGTCCCCGCTCCGCCCCGCACGCGCCCCGGCGCCGGCGGACGCCCGGCAGGACGGCCGCCCGCACCGACGGCGGCGGCGGGGTGCTCCCGCCCCCGGCGCTCCGAGTGGTCCCGGGAGGCCTGGCGGCCCTGCCGACACCGTCGTGCTCGACGCCGTCGTGCTCGATACCGTCCGGCCCGGCCGGTTGACCGGAGGACTCCGCGGTGTCGGTGGGATCGGTGCTGTCGGTGGGGTCGGTGGGGTCGATGCTGTCGGCAGTGCGGGAGGCGGGCCCGGGCGGGGTGTCGGCGGGCGGCGAGCCCGCCACCGGGCGACCGCGCCGCCGTCGGCCCCGGCGGGCCTTCCCCCGCGCCGGAGGTCCGGCCTCCGCGCCACCGGGCCCGGGCTCCACAGCTCCTCCCCCGGCCGGGTCGTTGCCGGGACCGGGCGCACCATCGAGGTCCGGCCCGGGGGGCGGGTCCGGAGCCGCCTCCGGCTCGGCCGCCGCCTCACCCTCCGCCCGCTCCCGCTCGGTGCGGCGCCGCCGCTCCTCCTCGATGCTCGTCAGCAGCGCCTCCGGCGCGAACCCGCCGTTCATCGACTCGTAGAGCAGCTGCGCCAGCAGGTAGCCGGGGGTGCGGCGGAGCGTGTGGCCGAGCACCACCCGCGCGGTCGCGGCGTCCCCCGCGACCCACGACACCCAGGCCAGCAGGGTGAGCGGCGGGGCGGCGAGGCGCTCGTGGGGTGCGACGCAGCGGGTGGCCAGGAACGTCCAGAGCCGCCGGGTGGGCGCGAGCTCGCCCGGCCGGGCGTACTCGGCAGCGCGGTCCCGCAGGACCCGGTCCTGGAGCGCCAGCAGCAGCCGGGCCGCACGGTCGTCGTCGAGCGAGACGGCCCCGGCCAGGAACTCCGCGACGGCCGTGTCGAGCAGCCGGGCACCCTCCCGCCGGTCGAGCGGCCGCCGTCCGCCCGGGAGGGCGCCCGGTCCGGCCCCGGCCCGGGCGAGGGCCGCCCGCGCGGACTCCGCCCCGGGCGGGCCGATCGGGGCCAGCCCGGCCAGGATCTCCTTGCGGCTGCCGCGCGGCGCCAGGCCGGCGACGGTGGCCGCCACCGCGACCGGGCCGGGCCCGGGCTCGCGCCGGATCGGGTGTCCCCCCGGATCGCAGCAGCCCTCCCGGGTGCAGAGGTAGGACCACCAGCGGCCCGCCGAGACGCAGAGCGACTCCTTGACCCGCACGCCCCGGCTCTCGAAGGACTCCCGCAAGCGCTCGGCGAGCGGCCGCAGCCGCTCCGCCACCGGCGGGCCGTGCTCCCGGCCCGGCCCCCGCACGGCCGGATCCTGGCAGAGGTAGAGGAGCACCTGGACCGGTCGCCGCGCCTGCCGCTCGGAGAGCTGGACCATGAGCGCGGCCGTCTCCTCCGCGGCGGACGGCCACTCGGCCGTGGCCTCGGGGATGTCCAGCCGGATCACCCCGCCCTGGTGCAGGCCCGGCGGCTGCAGCCCGACGGCGACGATGCTGTCGTCCGGGAAGAAGCCGAGGAGGTAGGGCAGCGCCTCGGCCATGTCGGCCGGGCCCCGCATGGTGAGCGAACGGCCTCCGGGACCGTCGCCGAAGGGAAGCGCGATGTGTTCGTTGGTCATGGCCCGAAGGCTGTCCCAATTTCCGGAGACCCTCGGAAAATTCTTCGGAAGCTGTGGATAAACCCGGCCTGTGAATAACTCCTCCCTCGTTCGGCGTATGGCCGCCCCACTCTCCCGGGGGAAAAATGGCGGCCGTTCAGCAGAAGAACGGATGAAATACCTCCGGACTTCGCCCGCTCCTCGCCCACCGCCGTTCGCCCGCTGTCGGTCCCTCGGGGTTTCATGGACGCCATGGAGCAGCCGAACACCCACACCACCGCCACCACCGCCGACCGGGCCGAGGTCCGGACCCGGGCCGAGGCCGTCCTGCGCGAGCTGGCCGGCCCCGGCGCGACCCTGCGCGAGGACCAGTGGACGGCCATCGAGGCCCTGGTCGTCGACCACCGCCGGGCCCTGGTGGTGCAGCGCACCGGCTGGGGCAAGTCCGCCGTCTACTTCATCGCCACCTCCCTGCTGCGCGCCCGGGGCGCCGGCCCGACGGTGATCGTCTCGCCACTGCTCGCCCTGATGCGCAACCAGGTGGACTCGGCCGCCAAGGCAGGCATCCACGCCCGCACCATCAACTCCGCCAACACCGACGAGTGGGACGCCGTCCAGGCCGAGGTCGCCGCCGGGGCCGTCGACGTCCTGCTGGTCAGCCCCGAGCGGCTGAACAACCCCGACTTCCGCGACCACGTACTGCCCAAGCTCGCCGCCTCCACCGGCCTGCTGGTGGTCGACGAGGCCCACTGCATCTCCGACTGGGGCCACGACTTCCGCCCCGACTACCGCCGGCTGCGCACCATGCTCGCCGAGCTGACCCCCGGGGTCCCGGTGCTGGCCACCACCGCCACGGCCAACGCCCGGGTCACCGCCGACGTCGCCGAGCAGCTCGGCACGGGCGCCGGCGACGAGCACGCCCTGGTGCTGCGCGGCCCGCTCGACCGCGAGAGCCTCACCCTCGGGGTGCTCACCCTGCCCGACCCGGCGCACCGGCTGGCCTGGCTCGCCGACCACCTCGACCGGCTGCCCGGCTCCGGCATCGTCTACACCCTCACGGTCGCCGCCGCCGACGAGGTGACGGCCTTCCTGCGCGAGCGCGGCTTCGCGGTGGCCTCCTACTCCGGCCGCACCGAGGACGCCGAGCGCCGCACCGCCGAGGCCGACCTGCTGGCCAACCGGGTCAAGGCGCTGGTCGCCACCTCCGCCCTCGGGATGGGCTTCGACAAGCCCGACCTCGGCTTCGTGGTCCACCTCGGCTCGCCCAGCTCCCCGATCGCCTACTACCAGCAGGTCGGCCGGGCGGGGCGCGGGGTCGACCGGGCCGAGGTACTGCTGCTGCCCGGTCGCGAGGACGAGGCGATCTGGCGCTACTTCGCCTCGCTCGCCTTCCCGCCCGAGGAGCAGGTCCGCCGCACCATCGACGCGCTGGCCGAGGCCGGCCGGCCGCTGTCCACCGCCGCGCTGGAGCCCCGGGTGGACCTCCGCCGCGCCCGGCTGGAGACCATGCTCAAGGTGCTCGACGTGGACGGCGCCGTCCGCCGGGTCAAGGGCGGCTGGACGGCCACCGGCCGGAGCTGGGAGTACGACAGCGCCCGCTACGCCAAGGTCGCCGCCTCCCGGGAGGCCGAGCAGCGGGCGATGCGCGAGTACGCGACCGGCAGCGGCTGCCGGATGGAGTTCCTGCGCCGCCAGCTGGACGACGAGGAGGCCGTGCCGTGCGGGCGGTGCGACAACTGCGCCGGGCCGCTGCACGGACCCGAGGTCTCGGCCCAGGCCCTGGAGGCGGCCCGGGCCTCGCTCGGCCGCCCCGGCGTGGGCTTCGAGCCGCGACGGCTCTGGCCCACCGGCATGGACGCCCTGGGCGTCCCGCTCAAGGGCCGTATCCCGGCCGGGGAGCAGGCCGAGACGGGCCGCGCGCTCGGCCGCCTCTCGGACATCGGCTGGGGCACCCGGCTGCGGTCCCTGCTCGCCGACCAGACCCCGGACGGGCCGGTCCCCGGCGAGGCGGTGGACGCGCTGGTCACCGTGCTGGCCGACTGGGCGCGCGGGCCGGGCGGCTGGGCCGGCCCGGCGGCGGCCGACGGCGCCCGGCTGGACCGACCGGTCGGCGTGGTCACCATGGCCTCCTCGTCCAGGCCCCAGCTGGTCGACAGCCTCGGGGCCAGGATCGCCGAGATCGGGCGGATGCCGGTGCTCGGGCGGATCGAGTACGCGACCGGGCAGCCGCCGCACGGCTCGCGCAGCAACAGCGCCCAGCGGCTGAACTCGGTGGCGGGCGCGCTCACCCTGCCGCCGGAGCTGGCCTCGGCACTGGCGGCCGCCGGCGGACCGGTGCTGCTGGTGGACGACCTGGTCGACTCGGGGTGGACGGTCACCGTGGCCGCCCGGCTGCTGCGCCGGGCCGGGGCGAGCGCGGTCCTGCCGCTCGTCCTGGCGGTCCAGGGCTGACGGAGGGCGTCGTCCCCGCGCCGGCGAGGGTCCGGCGCGGGCACCGGAACGGCTGGGGAGGAGGAACGGCGGGAGGGCGGAAACAGCACAAGGAGGGACCGGCGGCAGCGCCGGGAGCGGCGGGATCCGCCGGCCAGGCCAACGGGAAACGATCACGGGAAAGGAGGGGCGGAGATGTCGGAGATGCTCCGCAGTGCGCTGCGACGCGGCCGGATCGCGGTCCGGAGGCGTCCTGGCCGGTTTCGCGCGGCCGTGGAATATATCCGGCAGAACGTTGGCTTTCGGGCGGCGTTCATCATTTCATCATTGCCGCTCCACCCCTCCTACCCTGAGAATTGGACCGTACCCGGAGCCCAGTCCCATGGACGGTGCCTTCGGCGTACGCATGCGCCCGCGCACCCGTGGGTCGGGAAGGAGGATCGTGATCAGCGGCATCGACCGAGGTCAGTATCCCCTCGCCCGGAGCTCGTCGCCCAGACGGATGCTCGACCTGGAGTCCTGGGCGGAATCGGGGATCCCGCTGCTCCGCGATCCTCGCGACTTCGTACTGGAGCTGCACCAGCGGCACCTGCCGCAGCCGGGCACGGTCGTGGTCGCCGTCCTGGACCCGGAACACCGGGTGACCGCCTCGGCCTCCTTCGCCCCCTGGCCGCACGATGCGGACGGCTGGCAGCACCGCAACGCGATCCTCTCCCATCTGCGCCAGGTCATCCCGCACGACCTGCGCCTGCCCAGCCCGGTCCGGACGGCCGTGATGCTGCGCTGCCGCGAGGGCGTGGCCGGCTGGACGGAGCAGGACGGCGCGTGGATGTGGGCGCTCCGGGATGCCGCCACCCTGCACGGGCTGCGCTGCGGAGCGTACGTGGCACTGACCCCGGCCGGCTGGCAGATCCTCGGGGACGGGCGGAGCGGCCGCAATCCACACGCGGGTTCGTGGGCGGAAGGTCCGGTCCACACCGTGACGGAACTGCCACCGCGCACGTCGCTGGAGGGTTCGCACGGCCAGCGGCCGCCGCGGCCGGCGCCCGAGCGACCGCAGCGCGGCGAACGACCCCAGTCCCGCCAGGGCGACCGCCCGTGGACGCCCGCCCGGGCCACGGCGATCGAACCGACCCGGCGCACCGGCACCCGCTGACCGGACGGCCTCCCGTCCGGTCCGTGACGGCGGCCGGGAGGCCGTCCGGCCCGGCGCGCCCCGGCTCAGCACGTGTGGGCTCGGCCGCGCCTCGGCCCCGCCACCCGTGGGTCCGGCGTGCGCCGACGCCCCGCCGGTCGACCGGCTCGCACCCCTGCTTCCCGCCCCCGCCCCCGCCCCCGCCCCTTCACAGCGTCCGCCCCATCATCCGCGCCGCCCCGGGCATGCCGAAGCCCGGCACCCACGGGGCACCGGGCCAGACGGAAAGGGGACGGGGAGGAGGGGACCGAACAGGACTGGGCCGGGCGGCCGGAGCCGCGAGGGCCGGAGAGCCCTCGCGGTTCGCGGGTCGCGGATCCGGTCGCGAGCCTCAGGCGGGCAGGGCGCGCGGAGCGGGTGCGCCGGCGGCGGCGAGCGGCACACCGGCGACCGCCGGGTCGGTGCCGCCGCAGACCACCAGCAGCTCCTCCGCGTGCCGCAGCGCCTCGGCGTACGCCGCCGCGGCACGCTCGGCCGAACCGCCGTTGACCACCAGCACGACCACCGGTCGGCGGACCGGGCGGGTCAGCTTCGCGTCGGCGTAGAAGACGTCGCCGCCCTCGGTGAGTTGCGCCCAGTAGCGCTCCTCGCCGAAGGAGAGTTCGTGCTGCTGCCACGGGTGCGCCGCGCCGACGGTCAGCACCAGGACGGCGCCGGGCTCGCGACCGTCGTCCAGCAGCAGGTCGACGGTCTCGTCGCCGCGGTCCAGCGCCGCCGCCCGGGTGGCGGGGACGTGCCGTACCTCGACCGGCGCCGGTTGCGGCGCGGGTCGGGGACCGGGCTTGGGGATCGGGCTCGGCCGCGGCGACGGTCCCGGGCGGTCCGCACGCGCGCTCGTCGAACGCGGCCGCGCCGCCCGCGGCGGTGCGGGGCGGGGCCCCGGCACCTGGACCGGCGCGGAGCCGGCGGCCGACGGTACGACGGGAGTCGCGCCGCCGGTGGCTGGCGCGTGGAGGGCTTGTGCGTCCGACTCGCGGGGACTGGGAACGCCGGGGCCCGGGAGGCTCTCGTTGATCTCCGGCTCCTCGGGGAAGACAGGCATACCCGGATATCTATCAAATGCCGGTCGAACGCGCACGGGCGCCCCACCCATTGGACACCGCGAGCCCTACGGTCCGCGGTCGAAATATCCCGACGTAGTGTCAGAAACCGAGCGCGAGCTGCTCCCCGGCGGACTCCGCGGAGATCGTCCCGGCCGGGCCGGGCACCATCCGGATCCGCTTCAGGTGACGCCACTTGGGCAGCGCGTCCAGATAGGACCAGGAGAGGCGGTGGTGCCCGGTCGGCCCGAGCTCCTCCAGTGCGGCCCGGTGGACCGGGGAGGGGTAGCCGGCGTTGTCGGCGAAGGCGTACTCGGGGTGCTCCTCGCCGAGTTCGGCCATCATGCCGTCGCGGTGGACCTTGGCGAGCACGGAGGCGGCGGCCACGCAGACACACGACTGGTCGCCCTTGATCACCGTGCGCACCCGCCAGGGGCCGCCGAGGTAGTCGTGCTTGCCGTCCAGGATCACCGCGTCCGGCTCCACCGGCAGCGCCTCCAGCGCGCGGACGGCGGCCAGCCGCAGCGCGGCCGTCATCCCCAGCTCGTCGCACTCCGAGGCGGAGGCGTGACCGAGGGCGTACCCGGTGACCCAGTCGGCGAGGACGGGCGCGAGTGCCTCACGGCGGAGCTGGGTGAGCAGCTTGGAGTCGGTCAGCCCCTCGGGGGGCCGGCGCAGACCGGTGACGGCCGCACCCACGGTGACCGGACCGGCCCAGGCACCGCGCCCGACCTCGTCGAGGCCGACCACGATCTTGGCGCCGGCCCGGCGCAGCGAGCGCTCGACGGAGTGCGTCGGCGGGACGATGGGCATGAGGGGGTCCGTTCAGCTGGTCGGATTCCAGCCTAAGCCACCCGCCCGCACCCCCCACCCGACCCTGCCCCGGCCCGGGCCACGACCCGACGGGAAGGACGGGCGCCCCACCGGAAGACCGGACGGGAGACCGGACAGAAGACCGACCGGAGGACCGGGCGGGAGACCCGGCAGGAGACCGGGCCGCCCTCCCCGTTACGTCCGGATCAGCGGGACGAGGACCTCGTCCACCAGCTGGTCGACGAACTCGGGCCCGACCTGTCGGCCGCAGACCTTCACCCGGTACAGCAGCATCGCCGGGACGACGTCCGCGACCAGCGGGGTGGCCGCGTCCGGCCGGACGTCGCCGCGCTCGGCGCCCCGGCGGAGGATGTCCAGGATCACGCCCTTGGTCGGCTCGATCATCCGCTGGGCGATGAACTCCTTGAACAACTGGGCCTGTTCGTGATCCAGCTCGGCCATCACCGCGGTCACGGCACCTCCCGCGCGGGAGCGGGCCACCGAGGCGAAACTTTCGACCAGGTGCCGCAGTTCCTCGCGGGCGGACCCGAAGTCCGGGGTGTCGGTGGGGCGTGGGAGAGTGGAGTCCAGGGCGTCGATGACCAGTTCCACCTTGGACGCCCACCGCCGGTACAGCGCGGCCTTTCCGGTGCGCGCGGCACCGGCGACCCCCTCCATCGTCAGCCGCGCGAACCCGCCGGAGGTGAGCTGATCGAGCGTCGCTTCGAAGATCGCCGCCTCCAGCTCCCGCCCGCGCCGCCGCGCCGGCCTGGCCAGCGCCTCGGCCACGGCCTGGACCGGGCAGGGGCCCCGCGTGGGTTCGGGCGCCCGTTCCACCTCGATCCGGGGGGCCTGCGCCTCGACCCGGAGGGCCTGCGGCCCGGCCGAGCGTTCCTTCGCCTGGCGTCGCACCAACTGATCCACCATCACCAACCCTAAGGAACGCTTGCGTTCACAATCTCGCCGACGCTATCGTCCACAGTAGTGAACGATACCGTTCCTTCATAGCCCGCGGGACGCCGTCGGGCGAGCCGGACCTCCGGGTCCGCAGCATACGAAGCAGTAGCCAGCAGGGGGCATCAACTTGGCTATCTCCGACACACTCAGCAAGAACTCTCCGACGCGGAGCGGGCAGGGCCCGAACAAGAGCATCACCCTCGCCGTCATCGCGGCCACCCAGCTCATGGTGGTGCTCGACGCCACCATCGTGAACATCGCCCTGCCGCAGATCAGGGATGCGCTGGACTTCTCCACCACCAATCTCTCGTGGGTGATCAACGCCTACACGCTCACCTTCGGCGGCCTGCTGCTGCTCGGCGGACGCGCGGGCGACATCCTCGGCCGGCGCCGGGTCTTCATCGCCGGCACGCTGCTGTTCGGGCTGGCCTCGCTGCTCGGCGGCTTCGCGCAGGACGGCGGCATGCTGCTGGCCGCCCGCGCGCTGCAGGGCATCGGCGGCGCGATCTGCTCGCCCACCGCCTTCGCCCTGATCGCCACCAACTTCGACGAGGGGCCCGAACGCAACCGGGCCTTCGGCGTGTTCTCCGCGGTGGCCGGTTCGGGCGCCGCGATCGGCCTGTTGGCCGGCGGCCTGCTCACCGAGTACCTCGACTGGCGCTGGGTCTTCTTCGTGAACGTGCCGATCGCCGTCCTGATCGCCTTCGCCGCGCCGCGCTACATCGCCGAGTCGGAGCGCCACCCGGGCAAGTTCGACCTGCCGGGCGCACTCACCTCGACGCTCGGCCTGATCGGCCTGGTGTACGGCTTCATCCGCGCCGCGTCCGACGGCTGGACGGACCCGGTGACGCTCGGCTCCTTCGCCGGCGGCGTCGTGCTGGTGGCCGCGTTCGTGATCATCGAGACCCGCACCGCGCAGCCGATCACCCCGTTGAAGCTGTTCGCGAACCGGAACCGCACCGGCGGTCTGGTGATGATGCTCTGCCTGGCCGCCGCCATGTTCGGCATCTTCTTCTACATCACGCTGTTCGTGCAGGGCCCGCTGGACTACAGCCCGCTCAAGGCCGGCTTCGCCTTCATGCCGATCAGCGCCTCGATCATCGTGGCCGCCCAACTGGCCTCCACCTTCCAGGCCAAGTACGGCCCCAAGCCGTTCATGGCGGGCGGTGCGCTGCTGGTCACCGTCGGGCTCACCTGGCTGACGTTCATGAACGCGGACAGCGGCTATGTGGACGGCATCCTCGGCCCCACCGTGATCTTCGGCTTCGGCATGGGCCTGGTCTTCGTCCCGGTCATGCTGCTCGCTGTCGCGGGCGTCTCCGGCCAGGAGACCGGCGCCGCCTCCGGCCTGCTGAACTCGATGCAGCAGATCGGCGGCTCGCTCGGCCTGTCGATCCTGACCACGGTGTTCGCGCACTACGCCACCGCCGAGGCCAAGGTCCAGCTGCCCGGCTTCATGGCCACGGCCACCCCGGAGCAGAAGGCCTCGCTGCTGGAGAAGCAGGAGTTCCCGAAGGGCACCGGCGCGGCCAACGAGGTGCTCGCGCAGGGCATCTCGCACGGCTTCATCGTGGGCGCCGTGATGGCGGGCCTGGCCTTCGTGATCGCCGTCGTCGCCATCAAGGCGAAGGCGTCCGACCTGCCGTCGGACACCGCCGGCGTCGCCGTGCACTGACCCGGTCGCCCAGCCCACCCCGGTGGGCCGCACCGGACGCGACCGGACGCGACCGGACACGGTGGCACCCACCTTGGTGGACCCGGTCGGACGCGACACGACACGGGGCCGGTCGGGAGCAGCGCGCTCCCGACCGGCCCTTCGTGCGTGCCCCGGCGCCTCGGACCGACCGGGACCGGCGCCGACGCTCAGCCCTCGAAGGCGTAGTCCCGGCTCATCCCCACCCGGTCGCAGGCGTCGTCGTTGTCCGACAGCCGGTCGGCCAACGGCCGCTCGGCGAGGATCGCGCGGGCCCGCGACTCGGCCAGGCTGGTGGCGTACCAGGGCGCGGGGCCGTCCGCCCGGAGATTGAACGCCACCAGGCTCAGGGCGCACCTCCGGTAGTCGCCGGGCAGCCGGTCCAGCGCGGGCACGGCGTCCGCCGAGAGGTAGCGGACGTTACGAAGGTCGATCTGCCCGGTCCGCTCGAAGCGGGCCACATTGTGCTCCGCGACCATCGCGTCCGGCCCCGTCAGCCCGTAGACGGCGGCGGCCGCCACCGCGCTGAGCACCGCCGCGCGCGGCAGCCAGCCGGCCGACGGGGTCAGGCCCGCCACGATCAGCAGCACGAACACCACGCCCAGCCAGATCTCGACCGTCAGCACCCAGAGCCGGAGGGCGGTCAGTCCGGAGGCGTCCACGTAGAACCACATCCGCCCGAGCGCCGCGGCCACCACCACCAGGGTCAGCAGACAGAGTGCGCCGAGCAGCAGCCGCACCAGCCGGCGGTCGGCCTCCGTCCCGCGCGGCGCCCAGCGCTTGGCGAGCGCGACGACCACCAGGGTCAGCACGGTGACCACCAGCAGCTGCCAGAAGCCCTGCCGGGCGTACTGGGAGCGGCTCATCCCGGTGCGCTCCAGGATCGCCCCGGCGCCGCCGAGCACCACCACCGCCTGGAGCACCACGAAGGCGCCGAACATGAGGTTCAGTGCGGCCAGCGGCAGAGCCCACTCCAGTCGACCCCGGGCCCGGCCCGGCCGGACCACCGTGCGGTCCCAGCGCCGCGGGCCCGCCGCGATGTGGGCGAAGCCCAGCGCGGTCGCCAGGCCGACTGCGAACAGGGCCGCGCGGGCCGGGAGTTCGCCGAGGTCCAGGCTGGGCACGAGGCTCTCCAGGACATTCGCCATGGCCGCGTCGGCCCCGGCGAACAGGGCGCCGAAGACGGTCAGCAGCACCACTGCCACCAGGGCGCCCTTGAGTACCGGCACCACCTGGCCCCGGTGGCCCGCGCGACGGCCGCGCAGGGCCCGGCCGGCCCACACCAGTCCGGGCACGAGCTGCCAGAGCAGGCCCGGCAGCGCGAGCAGGACGCCGCTCCAGCGCCGTCCGCCGTGCAGCGCCAGCGAGGTCAGGCCCACCGCCGTCACGGTGCTCAGCAGCACCGGCCAGCCCGCCTCGTACAGCGCCGGGACGGCGAGCAGGGCGAGCGCGAGCGCACTCCACAGCACGGTCCAGACCCTCGGCCGGCGACCGGCGACCCTGGCGGCGGCCCCGGCGCCCACGGTGACGACCGCGGCGCAGAGCAGCAGATCGACGCCGAGTCCGTCGATCAGCAGCCAGGAGCTGAGCAGACCGGCGAGCACCGCCGCCAGCACCGTCCGGCCGGTGGCCGGGGCCCTCCGCTCCGGGTCGCTGGGCCGCAGCCACTGGAACGGCTGCGGCGCGGGGGTGCCGGGTGCCCGGTACGGGCCGGAGTCGGGAGCACCACCGGGGCCGCGACCACCGGCACCCACTCCCGCCCCCACCCCGGCACCCACTCCCGCCCCTGCCCCTGCCCCTGCCCCTGCGTCCGCACCGGCACCAGTACCGCCGGCACCGCGCGCGGGCGGCTCTCCGCCCGCGGCGGGCATGCTGAATCCGGACATGGGATCCCCCTCAATAGTCGGGCGGGAACGCGGAATCCACCCTCCGGGCGGTCCGCCGACGAGCGCGCGGAACCACACCGGTGAGGACACCGGGCGCCGCGGCCGAAGCCGACTGTAGACCATTCTGAACAGGTTCAAAAATACCGGGCCGGGCCCTGTCACACCCCTGTGACAGAGCCCGGCCCGAAGCCGGAAGCAGAAGCGGCGGCGGCGAGCGGCGTCAGTACGTCCCGTAGAGGGAGTACCGGAAGGCGTCCTTCACCGCCGGCCCGAAGTCCGCCGGCCACGTCCCGAACGGCACCACCGTGTTGCTGTACGCCCCCTGCCCGGCCGAGCCGGTCGAGTAGTTCATGTTGTTCACCGTGGTGCTCGTGCCGTTGGTGTTGTAGACGAACCAGTACGAGGTGTTGGCGCTCAGGGTGAGGTTCACCGGCAGCGAGTTCCACGCGTTGGCGGTCAGCGTGCCCGAGCCGGTGGCGGCCACCAGCGTGCCCGGCGAGCCCCCCGCGTCGGTGTAGACGGCCAGCTGGTACCGGTTGCCGGGCGCCGCGGCGACCGGTCCGACGTGCACGCTCAACGCGGTGAGCGCCGCCGGATCGGCGCCGGTGGTCACCCGGCTGCCGTTCAGATGGTTGGAGTCGGTGTCGTCGACCAGCGACCCCACCGCCGTGTTCCCGATCGTCCGCGGCTCCGCTCCCCCGGTGGCGAAGGAGAACGCGTAGGGGGCGGCCAGGGCGTTCCCGGAACGGTCCCGGACGCCCTGGACGGTCGCGGTGTACCCGGTCGTGAGTGCCAGCGGGGCGGCCGGTGTGAACACCACGCCGTTCGCCGCCGCGTCATGGGCCACCGCCCCCGCGACCGCCGAGCCGCCGGCCGTGGCCCGGAGGGTGACGGACCCGCCGGTGACGCTCGCCGGGTCCAGCGGCTCGTTGAAGGAGAACCGCACCGCCGCGCCCGGGGCGACCCCGTCGGCGCCGCCGGCCGGGGTGGTGCCGATCACCGTGGGCGCGGTGGTGTCCTGCCCGTAGCTCGCGCTGTACGAGCCGACGGCGCCGTCGAAGAACGCGTAGGCGACGCCCTTGACCGTCTCGACCCGGTAGGGCACCGGGCGACCGCCGGAGGTGATCCCGGTCAGCGTGCCGGCGGCCGCGTCGACCGGCAGCATGGCGCGCAGTCCGTTGGCCCCGCCGGTGATGCCGAAGGTCAGCGCGTTCCCGTTCCAGGCCAGCCCGGTGAAGGCCGAGGCGTTGCGCCCGTCCAGCCAGGTGAGCATCTGCCGGCCGGACACCACCGGGGCGCCGTGGGCCTTGGCGGCGGCGACGACCGCGTCCGAGGCGGCGGAGGCGGCGAAGTCGGTGTGGATGTTGGCGGTCAGGGCCGCGTAGTAGCCCCTGGCGCCGTAGGCCGCGTCGAGCAGGGTGTCGACGGTGCCCGGGTAGGACTGGCCGGACTCGTCGGTGAGCTGGGTGGTCGCCTGGTACTCGTCGATCACGCCGCCGTCGGTGTCGGCGAAGCGCATGATCTGCGCCGTGCCGTTGAAGTAGCCGGGCCGGTCCTGGGTGAAGTTCGAGGGGTAGAAGTAGTAGTCGGTGTCCAGCCGGATCCCGTTGGCGAGCTTGGTCCTCGCCTGGGTGGCCCAGTCGTCCCACTCCACGCAGTGGGTGCGGCTGCTCGACGGGTTCGGCAGGTTCGGGTACTTGGCCCGCCAGGCCGCCAACTGGTCCCGGTAGTAGCCCTGGAGGACCGAGGTGCTGCCCCAGGGGCGGCAGTTGGTGCTGACGTGCACGCCGACCTCGAAGCCCTGGTCGCTGTACGCCTTCGCCTGGGCCGGGGTGAGCGGGTCGTCGGTGTAGATGTAGGAGGAGCCGCGGACGCACTCCCAGTCGGCGACCGAGCACCCGGGCGGGCTCTGCGCGATGTAGCCGTCCCAGCGGCCGGCCGTGCCGCCCACGCCGTGGTCGTCCCCGGTCATCACCACGACGGCCTTGACGTCGCGCGGGAAGTACCAGAACCGCGGCAGCGGCCGGGCGGTGGAGGCGAGTTGGGTGAGCAGGTTGGCGAGCAGCCGCTGCTGCTCGTCGGCGATCGGGATCAGCGCCTTGTCGAGGTCGTTCCAGTCGGGCCGGCCGCCGGTGCCGAAGAACATCTCGGCGGCCTCGTAGCCGTCGACGCCGTCGCGCTGCTGGCCGGCCCAGGCGGCGTTGCCCTGCCGGGTCTGCACCACGGATCTCGCGAGGTCGTAGCTGAACGCGGCGGCGCGGCCGCTGCCGGCCGTGCGCAGGCTGACCGCCGGGTTGGCGGTCGCGGTCGCCGCGTCGCTGTACAGCGTGGCGACGGCCGTGGCGCCGTTCAGCGTGTAGAGATCGGCGGGACCGTGGTAGCCCATGGTGTCACCGGTGATCCCCGCGCCGGGCGCGGCGCCGGTGTTCACCTTGAGGTAGGCGTCGGCGCGGGTGCCGGTGGCCGGGGTGAGCCCGAACAGCGGCGCGAGCTGCCGGTCCGGGCGCATCGCGACCAGTTCGCCACCGCCGTTGGTCCAGGTGGTGAACAGCGCGGCCTGGGCGGCGGTGAGCGGCATCTCGCCGAGCAGCACCACCTCGGCGGAGGCGAGCACCGACGCGGTCACGGCCGAGACGTCGACCTGGCGGTAGGCGTTCAGGCCCTCCGCCTTGAGGATCTCGGCCAGGTACCGGGTGTACGGGTTGGCCTGGCTGGTGACCAGCAGGATCGGCCCCTCGGTTCCCGGGCCCGCGCCGGGCGGCGGGGGCGGCGGGGCCGCGTCGGCGGTGTACGTGGCGTAGATCGAGAAACTCAGCCCGCTGCCGGTGACCGCGCCCGCGGTGGCCGGCCAGGTGCCGAACGGCAGGCCGCCGTTGCCGTACACGCTGGTGCCGCCCGGACTGTAGCGCAGGTTGTTGACCGTCGGACCGGAGCCGTTGGTGTTGTAGGCCAGCCAGTACGGCGTACTGGCGGTCAGGGTGGCCGTCAGCGGGACGGTGTTCCAGCCGGACCCGGTGAGGGTGGCGGTGGCACTGCTCGCCAGCAGGGACCCCGGGCTGCCGCCGTTGTCCTGGTAGATCGCGGCCTGGAAGCGGTTGTCGGGCGCGGCGTCCACACCGTCCACGTACACCGAGACGCTGCTGACCGTGCCGCCGGCCGAGCCGGTCACATACCGCGAGGCGTTGAGGTGGTTGGAGTCGGCGGTATCGGCGGCGGTGCCGACCGCCGTGGTTCCGAGCGTCGCCGTGACGGCCGCCGCCGGAGGCGCGCCCGGGCCGGCCACCAGTGCCGCCGCAGTGGTCAGGGCCGCCAGCAGGACCCCGGCCCGCCACCACCACCGCCCTCCCGCGCGGCCGCCACCCCGACCACCGCCACCCCGACCGCCACCGCGTCTCTCCGTACGCCCGCCCGGGCGGGCGCCCCTGTCTGCCATGACCGTCCCCCTGTGTCATCTCGGCCGACCAGCCCCTAACGGTGTACCGGCAACCCGCCGACCGTGTCCACGAAACCGTCACATTCGCCCCGGAACGGCCTGAACCCTGACGTTCTCCCGCAGGACCGGTCAGCCCACGACCGAACCGGCAGGACCCTGCGGATTCAACCCGGCCTCAGCCCTTGACCGAACCGGCCAGCAGCCCCCGCACGAAGTAGCGCTGGAGCGCGAAGAACACCGCCAGCGGAATCACGATCGACAGGAACGCCCCCGCCGTCAGCAGCTCCCACCGTCCGCCGAAGGAGCCGGACAACTGCGCCAACCGGACCGTCATCGGCGCCACCTCCGGGGTGCCGCCGGCGAAGGTGAGCGCCACCAGCAGGTCGTTCCAGACCCAGAGGAACTGGAAGATCGCGAACGAGGCCAGCGCGGGGGTGCAGAGCGGCAGCACGATCGAGCGGAAGATCTTGAAGTGCGAGGCACCGTCCACCACCGCCGCCTCCATCAGGTCACGGGGCAGCTGGGCGATGAAGTTGTGCAGCAGGAAGATCGCCAGCGGCAGCGCGAACATGGTGTGCGCCAGCCACACCGGCGCGTAGGTGCCCTTGAGGTCCAGCGCCGGCAGCAGCGTCAGGGAGCCCAGGTGCGCGCCGCCCGAGAACAGCTGGAGCAGGGGGATCAGCGCCATCTGCAGCGGCACCACCTGGAGCGCGAAGACCACGAAGAACAGGGTGTCGCTGCCCCGGAACCGCACCCAGGCCAGCGCGTAGGCGGCCATCGCCGCCAGCACCAGCGGGAAGAGCGTGGCCGGCACGCTGATCGCCAGCGAGTTCACCAGGAAGGGCATCAGACCGGTGGAGACTCCGGAGCCGCCCTCGAACAGCACCGTGTGGTAGTTGCCCAGCCCCAGGTCCGGATGGAGCAGGGCGTTCCACCAGCCGTCCGCGGTGACGTCCCGTTTGGGGCGCAGCGAGGTGACCAGCAGGCCGAGGGTGGGGACGGTCCACAGCACTGTCACCGCGATCACGAAGACCGAGGCCAGCGGTGCGGAGAAGGCCTTCCGGACGGCGCCGCCGTCCCGCCGTACGCTCATCGGACCGCACGCTCCTTGCGCAGCTGGAGGATGTTGTAGGCGACCAGTGGCAGCACCGCGAGGAAGAGGATCACCGCCAGCGCGCTGCCCCGTCCGGTGTTGAACTGGACGAAGGACTGCGAGTACATCTCGTTCGCCAGGACCTGGGTACCGAAGTTGCCGCCGGTCATGGTGCGGACGATGTCGAACGCCTTGAGCGTGGTGATCATCACCGTGGTCAGCACCACCACCACCGTGGTGCGGATCATCGGCACGGTGACGTGCCGGAACAGCCGCAGCCCCTGGGCGCCGTCCAGCCGGGCCGCCTCGGTGACCTCGTCCGGGATCGCCTTGATCGCCGCCGACAGCACGACCATGGCGAAGCCGGTCTGCACCCACACCATGACGGCCATCAGCAGGAAGGTGTTGAGCGGCTGGGCGAGCATCCAGTTCGGCGGGTCGTCCCAGCCCAGCGAGATCGCCAGCTGGCTGAGCAGCCCGATCTGCCGCTGCGAGTGGTCGCGCGACTCGTAGACGAACTTGAAGATGATCGAGGCGCCGACCAGGGAGATCGCCATCGGCATGAAGATCAGCGACTTGTAGACCGCCTGGCCGCGCATCCGGTCCACGAGCAGTGCCAGCACGAGCCCCAGCCCGGTCGCCGCCAGCGGCGCGATCACCAGCCAGAGCAGGGTGTTGACCAGTACCTCGCGCACCGAGCCGGTGGTGAAGGCCCAGCCGAAGTTCTCACCGCCGACGAAGCGGCTGCTGTCGTCGCTGTAGAGGCTCAGATAGACGGTGCGGACCAGCGGCGCGACCAGGCCGAGCAGCAGCAGGACCAGTGCCGGGCCGAGCAGCACCAGTACGGCCAGCGGGCGGGCGATCCGGCCGGAGGCGCGGCCGGCGGCCAGGAAGACCAGCAACAGGATGCCGACGAAGCCGGCGATCGCACCGAGGCCGTTGCCGAACTTGACCATCGCGTCGCCCCAGGCACCGGCGGCGAGGGACATGGCGTCACGTCCTTTCCCAACGGGAGGCGGAACGGGGGGTACCGGGACCGGGCGGAACGGGAGGAGAGGGCGCCGTCGCCGGGCAGGGCGGAGCGCGACCGCGAATGCGCGGGGCCGGCGGAAGCGGGGGCAGGGAAAGCAGGGAACGGAGAAGGAACGGAGAAGGAAGGGGGGAGCGGAGGGGCGGGGGGGGGGGGGGGGGGGGGCCCCCCCCCC